>NZ_JAESJL010000024.1:0-2775 GCF_016756945.1 Pseudomonas sp. MWU318
GCTGCGCTTGATTTCTATGCAATCGCCCGGCTCATGGCTATTATTCGGGCCTCATTGTGAGGCGAGACCTGCATGCTGACGTTGTTAAATTTATTAAAGGATGGTCGATTCCATTCCGGCGAAGCTCTGGGGGTTGCCCTGGGAATCAGTCGAAGTGCGGTGTGGAAGCAGCTTCAGCATCTTGAGGCTGAACTCGGGTTGTCCATTAACAAAGTCCGGGGCAGAGGCTATCAACTGGCTACGCCCTTGACGCTGCTCGATCCCCTGAAGATTAGTGCCTTGGCAGCGGTTTGGCCGATTACAGTCTTTGATTCCATTGATTCCACTAACGCAGAGGCGCTTCGCGCGATCAATCAGGGTCGAGCGGCGCCGTTTCTGGTATTGGCAGAGCGACAGATTTCCGGTCGCGGTCGCCGGGGACGCAAGTGGGTAAGCCCTTTTGCTGAAAATCTCTACTACAGCTTGGTTCTTCGCATCGAAGGCGGCATGCGCCAGCTTGAGGGCTTGAGTCTGGTGGTCGGTTTGGCTGTTATGCGTGCCTTGCGAAAGCTAGGAGTGGCGGGTGCAGGATTGAAGTGGCCCAACGATGTGTTGGTCGGAAACAAGAAAATCGCTGGTATTCTTCTTGAACTAGTAGGAGATCCGGCAGATGTTTGCCATGTGGTGCTGGGTATAGGCATTAATGTGAACATGCAGGTTGCTGAGGAAGTTGACCAGCAATGGACGTCGATTCGACTCGAGACGGGTAAAAGCTGCGATCGCAACGTATTGGTGGCTGAGTTGAGCGAGCAACTACGCGGCTATATCCAGCGTCATCAGGTTGATGGTTTCTCTGCGTTCCAGGAAGAGTGGGAAAAGGATCACATGTGGCAAGGTCGTCCGGTTTCCTTGATTGCGGGCGTTAGTCATATAGAAGGCGTAGTGCTTGGCATTGATAGCCAGGGTGCGCTGCGCTTGAAGGTGGACGGCGTGGAAAGAGTATTTAGTGGTGGTGAGCTCAGCCTGAGGTTGCGTGATGATTCTTGAGCTCGACTGTGGGAATAGCTTTATCAAGTGGCGTGTATTGAATACAGCGGCAGGCGGTCTGTTCGCGGAAGGTGTTGTCGACTCGGATCAAGCTCTGGTGGATAGCTTGTGCGCATTTGACAGCATGTCGTTGCGTAAATGTCGGTTGGTCAGCGTAAGAACCAGCGAAGAAACTGCCGCGCTCACCCGAATCCTCGAGCAGACGTTTGGTGTCTCGGTCGTGTGTGCCCAGTCGGCTAGTGAAATGTCTGGTGTCAGGAATGGCTATGACGACTATGAGCGCTTGGGGCTGGATCGCTGGTTGGCGATGCTTGGTGGCTTTCATTTGGCTGCAGGCGCCTGTCTTATTCTGGATTTCGGCACCGCGGTGACGGCCGACTTTATTAATGCCGAAGGTGAGCACCTGGGGGGATTCATTTGCCCAGGGATGCCCTTGATGCGTAACCAATTGCGTACACATACCCGGAAAATCCGTTATGGGGACTTGGCTGCCGAAAAAGCGCTAACGAGCCATGCTCCAGGGCGCAGTACCGTAGAGGCAGTGGAGCGCGGGTGCTCTTTAATGTTGAGAGGTTTCGTCCTGACCCAGATGGAAATGGCTCGATCCTATTGGGGGGAGCGCTTTGCTGTCTTTATTACCGGTGGCGATGCTGGGTTGGTGGCGGACGTCGTACCTGATGCTCGGATCGTCCCTGACCTGGTATTTGTAGGGTTGGCGATGGCGTGCCCTTTAACTTGAGGTTTGTATGCGTTGGTTGTTCCTGCTGCTCGTTGTTCTCAATGTGTTCTATTACGTCTGGCATCAGCAGGAAGCGCCCTTGCGTGCGAAAGATGTCACTCCCCTCAGTATGTACCGCGGGTCCCAGCAAGATATTCGTTTATTGAGTGAGGCGGCTGGTGGCTCTGGGGCAGTGCAGGACGCGCGCCGTGCCGGACAGGAGTGTCTGTTTTTGGGTGGTTTGACTCAAGAAAGCAGTATTTCCGCGCTGCAGCTGCGTCTAGCCACCATGAGTGTGAAGGTTCAGGCGTCGCAAAAGGATCTTCCCGAGCCTGGTTTCTGGCTGCGCATTGCGCCCGAAAGCCAGCGTTTATTGGGGGATGTGCAGTTGCAGAACCTTTCCAAGGAATTCAATGAGTTAAAACATAAAATAATGCTGTGTGAGGGGGTTGCACCGCTGGAATAGTTTGCATAGAATGGCGCCCGCTCCACAGCGAACACCTAAACAGGTTGTCAAAGCGGAGCGGCGTCAACGCAGCTAACCTCAGGTTTTTAATGAGAAAATGCTTGACAGAAGGCCGGCGTAGTATAGAATGCCGGCTCGCTTAGGAGGGGTTCCCGAGCGGCCAAAGGGATCAGACTGTAAATCTGACGTCTACGACTTCGAAGGTTCGAATCCTTCCCCCTCCACCATTTTTAGCGTGAGCTGCAAGCTCCGCGGGTATAGTTTAGTGGTAGAACCTCAGCCTTCCAAGCTGATGATGCGGGTTCGATTCCCGCTACCCGCTCCAAGTTTGCAGGTTGTGCAAAGTTTTACGCTCTTGTAGCTCAGTTGGTAGAGCACACCCTTGGTAAGGGTGAGGTCAGCGGTTCAAATCCGCTCAAGAGCTCCATATAACAAGGCAGATATGAAAATATCTGCCTTTGTTTTAATGGTAGATATCGTTCGTCTAATTCTTCTGTTGAGGGTGTTATCGATGGCTAAGGAAAAATTTGATCGTTCCCTGCCCCACGTCAACGTAGGGACCATT
>NZ_JAESJL010000026.1:0-1035 GCF_016756945.1 Pseudomonas sp. MWU318
AAATGGTTTTGGTAGCCGTTTTCCGGCATCCAATCGTGTTTCAACGTCCTGAAATAGCGCTCAACAACTGCGTTATCCCAGCAGTTCCCTCGACGACTCATGCTCTGAACGATCCGGTTTTCTGCCAAGCAGCCAACAAATCGATCAGCGGTGTACTGGCAGCCTTGGTCTGAGTGAAATAGCAATGCAGGCATCGGACGGCGTAGTGACACTGCTAACCTTAGCGCCCTTGCAGACAGCTCAGCATCGGCAGTTCGGGAACAGGCCCACCCCACAATTCTGCGTGAAAACAGATCCATCACCACCGCCAGATAAAGCCAGCCATTTCCGACTCGGATGTAGGTAATGTCGCCGGCCCAAAGGGTGTCTGGCTGGGTCGGATTAAAACGCCGATCAAGTATGTTCGGTGCAACAATCGCTGGTTTCGTAGCGCGTCGATAGTGGGCATAACACGGTCTGCGTCGGTGTAGGCCAAAGGTGTTGATCAGCGTGCGCATTCGACAGCGCCCAATAAAAATCCCCTCTTTTCTTAGCTCTCTGGAAAACCCACGAGTACCTAACGCCTCACGATGTTCTTTATGCATCGCACGAAGTTTACGCCTCAGCAAGCGCAGTTCAGGCTTCAGGCGCTTGGGTTTACGCTTGGTGTAATAGCTGCTTCGGGCAACACCAAGCACTGAGCACATGCGCCGAATCGACATTGCACCTCGAACGCCATCAATCACTTGGTTCGACCGAACAGAACCTTTAGATGAGAGGGCAATTGCTTTTTTAGCACTTGGTTCTCGGCTTCAAGCAGTGCCAGCTTTGCCTGGAGCGATTCGATCAGTTCCTGATCCTGCAATCGCGGTGGCTGCGACATGCCTTCCTGCTCTCGACGCCAGCGCGAAACCCAGCGACGCAGGGCCGTAGGGCCCACATCAATAGCTTCACAGGCTTTAGGGATGGAGTAATTCATCTCCACGACCAAGCGAATGGCTTCTGCTTTTTCCTCTGACGTGACAACCCGATATCCCATGATGCTTCCTTAAATCG
>NZ_JAESJL010000027.1:0-684 GCF_016756945.1 Pseudomonas sp. MWU318
TGGCCGAAAGCTGCCACTCATTAAATGCGGCTTACGATCAACAATGGAGTCTCAGCTTCAGTGATTCACACCTAAACGCCGCATAGAAGTTCGCGCCTCACCTGGAGAGCAATTGCTGCGAAGCCCTTTCCAGTGCCGCGCTTTCGGGACGCGTAGTCCTGATTAGCAGAAACATCCTCCCATTGACTCACCGATTCCACGTACCTATGAGTGCTATCCGTATCAATTTCAAACTCTATGAACCGCTCTGCGTGAGTGAGCAAAAGACCATAAAGGCGTGGCATTCCGGGAAAGTCAACTTCAAGGTCGAGTACGACGGTTTCTGACCATCTAACGCCTTTCGACTCGCCATAGTTTTTTAAGGCGAGAGGAACCCCTCTGGCCAGCCAAGCTTTGGCGGTTACCATGAGTGTATGGGCCACAAGAGCATTTTGCTCTTGCACGTTCAGTTGCCTTTTTTTTAATAGACAGTCAATGTCCACTTCCATCTCCACTAAAGTAGCCGCTTCCAGGATGGCGATCTGTTAAACACGCAACGACTCATTCGATTCATCTCCACGCTATCACCCGATCCTGCGGGGAGTAGCGAGGTTCCGATGTGGTTACCGAACGAAGACTTTCGACCCAAAGCTGACGGTGGCGACAGACAAAAATCGGCCAGAAGCGGACATCGGCAAGCGACCG
>NZ_JAESJL010000028.1:0-611 GCF_016756945.1 Pseudomonas sp. MWU318
ACCACTGCCGTCAAGAAGCTGGTTGAAACTCTGGACAGCTACATCCCAGAGCCAGTTCGTATGATCGACAAGCCATTCCTGATGCCAATCGAAGACGTATTCTCGATCTCGGGTCGTGGTACTGTTGTGACTGGTCGTATCGAGCGCGGTATCGTTCGCGTTCAAGATGCGCTGGAAATCGTTGGTCTGCGCGACACCACCACCACCACCTGCACCGGTGTTGAAATGTTCCGCAAGCTGCTCGACGAAGGTCGTGCTGGCGAGAACTGTGGCGTTCTGCTGCGTGGTACCAAGCGTGACGACGTTGAGCGTGGTCAGGTTCTGGTCAAGCCGGGTTCGGTTAAGCCGCACACCAAGTTCACCGCAGAAGTTTACGTTCTGAGCAAGGAAGAAGGCGGTCGTCACACTCCGTTCTTCAAAGGCTACCGTCCACAGTTCTACTTCCGTACTACTGACGTGACTGGTAACTGCGAGCTGCCAGAAGGCGTTGAAATGGTAATGCCAGGTGACAACATTCAGATGACTGTTACCCTGATCAAAACCATCGCGATGGAAGACGGTCTGCGTTTCGCTATCCGTGAAGGCGGTCGTACCGTCGGCGCTGGCGTCGT
>NZ_JAESJL010000029.1:0-600 GCF_016756945.1 Pseudomonas sp. MWU318
TGACCAATCCGGCGGGCACCCCGGTAACCGTGACGTTGAGCAACGGCTCCGTCATCACCATCGAAGCCGGTAAAACCACCGGCACCGTAACGGTTCCAGCGCCAGCCGATGACGTCTACAAAGACGCCGGCAAAGTCGAAGTCACGATCAAGGATGCGTCCGGCGGCAACTTCGAAAATCTGGTGCCGAGCACCGTTCCAGCTGTCACCGAAGTCACTGACACCATCGACACCTCGACCGTGAAACTCACGGCCGATACTTCGGTCGCTGAAGGCGGTACCGTCACTTACACCGCCACTGTCGGCGCGCCAGTCACCGGTTCGCCTGTGGTCGTGACCCTGGCCAACGGTCAGACCATCACCATCGAAGTGGGTAAAACCACCGGTACCGTGACCACCACCGCGCCAAACGATGCGTTGAACGGTCACGAGCCGTTGAGCAACGCGATTACCGGCGTAACGGGCGGCAACTACGAAAACCTCGTGGCCGACAAAACCCCTGTCAGCACCACCGTCACCGACACCGTCGACACCACCAACCTGACGTTGAGCGCCACCGGTTCCGTCGCTGAAGGTGGTTCGATCGTCTACACCGCGACCT
>NZ_JAESJL010000003.1:0-632288 GCF_016756945.1 Pseudomonas sp. MWU318
GGCAACTCCTACAGTTGAAATGCGATCACCTGTAGGAGCTGCCGCAGACTGCGATCTTTTGCTTTACAACCTTACGCTGGCAAACGTCGACTCATTACGCGCCTGACTCAACGCCGACATCGGTCCCGACAGCGGCGACATCACGATCGCCTGCGGCAGCGGCAGCATCGCCACTTGCTGGGTGGTGTTGGAGCCTACGCGTTCGTCACGCGGCGGAATGCCGAAGTATTCGCGATAGCACTTGGAGAAGTGCGGCGTCGACACGAAACCACACACCGACGCGACTTCGATGATCGACATCGGCGTTTGCTTGAGCAACTGCCGCGCGCGGATCAGGCGCAGCTTCAAGTAGTAGCGCGACGGCGAGCAGTGCAGGTATTTCTGGAACAGCCGCTCCAGCTGTCGACGCGACACGGCGACGTACACCGCCAGTTCGTCGAGGTCGATCGGCTCTTCCAGATTGGCTTCCATCAGCGCGACGATTTCCTGCAGCTTCGGCTGGTTGGTGCCGAGCATATGCTTGAGCGGCACACGCTGATGATCCTGCTCGTTGCGGATGCGTTCGTAGACGAACATTTCCGAGATCGCGGCGGACAGTTCGCGACCGTGATCGCGGCTGATCAGGTGCAGCATCATGTCCAATGGCGCGGTGCCGCCGGAGCTGGTGAAACGGTTACGGTCGAGGGTGAACAGACGGGTGCTCATCGCCACACGCGGGAAAGCTTCCTGCATCGCCGCCAGACATTCCCAGTGCACGCTGCAATCGAAACCGTCGAGCAGACCGGCGCAAGCCAAAGCCCAGCTGCCGGTGCACACGGCGCCCAGACGCTTGGACTGACGCGCCTGGCTCTGCAGCCACGAGACGTGTTCACGGGTCACGGTGCGTTGAATGCCGATCCCGCCGCAGACGATCACGGTGTCCAGGGGCGGGGCTTTGTGCATGGAGGCATCGGGGGTGATTTGCAGACCGTCACTGGCCCACACCTGGCCGCCATCGACGGTCAGGGTGCTCCAGCGATACAGCTCACGACCGGACAATTGGTTGGCCATGCGCAGGGGCTCGACTGCGGAGGCCAGAGAAATCAGCGTGAAATTGTCCAGCAGCAGAAAGCCAATGGATTGAGGCGCACGGTTCTGGGGTTGGGCCCCGGAGTTGAACGACGTCATCGCGGTATCTCCTCACACAAAGCGGGTGATGGCCTCAGGCGGAGGCTCTTGTTATTGCCGGCGTTCTCGCGTGGGAGACGGGCTTTGTTATGACAGAGCAATTGCCATGCCTAAAATTGAATGGCTGTTCAATAACTCCTGAAAACGACGTCGCGACGTGTCTATTCAAGACGTCGGACACACGGTGTTTCGAAGTGCCATCAGCGGCGCCGAGAGCCCTGCCCCGCTGCCTGTGAGCAGATCGGTAGCACTTGTGGGAACGGGCTTGCGCGCAGTTGTTTCAGAGTGTCACCGCAAGCACGGGTGACGGATGGCAGGGGGTGCGAATGGCGCACTGCGAGTGGGAAAAGCTCTTATCTGATTACGACGCGCTAAAAGGTGGCGTGATTTGATCAGCGTGTGCACTTGGTGAGCAGTTTTGACTGGTCTGGTGCTCCAACCTTTCCAAATCAAACATAAATCCTGTGGCGAGGGGATTTATCCCCGATCGGCTGCGCAGCAGCCGTAAAACCATTCACCGCGGTGTGTCAGGCAACACTCGATTGCAGGATTTGGGGCCGCTTCGCAGCCCATCGGGGATAAATCCCCTCGCCACAGGACATCTCGGTCTCAGCACTCAACCGCGCTAACGGCCAGACCACCCCGCGAGGTCTCTTTGTATTTGTCATGCATATCCGCGCCGGTATCACGCATGGTGCGGATCACCCGGTCCAGCGAGATGAAGTGCTGACCATCGCCACGCAGGGCCATCTGCGCCGCGTTGATCGCCTTCACAGCGGCAATTGCGTTGCGCTCGATGCACGGCACCTGTACCAGGCCGCCGACCGGATCGCAGGTCAGGCCAAGGTTGTGTTCCAGGCCGATTTCCGCCGCGTTGCACAGTTGCTCCGGAGTGGCACCGAGGATCTCCGCCAGCCCCGCCGCCGCCATCGCGCAGGCCGAGCCGACCTCGCCCTGGCAGCCGACTTCGGCACCGGAGATCGAGGCGTTCTTCTTGCACAGAATCCCCACCGCCGCCGCGCCCAGGAAGTAGTCGACCACGTTGGCGTCGGTGACCGCTTCGCTGAACTTCATAAAGTAGTGCAACACTGCCGGAATGATCCCCGCCGCGCCATTGGTCGGCGCCGTGACCATGCGCCCACCCGCCGCGTTTTCTTCATTGACCGCGAGGGCAAACAGGTTGACCCACTCCATGGCACTGAGGGTCGAGCCGATCACGTTGGGCTTGTTCAACTCCTGCAGGCTGCGATGCAACTTGGCTGCCCGCCGACGCACATTGAGACCGCCGGGAAGGATGCCTTCGTGCTTGAGGCCCTGCTCGACGCAATCCTGCATCGCCCGCCACAGCTTCATCAACCCGGCACGGATTTCTTCTTCGCTGCGCCAGACATTTTCGTTGGCCATCATCAGTTCGGCGACGCGCAGGTTGTTCTTTTGGCACAGCTGCAGCAGTTCTACTGCGCTGGAAAAGTCATAAGGCAATTCGGTGCGATCCAGATCGACCACACCGCTGGATGCCTGCGCCTGATCCACCACAAAACCGCCACCGACCGAATAGTAGGTGTCGCGATGAATCTCGCCGTGATCGCCTTCGGCAACCAGAGTCATGGCGTTGGGATGGAACGGCAGGTTCTCGTCGATCAGGCGCATGTCGCGAGCCCATATAAACGGCACCGACAGACGACCATCCAATAACAGTGTGTGAGTTTCGCGCAGCGCCTGGATTCGCGGGCCGATCTGCGACGGGTCGATTGCGTCCGGCCACTCGCCCATCAAGCCCATGATCACTGCATTGTCGCTGCCGTGGCCGATACCGGTGGCCGACAGCGAGCCGAACAGTTGCACTTCTATACGCCGCACCTGTTCGAGCAGGTGCCGGTCGCGCAGCGCTTCGACAAACAGGGCGGCGGCGCGCATCGGGCCGACGGTGTGGGAACTGGAAGGGCCGATGCCGATTTTGAACAGGTCGAAAACGCTGATAGCCATTGCTGCAGAGCTCCTGAGGATGCCGTTCCCGGGCGTTAAGCGCCCGCTGGCGGAGCTGCTACGCTCAAGCTGCGATCCGCCGGAATGCCCGCATCATCAGGCTTTTGTCAGGTCGCTCGGCGTCTGACACCGACGCACTCATGCCCACCAACGCCGTGCCGGTTTCCTCCCGTGTTTTCGCCGTTTTTATGCGGTTCAGATGGCCAAACGGGGCGGAAAAAAGCTGTAAACGACGTCACTGACACTGGATGCGACCATCCCTGTACTGGATACGACCCACCCTGTAGGCGTCAGATTTTCACTGGTACATGATCGTTATGACTCGATTGCAAGGCGCCGTGGTAGAGCTGTCTCCAGAACGCCATCCAACCGCAACCTATAAGTGCGGTGGTCCACAGTCGGAACACTGCCAAAAAAAACACCAAGGAGTCCATCCATGAAAGGTTCCCCGTCGTTGTTGTTGGCCGCCATGCTGAGTCTGCCGTTACTGGCGCAAGCTGCAGAACCGGCGCAGTGCAGTACCGTAAACTTCTCCGATGTCGGCTGGACCGACATCACCGCCACCACCGCCACCACGTCGGTGGTACTCGACGCCCTCGGCTACAAGACCAAGACCACCATGATCTCCGTGCCCGTGACCTACAAGTCGCTGGCCGACGGCAAGAACATGGATGTGTTCCTCGGTAACTGGATGCCGACCATGGAAAACGACATCAAGGCCTACCGCGATGCCGGCACCGTCGAAGTGGTGCGCACCAACCTCAAGGGTGCCAAGTACACCCTCGCCGTACCGCAAGCCCTGTACGACAAGGGCCTGCATGACTTCGCCGACATCGCCAAATTCAAGAAAGAGCTCGATGGCAAGATTTACGGCATCGAGCCTGGCAACGACGGCAACCGCCTGATCCAGAGCATGATCGACAAGGACGCTTTCGGTTTGAAAACCGCCGGCTTCAAGGTCGTCGAATCGTCCGAAGCGGGCATGCTCTCGCAGGTCGACCGCGCGCAGAAACGCGACACCGCCGTGGTCTTCCTCGGCTGGGCGCCGCACCCGATGAACAAGCGCTTCAAGATTCAATACCTGACCGGCGGCGATGACTTCTTCGGCCCCGATTTCGGTGCTGCCACTGTGGCGACCAACACCCGCAAGGGCTACACCACCGAATGCAGCAACGTCGGTCAGTTGCTGAAGAACCTGGAGTTCACCGTCGACATGGAAAGTACCCTGATGGGCAACATCCTCGACGACAAGATGAAGCCTGAAGCGGCCGCCAAGGCCTGGCTGAAAAAGAACCCTCAGGTGCTCGATACCTGGCTCGCTGGCGTGACCACCATTGACGGTAAACCAGGCCTGGAGGCCGTGAAAGCCAAGCTCGCACAGTAATTGCCTTACGCCGGGCGAGTTCGCTCGCCCGGGCTGTTTATTCCTTGCATGCGGACGTTCACTACCATGCTGATTGATCAGAAAATCCCTTTAGGCCAGTACATCGCGGGCTTCGTTGAATGGTTGACGCAACACGGCGCCAGCACCTTCGACGCAATCGCCGTGACACTGGAAACGATGATCCACGGCGTGACGTTTGCGCTGACCTGGTTCAATCCCTTTGTCTTGATCGGCCTCATCGCCCTGCTCGCGCATTTCATCCAGCGCAAATGGGGGCTGACTGTTTTTGTGATTGCCTCGTTCCTGCTGATCCTCAACCTGGGGTACTGGCAGGAAACCATGGAAACCCTCGCCCAGGTCATGTTCGCGACCCTGGTCTGCGTGGTCATCGGCGTACCGCTGGGCATCGTCGCTGCGCACAAGCCGATGTTCTACACTTTAATGCGTCCGGTACTCGATCTGATGCAGACCGTACCGACCTTCGTTTACCTCATTCCTACCCTGACCCTCTTCGGGCTGGGTGTGGTGCCGGGCCTGATCTCCACGGTGGTGTTCGCCATCGCTGCGCCGATCCGCCTGACCTACCTGGGCATCCGCGATGTCCCGCAAGAACTGATGGACGCCGGCAAGGCCTTCGGCTGCTCGCGTCGCCAATTGCTCTCACGGATCGAACTGCCTCACGCCATGCCGAGCATCGCTGCCGGCATCACCCAGTGCATCATGCTGTCGCTGTCGATGGTGGTGATCGCGGCACTGGTGGGCGCCGACGGACTCGGCAAACCGGTGGTCAACGCACTGAACACTGCTGATATCGCCCTGGGCTTCGAAGCGGGCCTGGCGATCGTACTGCTGGCGATCATGCTCGACCGTATCTGCAAACAACCCGACGCCAAAGTAGGGGGTGACGCATGAGCATAATTCGCTTCGATAACGTTGACGTGATCTTCACCAAGGATCCGCGCGAAGCACTGAAACTTCTCGATCAAGGTTTGACCCGCAGCGAGATCCTGAAAAAGACCGGGCAGATCGTCGGCGTGGAAAAGGCCAGCCTGGACATCAACAAGGGCGAGATCTGCGTACTGATGGGCCTGTCCGGCTCCGGCAAGTCGAGCCTGCTGCGCTGCATCAACGGCCTCAACACCGTGAGTCGCGGCAAGCTGTTCGTCGAGCACGAAGGCAAGCAGATCGATATTGCTTCCTGCACCCCGGCCGAACTGAAAATGATGCGCACCAAACGCATCGCCATGGTGTTCCAGAAGTTCGCCCTGATGCCGTGGCTGACGGTGCGCGAGAACATCAGTTTCGGTCTGGAAATGCAGGGCCGACCGGAAAAGGAACGGCGCAAGCTGGTCGACGACAAGCTTGAACTGGTCGGCCTGACCCAATGGCGCAACAAGAAGCCCGATGAACTCTCCGGCGGCATGCAGCAGCGTGTCGGCCTGGCCCGGGCACTGGCGATGGACGCCGACATTCTGCTGATGGACGAACCGTTCTCGGCACTCGACCCGCTGATCCGTCAGGGCCTGCAGGATGAACTGCTGGAACTGCAACGCAAGCTGAGCAAGACCATCGTGTTTGTCAGTCACGACCTCGACGAGGCACTCAAACTGGGTAGCCGCATCGCGATCATGAAGGACGGCCGGATCATCCAGTACAGCGTGCCGGAAGAGATCGTGCTGAACCCGGCGGACGACTATGTGCGCACCTTCGTGGCCCACACCAACCCGCTCAACGTCCTGTGTGGCCGCAGCCTGATGCGCACGCTGGACAACTGCAAACGCATCAACGGTTCGGTGTGCCTCGACCCGGGTGGCGATTCGTGGCTGGACCTGGCCGAAGGCAACACCATCAAGGGTGCGCGGCAGAACGGTTCGGTACTGAACCTGCAGAACTGGGCACCGGGGCAAGCAGTGGAAGCCCTTGAGCGCAAGCCGACACTGGTGGACTCGAACATCGGCATGCGCGACGCGCTGCAGATTCGCTACCAGACCGGCAACAAACTGGTGCTGCACGACAACAACCATGTGGTGGGGATTCTTGGCGACAGCGAGCTGTATCACGCGTTGCTGGGCAAGAACCTGGGGTAAGAACCGCAGACACAAAAACGCCGCGAGAGGATCGCGGCGTTTTTGTTTGAAGATCAAAAGATCGCAGCCTTCGGCAGCTCCTACAGGGGAATGCAATCCATGTAGGAGCTGCCGAAGGCTGCGATCTTTCAAAGGAACAACGCGGTGCTTCAGACTGAAACACCGCGCACTTGCTGTTTAGCTATAGACCCGGCCAAGGAGCTGCCGATGGCTTTCAAACTGATCGAGCACATCGCGTGTGATCTGATCCTGCGTGAAGCCCATCAGGTCGTAGTCCTGGCTGCCGTTGTGCAAATACACCTCGGCGCGGTAGTAACGCTGGCGCGCTTCATCGGACTGGGCCGATTCGGTCGGGGTTGCCAGATAACCATCCAGGCTCACTTCGTAGACGAAAGGGTTGCCCTCTTCCATCTCGACGCGCACGCCCATGCAGCGCTTGGACTTGCCCAACAGCGTCTGCACTTCCAGACCCTGTGCACGCATTTGTGCGGCAGCGTCTTCCAGCGCCGGGGTCACGTGTTTGTCCATGAAGCGCTGCACCACCGATTGGCTCGGTTGCAGGTCCAGTTGCGTCAGACGCTCGCTGAACCCACGACGACCGCGCTCAGCCAGTTGCGCCTGCTCCTGTTCGATCTGCACGTCCTGGCGCATGGCCTTGTGCAGCCCAAACATGAAGAACACCAGCACCACCGAGAACGGCAGACCGGCCAGCACCACCATGGTTTGCATGGCTTCGAAGTTACCGGCAAACAACAGACCGATGGTCACCAGGGTGATCACCACCGACCAGAAGATCCGCAGCCAGTGCGGCGCATCTTCATCAACGTTGCCGCCCTTGCAGGACAGATTCGCCATCATCACCGCGCCCGAGTCGGCCGGGGTCAGGAACAACACGAAACCAACAAAGATCGACACACCGATGACGACTTTCGACGCCGGGTAGTGTTCCAGCAACTGGTAGATCGCCATCGACGGTTGTTCCAGCGCCGTCTTGCCGAGTTCGACCGCCCCTTGGTTCATCACCAGATCCAGTGCCGAGTTACCGAAGATCGACAGCCACGCCAGGGTGAAACCCAACGGGATCAGCAGTACGCCAGCGACCAGCTCACGCACGGTACGACCACGGGAAATACGCGCGATGAACATGCCTACGAATGGTGCCCAGGAAATCCACCAGGCCCAGTAGAACAGGGTCCACAGCCCCAGCCAGCGGTCGGACTTGGCGCTGTCGCCTTCATAGACGTACAGGTCGAAAGTCTTCAGCACCACGCCGTTGAGGTAGTCGCCGATGTTCTGCACGAAGCCGTTGAGCAGGTGCAGGGTCGGGCCGAACAACAGGACGAAAATCAGCAGACCGCTGAACAGCACGATGTTCAGGTTGGACAGACGACGGATGCCGTTTTCCACGCCGGACACGGCAGCGATGGTCGCCACGGTGCTCATCACGATGATCACGATCAAAAGGTTAGTGTTGCTGTGCTCCATGCCGAACAGGTTTTCCAGACCCGAGGACACCTGCAGCGAGCCGATCCCCAGATTGGTCACCAGCCCCAGCAGGGTCACGAACATGCCGAAGCCGTCCACCGCGTGACCGGCCGCGCCTTTGACCCAACGCTCGCCGACCAGCGGATACAGCGCCGAACGCAGGGCCAATGGCTGGTTATGACGGTAAGCGAAATACGCCACGGCCAGACCGACCAGCGCATAGATCGCCCAGCCGTGCAGGCCCCAGTGCAGGAAAGTCAGTTGCACCGCCTGACGCGCAGCCATGTTGGTGGCCGCTGCGCCTTCCGGCGGATTGAAGTAATGGTCCAGCGGCTCGGACGCGCCGAAGTACAGCAGCGAAATACCGATACCCGACGAGAACAGCATCCCCGCCCAGGCGCCGTAACTGAAATCCGGAGTGTCGTCCTTGCTGCCCAGTTTGAGTTTGCCGTAGGAGGAAAACGCCAGGCCCACCACAAACACCAGGTAGGCGGCGATCACCACCATGTAGTACCAGCCGAAGCTGCGCGACAACCAGGCCTGAGCGATACCCAACAATCTGCCGGCCTCTTGCGGGGCGATGATCAGAATGGCGGTCAACAACAGAATCAACGCGGTAGAGGTGTAAAACACCCAACCGTTGACCGTCACCTTCTCGGGCGGGGTCTTTATAAGAGAGGCAGAACTCATGGCACAAATGCTCCAGGCAGTGCGAGAGAAGAACACAAGGCAACACGGAACCCGACCAATCGGTTAGTTGGCAGCCGACCGGCGGGTGATATAAAGACACCCCGAAAAAAGCCCGAACCTGGCGAAATGGCGTTGCGAATCGCTTTCGTGGCCAAAGCTGTGCGGACGTTCATCCGAAACCTGGCCCCGAGCGTCTTGCCCATTCAACACGTCCATCGAACAGCGAACCGCGCCATGCCCCACGCAGGTTTCAAGCATTTTCGGATGTCGTTTTATCGCCATTTACAAGCAGAAAAAATCTGTAGGCAGCGACGATTTGTCGCAGATCTTATTCTTTGTTGATTGAACGTTCAATCAAAACAAAATAGACTGGCCCTCAATCCGATAGGCGTTTATCGCCCGTCGGAAGGCCTAAGGAGATGTGCAAGATGCCCAAGGTCGGTATGCAACCCATCCGCCGCCAACAACTGATCGAAGCCACGTTGCAGGCGGTCGATCAGGTCGGTATGGGGGACGCCAGCATTGCGCTGATCGCCCGTTTGGCCGGTGTCTCGAATGGCATCATCAGTCACTATTTTCAGGACAAGAACGGCCTGATTGCCGCCACGATGCGGTATCTGATGAATGTCCTCAGCGAGAACGTCACCGCGCGCCGTCAGGCGCTGGCAGACAGCAGCCCACGGGCGCATCTGCAGGTGATCATCGAAGGCAACTTCGACGCCAGCCAGGTCAATGGCCCGGCAATGAAAACCTGGCTGGCCTTCTGGGCCACCAGCATGCACCAGCCGTCTTTGCACAGGTTGCAGCGGATCAACGATCACCGTCTGTATTCCAACCTGTGCTGCGAGTTCCGCCGTGTGTTGCCGCTCGAAGATGCGCGCAGCGCCGCGCGTGGACTGGCAGCGTTGATCGACGGCTTGTGGTTGCGCGGCGCGCTGTCGGGAGACGCTTTCGACACGGCGCAGGCGCAACAGATCGCTTACGAATACATGGATTTCCAATTGGCCAAGCAGGTGAGCCAGAGCACACAGAAAACGCTCGGTACCTGAACCGCCACCGCAGTTTCAGCGCGGTGGTCGACGCCAACCACTAATGCACTTGCGAGGACACTATGGCCCGTTTCGAACTGCAAAAACTCTACATCGATGGCGCGTACTCCGACGCTGGCAGCGATGCCACTTTCGAAGCCATCAACCCGGCGAACGGTGAAGTCCTCGCCCAAGTGCAACGTGCGACCAAGGAAGACGTCGAGCGTGCTGTGGTCAGCGCTGAAAAGGGCCAGAAAATCTGGGCCGCGATGACCGCCATGGAGCGTTCGCGCATCCTGCGTCGCGCCGTCGACATCCTGCGCGAGCGCAACGATGAACTGGCCGCTCTGGAAACCCTGGACACCGGCAAGGCTTACTCCGAAACCAAATACGTCGACATCGTCACCGGCGCCGACGTGCTGGAATACTACGCAGGCCTGGTGCCGGCGATCGAAGGCGAGCAGATTCCGCTGCGCGACACTTCCTTCGTCTACACCCGTCGCGAGCCACTGGGCGTGGTCGCCGGTATCGGCGCGTGGAACTACCCGATCCAGATCGCTTTGTGGAAATCCGCACCAGCCCTGGCCGCTGGTAACGCGATGATCTTCAAGCCAAGCGAAGTCACCTCGCTGACCACTCTGAAACTGGCCGAGATCTACACCGAAGCCGGCCTGCCAAACGGCGTGTTCAACGTGCTGACCGGCAGCGGCCGTGAAGTCGGCACCTGGCTGACCGAGCACCCGCGCATCGAGAAAGTCTCCTTCACCGGCGGCACCGACACCGGCAAGAAAGTCATGGCCAGCGCTTCGGCTTCGTCGCTGAAAGACGTGACCATGGAACTGGGCGGCAAGTCGCCGCTGATCATCTGCGACGACGCCGACCTGGATCGTGCCGCTGACACCGCGATGATGGCCAACTTCTACAGCTCCGGTCAGGTTTGCACCAACGGTACTCGCGTATTCGTACCGAGCCACCTGAAAGCCGCTTTCGAAGCCAAGATCGTCGAGCGCGTAGCGCGCATCCGCATCGGCAACCCGGAAGACGAAAACACCAACTTCGGTCCACTGGTCAGCTTCGCCCACATGGAAAGCGTGCTGGGTTACATCGCCAAGGGTAAAGAAGAAGGTGCCCGCGTGCTGTGCGGCGGCGAGCGTCTGACCGATGGCGAATTCGCCAAAGGTGCATTCGTCGCTCCGACCGTGTTCACCGATTGCACCGACGAGATGACCATCGTCCGTGAAGAAATCTTTGGCCCGGTGATGGCGATCCTCTCCTACGAGACCGAAGAAGAAGTGATCCGCCGCGCCAACGACACCGACTTCGGCCTGGCCGCCGGTATCGTCACCAAAGACCTGAACCGCGCGCACCGCGTGATTCATCAACTGGAAGCCGGTATCTGCTGGATCAACGCCTGGGGCGAGTCCGACGCGAAGATGCCGGTTGGCGGTTACAAGCAGTCGGGCGTGGGTCGTGAAAACGGCATCAGCTCGCTGACCAACTACACACGCATCAAATCGGTACAGGTCGAGCTGGGCGATTACGTCTCGGTGTTCTGATTGTGGCGAGGGGATTTATCCCCGATGGGCTGCGAAGCAGCCCCCCTCCAGACACTGCTGTTCTCCAGATAGATCTCAATCGCTGATTTCAGGACTGCTGCGCAGCCGGTCGGGGATAAATCCCCTCACCACAGGGGATTTTCTCCTCAGCACAGGTTTTGCAGTGTTCCGGCGATCTTGACCTGACCAAATCTAAAGAGGGTGCATTCAATGTCCCAAGAATTCGATTACATCATCATCGGTGCCGGCTCGGCCGGTAACACCCTGGCGACCCGTCTGACTGAAGACGAAGGCGTCACCGTGCTGCTGCTCGAAGCAGGCGGCCCGGACTACCGTTTTGACTTCCGCACGCAAATGCCGGCTGCACTGGCATTCCCGCTGCAAGGTCGTCGTTACAACTGGGCGTACGAAACCGATCCGGAGCCACACATGGACGGTCGTCGGATGGAGTGCGGTCGCGGCAAAGGCCTCGGCGGCTCCTCGCTGATCAACGGCATGTGCTACATCCGTGGCAACGCGATGGACTACGACGGCTGGGCGAAACTGCCAGGTCTGGAAGACTGGTCGTACCTCGACTGCCTGCCGTACTTCCGTAAAGCGGAAACCCGCGACATCGGCCCGAACGACTACCACGGTGGCGACGGCCCGGTCAGCGTGACCACGCCAAAGGCGGGCAACAACCCGCTGTTCCACGCCATGGTTGAAGCCGGCGTGCAGGCCGGTTACCCGCGCACCGAAGACTTGAACGGCTACCAGCAGGAAGGCTTCGGCCCGATGGATCGCACCGTGACGCCGAACGGCCGTCGCGCATCCACCGCCCGTGGCTACCTCGACGTCGCCAAAAAGCGCTCGACCCTGACCATCGTCACCCACGCCCTGACCGACAAGATCCTGTTCGAAGGCAAGCGTGCGGTCGGCGTGCGTTACCTGGTCGGTTCGGCAGAAGAGCGTGTTGAAGCCAAAGCGCGCAAAGAAGTCCTGCTGTGCTCCGGCGCCATCGCTTCGCCGCAGATTCTGCAGCGCTCCGGTGTCGGCCCGGCAAAACTGCTGGAAAGCCTCGACATCCCGGTGGTCCACGACCTGCCGGGCGTCGGTGAAAACCTGCAGGATCACCTTGAGCTGTACCTGCAATACGCTTGCACCCAACCGGTCTCGCTGTACCCGTCGCTGCTCTGGTACAACCAGCCAGCCATCGGTGCCGAGTGGCTGTTCAACGGCACCGGCATCGGCGCCAGCAACCAGTTCGAAGCCGGCGGTTTCATCCGTTCGCGTCCGGAATTCGAGTGGCCGAACATCCAGTACCACTTCCTGCCGGTAGCGATTAACTACAACGGCAGCAACGGTGTGAAAGAGCACGGCTTCCAGGCGCACATGGGTTCCATGCGTTCGCCGAGCCGTGGCCGCATCCAGTTGAAGTCCAAGGATCCGCGTCAACACCCGAGCATCCTGTTCAACTACATGGCCACCGAGCAGGACTGGCAGGAGTTCCGTGACGGCATCCGCCTGACCCGCGAAATCATGCAACAGCCTGCGCTGGACGCTTTCCGTGGCCGCGAAATCAGCCCGGGCATCGAAGTGCAAACCGATGAGCAGTTGGACAAATTCATCCGCGAGCACGCCGAAACCGCGTTCCACCCGTCCTGCTCGTGCAAGATGGGCACCGACGAGATGGCCGTAGTGGATGGCGAAGGTCGCGTGCACGGCATGCAGAGCCTGCGTGTGGTCGATGCTTCGATCATGCCGATCATCACCACCGGTAACCTGAACGCGCCGACGATCATGATCGCCGAGAAAATCGCCGACAAGATCCGTGGCCGCAAGCCACTGCCGCGTAGCAATGCTGCCTACTACGTGGCTGGCGGTGCGCCGGTGAAGGGCAAGCCGATGCGTGATATCACGCCTGTTGCCCAGTAAGACTTGATACCGCGTCACGGCTAATCGCTGGCAAGCCAGCTCCCACAGGGTTTCGCGTCGTTCACAGATATTGTGGTCACCGAGAAACCTGTGGGAGTCTGGCTTGCCAGCGATGAGGCCCTGCAAATCAGCATCCATCTCCCTGCTGCACAGTAAATCCTCCTACACCCCCTCTTCACTTGATCCTACCCCCACGCAGGCCTACTCTAGACCTCGCGCAATCGTTTCACCCCTCCCCGCCGAATCGCTTCACCCCGCAACTCCATAACAAGGAGGTTCCCGAATGTTCGATTTTCACCCCCAGCTCAAGCAGCGCTTCGCTGCCTTGCGCACGGGCGCCGAGTTTTTTTCCCTGCGGTATGTACGCGAGTCCGGCCAGTACCTGTCGGTGCGCAAGAACGTCGCCGAGCCGCCAAGCCTGAGCCGCGACGAAGGCGCGATGCTCACCGTGCGCGTCAACGGCGTCGAGGCTTACGCGGCGACCAACGATCTGTCGCAGCAAGGCCTGCAAGCCGCCCTTGAGCGCGCCGAACAGCAGGCCCGGCGACTGAAGCCGCACGCCTTGCTCGACCTGCGCGACCAGCCGGTGTCGAGCGATCGCGCTGATTACTTTTCGCCCAATCTTGAGCAACCCTTCCCGTCCCTGAGCGAATGCTTCGAGCTGCTCGGCGCGGAATCCGCCTCGGTGCCAAAGGATGAGCGCCTGGTGAACTGGGAAGCGAGCATCGGCATCACCCACGTCGAGCAGATCTACCTGAGCAGCGCCGGCGCCGAATTGCGCCAGGCCCAGCGCTTCGTCTATCCGGGCCTCGACGTCACCGCCTATGACGGTAACGACAGCCAGACCCGCTCCCTCGGTCGCGAGAACTTCGGCCAACAGGGTGGCGCCGACGTGATCAGCCGTTGCGGCCTGGTCGGCGCCGGCCCGAAGGTGGCCGATCAGGCCCTGCAACTGCTGCTCGCGCCGAACACCCCGCAAGGCCCGCGCGATCTGTTGCTGATGCCGGACCAGATGATGCTGCAGATCCACGAGTCGATCGGGCACCCGCTGGAGCTCGACCGCATCCTCGGTGACGAGCGCAATTACGCCGGCACCAGCTTCGTCAAAACCAGTGACTTCGGCAGCCTGCAATACGGCTCGAAGCTGCTCAACGTGACCTTCGATCCGGACATTCCCGAAGAGCTGGCCAGCTACGGCCACGATGACGATGGCAGCAAGGCCAGCAAACAATTCCTGATTCGCGAAGGCTTGTTGTTGCGGCCACTCGGCGGCGCACTGTCGCAGTTCCGTGCCGGTCTCGACGGCGTTGCCAACAGCCGCGCCTGCGGCTGGAACCGGCCGCCGATCGACCGCATGGCCAACCTCAACATCGAGCCGGGCGATCAGTCGCTGACGCAACTGATCAGCGGCATCGAGCACGGCATTCTGATGAGCACCAACCGTTCGTGGTCGATTGACGATGCACGCAACAAATTCCAGTTCGGTTGCGAGTGGGGTCAGTTGATCGAGAACGGAGAACTCAAGGGTGTGGTGAAAAATCCGAACTACCGGGGCATTTCCGCGCACTTCTGGAAAAGTCTGCGCGCGGTCGGTAATGCCGGCACTCGTATGGTGCTGGGCACGCCAAACTGCGGCAAGGGCGAGCCGAACCAGGTGATCCGCGTCGGCCACGCTTCGCCGGCCTGCGTATTCAGCAACGTTGATGTGTTTGGGGGAGACGCCTGATGAGCATTTCGAAGAGTCAGTCCGACGCCTTCAAGGTCATGGTCAATTGGCTGCGCGACAGCGTGCGCGAGCCGGAACAATTCACCCTCAGCTATGCCGCCGAATCCTCGGCGTTCGTGCGTTTCAATCACGCCAAGGTGCGTCAGGCCGGTCAGGTGCAGCAGGCCGACGTCGGACTGAAGCTGATCAACGACGGCCGTCACGCCGATCTGCACATCACCCTGTCCGGTGATCAGGAAGCCGATCTGCAACGCCTCGCCGAAGGCCTGCAACAACTGCGCGAAACCCTGCCGCTGCTGCCACAGGATCCGTACTTGCTGCTCAACCACAACGGCTGGCAGAGCAACAACGTGCAGGAACATCCGCTGCCGGACACCGAGCAGGTGGTCGAGGAAATCTGCAGCGCTGCTGAAGGTCTGGATCTGGTCGGTTTCTATGCTGCCGGCCCGATCAGCCGCGGTTTCGCCAGTTCCTCGGGGGCGTTCGGCTGGCATCAGGCCAACAGCTTCAACTTCGACTTCAGCCTGTTCCACGACAACGGCGAAGCAGTGAAAGCCAGCTACGCCGGGCACGAGTGGAGCAGCGAAGGCTTCACCCGACGCTTCCAGCAAGCCCGCGAGCAACTGGCGTTCCTCGGTCGACCGTTGCGCACTCTGGCACCGGGGCAATACCGCGCCTACCTGGCGCCGGCCGCGCTGGAAGAAATCATGGGCATGCTCAGTTGGGGCGGTTTCTCGGCGCAGTCGATTGCCAGCAAAAGCAGCCCGCTGCAGAAGCTGTATGTCGGCGATCAGACGTTCAGCCCGCTGGTCTCGCTGGATGAGCAAGTCAGCGGTTCGTTGAGCCCGGCGTTCTCCGGGGAGGGTTATCCGCGCAGCGATCTGCGGCTGATTGTCGAAGGCAAGGCCGGCGATCAACTGGTCGGTTCGCGCAGTGCCGCCGAGTATGGCCTGACCGCCAACGGCGCCAGCGGCGGTGAAATGCCAAGTGCGCTGAACATGGCCGCCGGTGATCTGTCACAGGCAGAGATCCTCAAGCAGTTGGGCACCGGGCTGTACATCAGCAACCTCTGGTACCTGAACTACTCGGATCAACCGGCGGCGCGCCTGACCGGCATGACTCGCTTCGCAACTTTCTGGGTCGAGAACGGCGAGATTCAGGCGCCGGTCAGCACCATGCGTTTCGACGACAGCGCCTACAGTCTGCTGGGTTCGCAGCTGGAAGCATTGACCGCCGAGCGCGAGTTGCTGCTGTCGGCGAGCACCTATAGTCAGCGCAATACGTCGTCGGCGTTGCTGCCGGGGGCGCTGGTGAGCCGACTGACCTTGACCCTGTAAACGCAAACCTCCAGCACACCTTGGGATCAAGTACTGGAGTGAACCCTGTGGCGAGGGGATTTATCCCCGATGGGTCGCGTAGCGGCCCCGCTTTTAAAATCAAATGCAAGGGACTGCTGCGCAGTCCATCGGGGATAAATCCCCTCACCACAGAGTTTCATGCACAACAAGCCATTTGGATTAACCACCCACAAGAGGTTCCATGCCCACACGCCCGCCTCTCGACGCCATCACCGCCCGCTGGTTGCCGTGGGTCGTCGCCATTGCGTTCTTCATGCAGTCCCTCGACGGGACCATCCTCAACACCGCCCTGCCGGCCATGGCCCGGGATCTGGCCGAAGACCCGTTGCGCATGCAAGGCGTGGTCATCGCCTACATGCTCACCGTGGCCTTGCTGATTCCGGCCTCGGGCTGGATCGCCGACCGCTTCGGCACCAAGAAGATTTTCTTCGGCGCGATCCTGCTGTTCAGTGTCGGCTCGCTGCTCTGCGCCTTGTCCAGCACCCTGACCATGCTGGTCGGCGCGCGGGTGATTCAGGGTCTGGGCGGCGCGCTGATGTTGCCGGTCGGACGCTTGGTGGTGCTGCGTGCCTATCCGCGTTCGGAACTGGTGCGAATCATGGGCTTCATCACCATTCCCGGCCTGCTCGGCCCGCTGATCGGCCCGACCATGGGCGGCTGGATGGTGCAATACCTGACGTGGCACTGGATCTTCCTGATCAACCTGCCGGTGGGCGCCATCGGCTGCTACGCGGTGTGGAAATTCATTCCCGACCTGCGCGGCAGCGAACGCACGCGCTTCGACAGCCTCGGTTTCCTGCTGTTTGGCGCGGCGATGATCCTGATCACCATCGCCATGGAAGGTCTGGGCGAACTGCACTTGCCACATCTGCGGGTGATGTTGCTACTGTTCGGCGGACTGGCCTGTCTGGCGGCGTACTGGTTGCGCGCCGGGCGCGTCGACAATCCGCTGTTCGCCCCGTCGTTGTTCAAGACGCGAACCTTCGCGGTCGGAATTATCGGCAACCTGTTCGCCCGCCTGGGCAGCGGCGCCCTGCCGTTCCTCGTGCCATTGCTGCTGCAGGTGGCGCTGGGTTATTCGCCATCGCAAGCCGGGATGAGCATGTTGCCGCTGGCTGCAGCGGCAATGTTTGCCAAGTGGATGGCGCGACCACTGATCGAACGCCTCGGCTATCGCATCGTACTCACCGGCAACACCCTCGCGCTGGGGATCATGCTGGCGAGCATGGGCCTGGTCAGCGAGCAGACGCCTTATTGGCTGCTGCTGTGCCTGCTGGCGGTTCTCGGCGCGATCAACTCGCTGCAATTCACCGCGATGAATACCGTGACGCTAATCGACCTCGACGACGCCAGCGCCAGCAGCGGTAACAGTTTGCTGTCGGTGGTGGCGCAATTGTCGCTGAGTCTGGGCGTGGCCTGTGCCGGTGCGTTGCTCGGCGGGTTTACGGCGGAGATCGGCAACGATGGCGTGGAAACCGTGCTCGGGGCGTTCCAGCTGACCTTTGTTACCGTCGGAGTGATGGCAATGCTGGCGGCGACGATCTTCTCGCAACTGTCGAAAGAGGACGGCCGCCGGGTCAAACGCCCGGATGAACATCCGGATGAGCACATCGAACACTAGACAGTGTCATGTTTTGTGAATGCTTTTGTGGTGAGGGGATTTATTCCCGATGGGGTGCGAAGCGCCCCCTGAAAAGGTTGAATGCGATCAGCCTGATGTACTGAGGTGACAGATTCTGGGCCTGCTTCGCAGCCCATCGGGGATAAATCCCCTCACCACAGATAAATTCACTCACCACAGATAAATCACCTTGCCTCGGGTTTCAGGCACTGTTCGTCCAGAACTTTCGAGGAAAGTGGCACGGGGCTGCTACACTGCGCGACATTTTGTTTTGCAGGCCAGTCCCGTGACCACCATCGCCACCGCTTTTAATACTCTGCCGCTGTCCGCCGCCATGCTGGCTAACCTCGAATCCCTCGGTTATGCCCAGATGACGCCGATCCAGGCGCAGAGCTTGCCGGTGATCCTCAAGGGGATGGACCTGATCGCCCAGGCCAAGACCGGCAGCGGCAAGACCGCCGCGTTCGGCATCGGCCTGCTCAACCCGATCAACCCGCGTTACTTCGGTTGCCAGGCGCTGGTGATCTGCCCGACCCGTGAGCTGGCCGACCAGGTCGCCAAGGAAGTCCGCCGTCTGGCTCGTGCCGAAGACAACATCAAGGTCCTGACCTTGTGCGGCGGCGTGTCGTTCGGCCCGCAAATCGCTTCGCTGGAGCACGGCGCGCACATCATCGTCGGCACCCCGGGGCGTATCCAGCAACACCTGCGCAAGGGTTCGCTGGTGCTCGACGGCCTGAACACGCTGATCCTCGACGAAGCCGACCGCATGCTCGACATGGGCTTCTACGACGCCATCGAAGACATCATCGAAAAGACTCCGGCACGCCGCCAGACCCTGCTGTTCTCCGCCACGTACCCGGTGGGCATCAAGCAACTGGCGTCGAAATTCATGCGCGATCCGCAAACGGTGAAAGCCGAAGCGTTCCACGACGACACGCAGATCGAGCAGCGCTTCTACGAAATTTCTCCGGAAGAGCGCATGAGCGCAGTGACCAAAGTCCTGCACCACTTCCGCCCGGCCTCCTGCGTGGCGTTCTGCTTCACCAAGCAGCAAGTGCAGGAAACCGTTGACCACCTGACCTCCAAAGGCATTTCCGCCGTCGGCCTGCACGGCGATCTGGAACAGCGTGATCGCGATCAGGTGCTGGCGATGTTCGCCAACCGCAGTACGTCGGTACTGGTCGCCACCGACGTGGCCGCCCGTGGTCTGGACATCGATGCGCTGGACATGGTGATCAACGTCGAGCTGGCCCGCGATTCGGAAATCCACATTCACCGCGTTGGCCGTACCGGTCGTGCCGGCGAGAAAGGCATCGCGGTCAGCCTCGTTGCGCCGTCCGAAGCGCATCGCGCGCAAGCCATCGAACAACTGCAGAAAGCTCCGCTGAACTGGGATCAGATTGATAACCTCAAGTCCCAGGGCGGCGCCCCGCTGCAGCCACCGATGAGCACGCTGTGCATCGCTGGCGGGCGCAAGGACAAGGTCCGTCCGGGCGACATTCTCGGCGCACTGACTGGCGACGCCGGCATCCCCGGCGCCCAGGTGGGCAAGATCGCGATCTTCGATTTCCAGTCGTATGTGGCGGTTGAACGCACCGTGGTCATGCAGGCGCTGCAGCGCTTGAACAACGGCAAGATCAAAGGCCGTTCGCTGCGCGTGCGGGTTTTGTAATAACAACCCTGTAGGAGCTGCCGCAGGCTGCGATCTTTTGATCTTGACCTAAAAACAAGATCAAAAGATCGCAGCCTGCGGCAGCTCCTACAACAGTTCGTTTTGTGGTGATATTTCAGAGGACACCGTTTTGCGCTCTACCGAAGTCGTGATCATTGGCGCTGGCGCCGCAGGGTTGATGTGTGCACTGACCGCCGCCGGGCGTGGGCGTCAGGTGTTGCTGCTCGATCATGCGAACAAGGCCGGCAAGAAAATCCTGATGTCCGGTGGTGGCCGCTGCAATTTCACCAACATGTACACCGAACCCGCCAATTTCCTCTCGGGTAACCCGCATTTCTGCAAATCGGCTCTGGCACGCTACACCCAGTGGGACTTCATCGGGATGGTCGCCAAGCACGGCGTGCCGTATCACGAGAAGAAACTCGGTCAGCTGTTCTGCGATAACAAATCCAGCGACATCCTCGGCATGCTGCTCGACGAGTGCGATCAGGTCAGTGTCGAGCTGCACCTCGACACCTCGATCCAGACCATCGAGAAGCTCGAAAGCGGTTACCTGCTCGACACCACCCTCGGCCAGGTTCAGTGCCAATCGCTGGTGATCGCCACCGGCGGGTTGTCGATCCCGACGCTGGGCGCCACCGGCTTCGGTTATCAGGTCGCCAAGCAATTCGGCCATGAACTGCTGCCGACCCGCGCTGGACTGGTGCCGTTCACCATCACCGACCAGCTCAAGGAACTGTGTACCGAGCTGTCCGGGACCTCGGTGGATTGCCTGGTCAGCTGCAACGACCAGAGCTTTCGCGAGAACATTCTGTTCACTCACCGTGGCCTCAGCGGCCCGGCGATTCTGCAGATCTCGTCGTTCTGGGAGCCGGGCGACACCGTGGAGATCAACCTGCTGCCGGATCACGACACCGCGGCATGGCTGCAACAGCAAGTGGCCGAACGCCCGAACAGTGAACTGAAAACCCTGCTCGGCGAGATCTTCACCAAGAAGATGGCCAACCTGCTGTCGGACAACTGGTTCGTGTCCAAACCGATGAAGCAATACACCCACGCCGAACTGGCGCAGATCGCCGACAAGCTCGGCAGCTGGAAAGTCGTCCCGGCCGGCACCGAAGGCTACCGCACCGCCGAGGTCACGCTGGGTGGCGTCGATACTCGCGAAGTGTCGTCCAAGACCATGGAATCGCTGAAAAGCCCTGGCCTGTATTTTGTCGGCGAAGTGCTCGACGTCACCGGGCATCTGGGGGGGTTCAACTTCCAGTGGGCCTGGGCTTCCGGCTACGCCGCCGCGCAGTACGTCTGATCGAAACAACACTCCCCTGTAGGAGCTGCCGCAGGCTGCGATCTTTTGATCTTGATCTTAAAAACAGAATCAAAAGATCGCAGCCTGCGGCAGCTCCTACAGGGGGGAACGGGCGATCAAGGAACACTTTTTGCTGTCAGATGTGATCGGCGCCATTGCGTCGGCGTCATTACTGGCTCAATTTAGCGGCATCGCCTCGGAAGGCCTTCGCACTTCATGTCCTCGACCTCGTTTCGTCAGTCTTTGCGGCGCCTGTGGGCGCTGGATAAATTCAGCTACAGCGTGCGGGTGTTCATCGCCCTGACCGGCAGCATGGCGCTGTGTTGGTATCAGGATGAAATGGGCCTGTTGATCCCGTTGTTCCTGGGGATTATCGCCAGCGCTCTGGCCGAGACCGACGACAGCTGGCAGGGCCGCCTCAACGCACTGGCAGTGACACTGGTGTGTTTCAGTATCGCCGCGCTGTCGGTGGAGCTGCTCTTCCCCTACCCCATCGTGTTCGCCATCGCCCTGGCACTGGCCAGCTTCGGCCTGACCATGCTCGGCGCGCTCGGCGAGCGTTACGGCGCGATTGCCTCGGCGACCTTGATTCTGTCGGTTTACACCATGATCGGCGTGGATCAGCGCGGCGGCGCGGTCACCGATTTCTGGCACGAGCCGATGCTGCTGGTGGCCGGTGCCGCGTGGTACGGCCTGCTCTCGGTGCTGTGGCAAGCGATGTTTTCCAACCAGCCGGTGCAGCAGAGTCTGGCGCGGCTGTTCCGTGAACTGGGTTTCTACCTGAAGCTGAAAGCCTCGCTGTTCGAGCCGATCCGTCAACTGGACGTCGAGGGGCGACGGCTGGAACTGGCGCAGCAAAACGGTCGCGTGGTCGCCGCGCTGAACAGTGCCAAGGAAATCATTCTGCACCGAGTCGGCAACGGTCGCCCGGGTTCGAAAGTCAGCCGTTATCTGAAGCTGTATTTCCTCGCTCAGGACATCCACGAACGCGCCAGCTCTTCGCACTATCCGTATAACGCGCTGGCCGATGCGTTCTTTCACAGCGACGTGCTGTTCCGCTGCCAGCGCCTGCTGCGCCAGCAGGGCAAGGCCTGCCGCGCGCTGGCCGAATCTATCCAGATGCGCCAGCCGTTCGTCTACGACGCCAGTTTTGCCGAAGCGCTGACAGACCTCGATGCCTCCCTTGAACACCTGCGCATCCAGAGCAACCCGGCGTGGCGCGGCCTCCTGCGTTCGCTGCGCGCACTGGCCGCCAACCTCGGCACCCTCGACCGTTTGCTCAGCGACGCCAGCAACCCCGACGCCCTGGCGGACGCCACCGACAGCAGCCTGCTCGATCGCTCGCCACGCAACCTCAAGGACGTGTGGATTCGTCTGCGCACCCAGCTGACACCGACGTCCTTGCTGTTCCGTCACGCCCTGCGCCTGCCGCTGGCGCTGAGTATCGGCTACGGCATGGTGCACCTGATTCACCCGTCGCAGGGCTACTGGATCATCCTTACCACCCTGTTCGTCTGCCAACCGAACTACGGCGCGACCCGGCGCAAACTCGGGCAGCGGATTCTCGGCACCGCCATCGGCCTGACCGTGGCGTGGGCGCTGTTCGATCTGTTCCCCAGCCCGCTGGTGCAGTCGTGCTTCGCGATCGCCGCCGGGGTGGTGTTCTTTACCAACCGCACCACGCGCTACACCCTGGCGACCGCCGCCATCACCATCATGGTGCTGTTCTGCTTCAACCAGATCGGCGATGGCTACGGGCTGTTCCTGCCGCGCCTGTTTGATACCCTGCTCGGCAGCCTGATCGCCGGCCTGACGGTGTTCCTGTTCCTGCCGGACTGGCAGGGCCGACGCCTGAACAAGGTGCTGGCCAACACCCTGACCTGCAACAGCATCTACCTGCGCCAGATCATGCAGCAATACGCCGCCGGCAAGAGCGACGACCTCGCCTATCGCCTGGCCCGACGCAACGCGCATAACGCCGATGCGGCGCTGTCGACAACGCTGGCGAACATGCTCATGGAGCCGGGGCATTTCCGTAAGGAAGCGGACGTCGGTTTCCGTTTTCTGGTGCTGTCGCACACCCTGCTCAGCTACCTCTCCGGGTTGGGCGCGCATCGCGAAACGCAGCTACCGGCAGACGTGCGTGAACAGCTGATCGACGGCGCCGGAGTGAAACTGGCCGCGAGCATCGACGACATCGCCCAGGGCCTGGCGAATAAGCAACCGGTGGCGATTCAGAGTGACGAAGAAGAAGCGCTGGCCAATGAGCTGGAGCAGATGCCCGACGAGATCGATGAAGGTCAGCGACTGGTGCAGACGCAACTGGCGCTGATCTGCCGGCAGTTGGGGCCGCTGCGGACGTTGGCGGCGCATTTGATCAAAGACACCAGTGAGGCTTAAGGTGAGCGGACTGGCCCCATCGCTGGCAAGCCAGCTCCCACAGGTATTGCGGTGTACACAAATCATGTGGGAGCTGGCTTGCCAGCGATGAGGGCATCAGCAACAACACAACTCTGGTATCAGATGCTCACATGCCATGCTGGCGCAGCAACTTGTCATAACTGCCATCCGCCTTCATCGCCGCAATCGCCTTGTCAAACCCGGCCACAATCTGCTCATGCTGCGGATTCTTCAGACTCACCAGAATATGCAGACTGTTCTCGCTCAGCGGCTTGGGCAGAAACTCCACGGCGTTGCGCACTTTCGGTGATTCGCGGGCCAGGTAATAGCGCGCGACGTATTCATCTTCCAGGGTCAGCTTGACCCGATCCGCCGCCAGCATGCGCACGGCCATGGCGAAGTTATGCACAGGGACTTTCTCCAGCGCGGTATCGGCATCGAACGCCTGCGAGTAGGCATAGCCTCTCACCACCGCCACCGGGTAGGTGTGCAGTTGTTCCAGGCTGCTGTATTCCAGCGGCGTGTCCTTGCGCTTGAGAAAGCGGATGCGATTGAGCAGGTATTCGCCAGAGAACTGGCCGAGTCTGGTTCGTTCGTCGTTGTACCAGGCGTTGACCAGCACGTCGTATCGTCCTTCGCCCACCCCCAGCAGTGCCCGCGCCCACGGCACCTGCTCGTAGTCGCTGGCATAACCGGCCCGCGCCAGCGCCGTGCTGACGATGTCGGTGGCCAGGCCACCGTTGACCAGCGTGTCGTCGGTAAAGGGTGGCCAGATATCGAACACCAGCCGCAACTTGTCCGCTGCGGCGGTTTGGGCCAGCAAGAGCAATCCGATCAAAGCAAAGGCTCGATGCAGTCGCGGCATGCTTGAAAATCCTTAGCGGGCGGGCTGCCCAGCGTGTTTTCAGTCAAAACCCCAAGGCCCCTTACCGGCGAAACCCAGGCCCTAACATTAGCTCATTGAAGCCAGTGCACAGCGCTTTCCAGCAGATTACACAAAGCAGCCGCTATCGCGAGAAAGGAATGATGGCATTTTGACCTTTGTCACAGACTCTTGCGCCATACAGACATCCAGAGCCTGTGCGCTTAGTATCGGGCGACGGTGTTCAAGGAGTCGGAAGATGACAATCGAGTGGATCTGCAAGCATCACAGCGATCTGGGCAAAGAGCAGTTATACGCGTTGTTGAAGCTGCGCTCGGAGGTGTTCGTGGTCGAACAGAAATGTGCCTACCCGGACCTCGACGGCCAGGATCTGGACGGCGATACCCATCACCTCATGGGCTGGGAAGGCGATCAACTGATGGCCTATCTGCGCCTGCTGGACCCCGAATCCCAAGGCGGTGACGTGGTGATCGGGCGCGTGATCATTGCGCCGCAGGGCCGTGGTAAAGGGCTGGGACATGTGTTGATGGAACACGCCCTGAATCAGGCCGAGAAGCATTGGCCGCAGGTGCCGATCTATCTGTCGGCGCAGGCGCATTTGCAGGGATATTACGGCAGGTACGGGTTTGTGGTGGCGGGTGAGGAGTATCTGGAGGATGACATTCCGCACATAGGCATGCGTCGTCCTTGAGGCCCTCATCGCTGGCAAGCCAGCTCCCACAGGTTCAGCGGTTGTTCACAATAACTGTATTCGCTGGAGATCCTTGTGGGAGCGGGCTTGCCAGCGATTGTGTCAGCTCAAACAACGCAAGACTCAGGGATACTCCAGCACAGCCTTGATCTGCCGCAAATTACGCTCGATCCACCCGCGATCGATCGCCCCCCACTCGCGAATCCGATAGCGCCCGGCATGGTTGCGCGCGCCCTCTTCCTGCTCGAATTCACAGACGATATCCAGATCCGCCAGCGCGGCGATCGTGTCCTGCGCCGTGCGCCGGGGCATGCCAGTCACCTCGGTCAGCGCCGGGACGCTTGGGGCCAGGCCGCTGTCGATCAGGTAGGCCACGTACAGGCGCCGGTAAAAACTGCTTTTGGTCTTGCTGACGTCCATGCATGGGCTCCGTTAATTAAAAGATCAAAAGATCGCAGCCTTCGGCAGCTCCTACAAATCGCGCCACGTCAGGTACACCCGCAGATCGAACTCGATCTGGTGATACCCCGGCAGCATGTGTTCGCACAATTTATAGAAGGCCTTGTTGTGATCCGATTCCTTGAAGTGCGCCAGTTCGTGCACGACGATCATCTTCAGGAACTCGGGGGCCGCCTCCTTGAACAACGAGGCGATGCGAATCTCTTTCTTGGCCTTGAGCTTGCCACCCTGCACCCTTGAGACTGTGGTGTGCAGGCCCAGCGCACGGTGCGTCAGGTCGAGGCGATTGTCGAACAGCACCTTGTCGATGGCCGGCGCGTTGCGCAGGTATTCCTGCTTCAGGTCCAGCGCGAAGCTGTACAGTGCCTTGTCGCTCTGCACATCATGACGCCCCGGATAGCGTTGGCTCAGGTAGTCACCCAGACGCTGTTCGGCGATCAGTTGGCGCACCTGATCCTGCAATTGCGCGGGATAGGCCTGGAGGTATTTCAACGCAGTCATGGGCACGGCAATACGGTTCGAAAAGAGCGCCAGTGTAACGAATTCAAACCGGCAGCGCGCTCCAGTCGAAGGGCTCGGCGAAGCTGGCGGCGTCTTCGGAGGTCAGCGGACGCGCCACCAGGAAACCCTGCACATATTCGCAGCCATGCGCTTGCAGCCATTGATACTGTTCGATGGTTTCCACACCTTCGGCGATCACCAGCAAGCCGTACTGTTGACACAGATTGATCACGTTGCTGACCAGCGCCGCGTCGCGCGTCGAATCCGGCAGCCGCGCAATCAGGTGTCGATCAAGCTTGAGCGTATCCAGCTCCAGATCACGCAGATGCGCCAGCGAACACGGCCCTGAACCGAAATCATCCAGCGCCACGCGCACCCCGAGATTGCGCAGCAGGCGCAGCTGTTTGCGGGTCTCGTCGGGGTTGTGCATCAGCGCGTCTTCGGTGATTTCCACCTCCAGTTGCCGTGGCTCCAGCGCGTGCCGCTCCAGCACCTGACGCAATTCGGTGACCAGATTCGGCAGACCGAACTGGGTGTTGCTCAAACTCACGCCGAGCACCAGATCTTCGGCAAACAACGTTTCCCAGGCTTTGCGCTGGCCGGCGCCGCGATGATAGATCCAGCTGCCGAGCCGACTGATCAGCCGCGCTTCTTCCAGCAACGGCAGGAACAACCCCGGCGGCACATCGCCGACGCTCGGATGCTGCCAGCGCAGCAACGCCTCGAAACCGCGGATCTGCCCGCTGTCGATCGCGACCTGTGGCTGATACACCAGATTGAAATCGCGGTTCTCGATGGCGTTGCGCACGCTCTCTTCGAGCATCAGCCGCGAACGGGCGCGACCGTTCATTTCGTGATCATAAAAACGATACTGCTGACGCCCGGCGCGCTTGGCTTCGTACATGGCGATGTCGGAGGCGCGCAGCAAGCCGTCGAGGTTCGAGCCGCAGTCCGGATAAGTGGCGATGCCGATACTAGCGCCGAGGGCTATATCCAATCCCTCGATCTGCTGGCAGATCGACACCCGCTCGATGAGCTTCTCAGCAATCTTCGCCGCCTGCTCGGGGAACTCCAGATCGAGCAGCGCGGTGAACTCATCACCGCCCATGCGCGCGAGAATATCGAACGGCCGCAGGCAGGCTTTCAATTGCTCGGAGACCCAGCGCAGCACCCGGTCGCCAGCATCGTGGCCGAGGGAATCGTTGACCCGCTTGAAACCATCGAGGTCGAGGTACAGCAGCACCCAACTGCTATCGCTGCGTTCACCGCGCAGCAGCAGGTTTTCCACCGTCTGATAAAAGCCCCGGCGATTAAGCAGACCGGTCAACGGATCGGTGACCGCTTGAAATTCCAGCTGCTGATGCAGGTGACGCACCACCGACATGTCCAGCACCGTCACCACCATCGCCCGCTGCTCGGCCGGCAACGGCGCGCAGGACAACGCCACCGGCACCTGCTGTCCCGGCGCAGTGCGCAACAGCGCGTCGTGCAGACGCAAAGTCTCACCGCGTTTATAACCGGCCAACAATTCGGAATTGGCCCACAGCGGGATGTGCGGTTTCTGCAGGAAATCGAGAAACTCCTTGCCCTCCAGCTCCTTCACCGGCGCATTCAGCAGCCGCGAAATCGCCGGGTTAGCGAAGCGGATCAAACCGTCCTCGCCGAGCACCAGAATGCCTTCCGCCGCGTTATCCAGCACCGAGGCATTGAAGGCCCGAGCGACCTCCAGATCATGACTCAGGCGCTGCAAGGCGCGGCGGTTGCGCTGGTGTTCGAGCAATGCCTGGACTTTCGGTTTGAGGATCTGCGGATCGAACGGCTTGAACAGATAATCCACCGCACCACTGGCATAGCCCTTTATCACGGCGTCCTGGGACTGTTCGTTGGCGGTGAGGAAAATGATCGGCGTGAGGCGTGTGCGCTGGCTGCCGCGCATCAATCGCGCGACTTCAAAGCCGTCCATGCCCGGCATCTGCACATCCAGCAGCACTAGGTCGACGTCGTGTTCGAGCAGCAGATTGAGCGCCTCGAAGCCGGAGGCGGCGGTCATGACATGCCAATCCTGACGCTGCAGCAACGCGCGCATGCTGATCAGGTTTTCAGGGTAATCATCAACGATCAAAAGGACAGAGCTGCCTTCACCTGGCTGGGGTTGCGCGCATTCCATGCTGCTTCTCTTGTCGGGACATCTCTTGTCGGACTATCGGCCGGTTTCTCGTGAAAACCGTACAGTTACTGAGCCATCACTCTAGTCGCGGATCTGCGAAAGCAGAAGCTGTCACGCCGCCATCATTTAGCCAAAGCGGCTACTTACCGACTAACGGTCACCCTTGCAGCCCCCGAAAACCGGCACAGATGGCATTTCGACAGGATGTTGACGCCAATCATCTGCCAAACGGGCGTTAACAAAAAACTCCTCTACGCTTATAACTGCCGCCCGAAAAGGCGCGGGCTAGAGCTTCTGGCACTCGCGTTCAGGATGAATTGAGTGGAAGAACCGACATGATCGATCTCGCAACCTGGAACCTCAGCGTTCCCGTCGGCAGTCCGCCGTACACCGTCGAAACCTCCAAACTGGTGAATGGCTTCAAGGATCAGTACTTCCATTCCGACACCGGCACGCTGTTTTTCTGGTCACCGGTCACCGGGTCAAAAACCGAAAACGCCATCTACCCGCGCACCGAACTGCGCGAAACCTTCAGCAACGGCACCCTGCGCAACTGGTACTACCCGGACGCCGACAACACCCTGCGCGCAACCCTCGCGGTGAACAAGGTGCCCAGCTCCGGCAAGATCGTCATCGGCCAGATCCACGCGTATGAAAGCCAGCGCCCGATGGTCAAGCTCGAATACCAGTACAAGGAAAAAACCCAGAACGGCAACCTGGTGATCAAAGTGCGCATGCACCCCGACGACAAGGAAAGCCGCGTCATCACCCTCGCCACCGGCATCAAGCTGGACAACGAATTCAACTACCTCATCCACCTGAGCCCCGGCGGTGCGCTCGGCGTGAGCGCGGCGGGTTACCAGTGGGATTCACAGATCAGCGCCACCTGGCGCGACAAGCCGCTGTACTTCAAGGCCGGGGTGTATGTGCAGGACAACACCGGCTACACCAGCGAAGGCGGCCAAGTCACCTTCAGCAAACTCGACATCGACCACGACAAATAACCCAACCCCACTGTAGGAGCTGCCGAAGGCTCGGGCCGCGATCGGACGATCTTTTGATCTTGTTTTTGATTCTAAAAAGACAAAATCAAAAGATCGCAGCCTTCGGCAGCTCCTACATTAAACGTGCGTGTTTAAGCTGAGTGCTGGTTACTTCCCGATGCCTACAACAACTTGCGTGGATACCTACGGCTACGCCAGAATCCGCCGGCTTGTGCGCCTGGAGGGCCATCGGTAACTTGATTCGCGTCACTGATTTCCAGTGATCGGGTTTAGTAGCCCGTGGTTACGCGATGCGCATTGGCACCATTCAGTCGGACATTCATCCGCGCTTGATGGCAGCTGTTCGCAGGGCGCCTTCGGGTGCGCCGGTCGCGTCTCCCCGGTCTACTAACCTGCGTTCAGCTGCCACCCCTTCGTTTAGTAGCGATCCGGTGCCGGCTCCATTTACCGGAGACGAAACATGACCAAATCAACACCACACCCGCCAGACACAGACCCAGACCCAGACCCAGCCTCCCCCTACGAATCCCTCGATTCAAAAAAACTCCACGACGCCGCCGAACGCGCCCTCGACCATTACCTCAATCCTGCCGCCCTCATCATGGCGAGCGGCAACAAACCCGAGCCCATGTACCTCGCCAACCCGAAGTACGACACCGAATCCCTGCTCGCCAACGCCAGCGAAACCCTGGGCTCGGCAAGCGACATGCTCAACAACTTCGCCGCCATCCTCGACTCATCCCACCGCAAGACCGCACTGGGCATCGCGCAAATCGTCATGCTCGGTGAACTGGCGGTGAATCAGGCACTGGATCATGTGGAGTTGAAGAAGTAACCGCCCACAAAAAACCCGCCTTACGGCGGGTTTCTTGTATCAGCGGTTCAAAGCTAAGGCTTAGTTAACCTTCGCGTTCAACTCACCCTTCAAATACCGCTGGAACATCGCTTCCAACGAGATCGGCTTGATCTTCGAAGCATTACCGGCAGTACCGAACGCTTCATAACGAGCGATACACACATCACGCATCGCCGTCACGGTTGCGCCGAAGAATTTACGTGGGTCGAATTCGCTCGGGTTGGTGGCCATCAGGCGACGCATGGCGCCAGTGGATGCCAGGCGCAGGTCGGTGTCGATGTTGACCTTGCGCACGCCGTACTTGATGCCTTCGACGATTTCTTCAACCGGTACGCCGTAGGTTTCTTTGATGTCGCCGCCGTACTGGTTGATGATCGCCAGCCACTCTTGTGGCACGGACGAAGAACCGTGCATCACCAGGTGGGTGTTCGGGATGCGCTTGTGGATTTCCTTGATGCGGTCGATCGCCAACACGTCACCGGTAGGTGGCTTGGTGAATTTGTAGGCGCCGTGGCTGGTGCCGATGGCGATGGCCAAGGCATCGACCTGGGTCTTCTTGACGAAGTCAGCGGCTTCTTCAGGGTCGGTCAGCATCTGGCTGTGATCCAGAACGCCTTCAGCGCCGATGCCGTCTTCTTCACCGGCCATGCCGGTTTCCAGCGAACCCAGGCAGCCCAGCTCGCCTTCAACCGAAACGCCGCAGGCGTGAGCCATGGCAACAGTTTGTTGGGTAACGCGGACGTTGTATTCGTAGTCGGTCGGGGTCTTGCCGTCTTCGCCGAGGGAACCGTCCATCATTACCGAGCTGAAGCCCAGTTGGATGGAACGCTGGCAGACGTCAGGGCTGGTGCCGTGGTCCTGGTGCATGCACACCGGGATGTGCGGGAATTCTTCGATCGCGGCCAGGATCAGGTGACGCAGGAACGGCGCGCCGGCGTATTTGCGAGCGCCGGCCGAAGCCTGGACGATCACCGGGGAGTCAGTCTTGTCAGCGGCTTCCATGATGGCGCGCATCTGCTCAAGGTTGTTGACGTTGAAGGCTGGAACGCCGTAGCCGAACTCGGCTGCGTGGTCCAGCATCTGGCGCATGCTGATAAGTGCCATTGTGTGTGTCTCTCCCGGTTGAGGGTCGTTAATCGTGCCAGCCTGCCGGAGCGGCGGCGGCTATTCAAGTGATTGCAGATCGGGGGTCGAAGCCCGGTCTGGTGATTCGATAAAGCAAATTCTCAAGTACTACACACAGCCCTTGTAGGAGTGAGCCTGCTCGCGATAGCAATCCTGCAGCCAGTACTGCAGCGACTGTCATACCGCTATCGCGAGCAGGCTCACTCCTACAATGGGCCTGCGGTGTGTCAATTACTGGCCTTGCAGCCGCGGCCAATCAGGTCATTGGTGGCGACCCAGTACACCAGGCCTTCGTTACCCTTGACGTGAAACGCCAGCATGCCGTCGCTGTACAGCACGCCCGAGGCGCCCGGCTCTTCTTTCAGGCGATAGACCTGATCACCGCCGCCCAGTCGAACATCGACTTCCTTCTGGCCGGCATCGACGTAGCGCCACAGCACTTTGGCCTGGCTGTCGCAGGTCCAGGTGATCCAGCTGTCCGCAGGTGCGGACGACTGAAACAGGTTCATCTGCGCGCAACCGCCCAACAATGCCAACGCCGCAATGGCGATCAAGCCTTTCATCCGTGTTCCTCGACTGACAGCCAACGCCGCCAGCCCTGAGTTAAAGAGTCAGACCGGTCAAGGACAACCATGTTCCTTGGCCGGGGTTTGCGTCTCGTATTTGTCCAGACCGTCCGGCCCCGAGCGCTTGTTCAGCACCGGGTTGGTTTCGGCCTGCCAGTCGGCCTGATAGCAGCCTTTCTGTGCCGCATCCGGTGCAGGCGTGGCCTCGGCCTTCGGGTTACTCCCGCAGGCCGCCAGCGTACCGGTCAGCAACAACAGCGCTAACGACTTGACCATCTGAACACTCCTTTGCCTGGCCAAACGGGCGGCCTCAGGCCTTGGCCCGGCTTTCCAGGACTTCAACGGCCGGCAGCACCTTGCCTTCGACGAATTCGAGGAACGCGCCACCACCGGTGGAAATGTAGGAGATTTGCTCGGCCACGCCATATTTATCGATGGCCGCCAAGGTGTCGCCACCGCCGGCAATGGAGAACGCGGCGCTGTCAGCGATGGCTTGGGCCAGCACCTTGGTGCCGTTGCCGAACTGGTCGAATTCAAACACGCCGACCGGGCCGTTCCACAGAATGGTTTTCGACGATTTCAGCAGTTCGGCGAAGTTGGCCGCGGTTTGCGGGCCGATGTCCAGAATCATGTCGTCAGCGGCAACGTCAGCGATCAGCTTGACGGTGGCTTCAGCGCTTTCAGCGAATTCCTTGGCGACGACCACGTCCACCGGCAGCGGCACGCTGACCTTGGCGGCGATGGCGCGTGCGGTGTCCAGCAGGTCCGGCTCGTACAGCGACTTGCCGACCGGGTGACCGGCAGCGGCGAGGAAGGTGTTGGCGATGCCGCCGCCGACGATCAGTTGATCGCAGATCTGGCTCAAGCTGTTCAGTACATCGAGTTTGGTCGAGACCTTGGAACCGGCAACGATGGCAGCCATTGGCTTGGCCGGTGCGCCCAGCGCCTTGCCCAGTGCGTCCAGTTCAGCGGCCAGCAACGGGCCAGCAGCCGCGACTTTGGCGAACTTGGCAACACCATGCGTCGAACCTTCGGCACGGTGCGCGGTGCCGAAAGCGTCCATCACGAACACGTCGCACAGGGCGGCGTATTGCTGGGCCAGTTCGTCGGCGTTCTTTTTCTCGCCCTTGTTGAAGCGCACGTTTTCGAACAGCACGATGTCGCCGGCCTTGACGTCAACACCGCCCAGGTAATCGGCCACCAGCGGCACTTCGCGGCCCAGGGCCTTGCTCAGGTAGTCGGCGACTGGCTTGAGGCTGTTCTCGGCGGAGAACTCGCCTTCGGTCGGACGGCCCAGGTGCGAGCACACCATCACCGCCGCACCTTTTTCCAGGGCCAGCTTGATGGTCGGCAGCGAAGCCAGGATACGCGCATCGCTGGTGACAACACCGTCCTTGACTGGGACGTTGAGGTCTTCGCGAATCAATACGCGCTTACCTTGCAGATCGAGGTCGGACATCTTCAACACGGTCATGGGTCGCACTTCCTGAGTAACTGTTCTTAGAGAGCAGGTTTTTTTGAAATCGCTGTTTGCAGATAGTGGTCTGCAACGTCCAGCATTCGGTTGGCAAAACCCCATTCGTTGTCGAACCAGGCCAGGATGTTCACCAGTTTGGGGCCGGAAACACGGGTCTGACTGGCATCGACGATGGCCGAATGTGGGTCATGGTTGAAATCACAGCTGGCGTGCGGCAACTCGGTGTAGGCCAGCAGCCCCTTGAGCGGGCCGTTGGTGGCGGCTTCGCGCAGGATCCGGTTGACCTCGTTGGCATCGGTCGCGGTGGCGGTCTGCATCGTGATGTCGAGGCAGGACACGTTGACCGTCGGCACGCGTACGGCTTTGGCCTGAATTCGCCCGGCAAGTTCCGGCAGCAGGCGCTCGATACCACGCGCCAGACCAGTGGACACCGGGATCACCGACTGAAACGCCGAACGGGTGCGGCGCAAGTCTTCGTGGTGATAGGCGTCGATCACCGGCTGATCGTTCATTGCCGAGTGAATAGTGGTGATCGACACGTAATCCAGGCCGATCGCCTTGTCCAGCAGACGCAACAGCGGCACACCGCAGTTGGTGGTGCAGGAGGCGTTGGACACCAGCAGTTCGGCGCCGGTCAGGCAATCCTGATTGACGCCGTAGACGATGGTGGCGTCGACATCCGCCTCGCTGGCCATCGGTTGCGAGAACAGCACGCGTGGCGCGCCGGCGTCGAGGAAGCGCTGGCCGTCTTCGCGGGTGTGGTAAGCGCCGGAGCATTCGAGCACCAGGTCGACGCCCAGCGCCGCCCAGTCGATGCCTTCGGGGGTGGCACTGCGCAGGACCTTCACGCAGTCGCCATTAATATGCAGACAATCGCCTTCTACTCGCACTTCGCCGGGAAAGCGGCCGTGGGTGGAGTCGAAGCGTGTCAGGTATTCGATGCTGGCCATGTCCGCCAGATCGTTGATCGCGACAATTTCAAACCCGGCGCTCTCGCCTCGCTCGAACAACGCACGCAAGACGCAACGACCAATCCGGCCGTAGCCGTTGAGTGCAACTTTGTAGGGACGCGGTTGAGGCATGGGGTTCTCGATAGTATTCGCTAACAACACAACCCCATGTAGGAGCTGCCGGAGGCTGCGATCTTTTGATCCTGTTTTTTTAGATCAAGATCAAAAGATCGCAGCCTCCGGCAGCTCCTACAGGGAACGCGGCGACTTGGGTCGCCGCGCTATGTTTTAGTCTTCCAGCAGCTCTTCAGCCTGACCCAGGATGTTTTCCAGGGTGAAGCCGAACTCTTCGAACAGTGCCGAAGCCGGAGCCGATTCGCCGTAGGTGGTCATGCCGATCACGCGACCTTCCAGACCCACGTACTTGAACCAGAAGTCGGCGTGGGCCGCTTCGATCGCGATACGTGCGCTGACCTGCAACGGCAGAACCGATTGCTTGTAGCCGGCGTCCTGAGCGTCGAACACGCTGGTGCAAGGCATGGAAACCACGCGCACCTTGCGGCCTTGCTCGGTCAGTTTGTCGTAGGCCTGAACGGCCAGACCGACTTCCGAACCGGTGGCGATCAGGATCAGCTCAGGCTCGCCTGCGCAGTCCTTCAACACGTAGCCACCGCGGCTGATGTCGGCGATCTGGCCGACATCGCGTTCCTGGTGCTGCAGGTTCTGACGCGAGAAGATCAGCGCCGATGGGCCGTCCTTACGCTCCAACGCGTTTTTCCAGGCCACTGCCGATTCAACGGCATCGGCTGGACGCCAGGTGTCGAGGTTCGGCGTGGTCCGCAGGCTGGTCAGTTGCTCGATCGGCTGGTGCGTCGGGCCGTCTTCGCCCAGACCGATGGAGTCGTGGGTGTAGACGTGGATCACACGCTTCTTCATCAGCGCCGACATGCGTACCGCGTTGCGCGCATATTCCATGAACATCAGGAAGGTCGCGCCGTAAGGCACCAGGCCACCGTGCAGGGACACGCCGTTCATGATCGCGGTCATGCCGAATTCGCGCACGCCGTAGTACATGTAGTTGCCGCTGGCATCTTCAGCGCTGACGCCTTTGCAACCTTTCCACAGGGTCAGGTTGGAACCGGCCAGGTCAGCCGAGCCGCCGAGCAGTTCCGGCAGCAGCGGGCCGAACGCGTTCAGGGTGTTCTGGCTGGCTTTACGGCTGGCGATGGTTTCGCCTTTGGCCGCCACTTCAGCGATGTAGGCCGAGGCTTTTTCCGCGAAGTCAGCCGGCAGTTCGCCGCTCAGACGACGGATCAGCTCGTTGGCTTCGGTCGGGAACGCCGCGGAGTAGGCAGCGAAACGCTGATCCCACTCGGCTTCGGCGGCGCGACCTTTTTCCTTGGCATCCCACTCGGCATAAATGTCGGCCGGGATTTCGAACGGGCCGTAGTTCCAGTTCAGCGCCTGACGGGTCAGGGCAATTTCCGCGTCACCCAGTGGGGCGCCGTGGCAATCTTCCTTGCCCTGCTTGTTCGGCGAACCGAAACCGATGGTGGTCTTGCAGCAGATCAGGGTCGGCAGCGGGCTCTTGCGCGCGGTTTCGATGGCGGTCTTGATCTCTTCCGGATCGTGCCCGTCGACGTTGCGGATCACCTGCCAGTTGTAGGATTCGAAACGCTTCGGGGTGTCATCGGTGAACCAGCCTTCGACTTCACCGTCGATGGAGATGCCGTTGTCGTCGTAGAAGGCGATCAGCTTGCCCAGGCCCAGCGTACCGGCCAGGGAAGCGACTTCGTGGGAAATGCCTTCCATCATGCAGCCATCACCGAGGAACACGTAGGTGTGGTGATCAACGATGTTGTGGCCAGGACGGTTGAACTGCGCGCTCAGGACTTTTTCTGCCAGGGCGAAGCCGACTGCGTTGGCCAGACCCTGACCCAGCGGGCCGGTGGTGGTCTCGACGCCCGGGGTGTAACCGAATTCCGGGTGACCCGGGGTGCGGCTGTGCAGTTGACGGAACTGCTTGAGATCGTCGATCGACAGGTCGTAACCGGTCAGGTGCAGCAGCGAGTAGATCAACATCGAGCCGTGGCCGTTGGACAGCACGAAGCGGTCACGGTCGGCGAACGACGGGTTGCTCGGGTTGTGCTTGAGGTAGTCGCGCCAAAGTACTTCGGCGATATCTGCCATACCCATAGGGGCACCGGGATGGCCGCTGTTGGCTTTTTGCACGGCATCCATGCTGAGGGCACGAATGGCGTTGGCACGCTCACGACGGCTAGGCATCGCTGATCTCCTGGGTGTGAATAGATTGAAACGGAAAAAAGGAGGGCATTTTCCCTCACCGGAGCGCTTCGGGGCAATGACAGATAGTCATCCGAAGGCGTTTTTCCCGTGCTGGACGGCGGTTTCGTCTGGTGAAACCTTTCCGCTGTTCGTTTGTAGAGTTAACCAGCCAGGGAGAAGTGCCATCTATCGAGCAATATCAAAACTTTTTGATATTGCCCTTGCGGCGATTTCCCACCGTCACTAGACTGCTGCCCCATGAACTTACGCGTGCCTTCCATTCGCCATGACGATTGCGACGAGCTGGCGGCCCTGTGCAAGGCCGGTGGCGATCCGCTGCGTCTGAATGTATTGCGCGCGCTGGCCAACGACTCGTTCGGCGTACTGGAGTTGGCGCAGATTTTCGGCATCGGTCAGTCCGGCATGAGCCACCACCTAAAAGTGCTGGCCCAGGCCGATCTGGTGGCGACACGCCGTGAAGGTAACGCAATTTTCTATCGCCGCGCCCTGCCCCACACCGAATTGCTGGGCGGCAAGTTGCACGCCGCATTGTTAGAAGAAGTCGACAATCTGGCGCTGCCGGACGACGTGCAGACGCGCATCGCCCAGGTTCACGGACAACGTGAAGCGGCCAGCCAGGACTTTTTCGCCCGGGTCGCGGAGAAATTCCGCGCCCAGCAAGACTTGATCGCAGGTCTGCCGCAGTACCGTGACAGCGTGCTGGCCCTGCTCGACAAACTGAACTTCAATGGTGCTGCCACGGCCATTGAAGTCGGCCCCGGCGATGGTGCTTTCCTGCCGGAACTGGCCCGCCGCTTCGGCACCGTAACCGCGCTGGACAACAGCCCGGCGATGCTCGAACTGGCGCGTCAGGTATGTGAACGTGAACGGCTGGCTAACGTCAGCCTGCAATTGGCCGATGCATTGAATGGCACCAGCCTTCAGGCCGATTGCGTGGTACTGAACATGGTGCTGCACCATTTCGCCGCGCCGGCCGAAGCGCTCAAGCACATGGCCGGCCTGCTGCAACCGGGCGGTAGCCTGCTCGTGACAGAGTTATGTAGCCACAACCAGAGTTGGGCCAGGGAGGCCTGCGGTGATCTGTGGTTGGGGTTTGAACAGGACGATTTGGCCCGTTGGGCCACCGCTGCGGGACTCGTTCCCGGGGACAGCCTCTATGTAGGCTTACGTAATGGTTTCCAGATCCAGGTTCGCCACTTTCAGCGACCGGCTGGCGACACTCACCATCGGTAAATTCAGGAAAACATCGAGATGAGCGAATACTCCCTCTTCACCTCCGAGTCCGTGTCTGAAGGACATCCGGACAAAATCGCCGACCAGATTTCCGATGCGGTGCTGGACGCCATTATCGCCCAGGACAAACACGCACGCGTTGCCGTGGAAACCCTGGTCAAGACCGGCGTGGCTATCGTTGCCGGTGAAGTGACCACCAGCGCCTGGGTTGACCTGGAGCAGATCGTTCGTGATGTGATCTGCGACATCGGCTACACCAGCTCCGAAGTCGGCTTCGACGGCGCGACCTGCGGCGTGATGAACATCATCGGCAAGCAGTCCCCTGACATCAACCAGGGCGTTGACCGTGCCAAGCCTGAAGATCAGGGCGCTGGCGACCAGGGCCTGATGTTCGGCTACGCCAGCAACGAAACCGACGTGCTGATGCCAGCACCGATCACCTTCTCGCACCAGTTGGTACAGCGCCAGGCCGAAGCCCGCAAATCGGGTCTGCTGCCGTGGCTGCGTCCGGACGCCAAATCGCAAGTGACTTGCCGTTACGAAGGCGGCAAGGTTGTCGGTATCGACGCCGTTGTTCTGTCGACCCAGCACAACCCTGAAGTGTCCTACAAAGACCTGCGCGAAGGCGTGATGGAGCTGATCGTCAAGCACGTGCTGCCTGCCGAACTGCTGAGCAAAGACACCCAGTTCCACATCAACCCGACCGGCCAGTTCATCATTGGCGGCCCGGTAGGTGACTGCGGTCTGACCGGTCGCAAGATCATCGTCGACAGCTACGGCGGCATGGCCCGTCACGGCGGTGGCGCGTTCTCCGGTAAAGATCCATCGAAGGTTGACCGTTCGGCTGCCTACGCTGGCCGTTATGTTGCCAAGAACATCGTCGCTGCCGGCCTGGCCGAGCGTTGCGAGATCCAGGTGTCCTACGCCATCGGTGTCGCTCAGCCGACTTCGATTTCGCTGAACACCTTCGGTACCGGCAAGATCAGCGATGACAAGATCATCAAACTGGTGCGTGAAGTGTTCGACCTGCGTCCATACGCGATCACCACCATGCTCGACCTGCTGCACCCGATGTACCAGGAAACTGCAGCCTACGGCCACTTCGGTCGTGCTCCGCAGATCAAGACTGTTGGCGAAGACACCTTCTCCACCTTCACCTGGGAAAAAACCGACCGCGCCGACGCTCTGCGTTCCGCTGCTGGTCTGTAAGCCCTCCCCGGCCGCAAAAAAAGCCCCGCACGGTTCGCGCCGTGCGGGGCTTTTTCATGTTTGCAAAGAGCAAAAGATCGCGTTCCCCTGTAGGAGCTGCCGAAGGCAGCGATCTTTTGACTTTAACGCTGCGCAACACCCCGCAAAACACCCAGGCTACCCGACCCGCAATCCTCGCCTAGCCTTCAAGCATTCCCCCTGAGCAAGGACGCTCAAAATGCTTGCCACGCTGCGCCTGTTTTCCGCTGTTCTGCTGAGCTTCACGCCTCTGATCGCTTATTCAGCCTGCCCCGACTGGTCTGCCAGCAGGGCAAACATTGAAATCTCCGCCCTGCAAAAACAGATCGACCAATGGGACGACGCCTATCACCGCGAAGGCCGCTCGCTGATTGCCGACGAGCTTTACGATCAATCGCGCCTGCGCCTCAACCAATGGCGCCAGTGCTTCCAGCAGCCCGCAGCGCCCGAACCGTTGCGCAGTGCGTCTGGCTCCGTCGCGCATCCGGTCGCCCACACCGGTCTGGACAAGCTTCACCAAGCCGCCGCCGTTCAAGCATGGCTGAAGGACCGGCAGGATGTCTGGGCACAACCCAAGGTCGATGGCGTCGCAGTGACGCTGATTTACCGCCGTGGCCTGTTGCAGCAAGCGATCAGTCGCGGCGACGGGGTCAGCGGTCAGGACTGGACAGCGTCGGCGCAAAAGATCGCTGCCATTCCGCAACAACTGACCCAGCCGCTGGACCTGCTGGTGCAGGGCGAGCTCTACTGGCGCCTGAATCAACATGTGCAAGCCAGCACCGGCAGCGTCAACGCCCGCGCCACGGTTGCCGGGCTGATGAGCCGTAAAACCTTGAGCGCAGAACAGGCGTCCGGGATCGGTCTGTTCGTCTGGGACTGGCCGCAGGGTCCGGCGAATCTGCCTGAAAGAATATCGACGCTAGCGACGTTGGGCTTCGCCACGACAGCGCCATTCAGTCAGGTCATCGCCAACTTTACCGACGCGCAAAGATGGCGCGAGCATTGGTATCGATCGCCCCTGCCGTTCGCTACTGACGGCATTGTCCTGCGCCAGAGCCAGCGTCCACCGGCTGAGCGCTGGCAGGCGAGCGCGCCCTACTGGGCTATCGCCTGGAAATACCCGTTTGCCCGAGCGCTGGCCGAAGTGCGCAAAGTCAATTTCAAAGTCGGCCGCAGCGGACGCATCACGCCGGTACTGGAGTTGTCGCCGGTGATGCTCGATGACCGCCAGATCAGACGCGTCAGTGCCGGGTCACTCAAGCGCTGGCAGGCGCTGGATATCCGCCCCGGCGATCAAGTGGCAATCAGCCTGGCCGGGTTGACGATTCCACGACTCGACAGTGTGGTGTTGCGTACCTCCGAACGGGCCGCCCTCGACATTCCCGACACGCGCGATTTCCACGCCCTGAGCTGCTGGCAACCGACACCCGGTTGCGAAAGCCAGTTTCTCGCGCGCCTGACCTGGCTCAGTGGCAAGCAGGGGCTGGCGCTGCAGAATGTCGGGCGCGGCACATGGGAGAAACTTCTGGAAACAGGCCGCCTGAACAACCTGCTGGATTGGTTGACCCTCGACGAGCCAGAGCTTGCTAACATTGCCGGCTTCGGCGAGCGCAGCAGCGCGCGTCTGATCAACAGTTTTCACAGCGCCCGCCAACGGCCGTTCACGCAGTGGCTCAAAGCATTGGGTTTACCGCCGACGGGGCAGGCACAACTGGCCGACTCGTGGCAGGCGCTGGCACAACGCGATACCGAACAATGGCAGGCAGAAGCCGGAATCGGCCCGGGCCGCGCGGCGCAATTGAGCGCATTCTTCCGCGACCCGCAGGTGCTGGCCTTGAGTGACACATTACGCGCCGCCGGAATCGACGGTTTCTGATCACGCAATCCCCGGCAGCCGGGAACCCAAGGGCCGTCAGACGCTCAAACAGCGCAGTGCCCCCGACCCGACTGCCTTTGCACATGGAGCTTTTATGAAATTTCTTGCACCGCTTGCCTTGCTGACTCTCTGTGGCGTTCTGGCCGCGCCTGTGATGGCTGACGAAGATGCACCGGGCCTGACCGGTTGCGCCGCGAAGAAGCAGGGCATCATCAATCAGCTCGAACAGGCCAAATCCCGCGGCAACACCGATCAGCAGGCCGGTCTGCAAACCGCTCTGGATGAAGTGACCAAGAACTGCACCGATGCCGGTCTGAAGAAAGAACGCGAAAACAAGGTGCTGGAAGCCAAGCACGAAGTGAGCAAGCGTCAGGCGGATCTCGACAAGGCGATGAAGAAAGGCGATCCAGAGAAGATCAACAAGCGCAAGGACAAGCTCGCCGAGTCGCGCAAAGAGCTGCAGGATGCGCTGGACCAGATCGACAAGTAACCGAAGGTTTGGTGAGGGAGATTTATGTGGTGAGGGGATTTATCCCCGATGGGCTGCGCAGCAGCCCCAAAACCATTCAACCGAGTCTTTCAGAAAGAACAGCAGGTTCACGACGGCTTCGCCGCCGATCGGGGCGGTGCGACGTTTCGCTAAATCCCCTCGCCACAATTGCTCAGCAGTTCAATGATCCCGAAACTCTTTATGGCAAGCGCTGCAGGCATCTTCAACTTTCTGCACCGCTGGCCCGAGGTTACTGGCCTTGTAAGGCTGAACCTTGCTGGCGATTACCAGTTCACCGGTGGCCGCTTCAAGGTTGCGGGCCAATTCCTGAAAGCGGGCCTGACGCAGCCAGACATCATCCTTGGCGCTGGTGTGATCTTCTTCACGAACCTGCGGGAAATGCTTCCACGGTTCATGCGACAACGCATCGAGCTTCACCGCGCCTTCGGCGAATTTCGGCCCGTCGAACGGAATACGTCCACGCAACATGCCGCCCAGGTCTTCGCCGGTCTTGAGCATCTGCTTGAAGATCGCCTTGCGTTGCCCCAACGGCGAATTCGGATCGACGCCGCCACAGGCGGACAAGGTCAGACAGGCCAGCAATACAACAGAAATTCTTTTAAGAGTCATGGTGGCTTCAGGTCACGGAATTCGGCGGCCAGTATCCTCGCGTCGCCGACAAACACCAATAGCCCTATTAAAAATACGGGTTGCCCGAGCGCATGGAGCACTTGGGCAACCGGCACAGGAATCACTCCATGAACAGCCGCTTCAAGGCCTGGCGTCACCCACTGATCGCAACCCTGCCACTGCTGGCAATCCTTGCCGGCTGTACGGGCGGCGACACTGCCAAACCGAAAACCCACGCCTTGGCCACTTATTCCAGCACCACCTGGGAAGCCCTGCCGGCGGTGTCCGACAGCGATCTGGTCGCCGGTTTCGGTTCATGGCGCAGCGCCTGCACCCGACTCAAGGCTGATCCGGTCTGGGGTGGCACCTGCGCGGCAGCCGCCAACGTGCCGCTGAACGCCAACGAGATCCGCGCCTTCCTCAAGCAGAACCTCGACGTATTCGGGCTGCGCGCCGAGCATGACAACCCCAACGGTCTGATCACCGGTTACTACGAACCGGTCTACCCCGGCAGCCTGACGCCCACCGAGGTGGCGAACGTGCCGGTGTATGGCGTGCCGGAAGACATGATCATCGTCTCGCTGGACAGCATTTACCCGGAACTCAAGGGCAAGCGCCTGCGCGGTCGCCTCGAAGGTCGGGTGCTCAAGCCGTATGACGACGCGGCAACCATCGAATCCAAAGGCGTCAAAGCGCCGGTAGTGGCCTACCTGACCGATCCAATGAACCTGCAGTTTTTGCAGATCCAGGGTTCCGGGCGGATTCAGACGCCGGATGGCAAACAACTGCGCATCGCCTACGCCGACCAGAATGGCCACCCGTACCGGCCGATCGGTCGCTGGCTGGTCGAGCAAGGTGAGCTGAAGAAAGAGGACGTGACCATGAGCGCGATCAGCAACTGGGCCAAGGCCAACCCGTCGCGCATTCCGGAACTGCTGGGCAGCAACCCGAGCTACGTGTTTTTCACTCGCAACCCGGACAGCAACGAAGGCCCGCGCGGCTCGCTGAACGTGCCGCTGACTGCGGGTTACAGCGCAGCAGTGGATCGCAAGGTGATTCCGTTGGGCAGCCTGCTGTGGCTGTCGACCACTCGCCCGGACGGCAGCGCTTTGGTTCGCCCGGTCGCGGCGCAGGACACCGGTGGCGCGATTGCCGGCGAGGTGCGTGCGGATCTGTTCTGGGGCACCGGCGATTCTGCCGGGCAACTGGCCGGGGACATGAAGCAGCAGGGGCAGATCTGGATGCTCTGGCCTAAAGGTGTGGCGTTGCCGCAAGTACCCCAAGTCGCCGATAAAACTTGAAAAGCAAAAAGATCGCAGCCTGCGGCAGCTCCTACAGAGGAATGCGCACTCCTGTAGGAGCTGCCGCAGGCTGCGACCTTTTGATCTTGCTTGATCTATACCGATACAAAGAAGAACGCAGCAATCAGCCCCATCCCGACAAACCACACCAGCGACCGCAAGATCGCCCAGTCCGCCAGGTAGCAGATGATGTACAGCAGGCGACTGGTGATAAACAGCACCGCCAGCACATTCACTGTCACTAGCTGCGCCGTGCCCACCAGATGCGCAACAATCACTGCGGCAGCAAATGCCGGCATCACCTCGAAGCTGTTCAACTGCGCCGCATGCGCCCTTCGGGCGACGCCGCCCACGCTATCGAGAAAATCCCGAGGATCATGATTGTCACTGAGCCTGAAGCCGCCTGAGACCTTGGCCACGATCGTGCACACATACGGCAGGAAAATCGCGATCAACACACACCACAGAGCCACCGTCATAAAGCCGTCCTTCTTCGAGTGATAGAGAGTTGCGGGCAGTCAGAACTTCATCACCAGCATGCCGATCAATACCAGCCCACAGGCTAAGAGCCGCGGCCTGCCGAAAGGTTCTTTCAGGTAGCGCATGCCGAACAGCACCACCAGGATCACGCTGATCTCACGCAAGGCCGCCGCCTCGGCAATCGAGCCCAACTGCATCGCCCACAGCACCAGAGCGTAGCTGAACAACACGCAGAACCCGACCGCCAGGCCCAGCTTCCATTGCTCGCTCCAGAACACCATAAACGCCGGGCGTTTCGCCACCCACGCCAGCAACGGAAACGGCCAGGCGCTGAACAGCGTGACCCAGACCAGGTAATCCAGTGGATGCGACCAGCGCCGCAAGGCCTGACCATCGATGTAGGTGTAGCAACCGATGCACAAGCCGATCAGCGCCACCACCGGTAGCATCGACCAAGGGAGATGTTTGCCACCACCGCCCTGCCAGAGCAGGCAGGCCATGCCCAGCGGAATCAGCATGATCCCGAAGATCTGCTGCGCGGTGAGCACTTCGCCGGCGAAGATCAGGGTCAGCGCCAGCACCACCAGCGGCGACAAGCCACGCATCAACGGATAAACCAACCCGAGGTCGCCGACCCGATAGGCCTGTATCAGCAGATAGCGATACAGCAGCTCGAATGCTGCCGACGCCAGAATCCACGGCCAGATCTCCAGCGGCGGCAGGCTGATGAATGGAAATGCCAGCGCCACGAACAGCAGCGCCACCGTGTCCATGCACGCCACCACCAGCAGCCGTTCGGCACTGAACTTGATCAGGGTATTCCACGTCGCGTGCAACAGCGCCGCCATTAACACCAGAACTGTCGCCGCCACGTCCCACTCCTTGATTTTTTTGTTGACCCTACACCAATGTCTGCGGCTGACCAACCGAGGGGGCATGATTGTGTCCCCACCCCGAAACAGCCCATCCAACCTTTGCACCGAAGAATCGGGGCGCTGTCTTTCCACCCCCATCCAATGGAGCCCGGATGCTAGAACTTGTCGCCGCTTTTATCTGCCTCACCACCCTTCTCACCTTCGTCAATTACCGCTTCATCGGCCTGCCGCCGACTATCGGCGTGATGGTCACCGCGCTGATGTTCTCCCTGTTGCTGCAAGGCCTGAGCGTGCTCGGCTATCCCGGCCTCGAAGAGCGCGTGCAGCAACTGATCGGCCAGATCGACTTCGGCGATCTGCTGATGAACTGGATGCTGTCGTTCCTGCTGTTCGCCGGCGCCCTGCACGTCAACCTCAACGACCTGCGCAGCTACCGCTGGCCGATCGGCCTGTTGGCCACTTTCGGCGTGCTGATTGCCACCGTCGTGATCGGCAGCCTCGCTTTTTACATCTTTGCCCTGTTCGGCTGGCACGTGAGCTTCCTCTACTGCCTGCTGTTCGGCGCGCTGATTTCGCCGACCGACCCGATCGCGGTGCTCGGCGTACTGCGTACCGCCAATGCCTCGAAGCCGCTGAAAACCACCATCGTCGGCGAGTCGCTGTTCAATGACGGCACTGCGGTGGTGGTGTTCACCGTGCTGCTGGGCATCGCCCAACTGGGTGAGACGCCGACCCTCAGCGCCACGGCCATGCTGTTCGTGCACGAAGCCATTGGCGGTGTGCTGTTCGGCGGGCTGATCGGTTATGGGGTGTACCGGATGATCAAGAGCGTCCAGCAGCATCAGATCACGGTGATGCTGACCCTGGCGCTGGTGATCGGCGGTTCGGCGATGGCCACCGAGCTGCACGTCTCGGCGCCGATCGCGATGGTGGTGGCCGGTCTGATCATCGGTAACCTGGGGCGCAACCTGGCGATGAACGACATGACCCGCAAGTACCTCGACGGCTTCTGGGAGCTGCTCGATGACATGCTCAACGCCCTGCTGTTCGCGCTGATCGGCATGGAGCTGTTGCTGCTGCCGTTCAACTGGGCGCACGTGGCGGCGGCCAGTTTGCTGGCGCTGGCGATCCTGCTGTCGCGCCTGCTCACCGTGGCCCCGGCCATCGTTCTGCTGCGGCGCTGGCGCACGGTGCCGCGCGGCACCATTCGCATTCTGACCTGGGGCGGTTTGCGCGGTGGGGTCTCGGTGGCACTGGCGCTGGCCCTGCCGCTGGGCCCGGAGCGCGATCTGCTGCTGAGCATCACCTACATCGTGGTGCTGTCGTCGATCCTGCTGCAGGGCCTGACCATCGGCAAACTGGTCAAGCACGCCACCCGTGACGAGCCGGCCACAGCGGCCGAGCCTGCGCACCACTGATCATTTTCTGATCTGCTGCGGATCGGGCTTTTCGGCCTGATCTGCAGCCTGTTTCGCCTTGCCTGTATCTTTCGGCGCGCCGCTTTCGCTGCGGATCTGTGCATGGCTGATCAGGGCGAAGATGAAACTGCCGCCGATGATATTCCCCGCCAGCGTGGGCCCGGCAAACACCATCCAGAAATCACTCCACGGCAGCTCGCCGGCAAATACCAGATACGACACTTCCGCCGAACCGACCACGATGTGGGTGAAGTCGCCCAGCGCCATCAGGTAGGTGATGAGGATGATGATCCACATCTTCGCGCTCTCCATGGACGGGATCATCCAGACCATGGTGGCGATCATCCAGCCGGAAACGATGCCCTTGGCAAACATCTGACTGGCGTGGTTTTCCATGACCTTGCGGCCGATTTCAAGGAAGGCGTGATCAGTCTTGCTGTCGAAGATCGGCAGCTCGAGCATCACGTACGCCACCAGAATCGTCCCGCACAAATTGCCGAACAGGACCACGCCCCACAAGCGGATCAACCGGCCGAAGTTTTTCATGGTCGGTTTGGTCATCACCGGCAGAACGGCGGTCAGGGTATTTTCGGTGAACAGTTGCTGGCGGGCGAGAATCACCGCGAGAAAACCGGCGCAGTAGCCGAAACTGGCGATCACCTTGAACTCATCGCCCTCAGGCAGCCGCGAATTGAGCAGGCCCATGCCCATCAATGACAGGCCCATGGTCAGCCCGGCGGCGAGCGCCGACCACCACAATGCAGCGATGCTGCGCTCCAGTTCCTGATCGCCCTGAGTGCGGATGATTTCATGCAGAACCGCCGCGCGGGGCGGCTGGTTTTTCTCGACTTCATGTTGTTCGTCGGTCGAGAGGTTGGGGGTCTTGCCGTCTGTCGGGGTGCTCATGGCGTGGGAACCGGGTGGGGGGCTTTCAGCTACGACCGTTCTTGCCTGGAATACGTTCTGTACGCGCCTCGCAAATCCCCGGATTTACGCATGACAATGTAGGAGCTGCCGAAGGCTGCGATCTTTTGATCTTGCTCTACCAAAACAAAGTCAAAAGATCGTCCGATCGCGGCCCGAGCCTGCGGCAGCTCCTACAGGGCTCGCATTACTCGCTGACGAGCTCATCTTCCTTGAACTGGTCTTTGACGTACTTGATCTCGGTGCGACCGTGCGGCGCCGGCAGGCCGTCTTCGCCGAGGTTGACGAAAACCATCTTCTCGACCGTGAGGATGCTCTTGCGGGTGATCTTGTTGCGCACTTCGCAGGTCAGGGTGATCGAGGTGCGGCCGAACTCGGTGGCGGTGATGCCCAGTTCGATGATGTCGCCCTGGCGCGAGGCGCTGACGAAGTTGATTTCGGAAATGTACTTGGTCACCACGCGCTGATTGCCCAACTGGACGATCGCGTAAATCGCCGCTTCTTCGTCGATCCAGCGCAGCAGGCTGCCGCCGAACAGGGTGCCGTTGGGGTTCAGGTCTTCGGGTTTTACCCATTTGCGGGTGTGGAAATTCATGTTCACTCCTGAGCGTTTGCCGAAAGATGGCGCCATCTTGGCAGACCGGGCGGTCAGGCTCCATGAGCCTTCTACTATGGTCGCTATTAGCGATCTTCATCTGGCCGACAGAAACCCTTTGGAAGATCAGTCTAGACGGCTATAATCGCCCCCGTTTCAAAACGGTAACGTTCACCTGCTACCGTTTTCCCGCCACCTGTCCGAGGGGCGCTGCAGCAGGATCAACCTGTCAGGCTCGGATGGGGCGTTGACTGGCCACGGCCGGACACTAAACGCACAACGGCGCCCATTCGCATACATTACGAATGGAGGCTCTTCATGAGCGCTGTTATCACGCCTGCAGATTTTAACGATTACAAAGTTGCCGACATGTCCCTGGCTGCCTGGGGCCGTCGCGAAACCATCATCGCCGAGTCGGAAATGCCGGCCCTGATGGGTCTGCGCCGCAAGTACGCCTCCGAGCAGCCGCTCAAGGGCGCGAAAATCCTCGGCTGCATCCACATGACCATTCAGACTGCCGTGCTGATCGAAACCCTGGTTGCCCTGGGTGCCGAAGTACGCTGGTCGTCCTGCAACATTTTCTCGACTCAGGATCAGGCCGCTGCGTCCATCGCTGCCGCCGGCATCCCGGTTTTCGCCTGGAAAGGCGAGACTGAAGAAGAGTACGAGTGGTGCTTGGAGCAGACCATCCTCAAGGATGGCCAGCCATGGGACGCCAACATGATCCTCGACGACGGCGGCGACCTGACTCAGCTGCTGCACGACAAGTACCCACAGGTGCTGGACCGTGTTCACGGCGTGACCGAAGAAACCACCACCGGCGTTCACCGCCTGCTGGACATGCTGGCCAAGGGCGAGCTGAAGATCCCGGCGATCAACGTCAACGACTCGGTGACCAAGTCCAAGAACGACAACAAGTACGGCTGCCGTCACAGCCTGAACGATGCAATCAAGCGCGGTACCGACCACCTGCTGTCCGGCAAGCAAGCGCTGGTCATCGGTTACGGTGACGTGGGCAAGGGTTCGGCCCAGTCCCTGCGTCAGGAAGGCATGATCGTCAAGGTTTCCGAAGTTGACCCGATCTGCGCCATGCAGGCCTGCATGGACGGTTTCGAACTGGTTTCGCCGTTCATCGACGGTATCAACGACGGCACCGAAGCGAGCATCGACAAGGCGCTGCTGGGCAAGATCGATCTGATCGTGACCACCACCGGCAACGTCAACGTTTGCGACGCGAACATGCTCAAAGCCCTGAAGAAGCGCGCTGTTGTCTGCAACATCGGTCACTTCGACAACGAAATCGACACTGCTTTCATGCGCAAGAACTGGGCATGGGAAGAAGTGAAGCCACAGGTCCACAAGATCCACCGTACCGGCCCGGGCGCTTTCGACGCGCAGAACGACGACTACCTGATCCTGCTGGCCGAAGGCCGTCTGGTGAACCTGGGCAACGCCACTGGTCACCCGAGCCGCATCATGGACGGTTCGTTCGCCAACCAGGTACTGGCGCAGATCTTCCTGTTCGGCCAGAAGTACGCCGACCTGTCGCCAGCCGAGAAAGCCGAGCGTCTGACCGTTGAAGTACTGCCGAAGAAACTCGACGAAGAAGTTGCCCTGGAAATGGTGCGCGGCTTCGGCGGCGTGGTCACTCAACTGACCAAGCAACAGGCTGACTACATCGGCGTGACCGTCGAAGGCCCGTTCAAGCCGCACGCTTACCGCTACTAACAGGCGCTGTCTGCTCGCTCTCCCTGTGGGAGCGAGCCTGCTCGCGAAGGCGTCGCAACATTCAACATCCGTGTTGTCTGACCCGGCGCTTTCGCGAGCAGGCTCGCTCCCACATGGGATTGCAGCGCCTCGAAGGTTCTTGTTTCCAAGGGTATGACCATGTCCCAAGACCGTCGCTACAGCTTCGAGTTCTTCCCGACCAAGACCGATGCTGGGCATGAAAAACTGCTCAACGTTGCCCGTCAGTTGGCAACGTACAACCCCGATTTTTTCTCCTGCACCTATGGCGCTGGTGGTTCGACCCGTGATCGCACCCTCAACACCGTTCTGCAGCTGGAAAGCGAAGTCAAAGTACCGGCCGCACCGCACCTGTCGTGCGTCGGAGACAGCAAGGACGACCTGCGCGGCCTGCTGAACGAGTACAAGGCGGCCGGCATCAAGCGCATCGTGGCCCTGCGCGGCGACCTGCCATCCGGCATGGGCATGACCAGCGGCGAGCTGCGTCACGCCAACGAACTGGTTGAATTCATTCGTGAAGAAACCGGTGATCATTTCCACATCGAAGTTGCCGCTTACCCGGAGATGCATCCGCAAGCGCGCAATTACGAAGACGATCTCGCCAACTTCGTGCGCAAGGCCCGTGCCGGTGCCGACAGCGCCATTACCCAGTACTTCTTCAACGCCGACAGCTACTTCTACTTCGTCGAGCGTTTGCAGGCGCTGGGCGTGGATATTCCAGTCGTGCCGGGGATCATGCCGATCACCAACTACAGCAAGCTGGCGCGGTTCTCCGATGCCTGCGGTGCGGAAATCCCGCGCTGGATCCGCAAGCAACTGGAAGCCTACGGCGATGACAGCCAGAGCATTCAGCGCTTCGGCGAGCAAGTTGTCAGCGAAATGTGCGAACGCCTGCTGCAGGGCGGCGCACCGGGGCTGCACTTCTATTCCATGAACCAGGCTGAACCTAGTCTGGCGATCTGGAATAACCTGAAGTTGCCGCGCTAAGCACTAAAAGAAAGATCAAAAGATCGCAGCCTTCGGCAGCTCCTACAGGGGTGTCGTTGCTGCGATTTTTTGCTTTTGAATCCCCGAATTAGAGCTTGTGCAGGCACTTTCTGGCTCTTTCGCGTTTCTCGTCGTAATCTCAAGCCATGCCTTTTTTCGCGCAGTTACTCACCGTGCTGGTTTTTGCTTGCCTGAGCTTTGCCGCTCGGGGCGAGAAGCTGCGTATTGTCACCGAGCCGTGGGCACCTTACGTCTACGAAGAGGATGGCAAGAACCTCGGGCTGGACTACGAAACCACCGCCATCGTGTTCAAGCGTCTGGGAATCGAAGTCGAATGGCAGTTCCTGCCGTGGAAACGTTGTCTGTCGATGCTCGAAACCGGCCAGGCTGATGGCGCGCTGGATATTTTTCACAGCGATGAGCGCGATGCCACCCTGCTCTACCCCATCGAACCGCTGTCGGACGTCGAGTTCGTGATGTTCTACGCCAACGACCGTCCCCATCCGTTCCGCCAGCTCGAAGACCTCAAAGGCCTGACCATCGGCACTTCGCCGGGCTATCTGTACAGCCCGGACTTCAGCCAGTCGACACTGTTTACCCGTGAACCGGCACCGACCCACGAAGCCAACTTCGGCAAACTGCTGCGCGGACGCATCGACTTGCTGATCACCGATCGCCGCGTGGGTCAGCATTTGCTCGACCAGCTGAATATTCGCGATCAAATCACCGAAAACCCCACGGTCATCAGCCGTCAGAGCCAATATCTGGCGGTTCGACGCAATGCCGGGATGGACTTGCTGGTGGCGCGTTTCGGCGCCGAACTCAAGCGTTTCAAGCGCGAACCGGCCTACGCCGAGCTCAGCGCACGCTACGGCGCCGCCCCGGTCGACGCCGTGCCGCTGGGCAACGCCTCAGCCAGCCGCAAAACCGTTGAGCAGCAGGAAAGCAGCGCGCAGTGATTGCTCTGTTATACTCCGGCGTTCCCGCCAGGCTCACGCCCGGACGCCCGGAACCGTAACAGGCCTCTCGACCCGCTACAGCGCAGCTTTCAGCCCGCGCGAGCGCTCCTGACGTGCCTTCGGAACCGCAGCAGGACCGGACGGGATCGCGTCCTCTTAAACGCGATTCGCGCCAGGCAAGACTCCCATTGGGCCAAGCCCTAACTAAAACAGGATTACTCATGTCCTTTGCTTCCCTCGGTCTCTCCGAGGCTTTAGTCCGTGCCATCGAAGATGCGGGCTATACCGAGCCTACTCCGGTGCAACAGCGGGCCATTCCCGCCGTGTTGCAAGGTCGCGACCTGATGGTTGCGGCACAGACAGGTACCGGTAAAACCGGCGGTTTCGCCCTTCCGATCCTGGAGCGGTTGTTCCCCAACGGTCACCCGGACAAATCCCAGCGTCATGGCCCGCGCCAACCGCGCGTACTGGTCCTGACCCCGACCCGCGAACTCGCGGCCCAGGTTCACGAGAGCTTCAAGATCTACGCCCGTGACCTGAAATTCGTCAGCGCCTGCATCTTCGGTGGCGTCGGCATGAACCCGCAGGTCCAGGCCATGTCCCGTGGCGTTGACGTGCTCGTCGCGTGCCCGGGTCGTCTGCTCGACCTCGCCGGCCAGGGCAGCGTCGATCTGTCCCACGTCGAAATCCTCGTCCTCGACGAAGCCGACCGCATGCTCGACATGGGCTTCGTTCACGACGTGAAGAAAGTCCTCGCACGCCTGCCGGCCAAGCGTCAGAACCTGCTGTTCTCGGCGACGTTCTCCAAAGACATCACCGATCTTGCCGGCAAACTGCTGCACAACCCGGAACGCATCGAAGTCACCCCGCCGAACACCACGGTCGAGCGCATCGAGCAACGCGTGTTCCGTTTGCCGGCCAGCCACAAGCGTGCCCTGCTGGCGCACCTGATCACCGCCGGCGCCTGGGAACAGGTACTGGTGTTCACCCGCACCAAGCACGGCGCCAACCGTCTGGCCGAGTACCTGGACAAGCACGGCCTGCCGGCTGTGGCGATCCACGGCAACAAGAGCCAGAACGCCCGCACCAAAGCCCTGGCCGATTTCAAGGCCGGTGAAGTGCGCATCCTGGTCGCGACCGACATCGCCGCGCGCGGTCTGGACATCGACCAGTTGCCACACGTGGTCAACTTCGAACTGCCGAACGTCGATGAAGACTACGTGCACCGTATCGGCCGTACTGGCCGTGCCGGTCGTTCGGGCGAAGCGATCTCGCTGGTGGCCCCGGACGAAGAAAAGCTGCTGAAAAGCATCGAACGCATGACCAAGCAGAAAATCGCCGACGGCGACCTGATGGGCTTTGATGCCAGCACCATCGAGGCCGAGAAGCCTGAAGTGCGTGAGCGTCCGGACATGCGCAACCCGCGCAACTCCCGTGGCCCGCGTGGCGACGGTCCGAATGGCGGCGGTGGTGGCGGCGGTCGCAAGGACAAAGGCAAAGACAAGGGCAAGGAAAAACCCGCCGGCGAACGCGGCGAGCGCCCTGCCCGTCAGCAGAAACCACGTGAAGGCACCCCGGCCCGCGAACAGCGTCCGAGCCAGCCACCACGCGCGGCGGCTGATCGTGCACCGGACGAGTTCCTCGACGACGATATCGATAACTTCGGTAACCGCGTCGACTACGTGCCGAAAGCCGCTCCAGCCGGTGGCCGCGGCCGTCGTCCGGGTGCTCCGGCACAAGGTGCAGGCGCAGGCGCTCCACGCGGTGGTCAGTCGCAAGGTCGCCAGAACGGCCCGCGCAACAGCAACGGTTCGAGCACCGGCACCCCGCCGGGCAAACGCAACGGCCCGCGCAACGGTGCTCCGCGTGATGGCCAGGGCCGTCGTGACGAGTCCTCGCGCAACCGCCGTCCGGCTCGCGACGATCAGCAACGCGCCGAACCGGCCGTGCAGAACCCGCGCAGCACCGGGCCGAAGATCATGCACAAGGAGTCCAAGGCTGACCGCTTCCCGACACCTGAGCAGCTCGATCAACTGCCGACCCGTCCGCGCGGTGAAAAACCAGCCTTGCTGACCCGCAATCGCTGAGTTATCGCGGCAATGAAAAATGCCCCGGTTCGAAAGAGCCGGGGCATTTTTTATGGATGTCCCAAAACCCGCTTTCTGTAGGAGCTGCCGAAGGCTGCGATCCTTTGATCCTGGAAAAACCAACCTCAAAAGATCGCAGCCTTCGGCAGCTCCTACAGGGGATCCGGGTGGTGGCGGGCAATAAAAAACGCCCCCGGCCTTGCGACCGGGGGCGTTTTTGTATGGCGGCGAAAATTACTTCGCTTTCACACCTTCGAACGAGATGTACAGATCGACCTTGTCGGACTGTGGGCCCAGGTCCATCATCTTGCCGAAATCAGAGCGCTTGATGCTGGTGGTACCTTCGAAGCCGGCACGGTAGCCGCCCCATGGATCCTTGCCTTCGCCCAGGAACACAGCCTTGACCACGATTGGCTTGGTCACACCGTGCAGGGTCAGGTCGCCGGTCACGTCGGCAGTGTCTTTGCCCTCGGCGTTCTTGCCGGTGGATTTGACGCTGGTGGAGACGAACTTGGCGTCAGCGTATTTGCCCACGTCCAGGAAGTCTTTGCTGGAGATGTGCTTGTCGCGCTCGGCGTGGTTGGTGAACACGCTGGCGGTTTTCACGTTGAATTCGATTTTGCTGTCTTCAGGCTTGGCGGCGTCGAAGCTGAACTTGCCGTCGATGTCCTTGAAGGTACCGGTGATGTAGCTGTAGCCCAGGTGGCTGATCTTGAAGTCGACGAAAGCGTGCTGGCCTTCCTTGTCGACGGTGTAATCAGCAGCCATCACGTTCGCGGACAGTACGGCCGAACCGATTGCCAGAGCGGCCAGAGTCTTTTTCAACATGCTTTCTTTTCCTTTGAGTCGAGGTTGAATTTCAGGCTTTGCGACCGAGCATTCGAGTGAGGGTCGCATCACGATCGATAAAGTGGTGCTTCAATGCTGCCAACGCATGGAGACCGGAAAAAATTACCAGCGCCCATGCCAGCCAGAGATGAATCACCCCAGCGGTGTCTGCCTGATCCGGTAGCCCGGAAACCAGTGCAGGAACTTCAAACAGGCCAAACACCGGGATCCCGACACCGTCTGCGGTGGAAATCAGGTAACCGGCAAGCATCACAGCGAACAGTCCGACGTACAGAAACCCGTGGCCGAATTTGGCGCCGATACGGGTCATGCGGCTGTAGCTTTGCAGCGTCGGTGGCGGTGGGCTGATAAAGCGCCACAACACCCGCAACACCATCACACCCAGTAGCACCAGACCGATGCTCTTGTGCAGATCCGGCGCGTCTTTGCGCCAGCTGCTGTAGTAATCCAGCCCCACCATCCACAGACCCAGCGCGAACAGCCCGAAGACCGCCAGCGCCACGCCCCAGTGCATGAAGATGCTGACCCAACCATAGCGTGAAGCAGAGTTACGTAGCTGCATTGCCCAAATCCTGTGAGAACTGCGAACCAAGACTAGCGAGTTATCTATCGAATTAAAGCGGAAAATTTTGCTTTGAAATATCGAGAAATACGATCAAGAGTCTGTAAGTGGCTTGTTAAGGAAAGATTAAACGGAAAAGTGTGGCGGGATGTCAGGTGGAAGATCTTGATGATGTGCTGTTTGAACAGGCCTCATCGCGGGCAAGCCCGCTCCCACAGTGGACAATAGCGCACACAAACTCTGCGCTCACCGCAAAACCTGTGGGAGCGGGCTTGCCCGCGATGAGGTTCTCACAGGCAATAAAAAAGCGCGGACTGAGCCGCGCTTTTCATTCACCGCAAAGCCTTACTGCGCCTTGGTCTCGGTACTTGTCGCCGGAGCCGGAGCTGCTGCCGGCTTGGCCGCTGGCTTCTTCGCCGGCTCAGCCTTTTCCGCCGCCGGTTTGGCCGGGGCCTTTTTCGCCTCGGTTTTCGCAGCAGGCTTCTTCGCCGCAGGCTTGGCTGGCGCTTTCTTCGCCGGCTCGGCTTTCACCGGAGCGGCGGGTTTCGGCGCTTCTACCGGAGCTGGCGCAGGGGCTGGAGCCGGTGCAGGCGCTGGGGCTGCTGGAGCTGGAGCCGGCTCAGGCGCCTTCACAGGTTCTGGCTTCTTCTCGTCATCCGAACCGCCAAACAGGTTGCTGAAGAAGTTGCCCTTCTTCGCTGCCACGGCACCCGCCGCGCCTGCCGCTGCTGCGGCCGGAACCACTTTGGCCGGTTCAAACGATTTGCCAGCGGCCAGGTCTTCAACCTGACTGGCCGCACGCTGACCAGTGCGCAGCGCGCCTTCCAGAGTGCCCGGATACAGGGTGTCGGTGTGTTCGCCGGCAAACGCTACGCGTTGCAGTGGGCGCTCCCACATGCGCCAGAACTTGCTGATCTGGCCCGGGCCGTAAGCCAGGTAGGCGCCGCCCATCGACGGGTCGGTGCTGTAGCGACGGATTTCATAGCCGGTGAACGAGCCACGGGCCTGTGGATAAAACGCGTGCAGACGGATCAGCACCTGATCGACCATCTGCTTGTCGCCGAACGCTTGCATCACGCGGGCATTGTCGCCGGACAGGTTGATCACCACGTTGGCGCCACCTTTCAGCGCTGGCTCGATCCAGAGCATGCCGAGGCCGGCGTTACTGTAGATCTCACCGGACATGCGCGCCTTGCTTTCCCACACAGGCGTCTTGAACTTGAGCATGATCTGGTCGCGCCAGCCGTAGTTGGTGCCCTTGATCGCGGCCAGATGCTGAGCGTCCAGTGCCGGGGTCAGCGCAATCTTGTTCAGCGCACGCAGCGGCACGGCCAGCACCACGTAGTCAGCCTGGTAGCCAACACTGCCGACCTTGACGGTCACGCCATCCTTGTCCTGAGTGATCGCGGAAACCGGCGAGTTGGTCTTGATGGTCTTGATCTGTTTGACGAAAGCCTGCGCCAGCACCTGGCTGCCGCCGACCAGACGCGAAGCACGCAGGTCACGGTCAGAGACGCCACGGTAGACGCGGTTCTGCTGGGCGAAATACAGCAGCGACAGACGCGAAGGCTCGTCGTAATGGGTGCGGATGTCCTGGTTGATCAGCTGACGCGCGGTGGCCGGCAGGTTCTGCTTGTCGAGCCAGCTCGAGACGTTGATCTGGTCCAGTGCATGCAGGGTATTGGTCGCGGCCGGGTTCTGCGGGTCGTCGATCGAGCGCGCCAGATCGTCGAGGGTTTTCTGGTAGCGCTTCAGGGCATCGGCGGTGGCCGGCTGCTTGGTCGCCAGATCGGCAGCGGAGAAATATTCACCGTCGATCAGATAACCCGGTGTACGCACGAATTCAGGGGCTGGCGTGGTGCTCAGCTTGAAGGTCGAGACGTACTTGTTCAGCACCGGCTGGGTCTTGTCGTTGCCGATCCACTCGCTGGTGGCCATGCCCGAGCGACCGCCCAGGCTCGGTTTGGCTTCCAGCAGCGTGACCTGCCAGCCCTTGTTTTGCAGCTCGTAAGCTGCGGTCAGGCCCGACAGGCCGCCGCCGATCACGATTGCGGTTTTATCCTTGGCCAGCGCCGTAACGCTGAACAGCCCCAACATCACCAGCGCACAGGCGCGCAGCCAACCGACAGACATTCAGCGAACTCCGGAAATACACGTAGGAAAAAAGCAGTTTTGCGGGTCAGACGACCCAAAGAACCGCGAAGAATACGTCAGCCATCAAAACGCCGCCAGCGACGTCTATCGGCCCATACAAAGTAGCTCAATCGACGCAATGGGTTGTCCCGGCGCGATGCATTGCATAGGCTTGCGCGATTGTTTGCCCGCGCCTGACGCGAGCCGCCTCGAGGAGACTGTAAATGGGCCTGAATAACCAGTGGATGCAACGCGACCTCGCAGTGCTGTGGCATCCCTGCACCCAGATGAAAGACCACGAACAGCTGCCGCTGATCCCGATCAAGCGCGGTGAAGGCGTATGGCTCGAAGACTTCGAAGGCAAGCGCTACCTCGATGCCGTCAGCTCCTGGTGGGTCAACGTGTTCGGCCACGCCAACCCGCGCATCAACCAGCGCATCAAGGATCAGGTCGATCAGCTGGAGCACGTGATTCTGGCCGGTTTCAGCCATCAACCGGTGATCGAACTGTCCGAGCGTCTGGTGAAGATGACCCCGGAAGGCCTGAACCGGGTGTTCTACGCCGATAACGGTTCGTCCTGCATCGAAGTCGCGCTGAAAATGAGCTTTCACTACTGGCTCAACCGCGGCCAGCCGAACAAGAAACGCTTCGTCACCCTGACCAACAGCTACCACGGCGAAACCATGGCAGCGATGGCGGTCGGCGACGTGCCGCTGTTCACCGAAACCTACAAAGCGCTGCTGATGGACACCATCAAGGTGCCAAGCCCGGATTGCTACCTGCGCCCCGAAGGCATGAGCTGGGAAGAGCATTCACGCAACCTGTTCGCCGCCATGGAACAAACCTTGGCAGAACATCATGACAGCGTGGCGGCAGTCATCGTCGAGCCGTTGATTCAGGGCGCCGGCGGCATGCGCATGTATCACCCGGTGTACCTCAAGCTGCTGCGCGAAGCCTGCGACCGATATGGCGTGCACCTGATCCACGACGAAATCGCCGTCGGCTTCGGCCGCACCGGCACCATGTTCGCCTGTGAACAGGCCGGCATCCGCCCGGATTTCCTCTGCCTGTCCAAGGCCCTGACCGGCGGCTACCTGCCACTGGCGGCGTGCCTGACCACCGACGAGGTCTACAGCGCGTTCTACGACGACTACCCGACCCTGCGCGCCTTCCTCCACTCGCACAGCTACACCGGCAACCCGCTGGCCTGTGCGGCGGCGCTGGCGACGCTGGATATCTTCGAGCAGGACAACGTCATCGAGAACAACCAGGCACTGGCCCGCCGCATGGCCTCGGCCACTGCGCATCTGGTTGATCACCCCAACGTGTCCGAAGTGCGCCAGACCGGGATGGTGCTGGCGATCGAGATGGTCAAGGATAAAGCCACCAAAGAGGCCTACCCTTGGCAGGAGCGTCGCGGTTTGAAGGTGTTCCAGCATGCGCTGGAGCGTGGCGCGTTGCTGCGCCCGCTGGGCAGTGTGGTGTATTTCCTGCCGCCGTACGTGATTACCCCGGAGCAGATCGACTTCCTCGCCGAAGTCGCCAGCGAAGGCATCGACATCGCCACCCGTGACAGCGTCAGCGTGGCCGTGCCGAAAGACTTCCACCCCGGCTTCCGCGATCCGGGCTGATTCAAAATTTGTGGCGCCTGAACTGCCGCTTTCGCGAGCAAGCTCGCTCCCACAGGGAAATGCATTCCAAATGTGGGAGCGAGCTTGCTCGCGAATGAAGTCGACACCGATCCAACTGATTCATATCTTTCCAGAGACCCGAAATGAGACTGTCCCGCTTCTTTATCGACGCCCCCCTGAGCACCGGCGAACACGAACTGCCGGAAGCCCAGGCGCATTACATCAGCCGCGTGCTGCGCATGGCCGAGGGCGATGCGGTGCAGTTGTTCGACGGTTCCGGCCATGAGTTTCGCGGCTCGCTGGTGGAAGTCGGCAAGAAACGCGTCGTCGTGCAGATCGACGAGCAACTGGCCGGGCAGATCGAATCGCCGCTGCAGATCCACCTCGGCCAGGGTCTGTCGCGGGGCGAACGGATGGACTGGGCGATCCAGAAAGCCACCGAGCTGGGCGTTACGGAAATCACCCCGATCTTCAGCGACCGCTGCGAAGTGCGCCTGAAGGACGAACGCGCCGACAAACGCCTGCTGCACTGGCGTCAGGTGGCGATCAGCGCCTGCGAGCAATGCGGCCGCTCGCGGGTGCCGGTGATTCATCCGCCGGTGCTGCTGGCCGATTGGCTGAAGCAGACCCAGGCTGAGTTGAAACTGGTGCTGCACCCAGTGGCAGAGCCGCTGGTGAGTCATGCGAAACCGGCGACACTGGCGTTCCTGATTGGGCCGGAGGGCGGTTTGTCGGATGCCGAGGTTGAGCAGGCCAAGGGCAACGGCTTCCATGCAGCTCGGCTTGGACCGCGAGTGTTGCGCACCGAGACCGCGCCAGTGGTTGCACTGGCGGTGGCTCAGCAACTTTGGGGTGACTTCTAAAGCGCTGAAAGATCGCAGCCTGCGGCAGATCCTACAGTCGAAACGCAATCCACCTGTAGGAGCTGCCGCAGGCTGCGATCTTTTGATCTTGCTTCAGAGGACATAAAACAGAATCGCCACAAAGTGCAGCAGGCTCCCGGCGATCACAAACAGATGCCAGATCCCGTGGGCATGTCGCAACCGATGGTCGAGGGCAAAAAAGATAATCCCCACGGTGTACAACACACCCCCTGACGCCAGCCAGGCAAAGCCTGCCGTGCCCAAAGCAGCAATCAACGGTTTGACCGCCACCAGCACGATCCAGCCCATCACCGCATAAATCACGATCGACAGGATCCGCGCCTCCGAGCGTGGTTTGATTTCCTGCAAAATGCCGATCAGCGCCAGCCCCCAGACAATCCCGAACAGCGTCCAGCCCCATGGCCCGCGCAGCGTCACCAGACAGAACGGCGTGTAACTGCCGGCGATCAGCAGGTAGATCGAAAAGTGATCGACCTTCTTCATGATCGCTTTCTTGCGCCCGCGCACGCTGTGGTACACGGTAGAGGCGCTATAAAGCACCAGCAAGGTAAAGGCGTAGATCGCCACGCTGACAATCTTCCACGGACTGCCGTCGAGGCTGGCAATCACCAGCATCCACACGCCGCCGATAAACGCGGCCACTGCCCCGACAAGATGCGTCCAGGCGTTGAGTTTTTCCCCGTGATACATGTGTCGCTCACCTCAAGATTCGTTACCGCAACGCGCAAGGCTCGGGCCTTGAGCGTAAAAGCGCAATGTTTCTGTTCAAAGCCAGGATCAAAAGATCGCAGCCTTCGGCAGCTCCTACAGGAAGATCGCATTCCAAAGGTAGGAGCTGCCGAAGGCTGCGATCTTTTGATCTTCAAGGCACAATCGACGCATTCGAAAAAGAGTCCGCGCCATGCTGATCGACGAAGAATTGACCCTGAAAAAACTCGAGGTGTTCCTCGCCTTCATGCGCACCGGCAATCTGGCGCGCGCCGCGGCCGAGTTGCAGACCAGCAATGTCAGCGTGCACCGGGCGATCCATTCGCTGGAAAGCGCCCTGCGCTGCCCGCTGTTCAAGCATGAAGGGCGCAACCTGACGCCACTGGAAAGCGCCTACGTGCTCGAAGAGCGCGCGCAGAAGCTGATCCAGGACGTGGTCGAAAGCGTGCGCCTGACCCGCGAAGCCGCCGGGTTCTCCGCTGAACGCTTCAAGCTCGGTTCGCTGTATTCGCTGACGGTGAAAACCGTGCCGCAGCTGATCATGGGCCTGAAGCTGCGCCGCAGCGAACTCAACATCGACCTGATCCTCGGCTCGAACATCGACCTGCTCTACAAGCTGAAGAACATGGAAGTCGACGCGATTCTGGTGTCACTGGACGACACGGTCAGCGACCCGGACTGCGAGCAGATCCCGCTGTTCTCCGACGACATTTTCCTCGCCACACCGGCAGATTCAAGGTTCGCCCAGCGTCAGGAAGTCGATCTGGCGGAAGTGCGCGACGAAACCTTCATCACCCTGACCCAGGGCTTCGCCACGCATCAGGACGGTATTCGGGTGTTCAAGCAGGCGGGGTTCGAGCCGAAGGTGGCGATGCAGGTCAACGACATCTTTACCCTGCTGAGCATGGTCAGCTCGGGGGTGGGTTATGCGTTGCTGCCAGGAAGGATTGCAGCGGTGTACGAGAATCGCGTGAAGCTGATTCCGTTGCAGGAGAAGTACCGCTTGCAGCAGCACATTGGCGTGGTGTTCTTGAAGGCCAAGGAGCGCGATCCGAATCTGCTGGCGTTGTTGGCGGAGTGTCGGATGTATGCCAATCGCCAGGCTTGAGACCGAATTGCGCCCTTCGCGAGCAAGCTCGCTCCCACAGGAGAATGCATTCCGAATGTGGGAGCGGGCTTGCTCGCGAAAGCGTCAGCCCAGACAACTCAAATTCCGGACCTAACCAACAATCCCGCGAACAATGAAGAACAACAGCGAAGGCCCCAGCAAGCACCCAAGCCCGGTGTGGAACGTCGCCGTCAACGCCCCATAAGGCACCAACCGCCGATCCGTCGCCGCCAGCCCCGCGGTAACCCCACTCACCGTCCCGGCCAGACCACCGAACACCATCGCCGAGCGCGGGTTATCCAGGCCCATCCAGCGCGCCGCGACCGGCGTGCCGACCATCACCAGAATCGCCTTGATCAACCCGGTGGCAATCGACAGCGCCATCACATCCGAGGTCGCGCCAATCGCTGCGCCAGTCACTGGGCCGACGATGTAGGTCACCGCGCCCGCGCCGATGGTGGTCATGCTCACCGCATCGCGATAACCGAAGGCCCAGGCCATGCTCGCGCCGACAATGAACGGCAGGATCGTACCGAGCAGCAGCGCGATCACGCCAATCAACCCGGCCTTCTTCGCCTCGGTCGCCTGCACTTCGAACGCCGTGGCGACAATCGCGAAATCACGCAGCATCGCACCGCCCATCAGGCCGATGCCGGAGAACAGCGTCAGATCCGCCAGGCCTTTCTGGCCACCGGTCATGGTGCCGCCGACCCAGGCCAGCACCAGACCGATGACGATGGCAATCGCCGAGCCGTGAATGCGCCCGAAGGTCAGGCGTTTCGAGAGAATCACCGAGACCCACATGATCACGCCGACGAAAGCGAACGCGGTGATCAGGCCGTTGTGTTCCAGACCGTTTTCAATGAGTGCCCACATGTCAGCGACCTCCTACCGGGGTGCCGACCGGGGTGACTTCCACCGGTTCGTCAGGCAATGGTTCACCCTTATGAGTGCGGCTGATCAGAGCAATGGTGCAACCACACACCACCACCGAACCGATTGCCGCCAGCACCGCCACCGGGCCGCCGTGCAGGGCGGTGACGACGTTCTGTTGCGCGGCCATCGCCACCACCACCGGAATGTACATCGCGCCCCAGAAGCCGACGCCCATCTCGCAATCCTTGGTCATGCCGCCGCGCTTCTGCATCCACAACCGCGCGCAGATCAGCAGGATCATGGCGATGCCGACCCCGCCGACGTTGGATTTGACGCCCAGCAACACGCCGAGCATGTCACCCATGATCACCCCTGCCAGCGTACAGATCGCCAACAGCGCCACACCGTAAATAATCATTGTTGTAGTCCTCAAAGTGCATCGTCGAATGTTGTTTTTGTTGTTCGAAGCCTGAGTCGCGGCGGTTTATGGTCGGCGGCCACCCTCCTCTCGCAACAGCGCCTGCAAGGTGTCCAGACGCGCACTGTCAAAGGCAGTGACCGTGCCCGATTCGAACACCCGGCGCGCCAGCCCGGTCAGCACCGCACCGGGCGGCAGTTCGATTTGTAAACGTACGCCGCGCTCGTAAGCGCTTTGCACGGTGCCGCGCCAGTCCACCACGCGGCACATGTTGAAAGCGAGGTCGTCACGCAGGGCTTCAGGTTTGATCAGCGGACGCGCGCGACTGCCGCTCAGGTAGGCGACTTTCGGGGTCTTCAGTGCAACCTTGGCAAAGGCTTCGGCGAGGGTTTGCGCCGGTGCCTCCAGCAGCGGGCAGTGCGACGGTACGCTCACCGCCAGGCGTTTCGCCAGACCGGCGCCACGACTGCGCGCCAGCTCCGCCACCGCTTGCATCGCCGCGTCGCTGCCGGCAATCACCACCTGGTTATCGGCATTGATATTGGCCAGGTACACCGGCGACTCCGCGCTGTGCACCTGCGCCAGCAGCGTTTCGACGGTGGATAATTGCAGGCCGATGATTGCGGTCATGCCAAAGCCCTGTGGATAAGCGTGCTGCATCAACTCGCCACGCAGGCTGACCAGATGCAGCGCATCGCTGAAGCTCAAGGCCTCGGCGACCACCGCTGCCGGGTAGGCACCGATGGACAGACCGGCGACGTAATCCGCTTCCAATTCGTCCTGCAGCAACTGCCGCGAGGCAGCGACCCCGGCGATCAACAGGCATAGCTGAACCGCCCGGGTGCTGCGCAACGCATCGGCAGAATCGAGCAGCGCGACATCTTCACCGAGCACGTCGCTGGCCTCGGTCAAGGTCTCCCGAGGCAAACGCTGGAGCATGCCCGGTTGTTGCGCACCCTGGCCGGGGAACACCAACAGGCTGCTCACGCTGCCTGCTCCTGCGGGTTCCACGGGTCAGCGACCAGACACGCTTGATGGGCGTTTTTCAGCAACACCCGTGCAGACCCGCTGGCCCATTCGCGCAACGCGACTGCACCGAACGGCGTCTGCAATTGCATGTCGACCCGGCACACGGCTTGATCAAAAACCGCGACCAGTTTGCGTGCCTGATTGCGGGTAATCAGCTGCGGTGTACGCAGAATCAGATCGAGATCGCTGGCCGCGTGCATCGCCCTAAAACCACTGGCCAATTCAAACCCGACACTGCCGCTGATGCCCCAGACCCAACCGCAATCGTCGAGCATTGGCCGCAGTTGCCGGAGCGCGTGCATGACCGGCAGATCACGCTCGCACTCAACATGACAAAGCGCTTCGGGACTGACCCGACAGGCAATCGAATCGACCGCCATAAACGCCGCCAACCGTTGCTCGCGCAACACGCCGCGCACACCGACCGCGATAAAACCCTCATCGCTCAACGCCCGCCGCACCACCACCGGTTGCCCGGCGATCAGCGACTCGACTGCCCACTGCGGCGCATCCGCCGGCAACTGCTCAGGCATCATGCCCCACAGCAAGTCGTGGGCGAGAACGCTGTTCACCACTGCGCCCTCAGCAGTTCGCGAACCTTGCTGGAGGCCGCTCGATTTTTCGCGCCGAGACGCTTGCGCAAGTCAGTGCCGGAGACATCGCCGATGGCCTGTTTCAGGCACTCGGTCACCCGCGCCAGATCCTCCGCCGTCGGCTGCTCGATCTGCTGCACCGACAAGGTTTCCCAAAGCAAACCGAGGCTGGCGTAGCTGTCGATGTCATAGGCCATCGGCGGCACGCTGGCGGCCAGTGCTTCCAGTTCCTCGACACTGCGCAAGGTCACCCGCGCCGCCGAGGCTTTGCCCATCGCATGCACCATCACCCCGGGATCGCGCAGGGCAATCAAGCGGTTGGCCTGATAACCGTGGGCCAGAAACGCCCCGGACATGGCCTTGCCCACCAGCAGTGCAATCACCGGATGCCCGGCCAGACGGGCGCGGGCATAACTGTTCGCCGCACCGGCCAGGGCCTGATGAATGCCGAGGGCTTCTTCGCGACGACCGTAAGCCTGGCTCGGGACGTCGACGATGGCGATGATCGGGCGCTTCTGCGCTTTGTCGCGATCCGCCGTGATCGCGTCATCTACAGCCTTGGCCAGACCCCAGCCTTCGAGCAAACCGACTTCGCCATTGCGAGCCCGTGGGAAACGGTTGTCGGGGTCAGCGACCACCGCAATAAAGCGTCCAAGTTCGCCGTCGGCCACTTGCAACGATGGCGGCAAACCTTCTACGGCTTTCGCGCCCGCGCTCAGGGCGTTGAACCAGTTCAAACCGCGCACGGAATAACCACTCATGAGCGCTCTCCTTGATACAGATCGCGAACCACCGACGGTTCGATTTGCTTATCGGTGTCCAGGCTCGCCAGACGTTGCAGGAACCAATCGGCGCGCTGACTGCGCGGCTTAGCGGGCAAACCCTGCTGCAGCAATTCACCGACCTGCTGACGGATCTGCGCCACATCATCGGCGACATAACGATCCACCAGACCACTGGCGAAACGCTGCTCGCCACCGGTCAGGCTCCAGATGAAGGGCCGGTCGCGGGAGTCGTATTCCTCGATCCCGGCTTCCTGCTCGATCACCTGCGGCCCGTTCAAACCGAGACGTGCTTCCTGGGTCACCAGCAAATAGCTGCACAACGCAGCGGCAATCGACATGCCGCCGAAGCAACCGACGCTGCCCGCGACCACACCGACCACCGGTTGGCACTGCTGCAAGTCGACAATCGCCGCATGAATATCGGCAATCGCCGCCAGCCCGAGGTTGGCTTCCTGCAAACGCACGCCACCGGTTTCCAGCAGCAACACGGCGCGGGTCGGGATGCCTTTGCGATTGTCTTCGGCGGCCAGTTCCAGCGCGCCGGCAATCTTCGCTCCGCCGACTTCGCCGAGGCTGCCGCCCTGAAACGCGCCTTCGATGGCGGCGATCACCACCGGCAAACCGTCGAGGCTGCCCTTGGCAATCACCACGCCGTCATCGGCTTGCGGCACCACGCCCTGGCGTTCGAGCCACGGCGACATGACCCGTTGAAACGGGTCGAGCAATTCGCGGAAGGTCCCGGCATCGAGCAAGGCTTTCGCCCGTTGCCGCGCCCCGAGTTCGACGAAGCTGTGCTTGTGCAACAGCGCTGCGCTGTCAGTCATGGCCGATCTCCTCGAAACCTTGTTCCAGGCGCAAACGCACCACCCCCGGCGTGGCGCCGAAATCGTGGATGTCGATGGCCATCGCCGGTGGCGTGGTGCCGTCGAACATCCGCGCAAACAGATGCTGCCAACGCTGCTGCGCACCGTTGACCGAGGTCTGCACATTGATCGTCAGCTTGCCGGCCAGCCCCGGTTCGATCAGCACTTCCAGATCGCCCGAGCCGACACAACCGACCAGCGCCCTTCCGCGTGGCGGCTGCCCGGCGGGGAATTCAAAGGATAAGGTTTCCATCAAAACGCTCCCTGAAGGATGCCGTCGCGCTCGATTCGATCGAGCAGCAGCGTGGCGGCGAGCAAGTCGGCGGCGCCACCGGGCGAGGCATTCAATGCGATGAGTTGTTGATCCAGTTCGTGCAGGCGCCGACGTCCGCTGAGGCTGGCGCTGCCGCCAGCGTCGAGCACCGCTTGCGCGCCTTGCTGCATAGCGTGCAGGCCCTGTTCACCGGCGCGGTAGAGCACGCAGGTGTCGGCCAGATCGGTCATGATCGCCAGCAGCGCATCGAGCCGGGCGTTCTGTTCGCCGTGGCCGCTGGCGCGGCTGCGTTTGAGTTGCGGCAGGCCGCGTTGCAGCACGGACGGAAAGCCGAGTTGCGCTTCTTCCCGAGCGCCGCGTGCGCCGTAACGCAGGGCGACTTGTGCGCCGTGGCTCAGCGGTTTTGGTGCGTAGCGATCATCCAGCAAGGCCAGACGTGCGGCGCGCAGGGTAACGGCGTTGGCGCTGGAGGATTTGGGTTCCAGTGCAGCGGCGGTGATCAACAGGCCCAAGGCCCAGATCGCCCCGCGATGAGTATTCACACCGTTGGTGGTCGCGAGCATCGCTTGCTCGCCTTCGCGACCGATGCGGCCAATCGCTTCGCGCAACGTTGAATCGACTGCGCCGATTTCAACTACGGCTTCAGCCATTTCCTTGAACGCCGGCCACAACGACAACGCCGAAGCGTGCATCAGGCCCAGGTGCAGATCGGTGTGCGCGCCATTGCCACGCCGATCCACCAGCGCCGGCTTCGGCGACAGATCGGCTTCGTCGATCAGCGCATCCACCGCCAGATCGGCTAGATGTTCGCTGACGCTCAGGGGTTTCGCTTGCAGGTTGAGTGCGTGCATTACCAGCTCCTGAACTTGGCGGGCGGGTTGTAGAGGCCGCCGGACCACTCGACCAGATCGGCCACACTTTTCGCCGCCAGCAGTTCGCGGCTGGCGTCGGTGCGGCGGATGCCGAGGTCTTCGGGCAAGGCGATCAGGCCTTCGCGGCGCATGCGTTCGGTGTCTTTCGGGTTGTGGCGCAGACCGATGGCGGTGACGCCGGCCACCGCGGCGATCATCGCCTGACGCTCTTCCAGCGAGCGCGCCTTGTACAGGTAGGCGATGCCTTCCTCGGTGAGCAGGTGGGTGACGTCGTCGCCGTAAATCATGATCGGCGCCAGCGGCATGCCGCTTTTCTTCGCCACCTCCACCGCGTCGAGGGTTTCGACGAAGGTCGGTTTGCCGCCCTCCTGGAAGGTCTCGACCATTTGCACCACGAGTTTCTTGCCGCGTTCGAGCATCGGTTGCTGCGAATCGTCGTGGCGCATGTCGAGCCACGCCGGGGTGCCGTGACGGCGACCACGCGGGTCGTGGCCCATGTTCGGCGCACCGCCGAAACCGGCGAGGCGGCCACGGGTCACGGTCGAGGAATGCCCGTCGCCATCGACCTGCAGGGTCGCGCCAATAAACAGATCCACTGCGTACTGCCCCGCCAATTGGCAGAACATCCGGTTGGAACGCAGCGAGCCGTCGCGCCCGGTGAAGAACACGTCCGGGCGCGCGGCGATGTAGTTTTCCATGCCCAGTTCGGTGCCGAAGCAATGTACGCTTTCGACCCAGCCGCTCTCGATCGCCGGGATCAGCGTCGGGTGCGGGTTGAGCGTCCAGTTGCGGCAGATCTTGCCTTTGAGGCCAAGCGATTCGCCGTAGGTTGGCAGGATCAATTCGATGGCAGCGGTGTTGAAACCGATGCCGTGGTTGAGCGACTGCACGTTGTGTTTTTCGTAGATCCCGCGAATCGCCATCATCGCCATCAACACGTGCACCGGTTTGATGTGCCGTGGGTCGCGGGTGAACAGCGGTTCGATGTAGAACGGCTTGTCGGCCACCACGACGAAATCGACCCACGAGGCAGGGATGTCCACGCGTGGCAGTTGGCTGACGTCGTCCACCAACTGGTTGACCTGAACGATGACGATCCCGTCGCTGAAGGCCGCCGGTTCGATCAGTGCCGGGGTGTCTTCGGTGCTGGGGCCGGTGTAGATATTGCCGGCACGGTCGGCCATGAACCCGGCCGAGAGCACGACGTTGGGGATCAGATCCACCACCAGCCGCGCGTAGAGTTCGATGTAGGTGTGAATCGCGCCGATTTCCAGCAGGCCGTCTTCGAGCAACTGGCTGATGCGCAGGCTCTGGGTGCCGGCGAAGGAGAAATCGAGCTTGCGGGCGATGCCGCGTTCGAACAGATCTAGATGCTCGGAGCGACCGACGCTGGGCATGATCATGTGCAGATCATGCAGCTTTTCCGGATCGGCTTTGGCCAGCGAACGGGAAAGGAAATCCGCCTGTTTCTGGTTGTTGCCCTCCAGCACCACACGGTCGCCGGGATGGATCAACGCTTCGAGTGCGGCGACGATCTTGTCGCTTGGCAGTACCACACCGTCGGCCAGCCCGCGCACCTTGTCGAGACGCCGCTGCTTCTCGTCACGCCGCCGCGTCCAGCGCGAGTCGGGGGAAATTGTTGTTGTCATGCTCACTCCACGGGGTTCGCTGTCGTGGCGCCAAGTTAGGCGTGTGAGCGGGGCGCATCAATCAAGCGCGGTGGTGGATCGTTACGCTGAGCGTAACGTTTGACGACGCCTTCGCGAGTAAGCTCGCTCCCACAGGGTTTTGGGTTGTTCAACCACTATGTGACAACCCAAATCCCCTGTAGGAGCTGTCGAGTGAAACGAGGCTGCGATCTTTTGATCCTCAGAATCAAGATCAAAAGATCGCAGCGTGCCGCAGCTCCTACAGGGTTCTGGGTTGCTCACTCCCCTGTGCTCGCTCCAAATCCCTGTAGGAGCTGTCGAGTGAAACGAGGCTGCGATCTTTTGATTTTCAGAATCAAAATCAAAAGATCGCAGCGTGCCGCAGCTCCTACAGGGTTCTGGGTTGCTCACTCCCCTGTGCTCGCTCCAAATCCCTGTAGAAGCTGTCGAGTGAAACGAGGCTGCGATCTTTTGATCCTCAGAATCAAGATCAAAAGATCGCAGCGTGCCGCAGCTCCTACAGGGTTCTGGGTTGCTCACTCCCCTGTGCTCACTCCAAATCCCTGTAGGAGCTGTCGAGTGAAACGAGGCTGCGATCTTTTGATTTTCAGAATCAAAATCAAAAGATCGCAGCGTGCCGCAGCTCCTACAGGGGAAGGCATTGCGCTTCTCAGTTCGTCGGCACCAACTTATCCAACACCCGATTTACCGCCATCTCCGCCACCATCACCACCTGGGCGATGCCTTGCAGGGTCTTGCGGTGCGTGCCTTGCACCAGCGCTGCATGATTGTTGAGCATGACCGTAACGGAGCCGAGGGATTCGCTGGCGTCGGCCAGCAGGGATTCGCTGTCGGCGTCGGGGTTGGCCATGTACAGCGTGTTGGGCGTGTAGGGCGTGGCCATGAGGTCGGGTTTTGGCGGGCCGAGGTAATGGTCGAGCGCGCGTTCGGCGGCTTCGTGGAATTTCTTTGATTCGGGGGCTTCGTAAGGGGATGCCGTGTCGGTGACCGGCGGATTTGGCGTTACTTTGAACATGGACGACTTTCCTCTGTTGAGGCTGCGACCATCCCGCTGCTAAACGATAGGGAGGCAGCTGCGCGCAAGTTAGCAGACCGGTAGTCATCCAATACCGGCGCACCCGAAGGTGCCATGCGCACAGCCACCATCAAGCGCAGGCGAATACCTGACTGGATGAGACTCGTACGACCGGACAACTAGCCGGGCTGCTAAACCCGATCACTGGGAATCAGTGACGGGATCAAGTTACGCAGCCTGTCTAGGGCGCACAAGCCGGCGGATTCTGGTGCATGCGTAGGCAGCGGCGCAAGGATTTGTAGGCGGATTAGGCGTAACACTGAGTGTCTTTAAACAGTTGTGCAGGAAGGTGTTTATTGCACTGCAGAAATTGAAGATTTGCCTGTAAGAATTTGCTGATTCAACTGGCCCTATCGCTGGCAAGCCAGCTCCCACAGGGTTTTGGGTGATTCACAAAATCCGAATACGACGTGGACACTGTGGGAGCTGGCTTGCCAGCGATGAGGCCAGTCAAAGCACCACAAAGGCAGGATCAGTGAACCAACCCAGCCTCCACCAACAACTGCTCCAACCCCAACAAATCCGGGACCTTGGCCACCTGCTCCCCGACCTGCACCGCCGCCTGCTCCAGCGCACACAGCGGCACATCGACATAACTCAACTGACTGTCGAGCTTGTACGAACGCGGGATCCCCTGCACCAGCAGCGCAATGAATTTCAGCTGCGGCAAGCCGCCGAGGGCGTTGAGGATGACGATCCGCGCGCGTTCGCCGATGACGATTTTCTGCCCGCAGGCCGACTCGAAACTCAGCAGCGGAATCTGCCGCTCTCGCCAGCTCACCCGACCCAGGTACCACGGCGGAGTGTCGAGGTCGAAGGCGCTGGCCTGGTAGTCGATCAGCTCGGCGACGGCGACGTTGGGCAGGATCAGGTTGCGATCGGCCAACGGCAGCAGCAGGCCGGTGAGTTGGCTGGTGCGCGCGTTGTGGCGGCGCTCATGCATGTTTCTTGCTCCAGTGGGCAATGCTTTCGAGCAGCACCGATTCCTGATACGGCTTGCCGAGGTAGTCGTTGACGCCGATGGCCATCGCGCGGTCGCGGTGTTTCTGCCCGGTGCGCGAGGTGATCATGATGATCGGCAGGTGTTGCAGGCGCTCATCGTTGCGCACTTGGGTGGCGACTTCGAAACCGTCCATGCGCGGCATTTCGATGTCGAGCAGCATCAGGTCGGGCATGTGTTCTTCCAGCAGCAACATGGCGTCGACGCCGTCCTTGGCGGTCAGCACGTTCATGCCGTGGCGTTCGAGCAAACGGCTGGTGACCTTGCGCACGGTCACCGAGTCATCGACCACCAGCACCAGCAACGGCTTCTGCGGTTCGCTGTCGATTTCCGCCTGCGCCGGACGCTGTGCAACCCGCGCCTGCATCGCGCGGATCGGTGCGAGTAGATCAAGAATCAGCACCACCCGGCCATCGCCAAGAATCGTCGCCCCGGACACGCCCTGCACTGCCGCGAACTGCGGGCCGAGGCTCTTGACCACGATCTCGCGAGTGCCGGCCATCGCATCGACCTGCACCGCGATGTGCCGGTCATTGCACTGCACCAGCAACACCGGCAACGGCAGGCTCTGGCCGAGCAGTTTCGGCCGTGGCGCGGTTTTCAGCAGCTCGCCCAGATAGCACAGTTCGTAACGCTGGCCGGCGTAGTGGTAGCTCGGCGGATCGTTGCGGTAGTGCGCTTCCAGATCATTCGGCAACACGCGGACGATGCCTTCGATGGTGTTCAGCGGAATCGCGTATTGATCCTCGCCGCACTGCACCATCAGCGCGCGGTTGACCGACACGGTGAACGGCAGACGAATGCGAAAATGCACGCCCTGCCCCGGCACCGAGTCGATGCTCATGGTGCCGCCGAGCTGACGGACTTCTTCGTGAACCACGTCCATGCCGACGCCGCGTCCGGAAATCTGGGTGATCTTTTCCGCCGTGGAGAAGCCCGGCTGCAGGATGAATTGCAGCACGTCGCGGTCGCTGAGTTCGGCGTCCGGTGCGAGCAGGCCACGCTTGATCGCCTTGCGCCGCACCGCTTCCAGCGGCACCCCGGCGCCATCGTCGCGAATATCGAAAACGATGTCGCCGCCCTCGCGAGTCAGGTCGAGGGTGATCGTGCCCTGCGCCGGTTTGCCTGCCGCCAACCGCATTTCGGCCGACTCCAGGCCGTGGTCGACGGCGTTGCGCAGCATGTGTTCCAGCGGCGCGGCCATGCGCTCCAGCACGTTGCGATCCATCTCGCCTTCGGCGTTGCCGATGATGAACGCGACGTCTTTGTTCAGCTCTTCGGCGACCTGCCGCACGATGCGTTTCAGGCGCGGCAGCATCCTCTCGAACGGCACCATGCGCGTGCGCATCAGGCCTTCCTGCAATTCGGTATTGATCCGCCCCTGTTGCTGCAACAGGTTCTCGGCGTCGTGATTGCGGCGCTCGAGGGTTTCCTTGAGATCGAGCAGGTCGGAGGCAGACTCGAACAGCGCCCGCGACAGTTGCTGCAACTGCGAATGGCGGTCCATTTCCAGCGGATCGAATTCTTCGTAACCGAGGCGTTCGGCATCGACTTGCTGACGGCTGAGAATCCGTCCCTGGGTTTCAGTGTCGAGCCGGCGCAACTGATCGCGCATGCGTTCGATGGTGGTTTCCATCTCGTTCAGCGCGGTTTGTGCATCGCTGACTTGCTGCTCGATACGTCCACGGAAAATCGAGGTTTCGCCGGCCAGATTGACCAGCTCATCAAGCAGTTCGGCGGAGACCTTGACCATGTCTGCGCCGGCATCGGCGGCGGGTACCGCAGGCTCGGTCTTGGCCGGAATCGGCAACGGCGGCGGTGTGTCAGGAGTCGCCGGGTGGCTGAAATTCTGGATCGCATTGATCAGCCGATCCGCCGGCGGGCATGGCTGCCCGGCGCGCACGCCATCAAGCATCTGCGCCAGCCGGTCATGCCCGCGCTGCACCAGCGCGAACAGCTCGGCGGACGGTTGCAGCACGCCGGTGGCGAGGCTTTCGTAAAGGTATTCGAGTTCATGGGCGAGGTCGCCGATCGGGCCGATCTCGACCATCCGCGCGCCGCCCTTGAGGGTGTGCAGATCGCGCAGCAGGGTTTCCACTTCCTGACGATTGCCCGGCTCGGCCTGCCAGCGCAACAGCGCGGCGCCGGAGCTTTCAATGATGTCGAAACCTTCTTCGAGGAAGATTTCCAGCAGCTCCGGATCATGCGCGGCGCTGTCGGGCTCAGCTGTCGGCTGTGCCGCTTCGGCACTGCCGGAGTGGCCCTGACGGAAATGGCGGATCGCTTCGATCAAGTCTTGCGCCGGGGTCAGTGGCTGATGGTTGTGCAACTGTTCAAGCAACTGGGCCAAGCGGTCGTGGCTTTTGTGCAGCAAGCGTCCGAGCAGCTCACTGTAGCTGTGGCGACGATCCACCAGACCTTCGTAAAGACTTTCCAGCTCATGGGCCAGATCGCCGATGGCGTCGACTTCGGCCATCCGCGCGCCGCCCTTGAGGGTGTGCAGATCGCGCTGCAACGACGACAGCGGCGCAGCGTTGTCCGGGTCGCTCAACCAGCGCTGCAGGGCTTGCCCGGCACTGTCGAGAATGTCCACCGCTTCTTCGAGGAAGATCTCGACGATCTCGTCGTCGGGTGCGGTCTCGGCATTGGCGTGGGCGAGTTCGGCGGTCGCGGCGCCCAGTTCGCTGATGCTCAAGGTCCTGCTGCCGTCGCTGCGAATCAGCCCCATCGCCGTCGGGTCGAGGCTTTCATCGAGCAGTTCGTGCAAGGCGCGGATGCGCTGCGGCTGTGGGGTGATTTCCTGTCCGGCGGCCAGTTCGTCGAGCATGTTGATCAGCGCTTCGTGGGCGTTCTGTGCCTCGTGGAAAAACCTGTCGCTGACCGCCAGGCTGCTTTCTTCGACAGCGCCATACAGGTCGAGCAAGGCTTCGCAGAGCACGTCCACCGGCAGCAGATCGGCGAGGTGTGCGCCTTCGCCAAGGGTGGTCAGTTCATCGAGCAGCGCGCTGAGTTCCTGACGCTCGCCGGGGTGTTGCTGCCAGCGCTGCAACAGGCTTTCGGCGTCGAGCAGGATGTCCATGCCCTGGGCGAGAAAGTTGTTGATCAACTGCGGATCGCGCTTGATCCGCAAACCGGTGTTCGGCGCGTTGAGGATCGCCTCCAGGCGTTCGGCCAGCAGCGTTTCGGTGCGTTTGATCAGCGACTGCGCACCGACAATCGGTGCCAGCGGATCGTGCTTGAGCTGGCGCAGACCGACGCGGAACAGGCCTTCGGCTTCAAGCAGCAGTTCTACTTCATCGAGATCCAGCGGCAACTGATGCGCCTTGAACTCGCGCGCCAGTTTATCCAGCGGCGCCGCCAGTTCGGCAATCGGCAACACGCCGGCCATCGAGGCACTGCCCTTGAGCGTGTGCAAGGCGCGCTGCAATTCGTCGCTGGCCGGCAGCGGCACATGCTCGGCAGCCTGATCGAGGAAGCGGTTGAGGCTGGCGAGGTGGGTCTCGGCTTCGTTGCGAAAGATCTCCAGCAACAGCGGATCGAGGGCCGCCACGTCGTCGACGTCTTCGGCTGCCAGCGGCTCGACACCTTTGGCCAGCGCATGCGCACGGGCCGCCAGTTGATCGACATCGCTGCGCTGACGCTGGCGGTGCGTGGCAAATTCGCTGATCAGTTCCGGCAGCAGCAACACCGTGTCGGTGAGCAACTGCTGCACCTGCGCGCCGGGTTCTACGCTGTGTTCCAGCACGCGGTTGAGCAGGTTTTCCACCGCCCACGCCAGCTCGCCAAGGATCAGCGCACGAACCATGCGCCCGCTGCCCTTCAAGGTGTGAAAGGCGCGGCGCAGTTCGGTCAGTGCGGCGCGATCATGGGTGTCGGCCGTCCAGCGCGGCAGGTATTCGTGCAGAACCTCGAGCACCTCGTCGGTCTCTTCGAGGAATACTTCGCGCAGTTCATCGTCCACCGGTTCTTCATCGACCGGCGGCGGCATCAGGCTGCCGGGGGTGATCAAGGCCGGCGGATTGACCGCCGACACCGGGCTGGCCAGCACATCGGCCAGCGACTGCACGGTCTCGGGGTCATCCAGTGCCTGCAGATCCTGCATCACCAGCGCTTCGCTGGGGCTGAGCACATCGTCGAGCAGCGGTACGTGTTGTTCATGTGGAAAGAACCCCAGGCTGGCGAGGCTCTTCTGTGCGACATCCAGCAGTTGCTCATTCGGCGCCTGCGGGTCGTCGCTCAGGCGTTCGAGGTAATACTCGAGGCTGGTGATGACGTCGGCCAGATTATCCAGTTGCTGCCAGCCCGGCTGATGCGGATCGAGCAGCAGGTGTTCGCGGATGAAGCTGTTGCAGGCCTCGACCAGACTCGCCGCCCGGCTCAGCGGAATCATCGCCAGCGCGCCGCGCACCTGGGTCAGCAACTCCGGCAGTGGCTGCAGTTGCTGGCGATCCCAGTCGGCGTCGATGTAATCGACGATCATGTCCTTGGCCTGTTGCAGGCAGATGCGTGCTTCCTTGATCACGATCTGATGGATCTGTGTCAGGTCGGTGGTCGGCAGGCGCGCGTCTTCGGGGCTTTCCGGCTCGACGGTGCCGACCATTCCGGCGAGGTTGGCTTCGACGTAAAGCAGCGCGCCGGCAACGTCCATCAGGGTCGCGTCATTCGGTTCGCGCTGGCCCTGAGCGAGGCTGAGCACCACCGCCAGTTGATCGATGATGACTTTGCGCGGCTGGCCGAAACCGAGCACCGCGAGGGTGTCGGCGATCTGCCGCAACGGCGCCAGCAGACTCTCCAGATCGGAGGTGTGCTGACGGTCGCTACGGACGAACAGGTCGAGGCGTTCCTTGACCCGCACCAATTCTTCGCACAGCGCCGCCAGCACCGAGCGCATCGCATCGCGGTCGGGGCCGGCCAGACGTGCGCGTTCTTCGTCGACCATCGCGCTGTCGGGCAACGCGTCGTCCAGGGAGTAGCGATCTTTCATGGTCAGCATCTGCCCGGTGGGATGTTCGGCTTTGGCAATATAGAACAGCAGGCTTTTCAGCAACTCCGGCGGGGGCGGCTGATTAAGGCCGCGCGGGCCTTGTTCGAGCAGGCGCTTGAGTTCCTTGTCGGCGTCCTTGAACAGGCTGCGCAACGCCGGGCTGTTGGCTATGGCACCTTCGCGCATGCCTTCGACCAGCGCTGAAGCGACCTGCCACAGCGGACTCAACGGCGCGTCAAAGCTCAGCGCTTCGAGGCGCTGGAAGACTTTCGCCAGGTATTCGAGGTGGGTCTGGTCATCCTGCTCGCGCAGCAACCCGACCAGCGCCATTTGCAGCATCTGGCGCAACTTGCGCAGCACGTTGGGCCACTCGGCCGGCTCCAGCGCGGCCAAGGCTTCTGCGCTCAACGGCGGCAAGTCCTGCAGTGGCGGGCTGAACAGGCTGGTTTCCGAGAGCAGGCTGTCGCCGCGGGCACTGCGCAGATCGTTGATCAGCGGCAGCACCACCAGCGGCAGATCGCGGCGGGCGCTCTGCACCCGATCGAGATAGATCGGCAATTGCCCGAAGGCTTGCAGCAGCAAGTGCAGGGCTTCGTCGCGATGGGCGACGCGCCCCTGCTGCAAGGCTTCGACCAGATGCTCCATTTCTTCGGCCAGCAACGCCGCGCCGTAGAACTCGACCATCTGCAAACTGCCGTGCACCTGATGGATATAGGCCAGACACTCATCCAGCCCCGGCGCGGCCTGCGGGTCATCGAGCACGGCTTCAATTGCCTGATGCGCCTGTTTCAGCGTTTCGGCAATTTCACCCTTGACCCATTCGAGGGCCACGTAGTCGTGCCGGTCACCCATAACCACTCCACTCACGCCTTATCCGTCGCGGACGCCGACGGCAAGGTGAAACCGGATACCGAACGGCGCAGCTGACTGGCCATTTTCGCCAGATTGCCGATGCTCTCGGCGGTGGCGGTGGAGCCGGACGAGGTCTGCGTGGTGATCTGCTGAATCACGTTCATCGTCAGCGAGATCTGCCCGGCCGACGAGGTCTGCTGCTGCGCCGCGTTAGAGATGCTTTGAATCAACGCGGCGAGGGTTTTCGAAACGCCTTCGATTTCTTCCAGTGCCACCCCGGCATCCTGCGCCAGTCGCGCGCCCCGCACCACTTCGGTGGTGGTCTGCTCCATGGAAATCACCGCTTCGTTGGTGTCGGTCTGAATCGCCCGCACCAGGGTTTCGATCTGCCGGGTGGCGGCGGACGAACGTTCGGCCAGTCGCTGCACTTCGTCGGCGACCACGGCAAAACCGCGTCCGGCATCCCCGGCCATCGAAGCCTGAATCGCCGCGTTGAGCGCAAGGATGTTGGTCTGGTCGGCGATGTCATCGATCAGGCTGACGATGTCGCCGATTTCCTGCGACGACTCGCCCAGACGCTTGATGCGCTTGGCGGTGTCCTGAATCTGTTCACGAATGTTGTCCATGCCGTGGATGGTGTTGTGCACCACCTCGTTGCCCTTGTTGGCGATCTCCACCGAACGCTCGGCCACCGCCGAGGATTCAGCGGCGTTGGCCGAGACCTGATCGATCGACTGGGCCATGTCGCTGATCGCGGTCGAGGCTTCGGAAATCTGCTGCGCCTGATGTTCCGAGGCTTGCGCCAGGTGCATGGCGGTGGCCTGGGTTTCCTGCACGGCGGCGGCGACCTGACCGGCGGTGAGGTTGATCGTCGCGACCAGATCGCGCAGTTGATCGACCGAGTAGTTGATCGAATCGGCGATGGTTCCGGTGAAGTCTTCGGTCACCGAGGCGGTCACCGTCAAGTCGCCGTCGGCGAGGTCTTCGATCTCGTCGAGCAGGCGCATGATCGCGTTCTGGTTGCGCTCGTTCTTCTCGGCGGTCTCGCGCAACTGGCGGTTGGTTTCACGAACCATGACCATGCCTATCAGGATGATCGAGGCCAGCGCCAGCAAGCCCAGCACGTAACCGCCGATGGTGTCGGTGTTACGCCCGCCGGCAAGATTTTCGAAACCGCTGGCGAGGTGCGAGGCCTCGTCGAGCAGGGTCTGCGACAGGCTGAAAATGTTGCTCGCCGATTCACGGACCTTGAACAGTTCTGGCGAGGTTTCGAGGATTTCATCCACCGAGCCGGAGACGAACTGGAACAGCTCGGAAATTTCACTCAGGCGCGCACGGGCGTCGCGGTCTTCGACCTGGCTGATTTTCAGGGTCGGGTTGCCCTGCAGCATACCGTTGAGCACCTGACCGAAACGGGTGGCATCGCGACCAAACGCATCGGCAGCCTGCTGCGAATTTTCGTCGCCGGCCAGCACGGTGTTGACCGCACCGAGGATGCGCTCGGCCAGCAGCGATTGGCGTTGGGCCATCGCCACCTGCGCTGCCGGCGCGCCGCGCTGCAGGAGGATCTCGACGACTTTTTCGTATTCGATCTGCAACTGCGGCACGGTTTCGGCCAGGGTCGCGGCGACTTGATGCAGCGAGAGCACGGTCTGTTCGCTGGAGAGAATCGCGTCGGTGTTTTTCAGCAGGCGTTCCCAATCCAGCTGCACCGCGCGCATTTCCGGGCGCACGGTGGCCGGAGCGGGCGGCAGGCCGGTGGCCGGGTCGCCCTTCTTCAGGTAACCCCAGCGCTGGGCAAAATCATTGCGCGCATCGCTCAGCAGCTTGAACGCTGCCGACTTCCCGGCAGCCGCTTCGGTGGCGTTCTTGGCGATGCGTTGCGACAGCACGCGCAGCTCACCGGCGTGGCCGATGTACTGCTTGTCGTAGTTGGCCTGGGTGTTGAGGTAGGCGAAGTTGGCGAACAGCAGCATGATGAACACGATCAGTGCGATGAACAGCACGATGATCTGCGAGCGACTGCGCGATCCCTCCGCCGATTTGCCTGTTTTTGCCTTTGTCATCGGTCCTCGCCTATGAAACCTGCCACGGTCCACTGTGGGATTTGTGGTGAGGGGATTTATCCCCGATGGGTCGCGCAGCGGCCCCAAAACTGAGTTGTATCTGGCACATCGCGAATGCAGGTTTTGGGTTGGCTTCGCCAACCATCGGGGATAAATCCCCTCGCCACAGACCCCCACCCCATAGATATCTGGTGCTTCGGCTATATCGCGACGCTCATGAACACTGGCGATTTGGCCAGCGCAAACAGGCTGAACACCCGCCAGTTCTGCTCACGCCGGAAATAGCCTTTGACGAACTCGGCCTTGGAGCCCTGGCGCTTGCTGATCGAGATCGGTTCGAAGCTGTCCTGCTCGAAGTGCTGCAGACCGAACACCTCATCCACCAGCAACCCGGCGAACACATCGTTGTGCTCCACCACCAACACACGCCGCTGTTTGCGCAACGGCGACAGCTCGTGACCGAAGAAGCCGCACAGGTCCATGATCGGCAGCAAGCGCCCACGCAGGTTAGCCACCCCTTTGACCCACGGCTTGACCCCGGGCAACTGAGTGCAGCGCGGTTCGTGCAGCACTTCGCTGACTTCGCCCATCGGCGTCACGTACCAATGCTCGCCGAGGCGAAAACCGATGCCGCTCCAGCGATCCTGACGGCCGGGCTGCGACGGCAGGTCCGCCGCCAGCAGGCGGCAGCGCTGGTCGATCTGCCACAGCAGCTCGAACGCGGTCAGCGACTGGTTCATGGCCGCGCGATCAACCGGCCAGCACGTTGTTCAGGGTCTTGATCAGCATGTCTTCTTCGACCGGTTTGGTCAGGTAATCCTTCGCGCCCTGGCGCGTGCCCCAGACCTTGTCGGTTTCCTGATCCTTGGTGGTGATGATGATCACCGGGATGTGGCTGGTCTCGGCATCCTTGGTCAGTTGCCGGGTGGCCTGGAAGCCGTTGAGGCCGGGCATGACGATGTCCATCAGCACGGCGTCAGGCTTTTCCTGACGGGCCAGGGCCACGCCGTCGGCGCCGTTTTCGGCCTTGAGCACTTCATGGCCGTGCTTTTCCAGCATGCCGGTGAGTTTGTACATTTCAGTCGGCGAATCATCGACGATCAGGATACGTGCCATGGTCTTCCCCATTTTTCTTGTCGACACCCGGCCCGCTGGCCGAGCGTCACTGTACGTGTCTTACTGCGGCAAAACGGCGGCGAAGCCCGGAACATGGGCCTGAATCGCGTCGAGCAGTTCTTCCTTGCTGAAAGGTTTGGTCAAAAATTGATCAGAACCGACAATCCGCCCCTTGGCCTTGTCGAACAGCCCGTCACGCGACGACAGCATGATCACCGGCGTGGTCTTGAACGCACTGTTGTTCTTGATTAAAGCGCAGGTCTGATAACCATCCAGACGCGGCATCATGATGTCGACAAAAATGATTCCGGGGTGGTGGTCGGCGATCTTCGCCAAAGCGTCGAAGCCATCGATCGCCGTGATAACTTCGCAGCCCACATTTTTCAACAGCGTTTCGGCGGTGCGACGAATCGTTTTCGAGTCATCGATCACCATGACCTTCAAGGCGCTGGACTGCTGTTCCATAAGAGGGCTCTACCGTCGCCTTTGCGAATCAAATTGTCCGTTTTGCGATGAGTAATGGCTGGAAACCCTTGATGCTCAAGGGCCAGCACGCTATGCCAGCCTTTTTAGCACAGTCTCCAGATGCAATCTATCGACGGGTTTTTCCTTGACCGAAAACCCTGCCAGCGCCACTCTGGCGGCACTTTTTCAATACCGATCCGGTAGCCAATTTTCGAGGAAAACCCAATGAGCGTTCGCGTCGGGATTGTCATGGACCCTATCGCCAGCATTTCCTATAAAAAGGATAGCTCGCTGGCCATGCTGCTGGCCGCGCAGAAACGTGGCTGGGAACTGTTCTACATGGAGCAGCGCGACCTGTATCAGGCCGAAGGTCAGGCCCGGGCGCGCATGAAGCCGCTGAAAGTCTTCGCCAACCCGGAAAAGTGGTTCGAACTGGACGCCGAGCAGGACAACCTGCTGAGCGACCTCGACGTGATCCTGATGCGCAAGGATCCGCCGTTCGACATGGAGTTCGTCTACTCCACCTACTTGCTGGAACAGGCCGAAACCGCCGGTGTGCTGGTGGTCAACAAGCCGCAGAGCCTGCGCGACTGCAACGAAAAACTGTTCGCCACGCTGTTCCCGCAGTGCACCCCACCGACCATTGTCAGCCGCCGCGCCGATGTGCTGCGTGAATTCGCCGCCAAGCATGGCGATGTGATCCTCAAGCCGCTGGACGGCATGGGCGGCACTTCGATTTTCCGTCACCGCGTGGGCGATCCGAACCTGTCGGTGATTCTGGAAACCCTGACTGCCCTCGGCAATCAGCAGATCATGGGCCAGGCTTACCTGCCGGCGATCAAGGACGGTGACAAGCGCATCCTGATGATCGACGGCGAGCCGGTGGATTACTGCCTGGCGCGAATTCCGGCCCAGGGCGAAACCCGTGGCAACCTCGCGGCCGGTGGTCGTGGTGAAGCACGGCCGTTGACCGACAAGGATCGCTGGATTGCCGCCCAGGTCGGCCCGACCCTGCGCGAGAAAGGTCTGCTGTTCGTCGGTCTGGACGTGATCGGTGAAAACCTCACTGAAATCAACGTCACCAGCCCGACCTGCATCCGCGAAATCGACAACGCTTTCGGTACCGATATCGGCGGCATGCTGATGGATGCCATCGACAAGAAGCTGCAAGCCGCCGGCAAAAAGCCGCAAGCTTGACGTGTGTCACATGCAGCTTGTCGCTTGAAGCGTGAAGCCCAAGGCGCGAAACCAACATTGCGTTATCATGCGCAGCCTCTGAAAAACGCGATGTTGGTTTTCTTGTCATGACCCTCCCGTCCGATCTGCCCGCAGAACTCGCCCACCGTGGCGTGCGCCCGGCCGATCGCCTCGGATTTACCCTGTTTCTCGCGGCGCTGATTCATTTGGCGCTGCTGCTCGGCGTCGGCTTTACCATGGTCGAACCCAAGCAGATCAGTAAAACCCTGGAAATCACCCTCGCCACCTTCAAGAGCGAAACCAAGCCGAAAAAGGCTGATTTCCTCGCTCAGGAAAACCAGGAAGGCAGCGGCACCCTCGACAAGAAGGCGATTCCCAAGACCACCGAGGTCGCGCCGTTCCAGGACAATCAGGTCAAGAAGGTCACCCCGCCCCCGGCCGCCAAACCGGAAGTGCGCGAAGCGGCGCCCAAGGCTGCGGTGACCACCGTGGCGCCGAAACAGCAAAAGGCGCCGACCAAGAAAGAAGAAACCAAAACCGAGACCAAACCTGCGGTCAACGCGCCGACGTTCGACAGTTCACAGCTGTCCAGCGACATCGCCAGCCTCGAAGCGGAACTGGCCAACGAACAACAGTTGTACGCCAAGCGCCCGCGGATTCACCGCTTGAGCGCGGCCTCGACCATGCGCGACAAGGGTGCCTGGTACAAGGACGACTGGCGCAAGAAGGTCGAGCGCATCGGCAACCTCAATTACCCGGAGGAAGCGCGGCGCAAGCAGATCTACGGCAACCTGCGGCTGATGGTCTCGATCAACCGCGATGGCTCGCTGTATGAAGTGCTGGTGCTCGAGTCCTCCGGCCAGCCGCTGCTGGATCAGGCGGCGCAGCGCATTGTCCGGCTGGCGGCGCCGTTCGCGCCGTTTACCGGCGATCTGTCGGATATCGACCGACTGGAAATCATCCGCACCTGGAAATTCGCCCGGGGCGACAAGCTTTCCAGCAACTGACCGCCGGCATACAGTTTTTTTGTGGTGAGGGGATTTATCCCCGATCGGCTGCGAAGCAGTCGCAAAACCAGCATGCGCGGTATGTCAGGCATATCACGTCAATGGATTCAGGGCCGCTTCGCGCCCCATCGGGGATAAATCCCCTCACCACAAAGGTTCAGCTTCAACAATGGATCTGCGTTGTTCTCTGATCCTCAGCTTGTCAGTTCGCCCCTTGAACGCCACACTATCGCTCATGAAAAACGTCAGCCCCAGCTACCTCAAGCATCACTTCCTGATCGCCATGCCGCACATGGCCGACCCGAACTTTGCCCACACCTTGACCTACATCGTCGAGCACACGGCCAATGGCGCCATGGGGCTGGTGGTCAATCGACCGCAAGAGCTGAATCTGGCTGACATTCTCGAGCAATTACGCCCGGACATCGATCCGCCAGCGCTGTGCCAGCATGTGCCGATCTTCATTGGCGGCCCGGTGCAGACCGATCGCGGTTTCGTCCTGCACCCGTCGGGCAAGACCTTTCAGGCCACCGTCGAACTGGACGGTGATCTGGCGCTGTCCACCTCGCAGGACGTGCTGTTCGCCATCGCCGACGGCGTAGGCCCGGCGAAAAGCGTAATCACCCTTGGTTATGCCGGTTGGGAAGCCGGGCAACTGGAGGCCGAGCTGGCCGACAACGCCTGGCTGACCTGCCCGTACGACGCCGACATCCTGTTCAACACCAGCAGCGAGCTGCGTCTGGAAGCGGCGGCACGGCATCTGGGGATCAATCTCAGCCTGCTGACCAGCCAGGCAGGGCACGCCTGATGGCCCTGCGCCTGATTCTCGGCTTCGACTACGGCACCAAACAGATCGGCGTTGCGGTCGGCCAGGTGATTACCGGCCAGGCTCGCGAGCTGTGCACCCTGAAAGCGCAGAACGGCGTACCCGACTGGAATCAGGTCGAAGCGCTGTTCAAGGAATGGAAACCCGACGCCGTGGTGGTCGGCCTGCCGCTGAACATGGACGGTACGCCCAGCGAGATGTGCCTGCGCGCGGAGAAATTCGCCCGACGGCTCAATGGCCGCTTCAATGTGCCCTTCTATACCCACGACGAACGCCTGACTACCTTTGAAGCCAAGGGTGAGCGACTGGTGCGTGGCGGGCAGAAAGGCAGTTACCGCGACAACCCGGTGGACGCCATCGCCGCCGCCCTGCTGTTGCAGGGCTGGCTCGATGAAAACACTGCATTGTTTGAATCCTGACAAGCGCTTCGGCGCTTTTCTTTTGGTTATAAACCCAGCCATGTCCGGCAGGACGCGGCTCGGAATCACGAAGGAGCAACCATGAGCCTGCCCAATCCCGCCGATCTGATCAGCCAGATGGCGACCCGCCTCAAGGCGCACCTTGCACAGCGTGATATCAGCGAACCGCGTTACATCGGCATCCGCACTGGCGGCATCTGGGTCGCGCAGGCCTTGCTCAAGGAACTGGCCAGCGACGCGCCACTGGGCACGCTGGATGTTTCCTTCTACCGCGACGACTTCAGCCAGAACGGCCTGCACCCGCAAGTGCGTCCTTCGGCCCTGCCCTTCGAGATCGAAGGCCAGCACCTGGTGCTGATCGATGACGTATTGATGAGCGGCCGGACCATCCGCGCCGCCATGAACGAACTGTTCGACTACGGCCGCCCGGCCAGCGTGACCCTGGTCTGCCTGCTCGACCTGGACGCCGGCGAGCTGCCGATCCGCCCGAACGTGGTCGGTGCGACCCTGTCGCTGGCCGCCAATGAGCGGGTCAAGCTGTCCGGCCCGGAGCCGCTGACGCTCGAACTGCAAGACCTGAATTCCTAACCCGCCCTTATTGAGAGTCCCCCTCGCGATGACGCCTCTAGATACCAAGCGCCCGCTGCAGCTCAATGATCAGGGCCAGCTGCGCCACTTCCTCTCGCTCGACGGCCTGCGCCGCGAGTTGCTGACGGAAATCCTCGACACCGCCGACTCGTTCCTCGAAGTCGGTGCCCGGGCGGTGAAGAAGGTCCCGTTGCTGCGCGGCAAGACCGTGTGCAACGTGTTCTTCGAAAACTCCACCCGCACCCGCACCACCTTCGAACTGGCGGCCCAGCGGCTGTCGGCGGACGTGATCACCCTGAACGTGTCGACCTCGTCGGCCAGCAAAGGTGAAACCCTGCTCGACACCCTGCGCAATCTCGAAGCGATGGCCGCCGACATGTTCGTGGTGCGCCACGGTGACTCCGGCGCCGCACACTTCATCGCCGAACACGTCTGCCCGCAGGTGGCAATCATCAACGGCGGCGACGGCCGTCACGCGCACCCGACCCAAGGCATGCTCGACATGCTCACCATCCGTCGGCACAAGGGCGGTTTCGAAAACCTCTCGGTGGCGATCGTCGGCGACATCCTGCACTCGCGGGTGGCGCGTTCGAACATGCTCGCCCTGAAGACCCTCGGTTGCCCGGACATCCGCGTGATCGCGCCGAAGACTCTGCTGCCGATCGGCATCGAGCAGTACGGCGTCAAGGTCTACACCGACATGAACGAAGGCCTGAAGGACGTCGACGTGGTGATCATGCTGCGCCTGCAGCGTGAGCGCATGACCGGCGGCCTGCTGCCGAGCGAAGGCGAGTTCTACCGCCTGTTCGGCCTGACCACCGCGCGTCTGGCCGGGGCCAAACCCGATTGCATCGTCATGCACCCAGGGCCGATCAACCGTGGGGTAGAGATTGAGTCCGCGGTGGCCGACGGCCCGCACTCGGTGATCCTCAATCAAGTCACCTACGGCATCGCCATCCGCATGGCCGTGCTGTCGATGGCCATGAGCGGGCAAACAGCGCAACGTCAATTCGAGCAGGAGAACGCCCAGTGAAGCTCAGCATTCTCGGCGCCCGTGTCATCGATCCAAGCAGCGGCCTGGATCAAATCACCGACATTCACGTTGAAGCCTGCAAGATCGTCGCCCTCGGCGCCGCACCGGCCGGTTTCACCGCTGTGGAAACCATCGACGCCAACGGTCTGGTTGCAGCACCGGGCCTGGTCGACCTGAACGTGGCCCTGCGCGAGCCGGGCTACAGCCGCAAAGGCACGATCGCCAGTGAAACCCGCGCCGCAGCGGCCGGTGGCGTGACCAGCCTGTGCTGCCCGCCGAAAACCAAACCGGTGCTCGACACCTCGGCCGTGGCCGAACTGATCCTCGACCGCGCCCGCGAAGCCGGCAACACCAAGGTGTTCCCGATCGGTGCGCTGAGCAAAGGGCTGGACGGCGAACAGCTTGCAGAGCTGGTGGCGCTGCGCGACGCCGGGTGTGTGGCGTTCGGCAATGGTCTGGAGAGTTTCCGCAACACCCGCACCCTGTGCCGGGCATTGGAATACGCGGCGACCTTCGACCTGACGGTGATTTTCAATTCGCAGGATCACGATCTGGCCGATGGCGGTTTGGCCCATGAAGGCGCGGTGGCCAGTTTCCTCGGCCTGCCGGGGATTCCGGAAACCGCGGAAACCGTGGCTCTGGCTCGCGATCTGCTGCTGGTCGAGCAGACCGGCGTGCGCGCGCACTTCAGCCAACTGACCAGCGCGCGCGGCGTGGCTCTGATCGCTCAGGCACAGGCCCGTGGCTTGAAGGTCACGGCGGATGTCGCCCTGTATCAGTTGATTCTCACCGATGAAGCGCTGATCGACTTCAGCAGCCTGTATCACGTGCAACCGCCGCTGCGCACCCGCGCCGACCGCGACGGCCTGCGTGAAGCGGTGAAGTCCGGCGTGATTTCGGCGATCTCCAGCCATCACCAGCCGCACGAACGCGACGCCAAACTGGCACCGTTCGGCGCGACCGAGCCGGGCATCAGCAGTGTGGAGTTGCTGCTGCCGCTGGCGATGACGCTGGTTGAGGATGGTCTGCTGGATCTGCCGACCCTGCTGGCGCGCCTGAGCGCTGGGCCTGCGGATGCGCTGCGTCTGCCCGCGGGCAAACTGGCGGTGGGCGGTGCGGCGGATATCGTGCTGTTCGACCCGAAGGCATCCACCGTGGCCGGTGAACGCTGGCTGTCGAAGGGCGAAAACTGCCCGTTCCTCGGTCACACCCTGCCGGGTGTAGTGCGCTATACGCTGGTGGACGGGCGGATCAGCCACCAAGCCTAAAAAGCAAAGATCGCAGCCTGCGGCAGCTCCTACAGGGAAAATGCATTCCAACCTGTAGGAGCTGGCGAAGCCTGCGATCTTTTGATCTTCATCGCCCCATTCGCCAGCAGGCTGGCCCCCACATTGGATCTGTGAACGACACAAATCCCCTGTGGGAGCCAGCCCTGCTAGCGAAGGCTTACTGGAAGGCGCCGCGATTCTGTGCGTTACGCACCGACACCTGATCATTCAGCGTCCAGAAGTCATACAGCACCCCGACAAAGAACAACCCGCCGGTCAGCAGATACAGCAACCCGCTGATCCACTTGCCCTGATACATCCGGTGCACGCCGAACACGCCCAGGAACGTCAGCAGAATCCACGCCACGTTGTATTCAATCGGCCCTGCGGTGAAACGCAGATCCGCCTCGCGATCCATTGCCGGGATCAGGAACACGTCGATCAGCCAGCCAATGCCCAGCAGACCGAAGGTGAAGAACCAGATCGTCCCGGTCACAGGTTTGCCGTAATAGAAGCGGTGAGCGCCGGTGAAACCAAAAATCCACAGCAGATAACCGATGATTTTGCTGTGCGTATCCTGCGGTGCAGCGACCTGCTGATAGCGGTTCATGAAGACCTCGATTCACTCGATAGATAAATTTTCTTTAATTCTTTGTGACTTTTTTACATGTAGCCGACGTACGGCAAATGTTACCGTGTCGTCCGTCAAAGCCTTATAGCACCGCACTTCTGTCCGACAATTGCGTCCGTTTGCCGCTTGTTTGGTTCCGTTGCCCTCAGATGGAATCGACCAACGGCCTCGGAAGGGACAAAAAAGCTGTTATAAAGTTGCGCGCTAACACATAAGAGCCACGCCTAATGCGACCATTTTTCAAGACATGGCTAACTATTTGCCTATTAATGCCACTGGCCGCCCACGCCACCAATCGTGAGCAACGTCTTCCCAACGTTAACGGTTTCACCCCTAAATCCCATGCTTCGGCTCCTTCGAGCAAGAGCAGCAAACAAACCAGACACACTACGCTCGCCAGCAAGAATCACGGCAAGCTGGTGCCACCGATGGCCAACAAGGAAAGCAGCAACGTCCTGAGCCGCGCGGTGAACGTCCTCGGTACTCCTTACCGTTGGGGCGGCAGCAGCCCAAGTAAAGGTTTCGACTGCAGCGGTCTGGTGAAATATGCGTTCAACGACGCCACGTTCGACCTGCCACGCACTTCCAACGCGATGGCCAGCGGACATGGCGAGAAAGTCGAACGCAAGGATCTGAAGCCGGGCGACCTGATTTTTTTCAACATCAAGAGTCGTCGGGTCAACCATGTTGCCATCTACCTGGGCAACGACCGCTTCATCCACGCACCGCGTCGTGGCAAAGCGGTGAGCATCGATACGCTGAACAAGCCGTACTGGGAACAGCATTACGTAGTTGCCAAGCGTGTGCTGCCGAAAGAGCCTGCCGGTAAGCAGATGCGCGTAGTCCAGCGCTAAAGATCAAAAGATCGCAGCCTTCGGCAGCTCCTACAAAAATCACTGTAGGAGCTGCCGAAGGCTGCGATCTTCTGCTTTTGGCCTTCAGAAATTATCCGGCGTACGCGCCTTCTCCCGCGCATGCTCACGGCTGATCAAGCCCTTGGTCACCAGCTCCTTCAGGCACATGTCGAGTGTCTGCATCCCCAACGACCCACCGGTCTGAATCGCCGAATACATCTGCGCCACCTTGTCCTCGCGGATCAGGTTCCGGATCGCCGACGTTCCCAGCATGATCTCGTGCGCCGCCACCCGCCCGCCGCCGATCTTCTTGATCAGCGTCTGCGACACCACCGCCAGCAACGACTCCGATAGCATCGAACGCACCATTGACTTCTCATCACCGGGAAATACGTCCACCACCCGGTCGATGGTCTTTGCCGCCGAAGTGGTGTGCAGCGTGCCGAACACCAGATGCCCGGTCTCGGCAGCGGTCAGCGCCAGACGGATGGTTTCCAGATCACGCATCTCGCCCACCAGAATCACATCCGGGTCTTCGCGCAGCGCCGAACGTAGGGCGGTGGCGAAGCTGCGGGTATCGCGATGGACTTCGCGCTGATTGATCAGGCATTTGCGCGATTCGTGGACGAACTCGATCGGATCTTCGATGGTGAGGATATGGTGATGGCGATGGGTATTGAGGTAATCGATCATCGCCGCCAGCGTGGTCGATTTGCCGGACCCGGTCGGCCCGGTCACCAGCACCAGCCCGCGCGGCGCATCGGTGATCTTGCGAAAGACGTCACCCATGCCGAGGTCTTCCATGCTCAGCACTTTCGAGGGAATGGTGCGGAACACCGCGCCAGCGCCTCGGTTCTGGTTGAACGCATTGACCCGAAAGCGCGCCACGCCGGGGACTTCGAACGAGAAATCCGTTTCCAGGTGTTTCTCGAAGTCGACGCGCTGGATGTCGTTCATGATGTCGTAGATCAATTCGTGCACTTGCTTGTGATCCAGCGCCGGCAGATTGATCCGCCGCACATCGCCATCGACGCGGATCATCGGCGGCAGACCGGCCGACAGGTGCAGGTCGGAAGCGCCCTGTTTGGCGCTGAACGCCAGCAGTTCAGTGATATCCATAGCGTCCCTCAATTCCAGTAGAATGCCGCGAACCTTCAGACCGCCGGCGCCTCTTGATGTCCACGATAGCAGACAACATCCTTCAGGTTAGTTCGCGTATCCAGGCTGCCACCGCTGCTGCCGGGCGCGCCGAAAACAGCGTTCAATTGCTCGCCGTCAGCAAGACGAAACCGGCGCAGGCCCTGCGTGAAGCCTACGCCGCCGGCCTGCGTGACTTCGGCGAGAACTATCTGCAGGAAGCCTTGGGCAAACAGCTCGAACTGGCCGACCTGCCCTTGATCTGGCACTTCATCGGCCCCATTCAATCGAACAAGACTCGCGCCATTGCCGAGCATTTCGACTGGGTGCACTCCGTGGATCGCCTGAAAATCGCCCAACGCCTGTCCGAACAGCGCCCGGCCGAGCTACCGCCGCTGAACATCTGCATTCAGGTCAACGTCAGTGGTGAGGCGAGCAAGTCCGGCTGCACCCCGGCCGACCTGCCGGCGCTGGCCGAGGCCATCAGCGCCCTGCCCCGATTGAAACTGCGCGGGCTGATGGCGATTCCCGAGCCGACCGAAGATCGCGCCGAACAAGATGCCGCTTTTGCTGCCGTGCAACGTTTGCAGGCCAGCCTGAATCTGCCGCTCGACACACTTTCCATGGGCATGAGCCACGACCTCGAGTCGGCCATCGCTCAAGGCGCCACTTGGGTGCGGATCGGTACCGCCCTGTTTGGCGCCAGAGATTACGGTCAGCAATGACCGACAGCCATCTGAAAAAGGACCTGACATGAGCAACACACGCATTGCCTTTATCGGTGCCGGCAACATGGCCGCCAGCCTGATCGGCGGCCTGCGGGCCAAGGGTCTGCAAGCCAGCCAGATTCGCGCCAGCGATCCGGGCGAAGAGACCCGCCAACGCGTCAGCGCCGAACACGGCATCGAAACCTTCGCCGACAACGCGCAGGCTATTGATGGCGTCGACGTGATCGTGCTGGCGGTCAAGCCACAGGCGATGAAAGCTGTGTGCGAAGCCATCCGCCCAAGTCTGAAACCGCAGCAACTGGTGGTGTCGATCGCCGCCGGCATCACCTGCGCGAGCATGACTGCGTGGCTTGGCGAGCAGCCGATCGTGCGCTGCATGCCCAACACCCCGGCACTGCTGCGCCAGGGCGTCAGCGGCCTGTACGCCACCAGCGAAGTGACCGCCGAACAGCGTCAACAGGCTGAAGAGCTGCTGTCCGCCGTCGGCATCGCGCTGTGGCTGGACGAAGAGCAGCAACTCGATGCGGTGACCGCCGTCTCCGGTTCCGGCCCGGCGTATTTCTTCCTGCTGATCGAAGCGATGACCGCCGCGGGCGTCAAACTCGGCCTGCCAAAGGAAATCGCCGAGCAACTGACCCTGCAAACGGCTCTGGGCGCCGCGCACATGGCGGTATCCAGCGATGTCGACGCTGCCGAACTGCGCCGCCGCGTGACCTCGCCAAACGGCACCACAGAGGCCGCGATCAAATCATTCCAGGCTAACGGCTTCGAAGCCCTGGTAGAAAAAGCACTCGGCGCCGCCGCGCACCGCTCGGCCGAAATGGCTGAACAACTGGGCAAATAAGGAGCCTTACATGATTGGATTGAACACCGCAGCGGTTTACGTGCTGCAAACCCTCGGCAGCCTGTACCTGCTGATCGTGCTGTTGCGCTTCGTCCTGCAACTGGTGCGCGCAAACTTCTACAACCCGCTGTGCCAATTCGTGGTCAAGGCTACCCAGCCGCTGCTCAAGCCACTGCGCCGGATCATCCCGAGCATCTTCGGCCTCGACATGTCATCGCTGGTGCTGGCGATTCTGGTGCAGCTGGCGCTGATGGCCCTGACCCTGCTGCTGACCTATGGCACCACCGGCAACCCGCTGCAGCTGTTCATCTGGTCGATCATCGGCGTGACCGCGCTGTTCCTGAAGATCTTCTTCTTCGCCCTGATCATCAGCGTGATCCTGTCGTGGGTCGCCCCGGGCAGCCACAACCCGGGCGCTGAACTGGTGAACCAGATCTGCGAGCCGGCGCTGGCACCGTTCCGCAAGATTCTGCCGAACCTCGGCGGACTGGACCTGTCGCCGATTTTCGCCTTCCTGGCGCTGAAGCTGATCGACATGCTGGTGATCAACAATCTGGCGGCGATGACCATGATGCCGGACATCCTGCGCCTGCTGATGTGAGCTGGTTTCGCTGGGACGGCGACGATCTGATCCTCGAATGTCATCTGCAACCGGCAGCCCGCAGCGATGATTTCGCCGGGCTGCACGGTGACCGCCTGAAGATCCGCCTCACCGCGCCGCCGGTCGAGGGCAAGGCCAATGCATATCTGATGGGCTTTCTGGCCAAGGCGTTTGGGGTTTCCAAAAGCCAGGTCAGTTTGCTCAGCGGCGAGTTGAACCGGCAGAAACGGGTGAAGATCTGTGCGCCCAAGAAGCTGCCGGAGTTGCCTGATCTGGTGCGTCCAGCCTGATCCACTGTGGTGAGGGGATTTATCCCCGATGGGGCGCGAAGCGGCCCCCTGGTTGTTGCCAACCGCATTCTCTCGGCACGGCCAAAGATTACAGGGCTGCTACGCAGCCATCGGGGATTAATCCCCTCACCACAAGGACTTCGCTTAATCAACGATCAGGCCTTATCCTTGCTTGCCGCTAACCCCCCCGGTCTTTAGACTTACGCCTCATTTCAACGAGAGCAGGGTCGATGCCAGCTGCCTTTCCCCCCGATTCTGTTGGTCTGGTGACGCCGCAAACGGCGCACTTCAGTGAACCTCTGGCCCTGGCCTGTGGCCGTTCGCTGCCCGCCTACGACCTGATCTACGAAACCTACGGCACGCTGAACGCGCAGGCGAGCAACGCCGTGCTGATCTGCCACGCGTTGTCCGGGCACCACCATGCCGCCGGCTATCACAGCGCCGACGACCGCAAGCCCGGTTGGTGGGACAGCTGCATCGGCCCCGGCAAACCGATCGACACCAACAAGTTCTTCGTGGTCAGCCTGAACAATCTGGGCGGCTGCAACGGCTCTACCGGCCCGAGCAGTCTCAACCCGGAGACCGGCAAGCCGTTCGGCGCCGACTTCCCGGTGCTCACCGTCGAAGACTGGGTGCACAGCCAGGCGCGTCTGGCTGACCTGCTCGGCATCCGCCAGTTCGCCGCCGTGATCGGCGGCAGCCTCGGCGGCATGCAGGCCTTGCAGTGGACCATCACCTACCCGGATCGCGTGCGCCACTGCCTGGCCATCGCCTCGGCCCCCAAGCTGTCGGCGCAGAACATCGCCTTCAACGAAGTGGCGCGCCAGGCGATCCTTACCGACCCGGAGTTCCACGGTGGTTCGTTCCAGGAACAAGGGGTGATCCCCAAGCGCGGGCTGATGCTGGCGCGGATGGTCGGGCACATTACCTACCTGTCCGACGACTCGATGGGCGAAAAATTCGGCCGTGGCCTGAAGAGTGAAAAGCTCAACTACGACTTCCACAGCGTCGAGTTCCAGGTCGAGAGCTACCTGCGCTATCAGGGCGAAGAATTCTCCGGGCGCTTCGATGCCAACACTTATCTGTTGATGACCAAGGCGCTGGATTACTTCGATCCGGCGGCGAACTTCGACGATAACCTGGCGAAAACTTTCGAAAACGCCACCGCCAAGTTCTGCGTGATGTCGTTCACCACCGACTGGCGCTTCTCCCCGGCTCGCTCGCGAGAACTCGTGGACGCGCTGATGGCGGCACGCAAAGACGTCAGCTATCTGGAAATTGATGCACCCCAGGGCCACGACGCCTTCCTGATTCCGATCCCGCGCTATTTGCAGGCGTTCGGCAATTACATGAACCGAATTACGGTGTGAACAAGCCATGAGAGCTGATCTGGAAATCATCCAGGAATGGATCCCCGCCGGCAGCCGCGTGCTCGACCTCGGTTGCGGCGACGGCGAATTGCTGACCTGGCTGCGCGATAACAAGAACGTCACCGGTTATGGCCTGGAAAACGACGCCGACAACATCGCCGAGTGCGTGGCCAAGGGCATCAACGTCATCGAGCAGGATCTGGACAAGGGGCTGGGCAACTTCGCCAGCAACAGTTTCGACATCGTCGTCATGACCCAGGCCCTGCAAGCCGTGCACTACCCGGACAAGATCCTCGACGAGATGCTGCGGGTCGGTCGTCAGTGCATCATCACCTTCCCCAACTTCGGTCACTGGCGCTGCCGCTGGTATCTGGCAAGCAAGGGCCGGATGCCGGTGTCGGAGTTTCTGCCGTACACCTGGTACAACACGCCGAACATTCACTTCTGCACCTTCGAAGACTTTGAAGAACTTTGTCGCGAACGTGACGCGAAGGTCATTGATCGGCTTGCCGTGGATCAACAGCACCGCCACGGGTGGGCCAGTAAGCTATGGCCTAATCTGTTAGGTGAGATTGGTATCTACCGCGTCAGCAGCCCGGTGCTTGCAGATCATCGGGTCGCGGTCTGAACCACGACATTTCGAGGAGAACGATCATGGGTCGCTTGATTACTGTGCTATTGGCCGCCTGCCTGAGTCTGTCGGCGGTGGCCGCCGATGCCATCAAGGGCGAACGCAAGGAAGTGTTCGGTGACGTTACCGTGCACTACAACACCTTCAACTCGACCTTCCTGACACCCGACATCGCCAAAGCAGCCGAGCTGATCCGCAGCAAGAACCAGGGCGTGATCAATGTCTCGGTGATCAAGGACGGCAAACCGCTGATCGCCAACGTCACCGGCACTGTCAAAGACCTGACCAGCCAGAGCGTGCCGCTGAACTTCCGCCAGGTTACCGAACAGGGCGCGATCTACTACATCGCCCAGTACCCGGTGGAGCAGCAGGAAACCCGCACCTTTGAAATCAAGGTGCAGAACGGTGACAAGATCAACACCATCAACTTCAACCAAGAACTCTTTCCCGGCGAATGATGAACCTCACGCAACTCGTACTGGCCAGCCATAACGCCGGCAAACTCAAGGAACTCCAGGCCATGCTCGGCGACTCGGTGCAACTGCGCTCGATCGGCGAATGGAGCAAGGTCGAACCGGAGGAAACCGGCCTGTCGTTCGTCGAGAACGCGATCCTCAAGGCACGCAATGCCGCGCGCATCTCCGGCCTGCCGGCGCTGGCCGACGATTCCGGTCTGGCGGTGGATTTCCTCGGCGGCGCCCCGGGCATCTACTCGGCGCGCTATGCCGACGGCAAGGGCGATGCGGCGAACAACGCCAAACTGCTCGAGGCCCTCAAAGACGTGCCGCAAGCCGAGCGCGGCGCGCAGTTCGTCTGCGTGCTGGCACTGGTGCGGCATGCCGATGATCCGCTGCCGATCCTCTGCGAAGGCCTGTGGCACGGGCGCATCCTGACCGCCGCCAGCGGCGAGCACGGTTTCGGCTACGACCCGCTGTTCTGGGTGCCGGAGCGAAACGTGTCCAGCGCCGAACTGAGCCCGGCCGACAAGAACCAGATCAGCCACCGCGCCCGTGCAATGGATCTGCTGCGCCAGCGTCTGGGCCTGAAATGACCGACAGCTACCCCGCGTCGTCGCTGATCATCGGCGGCGCCGCCTCTTCGCCTCGGGCGCCGCTGCCTACGCTACCGCCTCTGGCGCTGTACATCCACATTCCGTGGTGTGTGCGCAAATGTCCGTATTGCGATTTCAACTCGCACACCGCCAGCCCGGTGCTGCCAGAAGAGGAATACGTCGACGCGTTGCTGGCCGATCTCGATCAGGACCTGCACGCGGTGTATGGCCGTGAAATCAGTTCGATCTTCTTCGGTGGCGGTACGCCGAGCCTGTTCAGCGCGCAAGCCCTCGGGCGCTTGCTCAAAGGCGTCGAGCAGCGCATCCCGTTTGCCCACGACATCGAGATCACCCTGGAAGCCAATCCCGGCACCTTCGAGCAAGAGAAGTTCGTTGCGTATCGCAAGCTCGGGATCAATCGCCTGTCGATCGGCATTCAGAGCTTCCAGCAGCAGAAACTCGAAGCCCTCGGGCGCATCCATAACGGCGACGAAGCGGTGCGCGCGGCAGGTATGGCGCGTCAGGCCGGGTTCGATAACTTCAACCTCGACTTGATGCACGGCCTGCCCGATCAGTCGCTGGACGATGCCTTGAGCGACCTGCGTCAGGCCATCGAACTGAAACCGACGCACATCTCTTGGTATCAGCTGACACTGGAGCCGAACACGGTGTTCTGGAACCAGCCGCCGGTGCTGCCGGAAGACGACACGCTGTGGGACATTCAAGAAGCCGGACAAGCGCTGCTGGCCGCGCACGGTTACGCGCAATACGAAGTTTCGGCCTATGCCCAGCCCGGGCGGTCGGCGCGGCACAACCTCAATTACTGGAGTTTCGGCGACTTCATCGGCATCGGTGCTGGCGCCCACGGCAAGCTCAGTCATCCGGACGGGCGCATCGTCCGCACCTGGAAGACACGCCTGCCGAAGGACTATCTCAACCCAGCCAAGAGTTTCCAGGCCGGCGAGAAAGCCCTGAGCAATGACGAGATGCCGTTCGAGTTCCTGATGAACGCCCTGCGCCTGACTGCCGGGGTGGAATCACGCCTGTATCCCGAACGCACCGGCCTGCCGCTGGAAAGTCTCGCCGAACACCGCCGCGAGGCCGAACAAAGTGGCCTGATGCAGGTCGAACCGTCACGTCTGGCGGCCACCGAGCGCGGACAACTGTTTCTCAACGACTTGCTGCAGAAATTTCTGAGCTGAGCCCCACGGCCGCCCTAAGGAAAACCGCATGGATTTGATACTCGATCTGCTCGCCACCGTGTCCCGCTGGAGCCGCAGCAACCTCTCGGAAATCGCCCTGGCCCTGGTGGGCTGCCTGCTGGTGCTGTTCGGCGCCGACTTCAAAGGCTGGGTCGAACAACGCCTGGGCAGCATCGCCGGCGCCTTGCGCGTACCGCTGATGGCCCTGCTGTGCGTAATCGGCAGCGGCGCCGCGCTGATCTATGCGACGCCGTGGGTGGTCAAGGGCCTGAGCCAGTTCAACAACTACAGCCTGGCACCGGTGCTGCTGGTGGTGCTGGTGCTTATCGGCGTAGTCGCTGACCGCCGCTGATCTTTCAGTACCCCCAAAACAACTGTAGGAGCTGCGGCACGCTGCGATCTTTTGATCTTCAAATCAAGATCAAAAGATCGCAGCGTGCCGCAGCTCCTACACCGCTTGCACCGTGAACCTAAAACAAATGTGGGAGAGAGCCTGCTCGCGAAGACGTCTTAACATTCAACCTCATCGTTGAATGTCAGACCGCTTTCGCGAGCAGGCTCGCTCCCACAGTTTTTATTGCGTGTTGCTTAAGCGATTTTTTCGAACTTCAGATCCCACACGCCATGCCCAAGACGTTCGCCGCGGCGTTCGAACTTGGTGATCGGGCGTTCGGCCGGGCGCGGTACGCATTTGCCGTCTTCGGCGAGGTTGCGGTAGCCCGGGGCGACGTTCATCACTTCCAGCATGTACTCGGCGTACGGTTCCCAGTCGGTGGCCATGTGCAGGATGCCGCCAACCTTCAGCTTGCTGCGCACCAGCTCGGCGAAGGACGCCTGAACGATGCGACGCTTGTGGTGACGGCTCTTGTGCCATGGATCCGGGAAGAACAGCATCAGGCGATCGAGGCTGTTGTCGGCGATGCAGCGGTTGAGCACTTCAATCGCGTCGCAATCGTAGACCCGCAGGTTGGTCAGGCCCTGGGTCAGCACGCCATTGAGCAGCGCGCCAACACCCGGACGGTGCACTTCAACTCCGATGAAGTCCTGATCCGGCGCCGCCGCAGCCATTTCCAGCAGCGAGTGGCCCATGCCGAAACCGATCTCCAGCGAGCGCGGCGCCGAACGGCCGAACACTTGATCGTAATCCACCGGCGCGTCGGCCAGCGGCAGCACGTACAGCGGCGCGCCCTGGTCCAGACCCCGTTGCTGGCCTTCGGTCATGCGCCCGGCGCGCATCACGAAGCTCTTGATGCGGCGGTGTTGGCGCTCGTCGCCCTCTTCCCTCTGGATAGGCGTGTCGTTCGATTCAGTCATCAATGGCTCTTACTTGATCAGACCATCCAGCGGCGAAGAGGCGCTGGCATAGAGTTTTTTCGGCATGCGGCCGGCGAGGTAGGCCAGACGGCCTGCGACGATCGCGTGTTGCATGGCTTGGGCCATCATCACCGGTTGCTGAGCATGGGCGATGGCCGAGTTCATCAGCACCGCGTCACAGCCCAGTTCCATGGCGATGGTGGCGTCGGAGGCGGTACCGACACCGGCATCCACCAGCACCGGAATCTTGGCTTCTTCGAGGATGATCTGCAGGTTGTACGGGTTGCAGATCCCCAGACCGGAACCGATCAGACCGGCCAGCGGCATGACCGCGATGCAGCCGATTTCCGCCAGTTGCCGGGCGATGATCGGGTCATCACTGGTGTAAACCATCACGTCGAAGCCTTCCTTGACCAGCGTTTCGGCGGCCTTGAGGGTTTCGATCACGTTGGGGAACAGGGTTTTCTGGTCGGCCAGCACTTCCAGCTTCACCAGGTTGTGACCATCGAGCAGCTCACGGGCCAGGCGGCAGGTGCGCACGGCCTCGATAGCGTCGTAGCAACCAGCAGTGTTCGGCAGGAACGTGTAGCGATCCGGCGACAGCACTTCGAGCAGGTTCGGCTCGCCTTCGATCTGGCCCAGGTTGGTGCGGCGCACGGCGAAGGTGACGATCTCGGCACCCGAGGCTTCGATGGCCTGGCGGGTTTCTTCCATGTCACGGTACTTGCCGGTACCGACCAGCAAACGCGACTGGTAAGTACGACCGGCCAGAACAAAAGGCTTGTCGCTGCGAACGATGCTCATGGGGAATCCTCTTTAGGGGTGAGGGTCTTGCAGAATTCTGTGCCCTTGCGGGCCGGCGATCAGCCGCCGCCGATGGCGTGCACCACTTCGACGTTGTCGCCGTCGTTGAGCACGGTGTCGGCATGCTGGCTGCGCGGGACGATATCCAGATTGAGTTCGACTGCCACCCGGCGACCGGTCAGGTCCATACGGGCAATCAGGGCCGCAACGGTTTCACCGTCGGGCAGTTCAAGGGATTCGCCGTTCAACTGAATGCGCATGCGCCTGGCCGCCATCATTTTTAGGGGGTGGCATTCTAGCCCGATCATGACCTAAAGGTCAGCACCAAGCGTCAAGCGGTTTACTGCAGGCGCCAAGCGGCAAGTCCAAGACACACCCAGCCAACCAGAAACGCCAGGCCGCCGAACGGGGTGATGATGCCGAGCTTGCTGATGCCGGTGGTGGTCAGCACATACAGGCTGCCCGAGAACAACAGGATGCCGACGGCGAACGAGATACCAGCCCAGGTAACCAGCCGTCCCTGAATCTGCGTGGCCAGCAGCGCAACGCCGAACAGCGCCAGGGTGTGCACCAGTTGATAGGTCACGCCGGTGTGGAAAATCGCCAGATACTCGGGGGTCAGGCGGCTCTTCAGGCCATGAGCGGCGAAGGCGCCAAGGCCCACACCGGTAAAACCAAAGAAAGCGGCCAGCATCAGAAAGCCACGCAGCATGTGGAACTCCAGTCAGACTCGTTCGGCAGGGTCTGTATAATGGCCCGCTCTATCGGTTCGGCCAAGCCATCTCTATGCTGCGTTCACTTTTGCGTCGTCTCACGAAGGCCCTGCTCTGGTTCGCGGGCGGCAGTGTATTGCTGGTGTTGCTGTTTCGCTTCGTACCGCCGCCGGGCACGGCCCTGATGGTCGAGCGCAAGATCGAATCCTGGGTCGACGGCGAGCCGATTGACCTGCAGCGCACCTGGAAACCGTGGGACGAGATTTCCGACGACCTCAAGGTCGCGGTCATGGCCGGCGAAGATCAGAAGTTTCCCGAGCACTGGGGTTTTGACTTCGGCGCGATCCAGGCGGCATTGGCCCACAACGAACTCGGCGGTTCGATTCGCGGTGCCAGCACCTTGAGCCAACAAGTCTCCAAGAACCTGTTCCTGTGGTCCGGTCGCAGTTATCTGCGCAAAGGTCTGGAGGCGTGGTTTACCGCGCTGATCGAGGTGTTCTGGCCCAAGCAGCGGATTCTTGAGGTGTACCTGAACAGCGTCGAGTGGGATGACGGAGTGTTTGGTGCCGAAGCGGCGGCACGCCATCACTTTGGCGTGAGCGCCAAGTCACTGTCGCGTCAGCAGGCGAGTTATCTGGCGGCGGTGCTGCCTAACCCGCGCGTGTGGAGCGCCAGCCATCCGACAGCGTATGTGTCGCGCCGGGCCGGGTGGATTCGGCAACAGATGAGTCAGTTGGGCGGGACCAGTTACCTGCTGGGGCTTGATGATTCGCGCCGGGCGCCTTGGTCTCGATAGCCCTCACTGTTCTTGTAGACACTGAAAATCCCTGTGGGAGCGGGCTTGCCCGCGATAGCGGTGGTTCAGCCACCATCTACATGACTGACTCGACGCCATCGCTGGCAAGCCAGCTCCCACAGGGATTAATGCTGCCCTGACATAGGCGCATAAAAAAACGCCCCGATCATCGCTGATCGGGGCGTTTTTGTTTGCCAAGCGCCGGTTATGCGGCGATCGACAATTTGAGCTTGTTCATCGCGCTCTTCTCGAGCTGACGGATCCGCTCGGCCGACACATTGTACTTCTGCGCCAGGTCGTGCAGCGTGGCTTTCTCCTCTGCCAGCCAGCGCTGGTAGAGGATGTCGCGGCTACGTTCGTCCAGCACTTCCAGCGCTTCGTGCAGGTTGTGGTTGGAATTGTCGCTCCAGTCGGCATCTTCCAGTTGACGCGCCGGGTCGTACCGGTGGTCTTCCAGGTAGTTGGCCGGCGACTGGAAAGCGCTGTCGTCGTCAGCTTCTGCAGCCGGGTCGAAAGCCATGTCGTGGCCGGTCAGACGACTTTCCATCTCGCGCACTTCACGTGGTTCGACGCCAAGGCTTTCCGCCACACGGTGGACTTCCTCGTTGTTCAGCCACGCCAGACGTTTCTTCTGGCTGCGCAGGTTGAAGAACAGCTTGCGCTGGGCCTTGGTGGTCGCGACCTTCACAATGCGCCAGTTGCGCAGGATGAACTCGTGAATTTCCGCCTTGATCCAGTGCACGGCGAACGACACCAGACGCACACCCATTTCCGGGTTGAAGCGTTTTACCGCCTTCATCAGACCGACGTTGCCTTCCTGGATCAGGTCAGCCTGAGCCAGACCGTAGCCGGAATAGCTACGGGCAATGTGTACGACAAATCGCAGGTGGGCGAGCACCATCTGCCGAGCCGCCCCCAAATCCTGCTCATAGTAGAGACTCTCGGCCAGTTCACGCTCCTGATCCGGCGTCAGCAATGGAATGCTGTTGACGGTGTGCACATAGGCTTCCAGGTTCGCACCCGGAACCAACGCGTACGCAGGTTGCAAAGAATTGGTCATGCGAAAAAACCTCCCACTTACATACTCGTGCCTCTCGGCACTGCGAAAAATTGACCGGGAATTCAAGTACAAGTTCCCAAAAAAACCGCAAGGTCAATCACGCGCAAAAAAGATTCTACTTCGGCGCCAGCTCCCTGAGATGACGTGCGACTGCAATCCATGCACCGATATAACCCAACAGCACCGCGCCAAGCAAGAGCGACAGACCGTCGGCAACTGGCACTCCGGCCAGCGCAAAATCACTGCCGTACAAGCCGGCCAGTCCAACCACCGCGTCGTTCAGCCAATTCAGGCCAAACGCCAGCACACCCCAGGACAAAACACCCGCACCGAAGCCATACAACGCGCCCATATAAAGAAAGGGGCGACGCACATAACTGTCAGTGCCGCCGACGAGTTTAATCACTTCTATCTCTGTGCGGCGGTTTTCAATATGAAGACGAATGGTATTGCCTATCACCAAAAGTAATGCAGAAACCAGCAGCACCGTCAGACCGAAGACAAAGCGGTCACCGAGCTTGAGGATGGCGGCCAGACGCTCGACCCAGACTAGATCAAGTTGCGCCTGTTGTACCTTGGGCAGCTCGGAAAGTTTTTGTCTTAATGCTTCCAGAGTCGGCTTGTCGACCTCGTTCGGGGTCACCAGCACCACGCCCGGCAGCGGGTTCTCCGGCAGCTCGCGCAGGGCTTCGCCCAGACCGGACTGCTGCTGAAACTCTTCCAGCGCCTGATCACGACCGACATATTCGGCATCAGCGACGCCGGGCATGCCTTTGATCTGCTCGCGCAACGATTCACCCTGCGCGGGCGTGGCATCCAGCTGCAGGTACAGCGAAATCTGCGCCGCACGCTGCCACGAACCGCCGAGACGCTCGACGTTGTTGATCAGCAGTGACAAGCCCATCGGCAGGCTCAGCGCCACAGCCATCACCATGCAGGTGAAGAAGCTGCCGATCGGCTGCTTGCCGAGGCGCCGCAGGCTGTCGAGCAGGCTGGCACGGTGACTTTCGATCCACGAACGCAACAGCGTGGAAAAGTCCGGGCCGTCGTCATCGTCGTGTTTTTTCTTCTTTGGCGGTTGCGGGTCGGCGGCTTTCGGGGCCACGCGCTCGGAAACCTTCGGACTGCGTGTCGCACTCATACGCTGGCCTCCCCGTCGCCGATCAATCGGCCGCGTTGCAGGGTCAGCATGCGGTGCCGCATACGCGCAATCAGCGCCAGGTCGTGACTGGCGATCAGCACGCTGGTGCCCAGCCGGTTGATGTCTTCGAACACGCCCATGATCTCGGCCGCCAGACGCGGGTCGAGGTTACCGGTCGGTTCGTCCGCCAGCAGCAGGGCTGGACGGTGGACGATGGCGCGGGCGATGCCGACGCGCTGTTGCTGACCGGTGGAGAGATCGCCCGGGTACAGATCGGTTTTATCCGACAGCGCCACGCGCTCCAGCGCCGAATCGACGCGCTTGGCGATCTCGGCCTTGGACAAGCCGAGAATCTGCAGCGGCAGCGCGACGTTGTTGAACACCGTGCGATCGAACAGCAACTGGTGATTCTGGAACACCACGCCGATCTGCCGACGCAGGAACGGGATCTGTGCGTTGCTGATGGTACTCAGATCCTGCCCGGCCAGCAGCAGTTTGCCGCTGGTCGGACGCTCCATCGCCAGCAACAGGCGCAACAGCGTGGACTTACCGGCACCGGAGTGACCGGTGACAAACAGAAACTCGCCACGACGCACTCGAAAGCTCAGCTCATGCAAGCCGACGTGACCGTTCGGGTAGCGTTTACCGACCTGTTCGAAACGAATCATGAACGCTCCCGTTCGGCAAACAGTGCCTGGACAAAGGGTTCGGCTTCAAAGGTACGCAGATCGTCGATGCCTTCACCGACGCCGATGTAGCGGATCGGCAGGCCAAACTGCTTGGCCAGGGCGAAAATCACCCCGCCCTTGGCGGTACCGTCGAGCTTGGTCAGCGCCAGGCCGGTCAGTTCGACGGTCTGGTTGAATTGCTTGGCCTGGTTGATCGCGTTCTGACCGGTGCCGGCATCAAGTACCAGCAGCACTTCGTGCGGTGCGTCGGCGTCGAGCTTGCCGATCACCCGGCGAACTTTCTTCAGCTCTTCCATCAGGTTGTCTTTGGTGTGCAGACGACCGGCGGTGTCGGCGATCAGCACGTCAATGCCACGGGCCTTTGCGGCCTGCACGGCGTCGAAGATCACCGACGCGGAGTCGGCACCGGTGTGCTGGGCAATCACCGGGATCTTGTTGCGCTCGCCCCAGACCTGCAGTTGCTCAACGGCAGCGGCGCGGAAGGTGTCACCGGCGGCGAGCATGACTTTCTTGCCTTCCAGTTGCAGCTTCTTCGCCAGCTTGCCGATGGTGGTGGTCTTGCCGGCGCCGTTGACGCCGACCACCAGAATCACGAACGGTTTGTTCTGCGAAGTGATTTTCAGCGGTTGCTCGACCGGTTTGAGCATTGCCGCCAGCTCGGCCTGCAACGACTTGTACAGAGCGTCGGCGTCAGCCAACTCTTTGCGTGCAACCTTCTGAGTCAGGCGCTGGATGATCTGCGTGGTGGCTTCGACACCGACGTCGGCGGTCAGCAGACGGGTTTCCAGCTCATCGAGCAAATCGTCATCAATGGTTTTACGGCCGAGAAACAGGCTGGCCATGCCCTCGCCGATGCTGGCGCTGGTTTTCGACAGGCCTTGCTTGAGGCGGGCGAAGAAGCCGACTTTGGTTTCTTCGCTGCGCGGGACTTCGACTGGCGTTTCAGCAACCACGTCTACCGGCACCACCGGAGCAGCGACGACCGGTGCAGGTGCAGGTGCAGGTGCAGGTGCAGGTGCAGGTGCAGGTGCAGGCTCGGGCTGCTGAACGACCGGCGCAACAGGGGCGACGACCACCGGGGTCACTGGCTCGGGAACAACCGGCGCAGGCTCGACAACCGGCTCAACCACTGGCGCCGGAGCGACTTCAGGGACGAACGCGGCAGGCGCCGGAATCGGCGGTGTCACATGCGGCGCGGCCTCTTCGACCAAGGCCACCGGCTCTTCCGCCACCGGCAAGGTCAGCCACGGCTCGGCCGCCGGAGTCAGTGGCAGCTCGGCCGCCACCGGGGTTTCAGGTTCTGGCTCGGGCTCGACCGGTTGCAGCACCGGCTCGGCAATCGGCAGCACGATCGGCGCCGGCTCTTCTTCTATAGCAGACGCTGGCGTCGGAGCCGGTTCAGGAATCGCGGGCGGCTGTTCGACGACGGGTTCCTGCGGTTTCTTACGCAGCCATCCGAACAGGCTTTTCTTCTCGCCAGCCGCAGCTGGGGTCTTCTTGTCGTCGTTGGAACCAAACATGGAGGACGGCTATCTCACGGTAGCGACGCGCCATAAGGGCGCCCCGGCAAATAAATATTCGATGCAGAACAGACTGTGTTTCATCCAGCTTGTTCACGCGCAACATTTTGTCGAGGCGCCAGCGGCACCCCAAAGATTCGTATTAACGAAGGACTAAATCGGCAAAATCGGCGAAAAAGCGAAGTCTAGTCGATAAACCGCAGCTTTCTGCCGCCAACCTATACAACCGCATCAGGCCTGAAAACCTGATAGGCGTGGTCGCCGGTAAAACGGATCAGTATCCTAGCACCCTCTCGCCCGCCGACGCTAAGACCAAGCGGGCAGCCCAACAGGTTAAAAAACGAATGAATGCTCTAGCCCGCCGCGCTGCAGGCCTGCTGCTCAGCACAGTCTGCCTGCCCCTTTCGGCCTTGGCGGCCGACCCGCAACCGACCCACGAATTCACCCTCGACAACGGCCTGAAGGTCGTCGTGCGCGAAGACCATCGCGCGCCGGTGGTGGTGTCGCAGGTCTGGTACAAGGTCGGTTCCAGCTACGAAACCCCGGGCCAGACCGGTCTGTCCCACGCGCTTGAGCACATGATGTTCAAGGGCAGCGAGAAAGTCGGCCCCGGCGAAGCCTCGTTGATCCTGCGCGACCTGGGCGCCGAAGAAAACGCCTTCACCAGCGACGATTTCACCGCGTATTACCAGGTGCTGGCCCGCGACCGTCTGGGCGTAGCGTTCGAACTGGAAGCCGACCGCATGGCCAATCTGCGCCTGCCGGCTGACGAGTTCGCCAAGGAAATCGAAGTCATCAAGGAAGAGCGTCGCCTGCGCACTGACGATAAGCCGATGTCCAAGGCTTACGAGCGTTACAAGGCGATGGCTTACCCGGCCAGCGGCTACCACACACCGACCATCGGCTGGATGGCCGACCTCGATCGGATGAAGGTCGAAGAGCTGCGCCACTGGTATCAGTCCTGGTATGTGCCAAACAACGCCACGCTGGTAGTGGTCGGCGACGTCACCCCCGATGAAGTGAAGACCCTCGCCCAACGCTACTTCGGACCGATTGCCAAGCGCGACGTGCCACCGGCGAAGAAACCGCTGGAACTGGCCGAGCCGGGTGAGCGCCAGATCACCCTGCATGTGCAGACTCAACTGCCCAGCCTGATGCTCGGTTTCAACGTGCCCAGCATCGCCACCGCTGAAGACAAGCGCTCGGTCAACGCCCTGCGCCTGATCTCGGCGTTGCTCGACGGTGGCTACAGCGGGCGCATCCCGACGCAACTGGAGCGCGGCGAAGAGCTGGTCTCCGGCGGTTCGTCGAGCTACGACGCCTACACCCGTGGCGACAGCCTTTTCACCCTGTCGGCGACGCCGAACACGCAGAAGAAAAAGACCATGGCGCAAGCTGAAGCCGGTCTGTGGAAACTGCTGGAACAGCTGAAAACCACCGCACCGTCCGTCGAAGAACTCGAGCGCGTGCGGGCACAAGTGATTGCCGGTCTGGTGTTCGAACGTGATTCGATCACCAGCCAGGCCACCGCCATCGGCCAACTGGAAACGGTCGGGCTGTCGTGGAAGTTGATGGACACCGAACTCGCCGACCTGGAAAGCGTGACCCCGCAAGACATCCAGAACGCCGCCAAGCTGTATTTCACCCGCGAACGTCTCAGCGTCGCCCACGTCCTGCCACTGGAGACGACTCATGAGTGAGCGCAAATCCCCACGCCTGTTGCTCGGCCTGATCGCCATTGCAGTGATCGGCTCCGCCGCGTTCTATCTGATGCCCGGTGTCAAAACCGGCGCCAGTGAAGCTCTGGACAACGCCAAGACCAGCCAGAAGCTGCAATCGCTGGCCGAACTCGATGGCAAGTCCCCGGCCAGCCGCAAGCTCGACGTGCAGACCTGGAACACCGCCGAAGGCGCCAAGGTGCTGTTCGTGGAAGCCCATGAGCTGCCGATGTTCGATATGCGCCTGATCTTCGCCGCCGGCAGCAGTCAGGACGGCAATGCACCGGGTCTGGCAGTCCTGACCAACGCCATGCTCAACGAAGGCGTGGCCGGCAAAGACGTCGGCGCCATCGCCCAAGGCTTCGAAGGCCTCGGTGCAGATTTCGGCAACGGTGCCTACAAGGACATGGCGCTGGCTTCGCTGCGCAGTCTGAGTGCCGCCGACAAGCGCGAGCCGGCGTTGAAGCTGTTCTCCGAAGTGGTGGGCAAACCGACCTTTCCGGCCGACTCCTTTGCGCGCATCAAGAACCAGATGCTCGCCGGTTTCGAATACCAGGAACAGAACCCCGGCAAACTCGCCAGCCTCGAGCTGATGAAGCGTTTGTACGGCGACCACCCGTATGCGCATTCCAGCGACGGCAACCCGCAGAGCGTGCCGAAGATCACTCTGGCGCAACTGCGTGAATTCCACGCCAAGGCCTACGCGGCCGGCAACGTGGTGATCGCGCTGGTCGGTGACTTGTCTCGCGCCGAAGCCGAGGCGATTGCCAATCAGGTCTCCGGCGCGCTGCCTAAAGGCCCGGCGCTGGCGAAGATCGCTCAGCCGCAGGAACCGAAAGCCAGCGTCAATCACATCGAGTTCCCGTCGAAGCAGACCAACCTGTTGCTCGCGCAACTGGGCATCGACCGTGACGATCCGGATTACGCGGCGCTGTCGATGGGTAACCAGATCCTCGGTGGCGGCGGTTTCGGCACCCGCCTGATGAGCGAAGTGCGCGAGAAGCGCGGCCTGACCTATGGCGTGTACTCGGGTTTCAGCCCGATGCAGGCTCGCGGCCCGTTCATGATCAACCTGCAGACTCGCGCGGAAATGAGCGAAGGCACGCTGAAACTGGTGCAGGACGTGCTCGCCGATTACCTGAAGACCGGCCCGACCCAGAAAGAACTCGACGACGCCAAACGCGAACTGGCCGGCAGCTTCCCGCTGTCCACCGCGAGCAACGCCGATATCGTCGGCCAGCTGGGCGCCATGGGCTTCTATAATCTGCCGTTGAGCTATCTGGATGACTTCATGCGTCAGTCCCAGAGCTTGACTGTCGAGCAGGTCAAAGACGCAATGAACAAACACCTGAGCACGGACAAACTGGTCATCGTCAGCGCTGGCCCGACCGTGCCGCAAAAGCCGTTACCGGCCCCATCTGATAAACCTGCCGAGCAACCGCTCGGGGTTCCGGAGCATTAATGGCTACTCGTCCTAAAAAACCTGCGCAGAACGTCCACAACGGTGTGAATCAGCTGCGCATCATCGGCGGCGAATGGCGCAGCCGCAAACTGAGCTTCCCCGATGCGCCGGGCCTGCGCCCGACACCGGACCGCGTGCGTGAGACCCTGTTCAACTGGCTCGCACCGTATGTGGCCGGGGCCAAGGTGCTGGACCCGTTCGCCGGCAGCGGCGCGCTGTTTCTTGAAGCACTGTCGCGTGGCGCGGCCATGGGTCAGGCGCTAGATGCCAGCCACGTTGCTGTTTCGAGCCTGAAAGAACACCTCGGTACCCTGCGCTGCACCAATGGTCAGGTGCAGACCGCCGATGCGCTGCGCTATCTGGAAACCCAGGTCGCCACGCCGTTTGATCTGGTGTTCCTCGATCCGCCGTTCAACCAGAACCTGCTTCCGGCCGTCTGCACCCTGCTGGAAGAGCGCCAATGGCTGGCGCGGGATTCGTGGATCTACACTGAAAGCGAGACCGCGCCTTCGACGCTGGGTCTGCCGGGCAACTGGCGCCTGCACCGCGAGCAGAAATCCGGGCGGGTGTACTACGCGTTGTGGCAACGTATGGCCGTTAACTGAACGTATTGAACAACCCTGTGGCGAGGGAGCTTGCTCCCGCTGGACTGCGCAGCAGTCCCCAAAAAGGGCCGCTTCGCGCCCCAGCGGGAGCAAGCTCCCTCGCCACAAAAGGTGTGTGCCCTCTGGAAACTGAACGCTTCACCCCCGCCTTCGGCCTCGGCAATCCGCACCTGCAAACCTTGTGGGGGCCGCTGTGGCGCAAAACCGTCCACCTGGATCGCGAGCGTGAACGCCTGTGGCTGGACGACGGGGATTTCCTCGATCTCGACTGGCATGGCCCGCACAGCGCCGACGCGCCGCTAGTGCTGGTATTGCACGGGTTGACCGGTTCTTCCAATTCGCCTTACGTTGCCGGGATTCAGGCAGCACTCGCCGCGCAAGGCTGGGCCAGTGTCGCGCTGAACTGGCGCGGCTGCTCCGGCGAACCCAACCTGCTGCCCCGCAGCTACCACTCCGGCGCCAGCGAAGACCTCGCCGAAGCCATCAGACACCTGCGCGCCAAGCGGCCACTGGCGCCGCTATATGCGGTCGGCTATTCCCTCGGCGGCAATGTGTTGCTCAAGCATCTGGGCGAGACCGGCAGCGACAGCGGCGTGCTCGGGGCAGTGGCGGTGTCGGTGCCGTTTCGTCTTGATCAGTGTGCAGACCGCATTGGCCAAGGCTTCTCCAAGGTCTATCAGGCGCACTTCATGCGCGAGATGGTCGCCTACATCAAGAACAAGCAACGCCAGTTCCAGCATGACGGACGCGAGGATGGCCTGGCGGCTCTGGCGGCGCTCGGTTCGCTGGAGAACATGCGCACCTTCTGGGACTTCGATGGCCGGATCACTGCGCCGTTGCATGGTTTTACCGATGCCGAGGATTACTATCGCCGGGCATCGAGTCGCTACTTTCTCGGTGAAATCCGCACCCCGACCCTGATCATTCAAGCCGCCGACGATCCGTTCGTGTTCCCCCACAGCCTGCCGACGGCCGAGGAGTTGTCCGCCACCACGCTGTTCGAGCTGCAGGCCAAGGGTGGGCATGTCGGGTTTGTCGATGGCACGTTGCGCCAGCCCGGTTACTACCTGGAACGGCGCATCCCGCAATGGTTGGCCCGTGTGACGTCATGAGCGACCAGGGCGAGTCGATCCGTTTCTGGCAGACCGCGCCACTGGCCGGGGTCGAGTTGCTGTCGGCGCGCTACATCGAGCATCGCTTCGCCCCGCACGTCCACGACGGCTATGTGATCGGCATGATCATGGCCGGTGCCCAGCGTTATCGCTATCGCGGCGCCGAACACCTGGCTGGCAGCGGCACGCTGGTGCTGATCAACCCGGACGAATTGCACACCGGGCACAAGGGCACCGAGGACGGCTGGCTGTACCGGGCGTTTTATCCCGATACCGGACAGATCGTTTCACTGCTCGAAGAACTGGAACTGCCCACCGCACCGATGCCGGCGTTTGGCGCGACGCTGTACCGCGACCCGGATCTGGTCAACGGTTTCTGTCAGCTGCATCGCTTGCTGGAAAGCCCCGCCACCGCGCTGCAACAGCAGACGATGTGGCGCGAAATGATGATGCTGCTGTTGCAGCGCCATGCGGCGGTGCAGATCAACGGCAAACCGGGCAAGGAGCATCGTGCGGTGGTAATGGCCAAGGAACTGCTGCATGCGCAACTCGCGGCGCCGCCATCGCTGGAAGAACTGGCGGCCGCGGTGAACCTGTCGCCCTTCCACTTCGCCCGGGTATTCCGCCGCGCCACCGGCATGCCGCCGCACACCTGGCTGATGCAGCAACGCATCGCCACCGCCCGGGGTTTACTGCAGAGTGGTTGTCTGCCGGTAGAAGTCGCCATGCAGTTGGGTTTTGCCGACCAGAGTCATCTGAGCCGGCAGTTCAAGCAGGTTTACGGGGTTGGGCCGGCGGCGTATCGCAGTGCCCGCGTGGAGCGCTAAAAGATCGCAGCCTTCGGCAGCGCCTACAAGGTACACCGGCCCCTGTAGGAGCTGCCGCAGGCTGCGATCTTTTGCTTTTATTCGCCCGTGGCTATGCCCCGAGAAGGCTCGTTGATCCACTCACTCCACGACCCGGCATACAGCGAACCCAGCGGATACCCCGCCAGGCACAACGCAAACAGGTTGTGACATGCCGTCACCCCGGAGCCGCAGTAAGCGACCAGTTCCGAAGGCGAACGATCACCGAGTTTCGCGGCAAAGCGCTGCTTGAGCTGCTCCGCCGGGAGGAAGCGTCCGTCGCTGCCGAGGTTTTCGGTAAACGCCGCACATTGCGCGCCGGGAATGTGCCCGCCGATCGGATCGATCGGCTCCACCTCACCCTTGAAGCGCGGCAAGGCCCGGGCGTCGAGCAACGTCAGCGATGGCTGATCAAGGCGCTTGTGCAATTGCTCGGCGCTCAGCAGCAGGCCCATGTCCGGTTTGCCGCTGAAGCTGCCCCGGCTGGCCGATGGCGCATCCAGGCTCAGCGGCAGACCCGCCGCGTGCCAGGCCTTCAGCCCGCCGTCGAGAATGAACACGCCATCGCGCTTGCCCAGCCACGCCAGCAGCCACCAGGCCCGAGCCGCATAGGCACCGGGGCCGTCGTCGTACAAAACCACATCGCTGTCGGCATTGATGCCCCAGGCTTGCAGACGTTCGATCAATGCTGCCGGCTCGGGCAACGGGTGACGCCCGGTCACACCTTTGATCACCTTGCCACTGAGATCGCGCTCAAGGTCGGCGAAGCTGGCACCGGCGATGTGCCCTTCGGCATAGCTGCGCTGCCCGTAGTCCGGGTCTTCGAGGGCAAAACGACAATCGAGAATCACCAGCCCCGCCTGCTCCTTGCGGGCATCCAGTGCATTCGGGCTGAGCAGTTGCGCAATCGGCATAACGGACTCCTGTGAGCGACTTCGAAATGGGTTACCGCCCTTCCTCGAGGGCCTGGGCCAGCGGCACGTAGAACTCGTCGAACAAGGCATTCACCTCTTCGCGGGCCTGATCGGTGACGAATCCGGCCTCCAGCACCAGCACCTGATACACGCCACGCTTGATGGCCTGTTCGCTGAGGTGGTTGGAGTTTTCCCGGGTGGTGCACAGAAAACGCACCCACGAGGTGAGGATGATCCAGGCATTGATCGTCAGGGATTCGATCTGCACCCGATCCATCTTGAGGATGCCGGCGGCGACGAAACCCTCGTAGATCGCCATGCCCTGGATCACGCAGCGCTGGGAAAAACGTCGGTAGCGCGCGGCCAGATCAGGGTCGCTGTCGAGCAGGTGTTCGAGATCGCGATGCAGAAAGCGGTAGCCCCACATCGCCGACAGCAGCTCCTTGAGGTAATAGCGCTTGTCTTCGACGGTGGCGGCACGCCCCTGCGGCGGGCGCAGAAAGCTGTCCACCAGGCTTTCGTACTCACTGAACAGCACGGCGATGATCGCCTGCTTGTTGGGGAAGTGGTAGTACAGATTGCCCGGAGAAATCTCCATGTGGGCGGCAATGTGATTGGTGCTGATGCTGCGCTCGCCCTGCTGATTGAACAGTTCGAGGCTGTTCTGCACGATGCGCTCGCTGGTTTTTATTCGTGGGGCCATGGCTTGAGCTTTAATTCAGAGTGCGGTGAGGAGCATCTTACGACCTAACCGGAATGGGATAAAACAAAGCTGTGTCGGGAAGTCATTTGACTTTCTAGAGCATAGACTCTAGAAAGTCATCACTACAATAAATCCGGAGCCGACGATGACTGCCGACATTGCTTATCTGCAAACGCTGCAACAGCCCCTGGAAGAGCTGGATCGGCTGTTCGCGGCACAGCGCGCCGCCTATGCCGCCAACCCGATGCCACCGGCAGATCAGCGCCAGCAGTGGCTCAAGGCGTTGCGCGAATTGCTCAGCCAGGAGCGGCAGGCGCTGGTCAATGCCATCAGCGCAGATTTCAGTCATCGCAGCGCCGATGAAACCCTGCTCGCCGAACTGATGCCCAGCCTGCACGGCATCCATTACGCCAGCCGCCACCTCAAGGGCTGGATGAAGTCGTCGCGACGCAAAGTCGGCATGGCCTTTCAGCCGGCGTCGGCGAAAGTCGTGTACCAGCCGCTTGGCGTGGTCGGCATCATCGTCCCGTGGAACTACCCGTTGTATCTGGCCATCGGCCCACTGGTCGGCGCGCTGGCGGCGGGCAACCGGGTGATGCTCAAGCTCAGCGAATCGACCCCGGCCACCGGCCAGTTGCTCAAGACCCTGCTAGGGCGGATTTTCCCCGAAGATCTGGTCTGCGTGGTGCTGGGCGAGGCCGACATCGGCGTGGCGTTCTCCCGGCTGCGTTTTGATCACCTGCTGTTCACCGGCGCCACCAGCATCGGCAAACATGTGATGCGCGCTGCGGCGGAAAACCTGACTCCGGTGACTCTCGAACTGGGCGGCAAGTCCCCGGCCATCGTCTCTCGCGACGTGCCGCTCAAGGACGCCGCCGAACGCATCGCCTTCGGCAAGACCCTGAACGCCGGCCAGACCTGCGTCGCCCCCGATTACGTGCTGGTGCCGCAAGACCGCGTCGGCGCGTTCGTCGAAGCCTATCGTCAGGTGGTCAACAATTTCTATCCGACCCTCGCCGACAACCCGGACTACACCGCGATCATCAACGAACGCCAACTGGCCCGACTCAACGGTTATGTCAGCGACGCCACGAGCAAGGGCGCGCTGCTGATCCCGCTATTCGAACAGGGCCAGGGCCGGCGCATGCCGCACAGCCTGCTGCTCAATGTCACTGACGAGATGACCGTGATGCAGGACGAAATCTTCGGCCCGCTGCTGCCGATCGTGCCGTATCAGGATCTGGATCAGGCGTTTGCCTACATCAATCAGCGCCCGCGTCCTCTGGCGCTTTACTACTTTGGCTACGACAAGCGCGAGCAGAACCGCGTGCTGCACGAAACCCACTCCGGCGGCGTGTGCCTGAACGACACCCTGCTGCACGTGGCGCAGGACGACATGCCGTTCGGCGGCATCGGCCCGTCGGGCATGGGTCATTACCACGGCCACGAAGGCTTCCTGACCTTCAGCAAGGCCAAGGGCGTGTTGATCAAACAGCGTTTCAACGCGGCGAAGCTGATCTACCCGCCGTACGGCAAATCGATTCAAAAACTGATCCATAAGCTGTTCATCCGTTAATCGTCGTCACCGCCGGGTAATAACAACAATGCACCCAAGCCTGACCGAAACACCTGCCCTGTCGCGCCGTGGCCTGCTGAAATTCAGCCTCGGTGCCACGGCCTTTCTCGCCACCGCCGGCCTCGGCGCCAGCCTCAGTGGCTGCTCATCGAGTGTCGCGGCCAACGGCTTCGTCACTTTGCGCGACGGCGACCTGCTGTTTCTGCGCGCACTGATTCCGGTAATGCTCGAAGGCGCCGTGGCCGCCGAAAAAATGCCTGGCGCCGTCGATGGCACCCTCAAATCGCTGGACTACAGCCTCGATCACCTGTCGCCGGAAATGCTCAAACTCACCCGGCAATTGTTCGATGTGCTCGGCATGGCGGTCACCCGTGGCCCGCTCACGGGCATTTGGGGCAGTTGGGAAAACGCCAGCCCCGAGGCGCTGCGCCACTTCCTCGAGCGCTGGCAGAACAGTTCATTGAGCCTGCTGCGCATGGGCCACAGCTCATTGCAGCAGATGGTGATGATGGCCTGGTACACCCGCACCGAGTCCTGGGGCCATTGCGGCTACCCCGGCCCGCCCACGGTTTGAAACCGAGTCGCGCCCTTCGCTAGCAGGCTCGTTCCCACAGGGGTTTGCGGCGCAATTGTGGGAGCGAGCCTGCTCGCGAAGGGGCCCGCAAGAACAACAAGAACAAGAGAACCTGATCAATGCCCGTACCCGACCCGTTCCGCGAAGGCCTCGCCCGTGGCTGGAAAACCTACAACGGCGCACAGCTGACCGCCGACCTGACGCTGCAAGCCGACGTGGCGATCATCGGCAGCGGCGCCGGCGGCGGCACCACGGCAGAAATCCTCAGCGCCGCCGGTTACAAAGTGCTGCTGATCGAAGAAGGCCCGCTCAAGACCAGTTCCGACTTCAAGATGCTCGAAGACCAGGCCTACAGCAGCCTCTATCAGGAAGGCATCGGCCGCATGAGCAAGGACGGCGCGATCACCATCCTCCAGGGCCGTGCGGTGGGCGGCACCACGCTGATCAACTGGACCTCGAGTTTCCGCACGCCCGAGCCGACCCTCGAGCACTGGGCCAAGGAACACAACGTCAAAGGCCACAGCCCGGCCGAGATGGCGCCGTGGTTCGAAAAAATGGAGCAGCGCCTCGGCGTCGCGCCGTGGATGGTCCCGCCCAACGCCAACAACGACGTGATCCGCAAGGGCTGCGAGCAACTCGGCTACAGCTGGCACGTGATCCCGCGCAACGTGCGTGGCTGCTGGAACCTTGGCTATTGCGGCATGGGCTGCCCGACCAACGCCAAGCAGTCGATGATGGTCACGACCATCCCGGCGATGCTGGAAAAGGGTGGCGAGCTGCTGTACCTGGCCCGTGCGGAAAAGCTGTTGATCAGCGGCGACAAGATCACCGGCCTGCAATGCGTGGCGATGGACGAGCGCTGCGTCGCGCCGACCGGCCACACCATCACGATCAAGGCCCGGCATTACGTGCTGGCCGGCGGCGGCATCAACAGCCCGGCCCTGCTGCTGCGCTCGGATGCACCGGATCCGCATCAGCGCCTCGGCAAACGCACGTTCCTGCATCTGGTGAACATGTCCGCCGGCCGCTTCGACGAGGTGATCAATCCGTTCTACGGCGCGCCGCAGTCGATCTACTCGGATCATTTCCAGTGGAAGGACGGCACCAGTGGGCCGATGGGCTACAAACTCGAAGTGCCACCGCTGCAACCGGCACTGGCCGCGACCTTGCTCGGCGGTTTCGGCCAGCAGAATGCCGAACACATGGCCGAGCTGCCGCACACCCACGCGATGCTCGCGTTGCTGCGCGACGGTTTCCACCCGGACAGCCCCGGCGGCAGTGTCGAACTGCGCGGTGATGGCTCGCCGGTGCTCGACTATCAAGTCTCGCCTTATGCCTGGGAGGGCCTGCGCCGCGCCTTTCACAGCATGGCCGAGATCCAGTTTGCCGGCGGCGCCAAAGCCGTGATGCCGATGCACGCCGATGCGCGCTACGTGAAAACCCTGGCCGAAGCCCGCACGCTGATCAACGGTCTGAGCCTTGAGCTGTATCGCACGCGCCTGGGCAGTGCCCACGTGATGGGCGGTTGTGCGATGGGCGAAGACCCGAAAAACGCAGTCACCGACAGCCTTGGCCGGCATCATCAACTGAGCAATCTGTCGATTCACGATGGCTCGCTGTTCCCCACCAGTATTGGCGCCAACCCGCAATTGTCGGTGTATGGGCTGACAGCACAATTGGCGACTGCCCTCGCCGATCGGCTGAGAAATCCGTGAAAAAACCGGTTTATCGCGTCGTCTATAGTGCTTTCTTACCCAACAGGCGACTTGGCCGACCGGGACGGCTGCGATACCATCCGACTCCCCAACGGACTCCCGCCAGGACGACGCGATGAACCGAGTGTTGTACCCAGGTACCTTCGACCCTATTACCAAAGGGCATGGCGATCTGGTCGAACGCGCCTCGCGCCTGTTCGATCACGTGATCATTGCGGTCGCCGCAAGCCCGAAGAAAAACCCGCTGTTCCCGCTGGAACAACGGGTTGAACTGGCTCGCGAGGTCACCAAACACCTGCCGAACGTGGAAGTGGTCGGCTTCTCGACGCTGCTGGCGCATTTCGCCAAGGAGCAGAACGCCAATGTGTTCCTGCGTGGCTTGCGTGCGGTGTCGGACTTCGAATACGAATTCCAGCTGGCCAACATGAACCGCCAGTTGGCCCCGGACGTCGAGAGCCTGTTTCTCACCCCGTCCGAGCGTTATTCGTTCATTTCCTCGACGCTGGTGCGGGAAATCGCCGCGCTGGGCGGCGATATCAGCAAGTTCGTGCACCCGGCCGTGGCCGATGCCCTGACCCTGCGCTTCAAGAAGTAACGACCGTTCAAACGGCGCCCGCGTGCACTGCGGGCGCCAATGCGGCACAATTGCGCGCATTGATTTATTGCGCCCGGGCCTGCCGCCCCGGCTGGAGTTAGCATGTCCCTGATCATCACCGACGATTGCATCAACTGCGACGTCTGCGAACCCGAGTGCCCGAACGCCGCCATTTCTCAAGGCGAAGAGATCTATGTGATCGACCCGAACCTGTGCACCCAGTGCGTCGGCCATTACGACGAACCGCAGTGCCAGCAGGTCTGCCCGGTGGATTGCATTCCACTGGACGAGGCGCATCCTGAGACTGAAGAACAGTTGATGGAAAAGTACCGCAAGATTACCGGCAAGGCCTGATCTGAACGTTTTGTAGCGCTCTTCCGGGCCTCTTCGCGAGCAAACCCGCTCCCACATTTGAAATGCGCTCCAATGTGGGAGCGAGCTTGCTCGCGAAAGGGCCATCAGCAGCAGCGCAAAACCCTGATCAGCTCACTCGCGCTGCTCAAACCCCTCCCCTGTACACCCCAGACACCGCACAAACGCCGCTTTCGCCGGATCCACCACCAGCGCCTGCCCCGCATCACCTACCCCGCCACCCAGCGCGGTAAACGGCAATGACACTACAAACACCCCCGCACCCAGCACCGTTGCCACCACCAATAAAGGTCGGGCAATCAGCAAATCGCCGATCATGGCGTAGGCGGGAGGGTTCTGGATGGTGTAGCGCGGATCACCGCTGCCGTGCTCCGCGGCCTGAACGGCCAGGCTGGAACACAGCAACAGTGTGACAAACAGGACTTGCAAGGACTTCATGGCACGATCCTTCGGGCTGAACAGTGAGACCACTCACTATAGACCGTAGGACTTTTTCAGATTTTTGCCTCAGGTCTGGCAGCGCGGACAGAACACACTGGCCCGTTGCCCCAGCTTCACTTCGCGCAGGCCGGTGCCGCAGACCTTGCAGTGCTCACCGCCACGGCCATAAACGAACAGCTCCTGCTGGAAGTACCCCGGTTGCCCGTCACCGCCGATGAAATCCCGCAACGTGGTGCCGCCGCGCTCGATGGCCGCAGCGAGAATCCGTTTGATCTCGATCGCCAGCTTCAGATACCGCGCCCGGGAGATGCTTTTGGCTTCGCGGCGCGGATCGATCCCGGCAGCGAACAGCGCTTCGGTCGCGTAAATGTTGCCGACGCCCACCACCACTGCGTTGTCCATGATGAACGGCTTGACCGCCATCGAACGCCCGCGCGACAGCTGGAACAGGCGCTCACCGTCGAACAGATCGGTCAATGGCTCCGGCCCGAGGCGAATCAGCAGTTCGTGATTGAGCGGATCGGTACTCCACAGCATGGCGCCGAAACGCCGTGGGTCGGTGTAGCGCAGGGCCAGCCCGGATTCCAGTTCGATATCGACGTGCTCATGCTTAAGCGCCGGCAACCCGACTTCGACCAACCGCAAGTTGCCCGACATGCCCAGATGGCTGATCAAAGTGCCGACTTCGGCATTGATCAACAAATACTTGGCCCGCCGCTCGACCAGCACGATGCGCTGCCCGGAAAGACGCACATCGAGGTCTTCGGGGATCGGCCAGCGCAGCCGGCGGTCACGTACGATCACCCGGCTGACGCGCTGGCCTTCCAGGTGCGGAGCAATGCCCCGGCGGGTGGTTTCGACTTCCGGCAATTCAGGCATGACGTTCTCGAATCAATGCGCGCCGAGGTCGCGGATCGTCTGTTTGAGGGTTTCGAAATCGTAGTCCGACAGGCCGACGTAATCGAGCACCAGCGGCCCGACAGCGTTCCATTCGAAGTCTTCGGTCTGATTGCCCAGCACCCGGTAGGACGCGCAGATGTGCTCGGCCATCTTCAGGATCGCCAGCAGGTTTTTCAGCTGGCTGTTGCGTGACGACTCGTCGCTGAAGATCGCCAAGGCGTTGTGGTGATTCGCAATCGCCGCGCTGACGTGCTCCGGCAGGCGCCACGACTTGGCGGTGTAGTAACCGACCACGGCGTGATTGGTATTGAACTCGGCGTTCTCGGTGTCCACCACCCGGCATTCGGCGCTGGCGTTGGCGTAGGCCGTTTCCAGTACCGACATGTAATTGGGGAAGCGCTGCAGCATCAGCGGCACGCCGCAGTCGTGGAACAGACCCAAGGCGTAGGCTTCATCGCCAGCCTGGGTGCCGATGCGCTTGGCCAGGGTCAGGCAGGTCATCGCCACGTCCTGGGCGGTGTCCCAGAAACGGTTGAGGGTGACGATGGTGTCATCGTTCATCTCGCCCTTGATCGACTGCGCGTTGATCAGGTTGATGATCGACCGACTGCCCAACAGATTCACCGCGCGCTGGATCGAAGTGATCTTGTTGCTCAGGCCGTAATACGGCGAGTTGACGATTTTCAACAGAGAACCGGACAGGCCGGGATCCTGGGCGATCAGCTTGGCGATCACCTCCAGGTCCGGGTCGGGCATGTACTGCTCCATTTGCAGATCCACCATGATCTGCGGCTGCGCCGGCACACTGATGCCTTGCAGGGATTGTTGAATCTGTTCGGTGGTCAGCTCTTGGGACATAAGTACACACTCTGGGACAGGCGGCGATTCTAACCTCTAAAAACCGCACGACGACACACCAGTGGGCATTTGTCAGGAACTTTCATTCCCGCTCAGGCTTCGGAATCTGTAATGCCCATGGGATGACTCAGGTCCCGTGCGGCGGCAAACGTCCACAGACTCAGGAGCTTAGCGATGGCCACCACACTTAACGGCAAACGCGTCGCCATTTTGGTAACAGACGGTTTCGAACAGGTCGAATTGACCGGCCCCAAGCAAGCACTGGAGCAAGCCGGCGCTCAGGTCGACATCCTCTCGGCCGAGGCCGGCAAGGTCAAAGGCTGGAACCACGACAAGCCGGCGGATGACTTCAAGGTCGATCAGACCTTTCAAGGCGCCAGCAGCGAGCAGTACGACGCGATCGTCCTGCCGGGTGGCGTGCAGAACTCCGACACCATCCGCATCGACCAGGACGCCCAGCACCTGGTCAAGACCGGCGCCTCCGCCGGCAAACCGATTGCGGTGATCTGTCACGGTAGCTGGCTGCTGATTTCCGCCGGGCTGGTCAACGGCAAGACCATGACCAGTTTCAAGACACTCAAAGATGACTTGGTGAATGCCGGGGCCAACTGGGTCGATAAAGAAGTGGTCAAGGACGGTCATTTGATCAGCAGCCGTCAGCCGGACGATATTCCGGCGTTCAACCGTGAGTTGATCGACGCGCTCTCTGCCTGATCTGTGGGCTTGTGAGTTTATGTGGTGAGGGGATTTATCCCCGATGGACAGCGCAGCTGTCCCAAATCGACTTACGCGGTCAATCCGAAAACTGCGTTGGGGTTTGCGGCTGCTACGCAGCCGATCGGGGATAAATCCCCTCGCCACAGATAAATTCCTTCATCACTGATTCCCCTTGCCACATGTCCACTCTCCAGCCAATCAGGCCGAGCAACACGGTATACTCCCGCTCTTTTTTCCGGAGCGACGTCATGTCCCTGCCTAGCCTGCGCCTCAAAGCCAACGCCGACCGTCGCCTGCGCAACGGCCACTTGTGGGTCTACAGCAACGAAATCGATGTGGCTGCCACGCCACTGCACGGCTTCAAGGCCGGCGATCAGGCAATCCTCGAAGCCGCTGGCGGCAAGCCGCTGGGCATCGTCGCCATGAGCCCGAACAACCTGATCTGCGCGCGCCTGCTGTCGCGTGACATCAAACTGGCACTGGACAAGTCGCTGCTGGTACACCGCCTGAACGTGGCCCTGTCGCTGCGCGAGCGCCTGTTCGACAAGCCGTTCTACCGCCTGGTCTACGGCGACTCCGACCTGCTGCCGGGTCTGGTGGTCGACCGCTTCGGCGACATCCTCGTGGTGCAGATCGCCTCGGCGACCATGGAAGCGCATAAAGATGACGTGATTGCAGCGCTGACCCAAGTGCTCAAGCCAAGCGGCATCCTGTTCAAGAACGACTCCGCCGCCCGTGACGCCGAAGGCCTCAACCGCTACGTCGAAACCGTGTTTGGCCTGGTGCCGGAATGGGTCGCCCTGGAAGAAAACGGCGTGAAGTTCGAAGCGCCGGTCATTGGTGGCCAGAAAACCGGCTGGTTCTACGACCACCGCATGAATCGCGCACGCCTCGCCCCTTACGCCAAAGGCAAACGCGTCCTCGATCTCTATAGCTACATCGGTGGCTGGGGCGTGCAGGCTGCCGCGTTCGGTGCCAGCGAAGTGTTCTGCGTCGACGCGTCGGGCTTCGCCCTCGACGGCGTCGAGCGTAACGCCGCGCTGAACGGCTTCGCCGACAAGATGACCTGCATCGAAGGCGACGTCTTCGAAGCGCTGAAGGAACTCAAGGCCAGCGAAGAACGTTTCGACGTGATCGTTGCCGACCCGCCAGCGTTCATCAAGCGCAAGAAAGACATGAAGAACGGTGAAGGCGCCTACCGTCGCCTGAACGAGCAAGCCATGCGCCTGCTGACCAAGGACGGCATTCTGGTCAGCGCTTCGTGCTCGATGCACCTGCCAGAGGACGATCTGCAAAACATCCTGCTGACCAGCGCCCGTCACCTGGACCGCAACATCCAGATGCTCGAGCGCGGCGGTCAGGGCCCGGATCACCCGGTACACCCGGCCATTGCCGAGACTCGCTACATCAAGAGCATCACCTGCCGTCTGCTGCCGAACAGCTGATCGGCCCATGAAACGGGGAGCCTGCGGGCTCCCCGTTGGCTTTACGGCGATGCAATGTCGTCGAATTCTCTTCCTTTTTCCTACAACTAACCTCCTACATGTACGCAGGACATTTCTCTGCGCGTTAAATTTCAAGAGTTAAAACTTACAAGCCCGCCTGTGCAGCACGCCCACTCCGACAAAATTAATAGAAATTTCCTACCCAAGTATCGCTTGCCAATAATTCATTACAACCTATTATTAAGTTGTCACCACGACGGTGACATTCACTCTCAATGAACAAGGAGTTCATATTTATGAAAGCAATTACTCTGGAAACCAACCAAATCGCAAACCTGGCCTTCCTGGTTGCGCCTAAAGCCCGCTAAGTGAGCCAGAACGCTGGGGAGTGCCGGCACCCCAGCGTTCTTTCGACCCTTTCCAGAGCGATCTATACAACATGCACATCAATCCTTATTTATTCATATTGCCGCGCACGCCCGGACAAATAGTCTGGAACTATAAAGATCACACCCAACACGAACTGGATCTGACTTATTCTTGTCGACTTGCACAACTTATCAATAACCCGGAACAGTTCGACAGACGCAACATAATAGACTCACAACTTCTGAACGCGGGCATATTAACCGTTGCAAAAATAGACAGTCCGCCATGGGGCTGGGATGAATTGTCGAAGATTTATCATATTGGCACCCAGAACATTCCCTGCGAACAGATACCCCAGAATATTCAAGAGTGGTCCAGGCAATACCTGAACCATTGCAGCGCCGTGCTGACCACACCGGCACCCGCGCAAGATCGTCCGATCCATCAAGACAAACCTCTGATCACCCTGCCCGCCTCTGCGGCCCTGACCGTCGCCAGCCTGGGCAATGTCCTGCGCCTGAGAAAAACCTGTCGCTCTTTCACTGGCGCAGCGATCACCCTCAATGACGTCGGTACACTGCTGTACCTCTCGCTGGGTTTTCTTCGCCATCGCGACAATGACCGCGACGAGAGCATCGCCGAAGGCCTCGGCGCCCGTCGCAGCAGCCCGTCGGGTGGAGGATTGAATGCCTGTGAAGGGTTTCTTCTGGCACGCAATATCGAGGGCCTGGAACCGGGTGTCTACGCCTATCACCCGGCAGAACACGCACTCAGCCGGGTCAATCCATTGCCCGAACCCGCGCTCGGCCATTTGCTGGCGGGCCAGCATTTCATCAATAACCTGCCGCTGGGCCTGTTTATCACCGCTCGTTTCGACAAGCTCTGGTGGAAGTATGAACACTCACGCGCCTATCGCATGGCGTTTGTCGAGGCGGGTCATCTGTCGCAAACCTTTCAACTGGTGGCCACAGCGCTGGGCCTGGGAACGTGGCTGACCGGGGCATTCACCGACCGCCAGGTCGAAGCCCTGCTCAAACTCGAAGGCAGCGCTGAACAACCGTTGTTCTTTGTCGGCTGCGGCGCCAGCGACGGTCAGGCGATGTGTCAGGAAATGCGCGACCTGTTGCAGGAGACGCGCAAATGAGCGCATCAACCGCGGATCAGCCCGAAGCGCCAGAGTCCTGGGCGCTTCGATTCACCCTCGGCGACTGGAACAACCACGCGTCGGTACGCACCAGCCGGCACGACTACCAGTTGCCGGCAGACCTGCAGTTGCAACTGCAAACCCGCTTCTGGTTTCCGCCGGCATTCCTGCCGTATCTGTCCCACCCGGCGATCGAAGCCGCAGGCAGCAAGGTCATGCATCGGCTGGCTGCCAACCACCTGGTGCACTTTCTCGACTACACCACGCTGCTGGAACACCGCATCGTCAACCGCGCCGTGGAAACCATCGTCCACGGTGAGTTGCCCGCGCACATTCCGTCAAGGATGAAAACCGCCGCGCTGCAGCTCTATACCGACGAGGGTTATCACGCATTGTTCTCCCATCATCTGGCCGAACAGATCGCCGAACTGCATGGTTTCACCGGTCGTCCACAGATGCCGCTGCGCATCACCCGCCTGACCGGTCAGATCGCCCGAACGCCGGAGAGCAAACGCCCGCTGGCATGGTTTCTGCTCGGTTTCGTCTCCGAAACCATCATTGCCCGGGAGTTGCTGGATGTGTGTCGGGAAACGCTGGTCAGCAGCGTGAACGACATGCTGCGCGACCACCTCGCTGATGAAGCGCGCCACAGCCGTTTTTTTTCCGAGGTCTTTCACTACCTCTGGTTGACCCTGAACAGCCGCCAGCGCGCCTTTGCGGCCAGAACCTTGCTGGAGACCCTGGCGACCTTCTTCGAAGTCGACGAGCAATGGCTGCACCAAAGCCTGCGCCGCGCCGGCATTGGCGAAGGTGCGATCAAGGAAATCCTCGACAGCCTGACCAACGAACAGGCCAGCCGCCAGCGTGCCCGATCCGGAGCGACGGCTACGCTTGCTGCACTCGAAAAAGCCGGATTCTTCGCGCTACCCAACAACCGCAAACTTTTCGCCAAGGCAGGACTGATCGATGCTTGAAGGAAGAACGGTGGTAACGACCCGACAACGACGCGGGGCGATCAGCCTGCTTTTGGCCATGGTGCTGCTGGGGGTGTTTCCGCTGGACGTCCTGCTGCCGTCGTTCCCGGCGCTGGCTGAACACTTCGCCAGCACTCCGACCGACATCGCCCTGTCGATCAGCCTGTTCGCGGTGGGCATCGCCTTTGCTCAACTGCTGATCGGGCCGTTGTCCGACGTCATCGGGCGCAAGGGTTTGTTGCTCGCCGGTATGGCTGTTTCGATCCTCGGCGCCATCGGCTGCGTAATGACCAGCGACTACACATTGTTCATGACTTTTCGCATCGTGCAGGCCATCGGTTGTGGCTGTTTCGTCCTGTCACAGGCGCTGGTGCAGGATCTGTTCGAGGGCGCAGAGCGTGATCGTCTACGGATCCTGATGGTGACCGCCACCGGGATTTTCATCTCGGTCTCACCGCTGGCCGGCACCTTTCTGCAAGCTACGCTGGGCTGGCGCGGCAGCTTCTGGCTGTTCATCGTTTTGGCGGCAGTGGTGTTGCTCAAAGCCTGGCTGTTTCTGGAGGGTGGGCGGCCAGCCGTCAAGGCTACACCGCTGAACTTTCTCAGCGCCTATCGACGGGTGCTGGGGGATTTCGAGTTCGTCGGCTACTGGCTGATTTCGGCTTTCGCGTTCGCCTGCCACTTCTCGTTCATCGTCATTTCGCCGTTGATCTTCATGGATCAATTGCAGCTGTCAGCCTACGACTTCTCGCTGATCCTGCTGATCTACGGCGCGGCCTATGTCGCTGGCGGCATCGTCGCCACGCTGCTGAGTCGGCGAATCTCGCCCGGACAGCAAATGGTGGTCGGGCTGAGCCTGATCCTGCTGGCGGGGCTGGTGATGCTGTTCATGGCCAGGCACCTTGCGCTCTCGGCGGCCACGGTGCTGATTCCGATGTTGATCTGCACCGCCGGCACCACCATCGCACGCCCCGCAGCCACGTCGCGGGCCATGAGCCTGTTTCCCGAGAATGCCGGCACCTCGGCTTCGGCAGGCAGTACGATCATTTTCATCTGTGGTGGCTTGATCAGCGCCTTGATCAGCCTGAGCCCAAGCAACCTGCAAGCCACCCTCGGCTACTGTTTTATCCTGCTCAGCTGCATCGCACTGGCGTTGAACAAGCGGATCAGCCACCGCGCCAGAGTCATCGAAACCAGCGCCATCACGCCCTCTGGCAGCGATTGAGCCTGCCGGTCGTCATGCAACACGCACCGTCGGCGCTGGAACAACGCTTTGCGCCATTCCCTCCAGACGCCAGCGGTGTAGAATCGGCTGATTCATCGCCATTCATCCCCCGGCGGGTTTATGAGCTCAGGCTGAGGCAAGCGGCGATCCCGCAAAGTCATCGGCAACATCCAGGACACACGGCCATTTCTGAGTGTTCCAGACGTCAATAGAAGCTCACTCCCTTTTGATACCTGATTAGCCGCCCGGAGTGCTCCATGCCAGATTACCGCTCGAAAACATCCACCCACGGCCGCAACATGGCCGGCGCCCGCGCACTGTGGCGCGCCACCGGGATGAAAGATGACGACTTCAAGAAGCCGATCATCGCCATTGCCAACTCCTTCACCCAGTTCGTGCCGGGCCACGTGCACCTCAAGGACCTCGGTCAACTGGTTGCCCGGGAAATCGAACGCGCCGGTGGCGTCGCGAAAGAATTCAACACCATCGCCGTGGATGACGGCATCGCCATGGGTCACGACGGCATGCTGTATTCGCTGCCGAGCCGCGAGATCATCGCCGACTCCGTCGAGTACATGGTCAATGCCCACTGCGCCGACGCCATCGTCTGCATCTCCAACTGCGACAAGATCACCCCGGGCATGTTGATGGCCGCTCTGCGCCTGAACATTCCGGTGATCTTCGTTTCCGGCGGTCCGATGGAAGCCGGCAAGACCAAACTCGCTTCCCACGGCCTCGACCTCGTCGACGCCATGGTGATCGCCGCCGACTCCAGCGCTTCTGACGAGAAGGTTGCCGAGTACGAGCGCAGCGCCTGTCCGACCTGCGGTTCGTGTTCCGGCATGTTCACCGCCAACTCGATGAACTGCCTGACCGAAGCCCTGGGCCTGGCATTGCCGGGCAACGGTTCGACCCTGGCGACCCACAGCGACCGGGAGCAACTGTTCCTGCAAGCCGGCCGCACCATCGTCGAGCTGTGCAAGCGCTACTACGGCGAAAACGACGAATCCGTGCTGCCGCGCAACATCGCCAACTTCAAGGCGTTCGAGAACGCGATGATGCTCGACATCGCCATGGGCGGTTCGACCAACACCATCCTGCACCTGCTGGCTGCCGCCCAGGAAGCCGAGATCGATTTCGATCTGCGCGACATCGACCGTCTCTCGCGCAGCGTGCCGCAACTGTGCAAGGTCGCGCCGAACATCCAGAAGTACCACATGGAAGACGTGCACCGCGCTGGCGGCATCTTCAGCATCCTCGGTTCCCTGGCCCGTGGCGGCCTGCTGCACACCGACCTGCCGACCGTGCACAGTCGCAGCATGGAAGAAGCCATCGCCAAATGGGACATCACCCAGACCACCGACGAAGCCGTGCATCACTTCTTCAAGGCCGGCCCGGCGGGCATCCCGACCCAGACCGCGTTCAGCCAGTCGACCCGTTGGGAAACCCTGGATGACGACCGTAAAAACGGCTGCATCCGCAGCTTCGAACACGCCTATTCGAAAGAAGGTGGCCTGGCCGTGCTGTACGGCAACATCGCTCTCGACGGTTGCGTGGTAAAAACCGCCGGCGTCGACGAGTCGATCCATGTCTTCGAAGGCAACGCGAAGATCTTTGAAAGCCAAGACAGCGCGGTGCGCGGCATCCTCGCCGACGAAGTGAAGGAAGGCGATATCGTCATCATTCGCTACGAAGGCCCGAAAGGTGGCCCGGGCATGCAGGAAATGCTCTACCCGACGTCGTACCTGAAGTCCAAAGGTCTGGGCAAAGCCTGTGCGTTGCTCACCGACGGTCGTTTCTCCGGCGGTACTTCCGGTCTGTCGATTGGCCACGCTTCGCCAGAGGCTGCGGCCGGTGGCGCGATCGGTCTGGTGCAGGACGGCGACAAAGTGCTGATCGACATCCCGAACCGCTCGATCAACCTGTTGGTCAGCGATGAAGAACTGGCTGCGCGCCGGGTCGAGCAGGACAAGAAAGGCTGGAAACCGGTCGAGCAGCGTCCACGCAAAGTGACCACCGCCCTGAAGGCCTACGCCCTGCTGGCGACCAGCGCGGACAAGGGCGCCGTGCGTAACAAGGCGATGCTCGACGGGCTGTAAGTTTTAGCCGTCGAATAAAAATGCCCCGCCAAGTGCGGGGCATTTTTTTGCCTGATGATTGCAAACCCGATCCCCTGTAGGAGCTGCCGCAGGCTGCGATCTTTTGAGCTTGCTCTTGAAAACCAGATCAAAAGATCGCAGCCTGCGGCAGCTCCTACAGGGATTTAAGAGATTTCAGGGCTTACTGAATGTCCTCGGGTTTAACGATCACCCAGTTTTTGTCCGCCGTCACCGGCAACCCTTCCTTAGCCTGCGCCGCCGCATGCTTTGCCATCATGCCGTTGAGCTGGGTCATGTATTTGTCCTTGCGGTTGACCCACAAGTGAATGCCGCCCTTGGCCACATCCACGTCGTGGAACAGCATGTAACCGTCGCTGCTCGGGGTATCGCCGCCCACCAGCACCGGTTTTTTCCACTCGTCGATATAGGTCAGAATCGCCGCGTGTTTGCCGGCCATCCAGGTTGCCGGGGTCCACAGGTACGGGGTCAGTTCGAGGCCGAGGTTGGCCTTCTCGTCATACTTGCCGGCGGTGATCTGCTTGCGTGCGGTCGTCAGCTCGCCGGTTTCGCGGTTCTTCAGCAGCGTGGTCACGCCGATCACGTTCTGCGGTTTGACGTTGTAGCCGTACTTCGGATCTGCCGCGACCATGCGCACCAGTTCTTCGGAAGCGGCAGTCATCACGTAGACCTCGATGCCGTTCTCCATCAGCTTGTTGTACAGCTCGGCCTGGCCGGTGAAGACCTTTGGTGGCTGCACATCGAGGTTCTTCACTACATCGCCTTCGTAGTAGGTCGCCGGCACCGGTTTGCCAGACGCCATCAGCTCATCGACGTAGCCCTTGAGTTCCTTGAGGGTAAAGCCGGAGAACACCTGCGCCACCCACGGGTAGCAGACCATGTCGTCGACTTCGCACAGGCGATAGTAGTAACTGAACAGGCTTTCCTTGTGATCGGCGGTGTCCTTGAACGGCATCAGTTTCAGGGAGGGATCGAGTTTGTCGCGGGTGATCAGGCCCTTGTTTTCCATGAACGGCAGCAACGACTCTTCGAGGTCGTAGCGGTAACTGGTGTTGTCCATGTCGAACACCGCGTAGTTACCCTTGTTGGCGTTGGCCGCGATCATCGCGTCGAGTGCCTTGGCCTGATCCGCCGGCCAGTGCTTCAGATCGGTAGCGAATGCATGAGCGGCCAAGCCCAATCCAAGAACCACAGCGAGCATTTTCGGTGCGAACTTCATCGGCGTTTTCTCCCTGACTGAAAGACATCGACGCTAACAAATAAGTGTGACAGTCCTCGTCTGTCAGCGACCGCTTACGTCTCCTCAACGCCAGTTGCATTGCCGAGAGCGACAAGCGCTTATTCCAAAAACGACGGACAACCTGCGATTTCGGTATTAATTCATTGGAAATCAAACTGTTAGGCTTGCCGGTTCGCAGTTGCCCGAGAAGGTGACTGGCACAAGTCTTATCGGAGTCTTCATGAATCTGCCGCTGATCCTCAATCTGCTGGTGTTCCTCGCCCTGCTCTTCGGTCTGGCGCAAACCCGCCACACGACGTGGAGCCTGGCGAAAAAAGTCCTGCTCGCGCTGGTGCTCGGCGTAGCCTTCGGTGTTGCCCTGCACACTGTTTACGGTGCCGGCAACCCGGTACTGAAAGCTTCGATCGGCTGGTTCGATCTGGTCGGCAACGGTTACGTGCAGTTGCTGCAAATGATCGTGATCCCGCTGGTGTTCGCCTCGATCCTCAGCGCGGTTGCGCGTCTGCACAACGCATCGTCGCTGGGCAAGATCAGCTTCCTGACCATCGGCACCCTGCTGTTCACCACCGCGATTGCGGCGCTGATCGGTATCGGCCTGACCAACCTGTTCGGTCTCACCGCCGAAGGTCTGGTCGCCGGCACGCAGGAAATGGCCCGTCTGCAAACCATCCAGACCGACTACGCCGGCAAGGTTGCCGACCTGAATGTGCCGCAACTGCTGCTGTCGTTCATTCCGCAGAACCCGTTTGCTGATCTGGCGCGAGCCAAGCCGACTTCGATCATCAGCGTGGTGATCTTCGCCGCGTTCCTGGGGGTTGCTGCGCTGCAACTGCTCAAGGATGATGCCGAGAAAGGTCAGAAAGTGATCAACGCCATCGACACCCTGCAAGCCTGGGTGATGCGTCTGGTGCGTCTGGTGATGAAGCTGACCCCGTACGGCGTGCTGGCGCTGATGACCAAAGTGGTCGCCGGTTCCAACCTGCAGGACATCATCAAGCTCGGCAGTTTCGTCGTGGTCTCGTACCTCGGTCTGGGCCTGATGTTCGTGGTGCACGGCCTGCTGGTGTCGGCGGCTGGGATCAATCCGCTGCGGTTCTTCCGCAAGATCTGGCCGGTGCTGACGTTCGCGTTCACCAGCCGCTCCAGCGCGGCGAGCATTCCGCTGAGCATCGAAGCGCAGACCCGTCGTCTGGGCATTCCGCAATCGATCGCCAGTTTCGCCGCCTCGTTCGGTGCGACTATCGGCCAGAACGGTTGCGCCGGTCTGTACCCCGCAATGTTGGCGGTGATGGTTGCGCCAACAGTCGGCATCAACCCGCTGGACCCGCTGTGGATCGCGACGCTGGTGGCGATTGTGACTTTGAGTTCGGCCGGTGTGGCCGGGGTCGGTGGCGGCGCGACGTTTGCCGCACTGATCGTGCTGCCGGCGATGGGCTTGCCGGTGTCACTGGTGGCGCTGCTGATTTCGGTTGAGCCGCTGATCGACATGGGTCGTACGGCGTTGAACGTGAGTGGTTCGATCACCGCCGGTGCGATTACCAGTCAGGTGATGCAGCAGACGGATAAAGCGCTGCTGGATGCCGATGAGCATGCGGAGCTTGCTCAGGCTTAAACTCTTTGGCGCCTAAGCGGGCCTCTTCGCGGGCAAGCCCGCTCCCACAGGGATCTTCGGTGTTAACACGATGTGTGTCTCACCTCGGATACTGTGGGAGCGGGCTTGCCCGCGAAGCTTTTAGGCTCGAGTGTAAACCTCGAAACGGTACGAAGGCTTGTCGCCTTCTGCAGCGTTTGATTCGAACGAAGTCTGCTCCCAATCGTACGGGGTGAACTCTGGGAACAACGCATCCCCTACAGGGCTTAAATTTACCCGAGTCAAGTACAGGCGATCCGCATGCGGCAGTGCCTGCGCGTATAACTGCGCACCGCCAATCAGCATCAACTCACCTGCACCTTGCTCCAACGCCCACTCTTCTGCACGAGCCACAGCAGCTTCAAGCGAGGTGAAAACCTCCGCCCCATCGAGCTGCAGATCCGATTGCCGACTTACGACAATGTTCAAACGACCCGGAAGTGGACGACCCAAAGAGTCCCAAGTCTTGCGCCCCATAATGATTGGCTTGCCAAGGGTTTTTTCTTTGAAGTACCTGAAATCCCCAGGCAAATGCCAGGGCATGCTGTTGTTTACGCCGATGACTCGGTTTTCACCAAGAGCAGCGATCAGACATAACGGAAGAGTATTGTTCATTCGGGTGAGGATACCAGAGGTTCCGCATCCCGCAACTTGCCCCGACCAGCGCCACAGCGGTTATGCTCACTGCTCAATCGAGCAACGGAATGGCGCGTGACTGAACTGACTCCACTGCAAAACCTCTGGCTGACTGAAACCATCCGCCTGCGCGAAGAACACGCAGGCCCCTTGGAGGATCTGGAAGCCAATCGTCTGGCCCGCGCGGCCGGCGGCGATCTGCCGAGCCGTATTCAGCGCCGCGCCGCGTGGCTGGCCGAGCGCGACGGGCTGAGCGCAGCACTCCAGCACTGGCTGCAAGGCGCGCGTCTGGCGCTGGTGCTGCTGGTGATTTTCGCGCTGCTGAGCGGCGCCGGTCTGGCCTTCGCCGCGCTGAGCCAGACACCGGTCAATGTGTTTTGGGCCTTGGGCAGCCTGCTCGGGTTGAACCTGATTCTGCTGCTGACCTGGGCGCTGGGGCTGATCTTTGCCGGTGAACACGGCGCCACCCTCGGGCGCTTGTGGCTGTGGCTCAGCGAAAAACTCGCTCGCGATGCCAAAGCCGCGCAACTCGCGCCGGCCCTGCTGCTGATGCTGCAACGCAAAAAACTCAATCGCTGGGCGCTCGGCACATTGGTCAACGGTCTGTGGTTGCTGGCGATGCTCAGCGCGCTGCTGTTGCTGCTGACGCTGATGGCGACCCGGCGCTACGGCTTCGTCTGGGAAACCACCATTCTCAGCGCCGACACCTTTATCAACCTGACCCAAGCCCTCGGCGCGCTGCCGGCGCTGCTCGGCTTCAACGTGCCGACCGTAGAGATGATCCGCGCCAGCGGCGGCGCAGCGCTGGATATCGAAAGCGCACGCCAGGCCTGGGCAACCTGGCTGGTCGGCGTGCTGGTGGTCTACGGCGTACTGCCGCGCCTGCTGCTGGCGCTGTTGTGTTTCTGGCGCTGGAGTCGCGGCAAAGCCGCGCTGACGCTGGACCTGAACCTGCCCGGTTACGCCCAGTTGCGTGAGCGGCTGATGCCGACCAGCGAACGCCTCGGCATCAACGACGCCGCGCCTGCGCAGTTGCATCGCGTCGAAAGCAGCGTCAGCGAACAGGCCAGCGACGGCGCCCTGCTGGTGGCCATCGAACTCGACGATCAGCGCCCGTGGCCACCGGCCCTGCCGAAAACCGTGAGCAACGCCGGAATCCTCGACAGCCGCGAGTCGCGGCACAAACTGCTCGAACAACTCAGTCGTTTCCCCCCGGCGCGTCTGCTGATCGCCTGCGATCCACGGCGTTCACCGGATCGCGGCAGCCTCGCGCTAATTGCCGAGCTGGCGCGCAACGCCGGCGCCACCCGGGTCTGGTTGTTGCAAGCACCGCCCGGTGAGGCGCTGGACAGCGCCCGCCTCGGCGACTGGCACGTGGCGTTGCAACAACTGGAGTTGCCGTTCGCCGATTGCGCGCCGATGAACTGGCTGGAGAACGGTCATGACTGATGCCCGCAAGGCCCCACTGAAACTCGCGGTGGTCGGCCACACCAACGTCGGCAAGACCTCGCTGCTGCGTACCCTGACCCGCGACGTCGGTTTCGGCGAGGTCTCGCACCGGCCGAGCACTACTCGACATGTCGAGGGTGCGCGGTTGTCGGTGGACGGCGAGCCGCTGCTCGATCTTTACGACACACCGGGGCTGGAAGATGCCATCGCCCTGCTGGATTTCCTTGAGCGTCTGGAGCGCCCCGGCGAACGTCTCGACGGCCCGGCGCGACTGGCGCGGTTTCTCGACGGCAGCGAGGCGCGCCAGCGTTTCGAACAAGAGGCAAAAGTGCTGCGACAGCTACTCGCCTCTGACGCCGGTCTGTATGTGATCGACGCCCGCGAACCGGTGCTGGCCAAGTATCGTGACGAACTCGAAGTGCTGGCCAGTTGCGGCAAACCGCTGCTGCCGGTGCTGAATTTCGTCAGCAGCGCCAACCATCGCGAGCCGGACTGGCGCGAAGCGTTGGCGCGGCTCGGCCTGCATGCGTTGGTGCGGTTCGACAGCGTTGCGCCGCCGGAAGATGGCGAGCGGCGCCTGTACGAAAGCCTCGCGCTGCTCTTGGAAAACGCCCGGCCGCAACTGGAACGCTTGATCGCCGATCAACAGGCCCAGCGCCTGGCGCGCCAGCAAAGTGCGGCGCGTTTGATCGCCGAACTGCTGATCGATTGTGCGGCGTGCCGGCGCAACGTGGTCAGCGAGGCCGAGCAGGAACAGCAAGCCATCAGCGAACTGCGCAAAGCCGTGCGTCAGCGCGAGCAGAAGTGCGTCGAGGCGCTGCTCAAGCTCTATGCGTTCCGCCCGCAGGACGCGGCGGCCAGTGATTTGCCGCTGCTGGATGGGCGTTGGGGCGATGACCTGTTCAACCCGGAAACCCTGAAGCAACTCGGCGTGCGTGTCGGCGGAGGGATTGCGGCAGGCGCTGCGGCCGGGGCTGGCGTGGATTTGCTGGTGGGCGGGATTACCCTCGGTGCGGCGGCTTTGGCCGGTGCGATTGCCGGTGGTGCGCTGCAAACCGCGCGCAGTTATGGCAGCCGCCTGCTCGGCAAGATCAGGGGCCAGCGGGAGTTGACCGTGGATGACGGGGTGTTGCGGCTGCTGGCGTTGCGTCAGCGCCAACTGTTGCTGGCGCTCGGCCAGCGCGGGCATGCGGCGATGGACGCGGTCCAGGTCGCCACCCCGCAGGACAAGACTTGGCGCGAGGGCAAGTTGCCGGAAGCACTGAGCAAGGCCCGGGCGCATCCGCAGTGGTCGTCGCTCAACCCGCATGCGAAGCTGAATCAGGCGGAGCGGCAGGAGCAGATTGAGTTTCTGGCTGCAGATTTGTAGCGCCCGGACTGACGCTATCGCTGGCAAGCCAGCTCCCACAGTGTTCTCGGTGAAACCTATTTTTGTGATCAACCGAGATACCCGTGGGAGCTGGCTTGCCAGCGATGGCAGCCACTCGGTTCCAAGACCTAAGAAGACAAAAGACGCACCGCTTTCTCCTTCAACACCCGGAGATCCATCACCGGCACCCCCATCTCCTTGGCCAGCTCATCCCACTGGCGCATGAGCAGACTGACGGCACACAACGGATCGCGTTCAAACGCATCCGCCTCTGCCTCGGTCATCACCCCACCCTGATATTCCAGAGTCCTGCGACTCGCTTCACTCAAGCGCTCGAAATACCCCGGCTCACGCAGGGTCAGATACCGCTTGGCCTGCACGTGATACTCCACCAGCCGCGCCAGACGTTCGCTGAACCCCGCCTCACGCAAATAATCCGCCCCCAGCCGCTCGTGGCTGACCACGCCATAACCACCCATATTATCGGCACCCTCGGCACACAAATGGCCGATGTCATGGAAGAACGCTGCCAGCACCACTTCATCATCAAAGCCTTCAGCCATCGCCAACTGCGCTGCCTGAGACATGTGTTCGATCTGCGACACCGGCTCGCCGATGTAATCGCTGCTGCCGAAGCGTTCGTACAAGTCGAACACCCGGTCGACGACCTGTTGCTGATCCGCCATCAGATTTCCTCCAGCCACTGCGCGACATTGCGCTCGGCCAGTGCCGGGCCGACGCTCATGCCGACGCCGGTGTGCATCAACGCCACACTCAGCCCCGGGGCCGGGCGCAGCAACGAAAACGGCCCCGGCCCACGGGCACCGTAGACGCCCTGCCAGCGCTCGACCACCTGCACCTTGCAGCCCAGCGTGTGCTCGGCCAGTTCGAGCATCCAGTTGTCCACTTGCTCGGCATTGAACGGCGACGGATCGCTGCCGTAATGGTGCGAGTCGCCGATGATCAGCTCGCCATACGGCGTCGGGCTGATCAGCAGGTGAATGCCGTTGTCGTGCAGATGTGGTTGTTCGCGCAGAATCTGCGCCTGCACCGCCGCCGCTTGCGGCAAATCGGCGAAGGCGCCGTAGTGCACGCAGCTCAGACCAGTGAGCAAGGCGTGTTGCAGATTCAGCTCGATCTGCGGTTTGGCGCGGAGCATTTGCAGGCGGCAGATCTGCGGATCGAGCGTAGCAATCGGCTCGGCCAGCAGGGTCTGATAATCGTGGCCGGAGCAGACGATGATTTGCTTTGCCGTGAAGCTGCCGGCGGTACTGTGCAGGTGCCCCGGTTCGACGTCGCGCACCAGCGTACTGAAGTGAAACTCGACGCCGAGGTCGCGGCGCAGATGGTCGATCAACGCCGGAATCGCTTCGCGCGAGTACAGCTGTTGATCGTCCAAGCCGTGCAACGCCGCGCGGTGATGACTGAACTGACCGTGGTACAGATCACGCAGGGCAGCGCCACGCAGCAAGGCGACGTTGTACCCGTGCTCCACGGCGCGGCCGTTGCAGAAAGCTTCGAGCAAGTGTTCTTCGGCCTCGCTGCGGGCGAACAGGTACGAGCCGTTTCGCTTGATCTGCAGACCGGCGAGTTGCGCCCAGTCACCCCAGATCTCGCGGCTGGCCTTGGCCAGTTCAAGCATCGGCCCCGGTGGCTGACCGGTGACCAGCGCCTGACCAAAGTTGCGCACCGAAGCGCCGAGGGGCGTGGCGGTGCGTTCGAAAACGCTGACCTTGAGGCCGCGTTTGGCGGCGGCGTAGGCATGGGACAGGCCGAGGATGCCGGCGCCGACGATGAGCAGGTCTTTGTGTTGAGCATTTAGAGGTGCTCTGAATGAGAGACCGTCATCGCTGGCAAGCCAGCTCCCACAGGTATCGAGGTGTTCACAAAATTCGTGTCACAGCAAAACCCTGTGGGAGCTGGCTTGCCAGCGATGAGGCCCTGTCAGTCAATAAAGATCTTACTTGGCAACAACTTTCTCGGACTTGCCGTCATAGCGCTTGCGCCACTCGGTCAGGATTTCGTCGCGATTCTTCGAGGCCCAGGCAAAGTCGTTCTTGATCAGGCGCTGCTCGTAGTCGGCCGGCAGTTCGGTCTGCGGCTTGGCGATACCCGGCTGGGCGAGGACGGCGAAGTTCTCCTTGTACAGATCCATCGCCTCGGCGCTGGCGGAGAAGTCCGCGAGTTTTTTCGCCGCGTCTTCATGCGGGGTGCCTTTGATCACCGCAGTCGCCTCGATCTCCCAGCCCAAGCCTTCTTTCGGCAGGATGATGTCCAGCGGCGCGCCCTGGCGCTTCAGCTGTACCGCCGGATATTCGAAGGAAATGCCGATCGGGAATTCGCCCGCAGCGGCCAGTTTGCAGGGCTTGGAACCGGAGTGAACGTACTGGCCGATGTTCTGGTGCAGACCGTCCATGTAGGCCCAACCCTGCTTCTCGCCGAAGGTTTGCAGCCAGGCGCTGACGTCGAGGAAACCGGTGCCGGACGACGCCGGATTCGGCATGACGATCTTGCCCTTGTACTCAGGCTTGGTCAGGTCCTGCCAGCTCACTGGTTTGCTCAGGCCCTGCTTCTCGGCTTCGACGGTGTTGAAGCAAATGGTCGCGGCCCACACGTCCATGCCGACCCAGGCTGGCGGGTTGGCAGCATCGCGGTAGTTCGCGCCGATCTTGCCCAGATCCTTCGGTGCGTAGCTTTGCAGCATGCCCTGCTGATCGAGGATCGCCAGGCTCGAAGCGGCCAGGCCCCACACCGCGTCAGCCTGCGGACGGGCCTTTTCGGCCAGCAACTTGGCGGTGATGATCCCGGTGGAATCACGCACCCACTTGATCTCGACGTCCGGGTTGGCCTTCTCGAATGCGGCTTTGTAAGCGGTCAGTTGCTCGGCTTCGAGTGCGGTGTACACCGTCAACTCGGTTTTTGCCGCGAAGGCATTCAGGCTGAAAGTAGCGAGCACAGCAGCGGCCAGGGCCATAGGCTTGAACATGATCGTTTTCCTGTCGGTGAGTTGAGGCTGTAGGGATAAGTCGTCAATCAGTGACCGGGCGCGGTTTGCCGCCAGGCCTGGGAACGGCGCAGCAAGCCGCGCGAAGCCCACGCCAGCAGCAAGGACACGCCCGCCGAGGTGAACAGAATCAGGGTCGACATCGCCGCCGCACCGCCGACGTTGCCGGCGTCGTCCATGTTCAGCACCGCCACCGCCGCGAGGATGGTGTCGGGGCTGTAGAGGAAGATCGCTGCGGAAACAGTGGTCATCGCCGAGACGAACAGGTAGCGCACGATGTCCAGCAGCGCCGGCAGGCAGATCGGCACGGTGACGCGCAGGTAATGGCGGTACAGCGGGGCCTTGAGCGACAGCGCGGCGGCCTCGAACTCGGCGTCAAGCTGGCGCAGCGCGGTGGTCGCGGTCATTTGTGCGGTGGTCAAATAGTGAGCAATGGTGCAGACGATCAGCAGGGTCATCGTGCCGTACAGCACGTGCAGCGGGTTGCCACTGAGGTTGAAGAAGAAGACGTAACCCAGGCCGAGCACCAGCCCCGGCACCGCCATCGGGATGAAACTGAGCATGCGCAACGTCAGGTTGAGGCCGCGTTGGCTGCGGGTTTTCTCCATCAGGTAAGCGCCAGTGAAGATCAGCACGCTGCCGATCAACGCTGTACCCAACGCCATCTTCAAGCTGTTGCCGTAGGCCAGCCAGCCACCGCCGGCGGTCTCGTTGAACTGGTAGTGGTTGAGCGACAGCGACAGGTTGTAAGGCCAGAACTTCACCAGCGACGAAAACACCGCCATGCCGAACACCAGCAGCAACGCCGCACTGATCAACAAAACAATCGCCAGATAGCAGCCATCACGCAACTTCGACGGCGTCGGTTTGAACACTTGTGCACGGCCACTCATGGAATCGCCGTGACGCCGACGCAACCAGGCATCGACGCCGAAGCTGAACAGCGCCGGCAGCAACAGCACCATGCCGATCAACGCGCCGCGCCCGAATTGTTGCTGGCCGACCACCGCTTTGTAGGCTTCCAGTGCCAGCACTTGATAGTCGCCACCAACCACCACGGGCACACCAAAATCGGTGATGGTCAGGGTGAACACCAGACAGAACGCAGCGAATACCGCTTGCCGGGTCGCCGGCCAGGTGATGCTGCGGAACGCCTTGGCCGGACTGGCGCCCATGCTCGACGCGGCATCAAACAGCCGCGCATCCGCCAGCGACAGCGCCGAGAGCAAAATCATCAGCGCATGCGGGAAGGTGTAGATCACCTCGCCCAGCACAATCCCCCAGAACCCGTAGATATTGTCCGAGAGCAGCCCACGCAACATGCCCTGATTACCGAACAGATACACCAGCGCAATCCCCGGCAGCATCGACGGCGCCATCAATGGCAGCAGGGAAATTCCGCGCCAGATGCCCTTGGCCGGAATCAATGTACGTTGCAGGGCGTAGGCAAACAGGTAGGCCAGCGGTACGACGATGGCCGCGACGCTGAGGGAAACTTTCAGGCTGTTGCCGAGCAGCCAGTGGAAATTCGCGCTGCTCACCAGCTCCTTGGCGGCGAGCCAGCCACCGCCCTGCCCGGCCTCGCTGCTGAAGCCGCGCCAGAAGATCGCCAGCAACGGCAGCAGCACAGCGACACCGAGTAGCAATAGCAGCAGGAGTTTGCCGCCGAGGACGAAGATCCGGTCACCGACCTCGGCCCCGGACACTCGCCGCGCCTGCTTGTGCGGTAGCGGCAGTGCGATGTTCGCGCTCATCAGGCAAACACCTGCAGGCTGCGCGGTGGCAAGGCGACCATGATCTGCTGGGCGCCAAGGCGTGGCATGGCTTCCGGCGCCAGTTCGGCGAGCAGCGCGTGGCCCGGCAGTTGATCGAGTTCGAAGCTCATGCGGCAGCGATTACCGAGAAAGGTGATCTCACGGACTTTCGCCGGGAACAGGTTTTCTTCGTGCACCAACGGATTGACGCTGATTGCTTCCGGACGGCAGAACAGTCGGCCCGAGGCGCCGCTGACGCTACCATCGGCCAGACGCACATCCATCCCGCCAACCCGGACGTGACTGGCACTGCTGCGCTGGAACGGCAGCCAGTTGCCCTGCCCGACGAACTCGGCCACGAATGGCGTGGCCGGGCGGTTGTAGATTTCCTGCGGGGTAGCGTATTGCTCGACGCGGCCGTTGTTCATCACGGCGATGCGGTCGGCCATCAGCATGGCTTCGTCCTGATTGTGCGTGACCATCAGGGTGGTGATGCCGAGGTTGCGCTGCAGTTGGCGCAGCTCGGTGCACAGATGCTCGCGTACCCGGGCGTCCAGCGCCGACATCGGTTCATCGAGCAACAGCAGCGACGGCGCCGGGGCCAGGGCGCGAGCCAGGGCGACTCGCTGTTGCTGACCGCCGGACAACTGGCCCGGGTACTTTTTCTCACTGCCGGTGAGGCCGACCAGTTCCAGCATCTGCCCGACGCGCCGGCGTACTTCGTCGCGACCGCTGCCGGCGAGGCCGTAGGCAATGTTCGCTTCGACGGTCAGATTGGGGAACAGCGCGTAGGACTGGAACAGAATGCCGTAGTCCCGGGCCTGCGGCGCGAGGTGCGAAACATCGCGGTCGCCGAGGTACAACTCGCCGCTGTCCTGCTTCTCCAGCCCGGCGATGCAGCGCAGCAGCGTGGTCTTGCCGCAACCCGACGGGCCGAGCAGGCACACCAGCTCACCGGCCGCGACATCGAGGGAGACGTTATCCAGCGCGGTGAACGCGCCGAAGCGTTTCTGCACGCCGCGCACTTTCATCGGCGCACCGGGGTTGGTCAGGGCAGTTGCGATTGCAGGATTCATGGACAGACCTCATCAAGCTGATGGGGCCAATCCTAGAGTTGTAATGCGTCCGTCATGTGGCAGTGAGGCAAAAACGGCCGATAGTGGTATTCGGGGATTTTGGTTGAAAGTCAAAAGATCGCAGCCTTCGGCAGCTCCTACAGGGTACGCATTCCAATGTAGGAGCTGCCGAAGGCTGCGATCTTTTGATGTTCAGGCCGGAGACATTTCCTGCGCCAGTCCGAGGAACGCCGCCGGCAACCGCGCGCCCTTCCTTTCTTTCAAGCAGTAAAGGTACTCGGGAATCTGCGGCGCATTCTCGATGGTCAGCACCCGCAATTGCGGATCGTGCGGGACTTCCTGGCGGGCAATGATGCTGATGCCGATATTGCGCAGCACCGCCTCGCGGATCGATTCGCGGCTGCCAATTTCCAGCAACGGCCCGAAACTGACCCCGGCGCTTTGCAGCAACTCCTCGGTCAAACGGCGGGTGGTCGAACCCGACTCGCGCATCAGCAAGGTATGCCCGGCCAGCGCGCTCAATGCCACATGCTCCTGCGCCGCCAGCGGATGATTGCGATGCACCGCCAGCACCAGCGGATCGCTACCCAATACCCGGCGAATCAACCGCGCATCCTCAAGCAACTGCGACGACGCCGCGACATCGACCCGGTAATCCTCCAGCGCTTCGAGCACCTGCTGCGAGTTGCCGATTTCCACCGACACTTCCACCTGCGGCAGGCGCTCGCGGAAGGTCTTCACCAGATCGAGGATGTAATACGGCGCAGTGGCAGCGATGCGCAACGTGCCCTGCACCTGACCGCTGTTGCGCAGGAAGAACTCGATATCGGCCTCTTGCTGCAACAGCGCCTTGACCATTGGCAGCAACCGCGCGCCTTCGTCGCTGACACTCAAACGACGGCCGCCACGGTAGAACAGCTCCACCGAATACTGACTTTCCAGATTACGAATCTGCGTGGTCACGGTGGGTTGGCTGAGGCCGAGCTTTTTCGCCGCCAGCGTAATGCTGCCCAGGCGGGCGACCATATAAAACGCTTTCAGCTCGGCACTCAGCACAACCATCCCTCATCGTTTATTTACGCAGCAGGCGCAAACCGTTGAACACCACCAGCAGGCTCACGCCCATGTCGGCAAACACCGCCATCCACATGGTGGCGAGTCCGGCGAAGGTTACCCCAAGAAAGATAGCCTTGATCACCAGTGCCAACGCGATGTTCTGTTTCAAGATGCTCGCGGTGTCGCGCGACAGGCTGATGAACGCGGGAATCTTGCGCAGATCGTCGTCCATCAGGGCGACATCGGCGGTTTCAATCGCGGTGTCGGTGCCGGCGGCCGCCATGGCGAAACCGATCTCGGCGCGGGCCAGTGCCGGGGCGTCGTTAATGCCGTCGCCAACCATGCCCACCCGATGGCCCTGTGCATAAAGCGCTTCGATGGCTTGCAGTTTGTCGGTCGGTAGCAAGTCGCCCTTGGCCTGATCGATGCCGACCTGCGTGGCAATCGCCTGCGCGGTGTGCACGTTGTCGCCGGTGAGCATCAAGGTTTTCACGCCCAGTGCGTGCAACTGGCGGATCGCTTCGCGGCTGGATTCCTTGACCGTGTCGGCCACGGCGAACAGCGCCAGCGGGCCGGAACTGTCGAGCAGCAACACCACGGACTTGCCCTGTTTCTCCAGCGCAAACAGCTTCTCTTCCAGTTGCGGCGAGCACAGGCCCAGCTCTTCAACCAGACGATGGTTGCCCAAGTGATAGGTCTGGCCGTTGACCTGTCCCTTCACGCCACGACCGGCCAGCGCTTCGAAGTTATCCACAGTCAGCACGGCGAGGTTTTTATCCACCGCGGCGTTGGCGATCGCCAGCGACACCGGGTGATCGGAGCGCCCGGCCAGTGCGGCGGCAATCGCCGGGGCTGTGGCGTCAGCGGTCGGGTCCAGCGACAGGTAATCGGTCTGCACCGGTTTGCCGTGGGTGATGGTGCCGGTCTTGTCCAGCGCCAGATAGTCGAGCTTGAAGCCGCCCTCCAGGTACACGCCACCCTTGACCAGAATGCCTTTGCGCGCCGCTGCCGCGAGGCCGCTGACGATGGTCACCGGGGTGGAAATCACCAGTGCACAGGGACACGCCACCACCAGCAGCACCAGCGCACGGTAGATCCAGTCGAACCACAACGCGCCCATAAACAGCGGCGGAATGATCGCCACCGCCAGCGCCAGCACGAACACCACCGGGGTGTAGATTTTCGAGAACTGATCGACGAAGCGCTGCGTCGGCGCCCGCGCACCCTGAGCCTGCTCGACGGCGTGGATGATCCGCGCCAGGGTCGAGTTGTTCGCCGCCGCAGTCACCGAGTATTCCAGCGAACCGGCCTGGTTGATGGTGCCGGCGAAGACTTTGTCGCCCACGGTTTTCTCCACCGGCAGGCTTTCACCGGTGATCGGCGCCTGATCGATGGTCGAACTGCCGCTGACGACCTCGCCGTCCAGCGCAATGCGCTCGCCGGGTTTTACCCGCACGCGGGCGCCGAGTTCGACGCTTTTAACCTCTTGTTCGATCCAGTTGCCGTGGGCTTGCTGCACCGTGGCCTGTTCCGGGGTCATCTGCATCAGGCCGCTGATGGCATTGCGCGCACGATCCAGCGAGCGCGCCTCGATCAGCTCGGCCACGGTGAACAGGAACATCACCATCGCCGCTTCCGGCCACTGCCCGATCAGCACCGCACCGGTCACCGCGATGCTCATCAGCGCGTTGATGTTGAGGTTGCGGTTCTTCAGGGCGATCCAGCCCTTTTTATAGGTGGTGAGGCCGCCGCTGAGGATCGAGATCAGCGCAATGATCGCCACCACCCAGGTTGGCGCAGCGTTGGTGAAATGGATCACTTCGGCCGCCAGCGCGCCGACACCGGACAGCGCCAGGGGCCACCAGTGTTTTTTCACCGGCGCCGGGGTCGGGGCTTCGACGCCCGCCTCCAATGGCTCGGCGTGCATGCCCAGCGAGGTGATCGCCTCGGTGATCGGCGCGGTGTCCGGCAGATTGTGGGTCACGCCGAGCACGCGGTTGATCAGGTTGAATTCCAGCTGCTGCACGCCAGCGAGTTTGCCGAGTTTGTTCTGGATCAGTGTCTGCTCGGTCGGGCAGTCCATCGCTTCGATGCGGAAACTGCTCAACCGGGCGTCAGCGCTGGTCTTTTCGCTCAGTTGCACCCGCGCAGGCGCAGCCGCTTTCGACGCGCAGCAGGAATCGCCACCGTGGTCATGCTTATGCACAGGCTGCAATTTGTGGCTGTGGTCGTGTCCCGCGTGGGATTTGTGGTTGTGCTGGGAATCGCTCATTGGTCGCGTCCATAAAGGTGCCTGTTGCCAAGTAAAGACCCTGTAGCCACTATAGGGTCAAGCACCCTTTTGGAGATTGCCGTCATGAAGATCGGAGAACTGGCCAAACTCACCGACTGCGCCGTGGAAACCATCCGCTATTACGAGCGCGAAAACCTGCTGCCGGAGCCGGCGCGCAGCGACGGTAACTACCGCGTTTACACCCAGGCCCACGCCGAACGCCTGACCTTCATCCGCAACTGCCGCACCCTCGACATGACCCTCGAAGAAATCCGCAGCCTGCTGGCCATGCGCGACAGCCCGCAGGATCAGTGTGCAAGCGTCAATACGCTGATCGACGAGCACATCCAGCATGTGAAAGCGCGGATTGACGGGTTGCTGGCGTTGCAGACACAACTGCTCGACCTGCGCCAACGCTGTGGCGAAGGGCCGGGGGCGGATCAGTGCGGGATTTTGCAGCGGCTGGAGGTGAGTGGTGGAGTCGTAGCAACCGAAGTTGAACACTCTCACGTAGGCCGCAGCCACGGCCACTAAAGGCAACACATCCCCCCATGCAGGAGCTGCCGAAGGCTGCGATCTTTTGATCTTGCTGTTTGAAAGATCAAAAAGATCAAAAAGATCAAAAGATCGCAGCCTTCGGCAGCTCCTACAGGGCGCCGATCATTCCCACCATCAAGGGGGGAATGGTCATTGCGCGGGTTGATTAGACCGCCATCGGCGCGGTCATTGGCGCATGGTGCTCATAGCCTTCCAGCGAGAAATCGCTCGGCTCGACCAGCTCCAACCACTCCGGCTGATACACACCGGTCTTGGCGAACTCCGGCACGCGGTCGGAGATCTTCAGTTTCGGCATGGCGAACGGTTCGCGCTTGAGCTGTTCGTTGAGCATGTCCAGGTGGTTTTCGTAGACGTGGGCGTCACCGATGAAATAGGTGAACCAACGCGGCGTGTAACCGGTCAGGCGCCCGATCAGGCTCAGCAGCGCGGCGCCTTCGGTGAGGTTGAACGGCGTGCCCAGACCCAGGTCGTTGGAGCGGATGTACAGGGTCAGGGAGATCTCTTTGGTCTCGACGTTCGGGTGAAACTGGTAGAGCAGATGGCATGGCGGCAGGGCCATTTCATCGAGCTGGGCGACGTTCCAGCCGTGGAACAGAATACGGCGGCTGCCCGGATCCTTGATGATCGTGTCGACGCACTGGCGCACCTGGTCGATGGCTTTGTACAGCACCACATAAGCCTGGCCGTCTTCTTCGCCTTGGGCGATCTGCTTGTAGCCGTTGCTCAGGGTCTGTTCGATGGCGGCAGTGTTGCTCAGCGGGATCTGCTTGTACGCCGGCCATTTGCGCCATTGCACGCCGTAGATTTCGCCGAGGTCGTCTTCGCCCTGACGGAACGGGTTGGCCAGCCATTGCGCATTTTCGTTGGCATTCTGATCCCAGACCTTGCAGCCCAGCGCACGGAATTCCGCGGCGTTGTTCACGCCGCGGAGAAAACCGCACATCTCGCCGATGGCCGATTTGAAGGCCATCTTGCGGGTGGTGATCGCCGGAAAGCCTTCCTGCAGATCGAAACGCAGCATCGCACCCGGGAAGCTGATGGTGTTGATACCGGTGCGGTTGGCCTGTTTGGTGCCGTTCTGAATGACGTGCGAGACCAGTTCGAGATATTGCTTCATGAGTTACCTGTGTCCTTTGAGCCCCGGCGTCGCGCGCCGGGGTTCGTAGTTTAAGCGGTCGGCGCGAGCGGCGCTGCCGGCGCACGACGATAGGCCAGCCAGATCAGGAACAGACCGCCGACGATCATCGGTACGCACAGCACCTGCCCCATGGTCAGCCAGTTCCAGGCCAGGTAGCCCAGTTGCGCGTCCGGTACGCGGACGAACTCGACGATGAAACGGAAAATGCCGTAAAAAAGCGCGAACATGCCGGACACGGCCATGGTCGGGCGCGGCTTACGCGAGAACAGCCACAGGATCAGGAACAGCGCGACGCCTTCGAGCGCGAACTGATACAGCTGCGACGGGTGACGCGGCAGCTGCGCCGGATCGCTGAACGGCGGGAAGATCATCGCCCACGGCACGTCGGTCGGCTTGCCCCACAGCTCGGCGTTGATGAAGTTGCCGATGCGCCCGGCGCCCAGACCGATCGGCACCATCGGCGCAACGAAGTCCATCAGCTGGAAGAACGTCTTGCCGTTACGTTTGCCGAACCACAGCGCGGCGAGCATCACCCCGATGAATCCGCCGTGGAACGACATGCCGCCCTTCCACACTTCGAAAATCAGCGTCGGGTTGGCGATGTACGCGCTCAGGTCATAGAACAGCACGTAACCCAGACGTCCACCGACAATCACCCCCATCGACAGCCAGAACACCAGGTCGGAGAGCTTCTCCTTGGTCCAGGTCGGGTCGAAACGGTTGAGCCGGCTCGACGCCAGCAGCCATGCGCCGCCGATGCCGACGAGGTACATCAGGCCGTACCAGTGGATTTTCAGCGGACCGATGGCCAGGGCCACCGGGTCGATCTGCGGGTAAGGCAGCATTGCGACTCCTCGTTAGAGTTGAAACCAAAATTCCCGGGCGACGCTGCCACCTCAGGATTAAGCCAGGATTGCGGCCTGCTCTGAACCAGCAGGTCAGAGCAGGAAATTCAGGCCCACGCAAAACAGCAAAGCGGCGAACAGCCGTTTCAGCAAGCGCGGCGACAACCTGTGCGCCAGGCGCGCGCCGAGACGGGCGAACACCATGCTGGTCAGGGCAATGCCCAGCAGCGCCGGCAAATAGACAAAACCGAGACTATGCGGCGGCAACAGCGGATCATGCCAGCCCAGAATCATGAAACTTAACGCACTTGCCACAGCAATCGGCAAGCCACAGGCCGACGACGTTGCCACCGCCTGCTGCATCGGCACGCTGCGCCAGGTCAGGAACGGCACGGTCAGCGAACCGCCGCCGATTCCGAAAATCGCCGAGGCCCAGCCGATCACACTGCCGGCCACGGTCAGACCGAGTTTGCCCGGCACCGTTCGACTGGCCTTGGGTTTGACCTCCAGCGCCAGTTGCACGGCAATCACCAAGGCGAACACGCCGATGATCTTCTGCAGGTTCGGCCCGGAAATCGCCTCGGCCGTCAGCGCCCCAAAACCGGCGCCGAGCAGAATACCCACGGTCATCCACATGAAGATCGGCCAGCGCACCGCACCACGTCGATGGTGTTCACGCACGGCGTTGACCGAAGTGAAGATGATGGTCGCCAGCGATGTCCCTACCGCCAGATGCGTGAGGATCGACTGATCGAATCCCTGCAAGGTAAAACTGAACACCAGCACCGGGACAATAATGATCCCGCCGCCCACCCCGAACAGCCCGGCCAGCACGCCCGCACAGGCGCCCAACGCCAGATAGAGCAGAAATTCCATGACCGTCTCCCAGACGCATCCCCAAAACCGGAGCGGCATGGTAACGGATGCATGCCCTTTGGCTCCACTGACGATGGATGCACGGACGCCGACTGCGTAGAGTGAGCAGAAAACACACAAGGACCACCTTATGTGCCTGATCGTATTCGCCTGGCGCCCGGGCCATGCCCAGCCGCTGATCGTCGCGGCCAACCGTGACGAGTTCTACGCCCGCCCGAGCCTGCCGCTGGCGCCATGGGCCGACGCGCCGCAAGTGCATGCCGGCCGCGATCTTGAGGCGGGCGGCACCTGGTTGGGGATCGGCGCCAATGGGCGCTTCGCCGCGCTGACCAATATCCGCGATCCGCACCAGCCACCAGCGCGCAAGTCGCGGGGAGAGCTGGTGGCGCGGTTTCTCACGGATGATGCGTCGATTGATGATTATTTGCGCGATGTGGTCGGTCGCGCGCCGGAGTACGCCGGGTTCAACCTGCTGCTGGGCAACGCCCATGAGCTGTGGCACTTCAATGCGCGGACGTCCGAGCCGGTGATGCTCCAACCCGGGGTTTACGGGCTGTCGAATGCCGGGCTGGATACACCGTGGCCGAAGTTGCTCAAGGCCAAGGCTGCACTGAGTGCGGTGCTGGATGATCCGCAGCCTGCGCGACTGCTCGAGTTATTGAGCGATGCGCAGACCGCACCGTTTGCCGAACTGCCGGATACCGGGGTCGGGCTGGCGACCGAATCACTGCTGTCGAGTGTGTTCATTGCCAGCCAGAGTTATGGCACACGGGCGAGTACGGCGTTGATTGTGCAGGCGGACGGCACGCGGCGAATGGTCGAGCGCAGCTTTGGGCCGTATGGCGGGCATTTGGGCGAGGTGGAGATTGCTGTTTAGCAGCGTTTGAACTGACGCCTTCGCGAGCAAGCCCGCTCCCACATTCGACCACATTCCAAAGGTAGAACTCGGTCAAATGTGGGAGCGGGCTTGCTCGCGAAGAGGCCCACAAGGTTTTAGAGAGCCTTGTTGACCGCCGGCGGATTCATCTTCGACAACCCGAGATTCTTCAGCGCCAGTTGCAGCGAGCTGTGGATAACTTGCGGGTTATCAATCTTCATCAGCTCCGCCAGCAGATCCTTGGCCTTGCTCAGGTTGATCTGGCGCAGCATCCACTTCACTTTCGGCAGGTTGGTGGCGTTCATCGACAGGCTGTCGAAGCCCATCGCCATCAACAGCACCGCCGCTGCCGGATCACCGGCCATTTCGCCGCAGATGCTCACCGGTTTGCCTTCGGCATGCGCGTCGCGGACCACGGTTTGCAGGGCTTGCAGCACCGCCGGGTGCAGGTAGTCGTAGAGGTCGGCCACCCGCGGGTTGTTGCGGTCGACCGCCAGCAGGTACTGGGTCAGGTCGTTGGAGCCGACCGACAGGAAGTCCACCTGCCGCGCCAGTTCCTTGGTCTGGTACACCGCAGCCGGAATCTCGATCATCACCCCGATTGGCGGCATAGGCACGTCGGTGCCTTCGTCACGCACTTCGCCCCAGGCCCGGTGGATCAGGTGCAGGGCTTCTTCGAGTTCGTGGGTGCCGGAGATCATCGGCAGCAGGATCCGCAGGTTGTTCAGGCCTTCGCTGGCCTTGAGCATCGCGCGGGTCTGCACCAGGAAGATTTCCGGGTGGTCGAGGGTCACGCGAATCCCGCGCCAGCCGAGGAACGGGTTGTCTTCCTTGATCGGGAAGTACGACAGCGACTTGTCACCGCCGATGTCCAGGCTGCGCATGGTCACCGGTTGCGGGTGGAACGCGGCGAGTTGCTCGCGGTAGATCGCTAGTTGTTCCTTTTCGCTCGGGAAACGCTGGTTGATCATGAACGGCACTTCGGTGCGGTACAGGCCGACACCCTCGGCGCCGCGCTTCTGCGCCCGCGCCACATCGGCCAGCAGACCGGTGTTGACCCACAACGGCATGCGATGGCCATCGAGGGTCACGCACGGCAGATCACGCAGGGTGTCGAGGCCCAGCGCCAGTTGTTTCTCTTCTTCGACCACCTCGGCGAACTGCTTGCGCAGCACATCGCTGGGGTTGGTGTAGACCTCGCCGCGGGTGCCATCGACGATCACCTCGATGCCGTCGACCTTGGCGTACGGCAGGTCGACCAGACCCATCACCGTCGGAATGCCCATGGCCCGGGCTAGGATCGCGACGTGGGAGTTACCCGAACCCAGTACCGACACCAGACCGACCAGTGTACCTTCCGGTACCTCGCCGAGCATCGCCGGCGTCAGCTCTTCGCTGACCAGAATGGTTTTTTCCGGGTAGACCAGGTTCTGTTGACGCTCTTCCTGCAGGTAGGCCAGCAGGCGGCGGCCAAGGTCTTTGACGTCCGACGCACGCTCGCGCAGGTAGGCGTCGTCCATCAGTTCGAAACGATTGACGTGCTCAGTGACCACCTGACGCAGCGCGCCCTGGGCCCACTGGCCGGTCTTGATCACGGTGGTGATTTCGCTGCCCAGCGAAGCATCGTCAAGCATCATCAGGTAGACGTCGAACAGCGCGCGCTCTTCCGGACGCAACTGGGTCGCGAGCTTGGCGGACAACGCGCGCATGTCGGCGCGCACGCCTTCGATGGCGGTCTTGAACAGCGCCAGTTCGGCGTCGATGTCAGTGATGTGTTTGTCCGGCACCACGTCCAGATCCGCCGGCGGCAGCATCACCACCGCAGTACCGACCGCCGCACCCGGCGAGCCCGGTACGCCGACGAACTTGGCTTCCTGAATGCCCTTGCCCTGTCTGCCCAGACCACGGATCGAGCCGGTGGCCTCGGCGTGGGCGATAACGCCGGCGAGCTGCGCGCTCATGGTCACGAGGAAGGCTTCTTCACCTTCATCGAACTGGCGGCGTTCTTTCTGCTGGATGACCAACACGCCGACGACGCGGCGGTGGTGAATGATCGGCGCCCCGAGGAACGAGGCGTAGCGCTCCTCGCCGGTCTCGGCGAAGTAGCGGTAGCGCGGGTGATCCGCGGCGTTTTCGAGGTTCAGGGGTTCTTCACGCGTGCCGACCAGACCCACCAGACCTTCGTTGGGTGCCATGCTGACTTTGCCGATCGAGCGCTTGTTCAAGCCCTCGGTGGCCATCAGGACGAAGCGGTTGGTCTCGGGATCAAGCAGGTAGACCGAGCAGACCTGGCTGCCCATGGCCTCTTTGACGCGCAACACAATAATCCCCAACGCCGCCTTGAGATCCTTGGCGGAGTTAACTTCCTGGACGATCTTGCGCAGCGTATTGAGCATGGCTCGGGGTCGAACTCCGTCGTCAGTCGCGCGCTAAAAGGCGCGGGGCAAGCTCTTTGAGGGCGCGTCGATACACCTCGCGCTTGAATGTCACCACCTGGCCCAACGGATACCAATAACTGACCCAGCGCCAGCCATCGAACTCCGGTTTACCGGTCAAATCCATCCGCACCCGCTGCTCGTTGGAGATCAGGCGCAGGAGAAACCATTTCTGCTTCTGGCCGATGCACAGCGGTTGGCTGTGGGTACGCACCAGACGTTGCGGCAAACGATAGCGCAACCAGCCCCGGGTACAGGCCAGTATTTCAACATCTTCACGTTCCAGGCCAACTTCTTCGTTCAGCTCGCGGTACAAGGCGTCCTCCGGCGTCTCCTCGGGGTTGATTCCCCCTTGTGGAAACTGCCAGGCATCTTGATTGATACGGCGAGCCCATAGCACCTGGCCGGCGTCATTCGTCAGAATGATCCCGACATTGGGGCGGAAACCATCGGGGTCGATCACGGCAACAACCTCGCAAACGCATGTCGCCGCATTGTTCCACAAAGCTTGATAAGGCGGCAACGAAGGTTCCTACCTTATGTGCACTCTTGTGAAAAGACCGTATTCTTGTCGCCTTTTTACTGACTTTTCAGCGGGTAACTGCAATGCGCCTGGCTCTATTCGATTTGGACAACACCCTTCTGGGCGGCGACAGCGATCACGCCTGGGGCGATTATCTGTGCGAACGCGGCTTCCTCGATCCGGTGGCGTACAAGACGCGCAACGACGAGTTCTATCAGGATTACCTGGCCGGCCAACTGGATAACGCCGCGTACCTGAACTTCTGCCTGGAAATCCTCGGCCGCACCGAAATGGCCGTGCTCGAACAGTGGCACAACGACTACATGCGCGACTGCATCGAGCCGATCGTGATGCCCAAGGCGCTGGAACTGCTGAAAAAGCACCGCGACGCCGGCGACAAACTGGTGATCATCACCGCCACCAACCGCTTCGTCACCGCCCCGATTGCCGTGCGCCTGGGCGTCGAAACCCTGATCGCCACCGAGTGCGAGATGGTCGATGGCCGCTACACCGGGCGCAGTACTGATATTCCGTGCTTCCGCGAGGGCAAGGTGACGCGCCTGAATCGCTGGCTCGACGAAACCGGGTATTCGCTGGATGACAGCTATTTCTACAGCGATTCGATGAATGACCTGCCGCTGCTGGAGCAGGTGGCGAACCCGGTGGCGGTGGATCCGGATCCGAATCTGCGCGCTGAGGCCGAGAAGCGTGGCTGGCCGGTAATTTCGTTGCGCGACTGAAGATCAAAAGATCGCAGCCTGCGGCAGCTCCTACAGGTATACATCCCATGTAGGAGCTGCCGAAGGCTGCGATCTTTTCGCTTCACACAGGCTTCGCGCCCATCAACCCGGCAATGGCGATAAAACAGACAAAGCTGAATAACGCCAAGGCAAAAGTAAACTTGCCAATGCCACCCGGCGCCTTGCGCAACCGATTCAACCGCACCAGCAACCAGAACCACGCCAGCGCGGCCACGGTGTACAGCACGCTTGAGGCCAGCAGCCAGGTCTGCCCCAGCGGCCAGCCGACCAGATGCACCATGCCCCAGCCGGTAAACGGCATGCTCAACAATGCCAGGCCCATCAACAGCCAGATGAACACCCGTGGCCGTTGCAAGATGCGGCTGCCCGCCGTTGCATCACCTTTGCGTTTTGCCAGAAAAACCCAGACTCCCAACCCGAGCGCACCGGCCAGCAACACTACAGTGGCGACAATGTGCGCGGCTTTCAGGGCAGTTAACGTTTCCATTGTTCGATTTCCTCAGGGCCTGCCCATCAGCGTAGCCGCTCAGCCAAGAAACAGCTGATAGGCCGGGTTCTCGCTTTCATCCCAGTACGGGTAGCCGATTTCTTCAAGTGCCGCCGGCACCAGATGACGCTCGTCATGCGGTACTTGCAGGCCTGCGACGACACGACCATCCGCCGCGCCATGATTGCGATAGTGGAACATCGAGATGTTCCAGCGCCCGCCGAGCTTGTTGAGGAAGTTGAACAGCGCGCCCGGACGCTCCGGGAATTCGAAGCGAAACACCACTTCGTCGATCACGTGCGCCGCGTGGCCGCCGACCATGTGGCGGATGTGCAACTTGGCCAGTTCGTTGTCGGTCAGGTCAAGTACCGGGAAGCCCTGCCCGGTCAGGCTCGCCAGCAGTGCGCTGCGTGGGTCGTTTTCCGGGTGAGTCTGCACGCCGACGAAGATGTGCGCTTCGCTGCCGGTGTTGTAGCGGTAGTTGAATTCGGTGATCTGGCGCTTGCCGATCGCTTCGCAGAAGGCCTTGAAGCTGCCGGCCTGCTCCGGGATGGTCACGGCAATGATCGCTTCACGGCCTTCACCCAGCTCGGCGCGCTCGGCGACATGGCGCAAACGGTCGAAGTTGACGTTGGCCCCGGAGTCGATGGCGACGAAGGTCTGGCCACTGACGCCGCGCAACTCGACGTACTTCTTGATCCCGGCCACGCCCAAGGCGCCGGCAGGCTCGGTGATCGAGCGGGTATCGTCGTAAATGTCCTTGATGGCCGCGCAGATCTCGTCGGTACTGACGGTGATCACTTCATCGACGTAATCCTTGCAGATATCGAAGGTGTGCTGGCCGATCTGCGCCACCGCCACGCCGTCGGCAAAAATGCCCACGGTCGGCAGCACCACACGCTCACCAGCGGCCATCGCCGCTTGCAGGCAGTTGGAGTCGTCCGGCTCGACGCCGATGATCTTGATGTCCGGACGCAGGTATTTCACGTACGCCGCGATACCGGCAATCAGACCGCCGCCGCCAACCGGCACGAAGATCGCGTCCAGCGGTTGCGGGTGCTGACGCAGAATTTCCATCGCCACGGTGCCCTGCCCGGCAATGGTGTGGGGATCGTCGTACGGGTGGATGTAGACGTAACCCTTTTCATCGACCAGCTTCAGCGAGTATGCCAGGGCTTCCGGGAACGAATCGCCGTGCAGCACCACTTTGCCACCGCGCGAGCGCACGCCTTCGACCTTGATCTCCGGAGTGGTCTTGGGCATCACGATGGTCGCCTTCACGCCTAGCACTTTTGCCGCCAGCGCCAGACCTTGCGCATGGTTGCCCGCCGACGCGGTGACCACGCCACGGGCGCGCTCTTCGTCGGTCAGTTGGGTCAACTTGTTGTAGGCGCCGCGAATCTTGAACGAGAACACCGGCTGCAAGTCTTCGCGCTTGAGCCAAATGTCATTACCCAGCCGCTCGGAGAGCTGGCGAGCATTCTGCAGCGGGGTTTCTACGGCAACGTCATAAACGCGCGAGGTGAGGATCTTTTTGACGTACTGTTCGAGCATCGGAAAGCATCACTGGCGATTGGGCGGGACCGACGAGTCTAACCCGGCTTTTGGGCGCACGACCACACTGAACAGGGGGTTTTAGCCGGGGCGAACACTTTGTGATGTAAACCTCATTGTGGTGAGGGGATTTATCCCCGATCGGCGGCGCAGCCGTCGTCAACCTGAGAGCGCAATATTTGGGAGGAGTGCCGGGGAGCGCTTCGCCCTCCATCGGGGATAAATCCCCTCACCACAGGGTGTTTCCCCCTGCCTTGTCGCGGGGCCTATAATGCCGGCCTTTCCGTACTCACCTTGCCCGCTTCCGGAGCCCGCATGACCCAGGATCAACTCAAACAGGCAGTGGCTCAGGCCGCCGTCGACTTCATCCTTCCGAAACTCGACGACAAGAGCATCGTCGGGGTCGGCACCGGCTCCACCGCCAACTGCTTCATCGATGCGCTGGCCCAACACAAGGGCGCGTTCGATGGCGCGGTCGCCAGCTCCGAAGCCACTGCCGCACGCCTCAAGGGCCACGGGATTCCGGTGTATGAGCTGAACACGGTCAGCGACCTGGAGTTCTACGTCGACGGCGCCGACGAGAGCGATGCGCACCTGAACCTGATCAAGGGTGGCGGCGCCGCCCTGACTCGCGAGAAGATCGTCGCGGCCGTGGCCAAGACCTTCATCTGCATCGCCGACGCCAGCAAACTGGTGCCGGTGCTGGGCGAATTCCCGCTGCCGGTCGAAGTGATCCCGATGGCCCGCAGCCACGTCGCCCGCCAATTGGTGAAACTGGGCGGCGACCCGGTTTACCGCGAAGGCGTATTGACCGACAACGGCAACATCATCCTCGACGTGTTCAACCTGCAGATCACCAACCCGGTGGAGCTGGAAGCGCAGATCAACGCGATCGTCGGCGTGGTCACCAATGGCCTGTTCGCGGCGCGTCCGGCGGATCTGCTGTTGCTGGGCACCAGCGAAGGTGTGAAGACGCTGAAGGCTGAGTAAGCCCGATTGCCCACAAGTTATGGGCAGACGAATAAACCTGTGGGAGCTGGCTTGCCAGCGATGAGGTCGTCAGATTCAACAACCATGTTGACTGACAGGCCGCCATCGCTGGCAAGCCAGCTCCCACAGTGGTTTGTGGTGTTAGTCAAGGTTGCGCAGGTTTCTTGAAGACGTAAAACAGATTCGGCTCACTCACCAGATACAACGTCCCGTCGTCATCCATCGCAATGCCTTCGGCCTGCGGCACGCTCTTGCGCAAACCCTGCCGGCCCTTGTTCAGCGACAGCGTGCTCAGCGGCCGCCCGTCCACATCCAGTTCCAGAATCAGCCCCGACTCGTCGGACAGCGCCAGCAAATGGCCGCTGCGCTCGTCGTATTGCAGGCTCGACAGATCGCGCACGAACATCCCGGCATCGCGCTTGGGGTTGTTGATCACGTGTACCGCGTAGGACTTTTCCGGATTGAAGTGCGGAAAACCGTGCACCTCATAAATCAGCATCGGATCACGTTCCTTGGCGACGAACAGGCGCTTGCCCACCGAGTCATACGCCAGGCCTTCGAAGCCCTTGTTGCCGCTCATGTGCACGCCCAGGGTCATCTGTTCGGCATCCGCCGCATCGAGGAACGTGGTGTCCTGCTCCAAATGGACTTTGATCAGGCGTTGCTGGCGCTCGTCGGTGATCACATAGGTGTCGGCGCTGATGAACTCCACCGCTTCAGGATCGCCGAAGCCGATCAGCGCGATACGCCGCAGGATCTTGCCCTCCAGCGACAACTCGACCAGCTCGGCATTCTTGTTGGTCACGGTGAACAGGCTTTTGCGCACCGGATCGTAGGTCAGCGCCGAAACATCGTCGTTCAGGCCGTCGATGATCCTGGCCTCGACCTCGACCCGGTATTGATCCAGACCAATGGCCTCACTGCTCAACGGCTGCCACAAGGTATGCAGATTGAACCAGGCGCGCTCGAACAGGCGCAGGTATTGGCCGATCGCGATCAACACGATCAGGGCAACCACCGACAGGATGACAAACAGAGGTTTGGGGCGGGCAAGTCGACGCATTCGGGCAGGCTCGGATCAAAACAGGCGGATGAAATATCACGCCTGTCTGAACTGAAGCTTAATGGCCACTTGCCTCAGGCCACAAGATGACCCTGCGGCAGCTCCTACAGGAAGAGATTCAGGTGGTTATTTCTGCTTTTCGAAGCGATAGAACAGGTTCGGCTCACTGACCATGTACAGCGTACCCGCGTCGTCCATGGTCACGCCTTCGGCGCGGGGGATGGTGTCCTTTAAACCATTGAAGCCGCCAAGCAGGGTCATGAAGCTGACCTGCTCACCCTTCTCGTCCAGTTCCAGCAACAGGTGCGAGTCGGCAGACAGCACCAGGGTGTGGCCGGTACGCGGGTCGATGGCCAGTGCCGAGAGGTTGCGGATATCCAGCTCATCATTGGCCAGCTTCTGCTTGTCGCCCTTGAGGATCTGGCTGCCGTCGCTTTTCCAGGTGAACAGCGCCGGCGGCCGTTCTTCGCCCAGCAGCAACTGCTGGTTGCGCGGATCCCAGGTGATTGCCTCGAACGCCTTGTTCTGGTTTTTCGACGGACCGAGATCGTATTTCGGGAAGTCGGCGATATTCAGCTCGCGGGTATTGGCATCTACCTTGACGATAGTCAGCAAGTGCTCGCGCTCGTCGACAATCGCCATCAGGCCGTTTTCCAACACGGTCACGCCTTCCGGATTGCTCCAGCCCACCAGTGGCATCTTGCGCAGCACATCACCCTGCAGGGTCAATTCGACCAGGAACGGGTTCTTGCCCATCACCGAAAACAGGGTTTTGGTCTGCGGGTTGTAGGACAGGTCCGAGGCCTCGTCCTTTTCCATGCCCGGCAGCAGCTTGCCGTCGATCACCGCCCGATAATCCGGCAACCAGATGCTTGCCTTCTGCTCGGCCTGAGTCTCGAGTCGCTCGCGCAGCCACAGCAGACCACGGTCGTCCCAATGCATGATATGCGCCACGCCATAAGCGACAGCGAGCACCAGCAACAGCCAGACATACCAGCGCAGGGCAAAACGTGAACGACGGGAAGTTTTGAGCTGAGTTTGAGCGGACATCAGGGACGCATTCCGAATATTCAGGCTATGGGTAATAGCACAAAGAGGCCGGCTCAGACGCCAGAATGAGAGGAATTATCCGGACAGGATGTGAAAAAAACGGCAAATGGCGGGATTGCCACTGCCTTATAAAGCCGGATCAAAAGATCGCAGCCTGCGGCAGCTCCTACAGAGACAGGGGTAGGAGCTGCCGCAGGCTGCGATCTTTTGCTCTTAGCGAACGCTGCTGGTGAAGCTGCTCGCGCCAACCAGTTCCAGGACGATGTCGTCGCCGACATTCAGCGGGCCGACGCCCACTGGCGTGCCGGTGAGGATCACGTCGCCAGCCTGCAGCGAGAAGCAGCCGGCCATGTGCTGGATCATCGGCACGATCGGGTTGAGCATTGCGCTGCTGTTACCGTCCTGGCGTACTTCACCGTTGATGGTCAGGCGAATGCCGATGTCGGTCAGGTCAGGGAAAGTGCTGCCGACCACGAACGGGGCAATCACCGCCGCGCCGTCGAACGACTTGGCGATTTCCCATGGCAGGCCCTTGGACTTGAGCTCGGCCTGCTTGTCACGCAGGGTCAGGTCCAGCGCCGGGGCGAACCCGGAGATCGCGTCGAGCACTTCTTCACGGCTCGGCTTAGTCGACAGCGGCTTGCCGATCAACACGGCGATTTCCGCTTCGTAGTGCACCGAACCGCGCTCGGTCGGAATGCTGAAACCGCCTTCCAGCGGCACCACGCAACTGCCTGGCTTGATGAACAGCAACGGCTCGGTAGGCACCGGGTTGTCCAGTTCCTTGGCGTGTTCGGCGTAATTACGGCCGATGCACACGACTTTCCCGATCGGGAAGTGAATGCGCGTGCCGTCGACATACTGGTGCTGATAGCTCATTTACCGACTCCTGCCTTCATTGATTCAGGGGATTGCCAATCAAACCGCGAAGATCTTGCCCGGGTTCATGATGCCGTTCGGGTCGAACACCGCTTTGACCGCTTTCATGTACTCGATTTCGACCGGAGAACGGCTGTAGGTCAAGTAGTCGCGCTTGGTCATGCCCACGCCGTGCTCGGCGGAGATCGAACCGTTGTACTTCTCGACGGTTTCGAACACCCACTTGTTGACGGTCGCGCACTTGGCGAAGAACTCGTCCTTGCTCAGGTTATCCGGCTTGAGAATGTTCAGGTGCAGGTTGCCGTCGCCGATGTGGCCGAACCAGACGATTTCGAAGTCCGGGTAGTATTCGCCGACGATCGCGTCGATTTCCTGCAGAAATGCCGGCACTTTCGACACGGTGACCGAGATGTCGTTCTTGTACGGTGTCCAGTGCGAGATGGTCTCGGAGATGTACTCGCGCAGCTTCCACAGGTTCTGCAGCTGGGTTTCGCTCTGGCTCATCACGCCGTCCAGTACCCAGCCCTGCTCAACGCAATGCTCGAAGGTTTCCAGCGCAGTGTTGGCCACTTCTTCGCTGGTCGCCTCGAACTCCAGCAACGCATAGAACGGGCAATCGGTCTCGAACGGCGCCGGCACATCGCCACGGCCCAGCACTTTGGCCAGGGCCTTGTCGGAGAAGAACTCGAACGCGGTCAGGTCGAGTTTGCCTTGGAAGGCGTGCAGCACCGGCATGATCGAGTCGAAGTCGGCGGTGCCGAGGACCATCGCGGTGAGATTTTTCGGCGCGCGATCCAGACGCATGGTCGCTTCAACCACAAACCCGAGGGTGCCTTCGGCGCCGATGAACAACTGGCGCAGGTCGTAACCGGTAGCGTTCTTGATCAGGTCCTTGTTCAGCTCCAGCACATCGCCCTTGCCGGTGACCACTTTCAGGCCGGCGACCCAGTTACGGGTCATGCCGTAGCGAATCACCTTGATCCCGCCGGCATTGGTGCCGATATTGCCGCCAATCTGACTGGAACCGGCCGACGCGAAGTCCACCGGGTAGTACAAGCCGTTCTCTTCGGCGACGTCCTGCAAGTGTTCGGTGACCACACCCGGCTGACACACGGCGGTGCGATCAGTGAGGTTCACGTCGAGAATCTGGTTCATGTAGTCGAACGACACCACCACTTCGCCATTCGCGGCCACGGCGGCAGCGGACAGCCCGGTGCGCCCGCCGGATGGCACCAGCGCCACTTTGTGGGTGTTGGCCCAGCGGACGATGGCCTGCACCTGCTCGATGGTCTTAGGAAACACGATAGCGCTCGGCGCGGGGGCGAAGTGCTTGGTCCAATCCTTGCCGTACGCATTCAGGGAGTCGGCGTCGGTCAGGACCTTGCCAGGCTCGACCAAGGTCTTCAGTTCATCAATCAGGGCAGGATTGGTCATCGACAGAACTCTCGAACAATTCATGGTCATCCTGAAGACGCTTCACGTCGCAGGAATGAGTGTTTAGCGGGGTGGCTATGCTAGCATACCGACCCCGCAGGCCAGTGCCCAAGGCCAGTTCTGCGGTGACGGCTTTCTTGTCGTCCAGGTCAATGTCTGTTGACCATTTCCTGCCATTTTTCTCCGGGATACAGGTTTACGCAGATGAGCAAGACTTCTCTCGATAAGAGCAAGATCAAGTTCCTTCTTCTCGAAGGCGTCCACCAATCGGCTGTCGACGTCCTCAAGGCGGCGGGCTACACCAGCATCGAATACCTGACAGGCTCCTTGCCGGAAGCCGAGCTCAAGGAAAAGATCGCTGACGCTCACTTCATCGGCATTCGTTCGCGCACCCAACTGACCGAAGAGATCTTCGATCACGCGAAGAAGCTGGTCGCGGTCGGCTGTTTCTGCATCGGCACCAACCAGGTTGACCTGAGTGCTGCCCGCGAGCGCGGCATCGCCGTGTTCAACGCGCCGTACTCCAACACCCGCTCCGTCGCGGAACTGGTGCTGGCCGAAGCGATCCTGCTGCTGCGCGGCATTCCTGAGAAAAACGCTTCCTGCCACCGTGGCGGCTGGATCAAGTCCGCAGCCAACTCCTTCGAAATCCGTGGCAAGAAACTCGGCATCGTCGGCTACGGCTCGATCGGTACGCAGTTGTCGGTTCTGGCGGAAGGTCTGGGCATGCAGGTGTTCTTCTACGACACCGTGACCAAGCTGCCGCTGGGCAACGCCACTCAGGTCGGCAACCTGCACGAGCTGCTGGGCATGTCCGACATCGTCACCCTGCACGTTCCGGAAACCGCCGCGACCCAGTGGATGATCGGCGAGAAGGAAATCCGCGCCATCAAGAAGGGCGGCATCCTGATCAACGCCGCGCGCGGCACCGTGGTCGAGTTGGACGCCCTGGCGGACGCGATCAAGGACAAGCACCTGATCGGCGCGGCCATCGACGTGTTCCCGGTGGAGCCACGCTCCAACGACGAAGAGTTCGAAAGCCCGCTGCGTGGCCTGGACAACGTGATCCTGACCCCGCACATCGGTGGCTCGACTGCCGAAGCGCAGGCCAACATCGGTCTGGAAGTGGCGGAAAAACTGGTCAAGTACAGCGACAACGGTACATCCGTTTCGTCGGTGAACTTCCCGGAAGTGGCCCTGCCGGCTCACCCTGGCAAGCACCGTCTGCTGCACATCCACGAGAACATTCCGGGCGTGATGAGCGAGATCAACAAGGTCTTCGCCGAAAACGGTATCAACATCTCCGGTCAGTTCCTGCAGACCAACGAGAAAGTCGGTTACGTGGTGATCGACGTCGACGCCGAGTACTCGGAGCTGGCGCAAGAGAAGCTGCAACACGTCAACGGTACTATCCGTAGCCGCGTGTTGTTCTGATCCGACGCTGAGCGACAAAAAAGGGAGCCTTCGGGCTCCCTTTTTCATGCGAGCGAAAACGTCATTCGACGTTGACGGTGATCTTTTTCGACACGATCGGCGGATCGAACGCCATGTGGCCGCTGTCACCCAGCTCCAGTTGCAAGGTGTGCTTGCCCGGGGCCAGTTTGATCGTGGCCTCGGTCTGTGCCTTGCCGAAGTGCATGTGGTTGGCGTCGGTCGGCACGACGGAACCGGCCGGAACGATTTCCTTGGCATCAATCAGCAGGTGGTGGTGACCGGTGTTCTTGGTGACGTCACCGGCGGGTGCCAGCGCAACGTCCTTGACCCCGAACTTGACCTTGAACTCCTGAGAAACCGTGGCCCCGTCTTCGGGAGAAACGATGAACACTTCGGCGCCCTTGGGTGCCGGGGTCGCTGCACTGGCCAGCACTGAAACACCCATCAACAGGCCAGCCAAGGCTGCTCGTGACATAAACGTTTTCATTCTCTTCTCCAGTTTTTCCGTAAAATCCGCGCGGTCATGACAACTTCATGACCATTCGTTGTCGAAGGCACTCGACAACCATAGCAAAGCGAGCCTGACTCAGAGCATCGCAATAATGACTTCAAAGGAGTGACCATGCGCTTTCTGCCTGGCCTGATCTGCCTGCTACCCCTTCTGAGCCCTCTGGCTCACGCCGAACTGATTGATGACATCAACGACCGTGGCGAGTTGCGCATTGCCCTTGAGGCTAATACACCGCCCTTCAATTTCAAGGATGGCGACACACTCAGGGGGTTCGAGGTCGAGCTTGGGCAACTGCTGGCCAACGAGCTGGATGTACGCGCCGACTTCATCGTCACCGACGAAGCCGACCTGCTCCAGGGCGTTGAAAGCGGCAAATACGACGTTGCGCTCAATCACATAGCACTGACACCTGAACTCAAGGATCGTTTCGACTTCAGCGAGTCTTACGGCAAGGTCGACTCGCAGCTATGGGCGAAGAAAGATGAGCAGCCACGACCGATGGTGCTGGTACAGGCGCTGACCGAGGAGAAGCCGAAGGCGACCCCGGTGGAGCTGGCTATTCCGTTTCAGAAGGGCAACCCGGCGTTTCAGGCGAGCCTTGCGGGTGCGTTGCAGCGGATCAAGGCGGATGGGCGCTTGGCGGCATTGTCACAAAAGTGGCTCACCAAACCGTAGGAGCTGCCGCTGGCTGCGATCTTTTGATTGTTTTTAAGGATCAAAAGATCGCAGCCTCGTTTCACTCGACAGCTCCTACAGAAGAATCCGGGGTGGGCTTTTAGTCGAGTTGGGTCAGGGCCAGAGCGGCCTGCGGTAGTTCGAGCTCACTGAAGACTTGCACCCCATGGCGTTTGAGCAGCGCAGCCGTCACACCCTCTCCCGAGACCTTCACCCCACTGAACGTCCCGTCATAAGTCAGCAAATTCCCGCAGGAAGGACTGTTGGCCTTAAGCACCGCGACGCGGATACCGTGCTCCTGCACCAGCGCCAGCGCCTGCCGCGCGCCATCGAGAAACTGCGCGCTGACGTCCTCGCCCTCGGTGGTGATCACCGCCGCCTTGCCATCGAGCACTTCGGTGCCCTGCCCGCCCGGGATCTCCGCCGCTGCCCGTGGAGTCGGCAGCCCACCGGCGACTTCCGGACACAACGGCACCACACGCCCCTCGGTGATCCACTGCTCAAGCAGATCGAACGGCCCGCTGGCCCCGCCGTCGTAGCGCACCCGGTGGCCCAACAAGCAGCGGCTGACCAGAATCTTCTGCATATCAGAACGGCTCGTTGCCACGGCGGCGGAACCAGCCGGTCAGCGACAGGCGTTCGCGGTGCGCCGGCAGCACTTCATGCGGCACCTCACCGGAGAGGAACACCACCAGACAGCCGCCGGTGGGTTGCACATCGTGGACGCGCTCATCGTCCAGATACATGCGCAACTGACCGCCGTCTTCCGGCAGCCACGCGTCATTGAGGTAGACCACCGCCGAAACCATGCGCCGGTCATCGTCGCGAAAACGGTCGACGTGCTTGCGGTAAAACGCGCCCGGCGGATACAGGGCGAAGTGGCATTCGAAATCCTCCAGCCCCAGGAACAAGCCGCGATTGAGCGCCTCGCGCAGGCTGTCCATCAGGTTCAGATAACGGTCGCTGGCCTCGGCCTGGCCCGGGTCGATCCACTGGATGTGGTCGCCACGAATGCCCTCGCGAATCTCCGAAAACGGCCCACGACCCACCGCCGCTGGCGCCAACTCGCCCTCGGCCTCACGTTTGCGGCACTCGGCCGCCAGCTCGCGGGTCAAACCTGCGGGCAGGAAAATGTTCTGCTGCGACCAGCCGTGTTCGGCCAGGTCGTCGACGATGCGTAACAGCAGCGGGTGTTCAGAGGATATTTGCATGGCGCGCATAGTATGCCGGCGGCAGGAAATCCGACAGAGCCACGCAGCGGCTTGCTACGAATTCTCGACAAGTACCGGCACCGCACGGAGAATAGTCCGCTGCTGACAGGAGTCCCTATGCGCCGTTTGCTTTTTTCACTGTTGATGTTCTGCGTTTTGCCCGCCTGGGCGGACGGCCACGATCAGTTGTACAAGATCGCCGGCTGGCCAGATCAACGTGCGCATTTCAATGATGCCCTGAGTGCCGCGCAGCAGCGCTACCAGAACAACCTGCCGCCGGCGGTGTTTCAAGCCCTGGTCAACAACAGCAACCAGCGCTTCGCCCCCCAGGCCATGGATCAGCGTGCCGAAGCGCAATTGCGCCAGCACCTGGCCGATCCACAACCGGCGCTGACGTTCTTTCAATCGCCGCTGGGCAAGAAAATTGTCGCCGCTGAATTGCTCGCCACCCGTCGCGATCAACTGGCGAAGAACGCCAAGGGCCTGCCGAAGATGCAGGCCAGCGACAGCCGCCTGCTGATCATCGGCCATCTGGCGCAAGCGCTGCCGGCACGCGAGGCCGGCGCCGAAGTCAGTCTGGCAATTGCCGGGGTGGCGGCGGACAGTTTGAGTTCGATGATTCCCGGCCTGCTTGGTGGCGGTCAGGCGCAAGGCATGCTGAACGGTCAGCGCCAGCGCCTGATGGAGCAGATCGGCACCGACTTGAACAACACGCTGCTCTACGTTTATCGCGATCTGTCGGATGACGAACTGGAGCAGTTCGCGACCTTTGCCGAGTCCAGCGAGGGCAAGGCGTATTACCAGGCGGCGCTGGCGGCGATCCGGGCGGGGTTGGCGGTGGGGCAAAGCGCTTCGAACCTCGGCCAGTGATCTTCATCGACTGTCAGACCGCCATCGCGAGCAGGCTCACTCCTACAGGAGACCGCGATTAATTGTAGGAGTGAGCCTGCTCGCGATAAGGCCCTCGAATACGCTAAAGATTCCGCCCTCTGATCCGCTTGTTCAGAAACTCGAAATACTCCTCGCGCATCTCCAGGGTCTCATTCGCCAGATGATGCCGCGCCTGCGGCAGCAGCAGAATCTGCGGCCGATCGAACTTCCACTTCAGCACCTGCAAGTTGTGCTGCCAGTCCACGGTCATGTCCGCCTGCCCCTGAATGATCAGCGGCCGTCGCGGACTTTTTTTCGCGTGTTCCACACGGATGATCCAGCGCGACAGCGCACCGACCCACGCCGTCGGCAAGCGTTTGGGCTGTAGCGGGTCGGCCTGCAGAAACGGCAGGAAATCCGGGTCGTTGGAGTTCTCGCTGAAGCGCCGGGTGACGCCCCGCACGAAAGGCCTCAGCAAGTAATAACTGAGCTGCGACCAGCCCCAGGCGCGCGGACGCACCAGCGGCGCCAGCAGAATCAACTGGCCCTGCGCCGGACTGTTCTCGCCATGATTGAGCACGTGATCGACGACGATCGCGCCGCCAGTGCTTTGCCCGCACAGGTGCCAGGGTTGCGGCAGGGCAATCGAACAGGCTTCAGCGAACAACGCTTGCAACGTGTCCTGATATTCGGAGAAGTCGCGAATGCTCGCCCGCGGCCCACTCGACAAACCATGACCCGGCAAGTCGCAGGCGATGACGGCAAAATCCTGATCCAGCGCCCACTCGATCACATGCCGATACAGCCCGGTGTGATCGTAAAAACCGTGCAGCAGAAACAGCGTGCCCTTGACCTTCTCCGGCCACCAGCAATGGCTGACCAGCTCATAGCCGTCTACCTCGAAACGGCCCATGCCGCGCCAGACATCACGCTCGGGGAAGTCGGTCTGATAGAACCGCTGATACGCCTTCGCCTCGTCCGACAACGGCTGCCACTGTGCCAAAGGCTTGAGGCTGGCGCGTAAATGATCGGCATCAAAAGTGTCAGGCATGCGGGTATTCCAAAGCGGTAAACAGACTTTATCGGCCTGCGATATTCATCTGTTGCGGCAAGCATGGCAAGCTAGCCCCCCTTCGAGGATCGAAAAACCATGCGCTCGCCCTACCGCACCGCACTGTTTGCCAGCCTGCTCGCGCTTGTGTGTGCCGGGGTGCTGTGGGCGGCGTACGACTGGTTTCAGGGGCGCTATCTGCGCGCGTTCAGTCAGCACACCGCCGTGTTTTCCGGGGACCCGTTGCGCCTGCCGGATGAACTGGCCGGCCCCGGCAAAATCCGTCTCGTGCATTTCTGGGACCCGGCCTGCCCGTGCAACGTCGGCAATCAACAGCACCTGACCGAGATGGTCGAGCAGTACGGCGCGCGCGGTGTGGAATTCTTCGCCGTGCAGCGCGCCGGCTCCCACGGCCAGTTACCCGCCCCCCTGAGCAATCTGAAAACCATCGCGGTATTGCCCGGCTCCGAGCAGATCCCGGCCAGTCCCGCCGTGGCGATCTGGGACCGTAGCGGCAAACTGGCGTACTTCGGCCCTTACAGCGAAGGGCTGACCTGCAACTCCAGCAACAGCTTTATCGAACCGATCCTCAATGCCCTGACCGATGATCGCCCGGTCAACGCCACTCACACCCTGGCGGTCGGTTGTTATTGCCCTTGGCCGGTGGTGGCGCAGTAAGGCATTCCGGACTTTTCGAGGACAGCGATGCACGGCACGGAAGGTCTGTGCTAAATGTTTGCAGCCCGACGGGCGGCAATCCCGCATGCACAAGGAGTCACCATGAAACGCGTTTTCACCGTTCTTGCCTTGCTCATCGTTGTCCTGCTCGCCAGTGTCGGCGGGTACGTCTATAGCAAGCAACCGACGCGTCAGGGCCAGGTGGAGCTGCGCAATCTGCAGGGTTCGGTGACCGTGCGTTACGACGAACGCGGGGTGCCGCATATTCGTGCCGAGAACGAAACCGATCTGTATCGCGCCCTCGGCTACGTGCACGCTCAAGACCGGTTGTTCCAGATGGAAGCCATGCGCCGCCTCGCTCGTGGCGAACTGGCCGAAGTGCTCGGGCCGAAGCTGCTCGACACCGACAAACTGTTCCGCAGCCTGCGCATTCGCGAACGCGCCGCCCGTTATGTCGCCAGTCTCGATAAACAGTCGCCGGCGTGGAAGGCCCTGCAAGCCTATCTGGACGGCATCAACCAATATCAGGACAGCCACGCCGCGCCGATCGAGTTCGACGTGCTGGGCATCCCCAAGCGGCCGTTCACCGCCGAAGACAGCATCAGCGTCGCCGGTTACATGGCCTACAGCTTTGCCGCCGCGTTTCGCACCGAGCCACTGCTGACCTACGTGCGCGATCAACTCGGCGCCGATTACCTCAACGTCTTCGACCTCGACTGGCAGCCCAAAGGCGTGCTCGTCAAAGGTCAGGCCAAGAAGTCGCCGACCCTCGCCGCCGGTGACTGGCAAGACCTCAATGCCCTCGCCCGTCTCAGCGAGCAGGCGCTGATTGAAAACGGCCTGCCGCAATTCGAAGGCAGCAACGCCTGGGTGATCGCCGGCAGCCGTAGCCAGAGCGGCAAACCGCTGCTGGCCGGTGATCCGCATATTCGCTTCTCGGTGCCGTCGGTGTGGTACGAGGCGCAACTGTCGGCACCGGGCTTTGAGCTCTACGGCCATCATCAGGCGCTGGTGCCGTTCGCATTCCTGGGGCACAACCTGGATTTCGGTTGGAGCCTGACCATGTTCCAGAACGACGATCTGGATCTGATCGCCGAGAAGGTCAACCCGGACAACCCGAATCAGGTCTGGTACCACGGCCAGTGGACCGATCTGGTCAGCTCCGAGCAGCAGATCGCCGTGAAGGGCCAGACGCCGGTGACGCTGACCTTGCGCCAGTCGCCCCATGGTCCGATCGTCAATGATGCGCTCGGCACTGCCGCCGGCAAGACACCGATCGCCATGTGGTGGGCGTTCCTCGAAACGCCGAATCCGATTCTCGAAGGTTTCTACCAGCTCAATCGCGCCGACACCCTGGCCAAGGCCCGGGCCGCTGCGACCAAGGTGCAGGCGCCGGGGCTGAACATCGTCTACGCCAACGCCAAGGGTGACATCGCCTGGTGGGCCTCGGCGCTGTTGCCGAAACGCCCGGCCGGGGTGAAGCCCGAGTTCATCCTCGACGGCAGCAGCAATCAGGCGGACAAGGACGGCTACTACCCGTTCAGCGCCAACCCGCAGGAAGAAAACCCGGCGCGCGGCTACATCGTCTCGGCCAACTTCCAGCCGCTGTCGCCGACCGGGATGGAAATCCCCGGTTACTACAACCTCGCCGATCGCGGCCAGCAGCTCAACCGCCAGCTCAGCGACAAGAGCGTGAAATGGAGCAACGAGGCCAACCAGAATCTGCAACTGGGCACCACCACCGCCTACGGCCCGCGTACCCTGGCGCCATTGCTGCCGGTGTTGCGGGAAGTGGTGAGCGATCCGGCGCAGCTGAAACTGGTCGAGCAACTGGCGCAGTGGCAAGGCGACTATCCGCTGGATTCGGTCAGCGCGACGCTGTTCAACCAGTTTCTTTACGACCTCGCCGATGCGGCGATGCGTGATGAGCTGGGCAACGACTTCTTCGAAACGCTGCTGTCGACCCGGGTGATCGATGCCGCCCTGCCGCGACTGGCGGCGAACGCCGATTCACCGTGGTGGGACAACCGCAACACGCCGAACAGGGAGACTCGCGCCGACGTCGTCAAAGCGGCGTGGCAGGCGAGCATGACGCATCTGAAACAGACCCTCGGCGATAACCCGTCCAACTGGCAATGGGGCACGGCGCACACCCTGACCCACGGTCATCCGCTGGGTCAGCAGAAGCCGCTGGACCGGATCGTCAATGTCGGGCCGTTCGCTGCGCCGGGTAGCCACGAAGTGCCGAACAACCTCTCGGCCAAGCTCGGCCCGGCGCCGTGGCCGGTGACCTATGGACCTTCGACGCGGCGCCTGGTGGACTTCGCCGACCCGGCGCACAGCCTGACCATCAACCCGGTCGGCCAGAGCGGTGTGCCGTTCGACAGCCATTACGACGATCAGGCCGAGGAGTACGTCGAGGGGATGTATGTGCAGGCGCATTTCAGCGAGGAAGAGGTGACGGCCAATACGCGCAGTACCCTTAAGCTGTTGCCGGCAAGGGCTGCTCAATAGGATTGTGCTGACTGGACTGACCCCATCGCTGGCAAGCCAGCTCCCACAGGATTTTCAGTGAACACAGATTATGTGAACACCCGAGAAACCTGTGGGAGCTGGCTTGCCAGCGATGGGGCCCTTAAGAACACAAGAGACCTTCAGAGCATCAACGCAAAATTCAGCCGAAACTGCTGCGGCGTCACCCCCAACCGGCGATTGAACACACTGCGCATGTGCTGCGCATCGCGAAACCCGCACTGATAGGCCACGGTCTTCAGCGGTGCCGTGGTGCTTTCCAGCAGCACCCGCGCCGCATCCACTCGTGCACTTTCGACGAACTCCGCCGGGGTGACCCGGGCCTCGCGAGCGAACACCCGGGAGAAGTTGCGCGCACTCATGTTAGCTGCATTTGCCAGATCGGCAATCGTCAGATCCCCGGTGAGGTTGGCCAGCACATACAACTGCACCATCGCCACCGCCGACGTCGGCTCCGCATGCGGCGTGAGGAACGGGCTGAACTGCGATTGCCCGCCGGAGCGCTGGGTGAAAACCACCAGCCGCTTGGCCACACTCAGCGCCACTTCAGCGCCGTGATCGCGGGCCAACAGGTACAACGACAGATCGATCCCGGCGGTGACCCCGGCTGAGGTGTAGAGCGCACCGTCCTCGACATACAGGCGGTCGGCCTCGACTTGGGTCGATGGACACAACTGGGCCAAGGCTTCGGCATCGTTCCAGTGGGTGGTCACGGTGCGCCCTTCGAGCAACCCCGCCCGCGCCAGCATGAACGCGCCGTTGCAGATCGAGCCGAAACGCCGCGCACGGGCGCAGGCCTCGCGCAGCCAGGTGTCGAAGCTTTTACCGAAATCCATGAACGGCAACTGCGGGCCGCCGGCCACCAGCAGCAGGTCCCAGGCGTCGAGCGCTTCGCTGAAGTGCCGGTGAGCACTGAGGTTCAACCCGTTGGAGCAGGCCATCGGCCCGCGTTCGAGGCCGATCACCTCCAGTTGATAGTGATCCTCAGGCGGCAAAAAACGATTGGCCTCGGCAAACACATCCATCGGCCCGCTGACATCCAGCGCCTGCACGCCGGGGAATACCACGATGGCGATGGTTTTGTTCATGACTGTGGATTCCCTTTCAAGAGCAAAAGATCGCAGCCTGCGGCAGCTCCTACAAAGGAATGTGGACAACTGTAGGAGCTGCCGAAGGCTGCGATCTTTTTAGCTTGGCACGATTTGCAGGTCGATTGGCAAGGATCGCAGCCATGCGTTGATTGTCCGTTCAGTGCCTCAGGGAACAGACTTTGTCCATCAGCGCCACGACGGCGTTTTCGATGAGGATACCTTCATGAGCACGACCATTGCCGGCATCAAGCTCCCCGACAGCGCCCTCGCCCGGGCCACCACCGAGTACATTCGCGACATCGAATCCGACCTGCTCTACCACCACTCGCGCCGGGTATTTCTATTCGGTGCGCTAAGCGGTGAGCGCCAGCAACTGGCCTACAACCCGGAGCTGCTGTACGTCGGCGCGATGTTCCACGACCTCGGTCTGGTCGAAGGCTATCGCAGTGACGACGAGCGTTTCGAAGTGGATGGCGCCAACGCGGCAGCGGCGTTTCTCAAGCCGTACGGTCTGAGCGATGACGACATCGAGCAGGTCTGGCTGTCGATTGCCCTGCACACCACGCCGGGCGTGCCGAAGCATTTGCGACCGACCGTGGCGCTGGTGACGGCGGGTGTCGAGATGGACGTGCTGGGCATGGATTACGCGGCGTTCAGCAGCACCCAGCGCGAGGCGGTGGTGCATGCGCATCCACGCGGGGAAGGTTTCAAGGAGTGCATCATCTGCGCGTTTGCCGACGGCTTGCGCCATCGTTCGCAGACCACGTTCGGCAACGTGAAGACCGATGTGCTGGTGGATCAGGAGCCGGGGTTCAAACCGATGAACTTTGTCGAGGTCATCCGCAAGTCCCCTTGGACTTCCTGAGCCCAGAAGCAAAAGATCGCAGCCTGCGGCAGCTCCTACATTGGAATGCAATCCCTGTAGGAGCTGCCGCAGGCTGCGATCTTTTTGCCTGTTAAGCCGCTTCCGGCGCAGGCGCGCGGCGTACGTCCGGTTGCTTCCACGAATCGGCGGCGCCTTCTTCGATGGCTTGCTGGATGGCTTTCTTGCGCGCTTCTTCGGCGCGGCGGCTGAAGAACCACACCATGAACGTCACGATCGACACCGCCAGCAGAATCAGGCTGGCCACGGCGTTGATCTCAGGCTTTACGCCCAGACGCACCGCGGAAAACACTTCCATCGGCAGCGTGGTCGAACCCGGGCCGGAAACGAAGCTCGCCAGTACCAGATCGTCCAGCGACAGAGCGAACGACATCATGCCGCCCGCTGCCAGCGACGGCGCGATCATCGGGATGGTGATCAGGAAGAACACCTTCCACGGCCGCGCCCCCAGATCCATCGCCGCTTCTTCGATCGACAGGTCCAGCTCACGCAGACGCGCCGACACCACCACCGCCACATACGCCGCACAGAACGTCGTGTGGGCGATCCAGATGGTGACGATGCCACGCTCCTGCGGCCAGCCGATCATCTGCGCCATGGCCACGAACAGCAGCAACAGCGACAGACCGGTGATCACCTCAGGCATTACCAACGGCGCCGTCACCAGACCACCGAACAGCGTGCGGCCCTTGAAGTGGGTGATGCGGGTCAGCACGAAGGCGGCCAGCGTACCCAGCGCCACCGCGGCAACGGCGGTATAGCAGGCGATTTCCAGCGAGCGCACCACCGAGCCCATCAGTTGGGTGTTGTCGAGCAGGCCGACGTACCACTTGATCGACCAGCCGCCCCACACCGTCACCAGTTTCGAGGCGTTGAACGAGTAGATCACCAGGATCAGCATCGGCAGGTAGATGAACAACAGACCCAGTACCAGCATCAGGCTGGAGAAACGGATGCGTTTCATTCTTTGCCCTCCATTTCCTTGGCCTGACTGCGGTTGAACAGGATGATCGGCACAATCAGGATCGCCAGCATCACCACCGCCAGGGCGGACGCCACCGGCCAGTCACGGTTGTTGAAGAACTCTTGCCAGAGCACTTTACCGATCATCAGGGTTTCCGGGCCGCCAAGCAGTTCCGGGATCACGAACTCGCCGACCACCGGGATGAACACCAGCATGCAGCCGGCGATGATCCCGTTCTTGGACAGTGGAATGGTGATTTTCCAGAAGCTGTTGAAGGTGCTCGAACCGAGGTCGGACGCCGCTTCCAGCAGGCTCTGATCGTGCTTCACCAGGTTGGCGTACAGCGGCAGGATCATGAACGGCAGGTACGAATAAACCACGCCGATGTACACCGCGAGGTTGGTGTTGAGGATCTGCAGCGGCTCGTCGATAAAGCCCATGCTCATCAGGAAACCGTTGAGCAGGCCGTTGTTGCTGAGGATGCCCATCCACGCGTAAACGCGGATCAGGATCGCAGTCCAGGTCGGCATCATGATCAGCAGCACCAGCACCGTCTGCAGCTCTTTGCGCGCACTGGCGATGGCGTAGGCCATCGGGTAACCGATCAGCAGGCACAGCAGCGTGCTGAAGAACGCCATCTTCAGCGAGCCCAGGTAAGCAGCGATGTACAGCTCGTCGTCGCCGAGCATCGCGTAGTTGCCGAGGTTCAGCAGCAGTTGCAGCTTCTGTTCGGCGAAGGTGTAGATCTCGGTGTACGGCGGGATGGCCACATCGGCTTCAGCGAAGCTGATCTTCAGGACGATGAAGAACGGCAGCATGAAGAACAGGAACAGCCAGATGAACGGAACCCCGATGACCAGCTGCCGGCCATTGGGAATTATTCGGTTGAGCCGTCGTTTGAACTTGCGCATGTTCATGAGCGGAGTACCACGCCGCTGTCGTCTTCCCACCACACGTAAACCTGATCGCCCCAGGTCGGACGCTGGCCGCGACGCTCGGCGTTGGCGACGAACGACTGCACCAGTTTGCCGCTCGGCAATTCGACGTAGAACACCGAGTGCCCGCCGAGGTAGGCGATGTCATGCACCTTGCCGCTCGACCAGTTGTATTCGCAGGTCGGCATTTCGGCGGTGACCAGCAGCTTCTCCGGACGAATCGCGTAGGTCACCGATTTGTCCTGTACCGAAGTGCTGATGCCGTGGCCGACGTAGATCTGCCGGTCGAGGTCTTTGCAGGTGATGGTCGCGTGGCCTTCGGCGTCGTCGATCACTTCGCCTTCGAAGATGTTCACGTTGCCGATGAATTCGCAGACCAGACGGCTGGTCGGGGTTTCGTAGATGTCGATCGGGCTGCCGATCTGGGCGATCCAGCCCAGGTGCATGATCGCGATGCGCTCGGCCATGGTCATGGCCTCTTCCTGGTCGTGGGTCACCATCACGCAGGTCACGCCCACACGCTCGATGATTTCCACCAACTCCAGTTGCATCTGCGAACGCAGTTTCTTGTCCAGTGCGCCCATCGGCTCGTCGAGCAGCAGCAGTTTCGGCCGCTTGGCCAGCGAGCGCGCCAGAGCCACACGCTGCCGCTGACCGCCGGACAGTTGATGCGGCTTGCGCTTGGCGTACTGGCTCATCTGCACCAGCTTGAGCATCTCGGCCACGCGCGCATCGATCTCGGCGTTGGGGATCTTGTCCTGCTTGAGGCCGAAGGCAATGTTCTGCGCCACGGTCATGTGCGGAAACAAGGCGTACGACTGGAACATCATGTTGATCGGTCGCTCGTACGGCGGCATGTCGGTGATGTCGACGCCGTCGAGGAAAATGCGCCCCTCCGTGGGCCGTTCGAACCCTGCCAGCATCCGCAGCAGCGTGGATTTGCCCGATCCCGAACCGCCGAGCAGGGCGAAGATCTCGCCCTTCTTGATTTCCAGGGACACATCGTCCACGGCAATCGTCTCGTCGAACTTCTTCGTGACCCGGTCGATTTTGACCAACACCTGCTTAGGTGTCTGGTCGCCCTCGAGGGCTTTCTTATAGGCGCCGGAGGCAACTGCCATTTACGAAACTCCCAGAAAAAAACAGTGCAGTTCGCCCCATGCGGGCGAACCCAGGATAGTTTGTGCCTTACTTGCCCGACTTGACCTTGGTCCAGCTACGGGTCATCAAACGCTGAGTATTGGGTGGCAACTCGACCGACACGTAGGTCTTGTCGAGGACTGCTTGCGGTGGATAAACCGCTTCATCGGTGCGGATGGACTGTTCCATCAGCTTGTCCGACCCCGGGTTGGGGTTGGCGTAACCGACGTAATCACTGACCTGGGCGATCACCTCAGGTTTCAGCAAATAGTTGATGAAGGCGTGGGCCTCTTTGACGTTGGACGAGTCCTTCGGAATCGCCAGCATGTCGAACCACAACGCGCCGCCCTCTTTCGGAATCGAGTAGGCGATGTTCACACCCTTCTTGGCTTCTTCGGCACGGTGCTTGGCCTGGAAGATATCGCCGGAGAAACCGATGGCCACGCAGATGTCGCCGTTAGCCAGATCACCGATGTATTTCGACGAGTGGAAGTAGGTCACGTAGGGACGCACGGCCAGCAGTTTGTCGGTGGCCTTGGCGTAGTCCTTCGGATTGGTGCTGTTGGCGTTCAGGCCCATGTAGTTGAGCACGGTCGGCATCATTTCGTCGGCCGAGTCGAGGAACGCTACGCCACAGCTGTGCAGCTTCTTGATGTTCTCCGGTTCGAACAGCACGCTCCAGGAGTCGATCTTGTCGATGCCGAGCACCGCTTTGACTTTCTCGACGTTGTAGCCGATGCCGTTGGTGCCCCACAGGTACGGCACGGCGTACTGGTTGCCCGGGTCGTTCTGCTCCAGGCGCTTGAGCAGCACCGGATCGAGATTCGAATAATTCGGCAACTGCGACCTGTCGAGCTTCTGGAACGCGCCCGCCTTGATCTGCTTGCCGAGGAAGTGGTTCGACGGCACGACCACGTCGTAACCGGTACGCCCGGCCAGCAGCTTGCCTTCCAGGGTCTCGTTGGAATCGAACACGTCGTACACCGGTTTGATTCCGGTGGCTTTCTCGAAGTCGGCCAGGGTGGTCTCGCCGATGTAATCCGACCAGTTATAAATATGCACCGTACCGGCGGCCTGGGCTCCGACAGCGATCGTCAGGCCGGCAGTGGCCAGCAGGGCTTTGCGCAAAGAAGAAAAAATAGGCAAGTGGAGGTCCTCTAAATTAGTTGGGCCCAAGTTGCCCCGCGTTACATGACAGCCATGGCTGCCCGGCAACCAAACCGGCGCGCAACTTACCCTCGAAAAACCGTTCCTGCAAAACTTCCTGTCATTTAATTGATCCGCTGGCCGCCGTCGCGGCGACGACGGCCAGTGGTTGTTGCTTCAAACCGGCTTATTTACCGGATTTGATCTTGGTCCAGCTGCGGGTTAGTTCACGCTGGGTAGCGGCCGGCAAATCGGCGATCGCATACAGCTTGGCCTGCACGTCGGCTGGCGGGTAGATGCCTGGATCGGAGGTGATGTCCTTGTTCACGTACTGGGTCGCTTCGGCGTTACCGTTAGGGAAGCGCACAGCGTTGGTGATCTCGGCCATCACTTTCGGTTGCAGCAGGTAGTTCATGAACTTGTAGGCGCCGTCGATGTTTTCCGCATCTTTTGGAATCGCGACCATGTCATAGAAGCTGCCGGCGCCTTCCTTCGGAATGGCATAGCTGACTTTGACCTTGTCACCGGCCTCGGCGGCACGGGACTTGGCCTGCTGCACGTCACCCGAGTAGCCGACTGCTACGCAGATGTTGCCGTTGGCCAGGTCCGAGATGTACTTGGAGGAGTGGAAGTAGGTGATCGAAGGACGAATCTTGAGGAACAGTTCCTCGGCTTTCTTGATGTCTTCTTTCTTCTGGCTGTCGGTTGGCAGGCCCAGGTAGTGCAGCGCGACCGGAAGCATTTCGGTCGGCGAGTCGAGGAAGCTCACACCGCAGCTCTTGAGCTTGGCGATGTTCTCCGGCTTGAGCAGAGTGTCCCAGGAATCGATGGTGTCGACGCCCAGTGCAGCCTTGACCTTCTCCGGGTTGTAGCCGATGCCGATCGAGCCCCACATGTACGGGAAGGCGTGCTTGTTGTCCGGGTCACTGACCGAAACCGCCTTGAGCAGCGATTTGTTCAGGTTGCCGTAATTGGACAGCTTGGACTTGTCCAGCTCCTGATAAACGCCAGCCTTGATCTGCTTGGCCAGGAAGTTGTTCGACGGCACGACCACGTCGTAACCGGACTTGCCCGCCAGCAGCTTGGCTTCCAGGGTTTCGTTGCTGTCGAACACGTCGTAGACCACCTTGATCCCCGACTCTTTTTCGAAGTTGGCGATGGTGTCCGGGGCGATGTAGTCAGACCAGTTGTAGACGTGCAGTACCTTGTCGTCCGCGTGAACCGCACCCGCCATCATGCCCGCGACGGACAGCGCGAGAAGAGTCTTGCCAGCAAGCTTTTTACCTAATGCCTTCATGCGTCATGCTCCAAATTTTTCTTTTTTGAACCACTTTGTTCAGCGGCCGAACCCGGACAACTGGAACCGCGGCTAGTCTGGCAAGATCGGAGGCGGTCTTTCAAGAAAAGGCCAACCTTTCTGACACCTTCGAGCGAGAGCGCCGCAGCTCCCCCGCTCGAAGCCTAGCACTTAGGCCTGCAACGCACTGAGGGTCAGGTCCAGGCATTTACGTGCCTTGGTCACCAGCTCATCGATCTCCGCCTTGCTGATCACCAGCGGCGGCGCAATGATCATGGTGTCGCCCACGGCGCGCATGATCAGGCCGTTATCGAAGCAGAACTGCCGGCAGATCATGCCCACGCCCCGACCTTCGTAACGCTTGCGAGTGGCCTTGTCCTGCACCAGTTCGATCGCCCCCAGCAAACCGACCCCGCGCACTTCACCCACCAACGGGTGATCGTTGAGTTCGCGCAGACGTTTCTGCAAATACGGTGCCGTTTCGTTGTGCGCGTTCTCGATAATTTTCTCGTCGCGCAGAATCCGGATGTTTTCCAGCCCCACCGCCGCCGCCACCGGGTGCCCGGAGTAGGTGAAGCCGTGGTTGAAATCGCCGCCTTCGTTGAGCACTTTCACCACTTCATCACGAACGATCAGGCCACCCATCGGGATGTAGCCGGACGTCAGGCCTTTGGCGATGGTCATCATGTCGGGTTTCAGGTCGTAGAAATCCGAACCGAACCACTCGCCGGTACGGCCGAAACCGCAGATCACTTCGTCGGCCACGAACAGAATGTCGTACTTGGCGAGGATTTCCTTGATGCGCGGCCAGTAAGTATCTGGCGGAATGATCACGCCGCCAGCGCCCTGAATCGGCTCGGCAATAAAGGCGCCGACGTTGTCCACGCCGACTTCGAGAATCTTCTCTTCCAGCTGATTGGCCGCCCAGATGCCGAACTCTTCCGGCGACATGTCGCCGCCCTCGGCAAACCAGTACGGCTGCGCGATGTGGACGATGCCCGGGATCGGCAAGTCGCCCTGTTCGTGCATATAGGTCATGCCACCCAGGCTCGCGCCGGCCACGGTGGAACCGTGATAACCGTTCTTGCGGCTGATGATGACTTTCTTGTTCGGCTGGCCCTTGATCGCCCAGTAGTGGCGAACCATGCGCAGCATGGTGTCGTTGCCTTCGGAGCCGGAACCGGTGAAGAACACGTGGTTCATGCCTTCCGGCGCCACGTCGGCGATGGCCTTGGCCAGTTCCAGTGCCGGCGGGTGCGCAGTCTGGAAGAACAGGTTGTAGTAAGGCAGTTCGCGCATCTGCCTGGCAGCTGCGTCGGCCAGTTCATCACGGCCATAACCGATCGCCACGCACCACAGACCCGCCATGCCATCGAGGATCTTGTTGCCCTCGCTGTCCCACAGGTACACGCCCTTGGCGTTGGTGATGATCCGTGGACCCTTCTCTTTCAGCTGCTTGAAATCGCTGAACGGGGCCAGGTGGTGATCGCTGCTCAGGGCTTGCCACTCACGGGTTTGCGGGTTGTTGCTGGTCATGCCAATTCTCCTTGTTATCGGTGAAGGCGCGGCGGCTGGCCACCGCGCCCGGCGTATCAGACGGCGAAGAGCAGGTACTCACGCTCCCAGGAACTGATCACGCGCTTGAAGTTTTCATGCTCGGCCCGCTTGACCGCGACGTAGCCGGTGATGAAGGTCTTGCCCAGGTATTTCTCGATGGTCGCGCTGTTTTCCATGCGCTCCAGCGCGTCCTCGATGGTCAGCGGCAGACGCAGGTTGCGGCGCTCGTAACCACGGCCCACGACCGGCGCGCTCGGGTTGAGGCCCTCGACCATGCCGATGTAGCCGCAGAGCAGACTCGCGGCAATCGCCAGGTAAGGGTTGGCGTCAGCGCCCGGCAGGCGGTTTTCCACGCGACGGTTCTGCGGGCCGGCATCCGGTACGCGCAGGCCCACGGTGCGGTTTTCTTCGCCCCACTCCACGTTCACCGGCGCCGAAGTGTCCGGCAGGAAGCGGCGGAACGAGTTGACGTTCGGTGCGAACAGCGGGAGCAATTCCGGGATCAGTTTCTGCAGGCCACCGATGTGGTGCAGGAACAGCTGGCTCATGGTCCCATCTTCATTGGAGAACACGTTTTTGCCGGTCTCGATGTCGATGATGCTCTGGTGCAAGTGCATGGCACTGCCCGGCTCGCCGGTCATCGGCTTGGCCATGAAGGTTGCGGCCACGTCATGCTTGAGCGCGGCTTCGCGCATGGTGCGTTTGAACACCAGGATCTGGTCGGCCAGCGACAGTGCATCGCCGTGACGGAAATTGATTTCCATCTGCGCCGTGCCGTCTTCGTGGATCAGCGTGTCGAGGTCCAGCTCCTGCAGTTCGCACCAGTCGTAGACGTCTTCGAACAGCGGGTCGAATTCGTTCGCCGCTTCGATGGAGAACGACTGACGACCGATTTCCGGACGGCCCGAGCGGCCGATCGGCGGCTGCAGCGGATAGTCGGGGTCGTCACTGCGCTTGGTCAGGTAGAACTCCATTTCCGGCGCCACGATCGGCTGCCAGCCCTTGTCGGAATAAAGCTTCAGGACTTTCTTGAGGACGTTGCGCGGCGACAGCTCGATCGGGTTGCCTTGCTTGTCGTAGGTGTCGTGGATCACCTGGGCGGTCGGCTCTATCGCCCATGGCACCAGGTACACGGCGTTCTGGTCGGGGCGGCAGATCATGTCGATGTCGGCCGGGTCGAGCAGTTCGTAATAGATGTCGTCTTCGACGTAGTCGCCGGTCACGGTCTGCAACAGCACGCTTTCCGGCAGGCGCATGCCCTTTTCGGCGATGAACTTGTTGGTCGGCGAGATCTTGCCCCGGGTGATACCGGTCAAGTCGCCGATCATGCATTCGACTTCTGTGATCTTGTGGTCTTTCAACCAATCGGTGAGCTGGTCGAGGTTGTTACTCATAAATGCCTCTGGGCTGAGTCTCCTGACATCGTGTCAGGCAAAGTTTGACGCCGTGGCGTCGCGTTAAAGGGGGCTTGCTTGCGCGCAGTACCGGCTTACGCCTGGCACCGCGCATAGACAATGAAAGAGGAGCTTACCTGCCCTTTACGCTGGCGTTGCATTTCCTGTGCACATTCAAGGCGTGCAGAATCATGAGCACGGCTTTGGGAGCGGCACAGGCTTTGGGACTCAAAGGGATCTATATTGGAAGGAGACGCCATAAACAGGATGCTGTCCCGTGCGTCCAGAATATCGGACGTTGCCGTTTGGCCTGATGCGCACGAGAACCTCGTCGACCAGCCACGAGCCATGCTGGCTGCGTTACGGACGGATTTGTCGCCACTGATGTGATGAGCATGCAGACCGGACTGTTGCGAGCAGTCGGTGATGCCGATTAACGGCAGGCGAGACATGAAGCACCCCGGTATTATTGCTGTTATGGGTTTGGTCGGAGCTTAGCCTTGTTCATTTTTTTACACAACACCCCCGTAAAAAATACAACACGGCCTGCTCAAGCCCGCGGGTGCCAAGCGTCCCAAGGACAAAAAACTGCCCCAAAGTGCCCCATAAATGCCCTTGCAGCGCTTTTTTAGGGCAAAAAAGGCCTCGCTTGACTTCGGCAGGCCGTTCGGGTTGACTGAAACCAGAAAAGATCAATGATTGATATTTTTAACAACAAAGGTGTTGCATCATGTCGGTACCCCCGCGTGCCGTTCAGCTTAACGAAGCGAACGCGTTCCTTAAGGAACATCCTGAGGTTCTGTACGTTGACCTTCTGATTGCGGATATGAATGGTGTGGTGCGCGGCAAGCGCATCGAACGCACCAGCCTCCACAAGGTTTACGAGAAAGGCATCAACCTGCCGGCCTCCCTATTTGCTCTGGATATCAATGGCTCTACGGTGGAAAGCACCGGCCTGGGTCTGGACATCGGCGACGCCGACCGGATCTGCTATCCCATCCCCGATACCCTGTGCAACGAGCCATGGCAGAAGCGCCCTACCGCGCAACTGCTGATGACCATGCACGAACTCGAAGGCGACCCGTTCTTCGCCGACCCGCGCGAAGTGCTCCGTCAAGTTGTTGCAAAGTTTGACGAGCTGGGCTTGACCATCTGCGCAGCCTTCGAGCTGGAGTTCTACCTGATCGACCAGGAAAACGTGAACGGTCGTCCACAGCCGCCACGCTCACCGATCTCCGGCAAACGCCCACACTCGACTCAGGTCTACCTGATCGACGACCTCGACGAATACGTCGACTGCCTCCAGGACATTCTGGAAGGTGCCAAAGAACAAGGCATCCCGGCCGACGCCATCGTCAAGGAAAGTGCCCCGGCGCAGTTCGAAGTGAACCTGCACCACGTCGCCGACCCGATCAAGGCGTGCGACTACGCGGTCCTGCTCAAGCGCCTGATCAAGAACATCGCCTACGACCATGAAATGGACACCACCTTCATGGCCAAGCCGTATCCGGGCCAGGCGGGTAACGGTCTGCATGTCCACATCTCGGTGCTCGACAAAGATGGCAAGAACATCTTTGCAAGCGAGGATCCCGAGCAGAACGCCGCGCTGCGTCACGCGATCGGCGGTGTGCTCGAGACCCTGCCGGCGCAGATGGCTTTCCTCTGCCCGAACGTCAACTCGTACCGTCGCTTCGGCGCGCAGTTCTATGTGCCGAACTCGCCGTGCTGGGGCCTGGACAACCGCACCGTGGCGATCCGCGTACCGACCGGTTCTGCCGATGCCGTGCGTATCGAACATCGCGTGGCCGGCGCCGACGCCAACCCGTACCTGCTGATGGCTTCGGTCCTGGCCGGTGTGCATCACGGTCTGGTGAACAAGATCGAACCGGGCGCTCCGGTCGAAGGCAACAGCTACGAGCAGAACGAACAAAGCCTGCCGAACAACTTGCGCGATGCCCTGCGCGAGCTGGACGACAGCGAGGTGATGGCCAAGTACATCGATCCGAAATACATCGATATCTTCGTCGCCTGCAAGGAAAGCGAGCTGGAGGAGTTCGAACACTCCATCTCCGACCTTGAGTACAACTGGTATCTGCATACCGTTTAAGCGGATTGCAGGAATAAAAAGCGCTGCCGGCCATTTCAGCCCGCAGCGTTTTTTTATGGCAGAACACAACCCCCTGTGTTGGGTGTGAATGGCCGCCTGCGGCGGATCGCTGGCATGCCAGCTCCCACAGGTTCTTCGTCGAACATAAATTCCAGGTACAAAAACATTCCTTGTGGGAGCTGGCTTGCCAGCGATGGCGTCCGGGCAGACAACATCGAACCCGGCTCGTACAATGCCCGCTGCCCCGCAGGAGACTTTCATGACGCGTCCCGCCCCCGTCCGCAAACCCCGTGCCCGCAGCCAGGCGCGCATCGATTCGATACTCGACGCCGCGCGTACGCTGCTGGCCGCCGAGGGTGTGGCCAGTCTGTCGATCTACAGCGTCGCCGAACGCGCGCAGATTCCGCCCTCCTCCGTGTACCACTTCTTCGCCAGCGTCCCCGCGCTGCTCGAAGCATTGACCGCCGATGTGCACGCGGCGTTTCGCGCCTGCCTGCAAGCGCCGATCGACCATGACGCCCTGCGCGACTGGCGCGACCTCTCGCGACTGATCGAGCAACGCATGCTGGAGATCTATGACGAAGACGCTGCCGCCCGCCAGTTGATCCTCGCCCAGCACGGCCTGACCGAAGTGACCCAGGCTGACCGGCAGCACGACATCGAACTGGGCGACCTGATGCACAAGCTGTTCGACCATCACTTCGAATTGCCGCGCCTGCCGAGCGATGTCGATGTGTTTGCACTGGCGATGGAGCTGGGCGACCGCGTGTATGCGCGCTCGGTACAGCAACACGGGCAGATCACACCGCGCATGGCCGAGGAAGGGATGCGGGTGTTTGATGCCTATCTCGGGTTGTATCTGCCGCCTTATCTGCCCAAACGCTGAAAGATCGCAGCCTTCGGCAGCTCCTACAGGCGCGCATTCCCTTGTAGGAGCTGCCGAAGGCTGCGATCTTTTGATCTTCAAAAAGAAAAACCCCGAAGGGCTCACGCCTTTCGGGGTTGTTTTTTACTCACCGGCTTACAACTTGGCGATCGACACCTCGGTGGATTTCACGAAGGCGATCACTTCGCTGCCCACCGCCAGTTCCAGCTCCTTGACCGAGCGGGTGGTGATCACCGAAGTGACGATGCCGGAGGCGGTTTGCACGTCGATTTCCGACAGCACGTCGCCGAGAACGATCTCCTTGATCGAGCCCTTGAACTGGTTGCGCACGTTGATGGCTTTGATAGTCATGGCTTTGATTCCTGTCGTTGATAAAGCTTGAGTTATTGAGCCCAGCGCAATTGCGTAGGCAGTGGTGAAACAGGTTCCGGCTCCGGCGGTTCGCCGGGCAGGGACAGAACACGGTTGAGCACTTCGGTTTCCAGCGCTGCCAGTCGATGCGATCCGCGCACTCGCGGGCGTGGCAGCTCCACTTGCAGGTCGAGGCCGACTTCGCCGTCCTCGATCAGAATCACCCGGTCGGCAATCGCCACCGCTTCGCTGACGTCGTGGGTCACCAGCAGCACGGTGAACCCATGCTTTTGCCAGAGGCGTTCGATCAGTTGCTGCATCTCGATCCGGGTCAGCGCATCCAGCGCACCCAGCGGCTCGTCGAGCAGCAGCAGGCGCGGTTGATGAATCAGCGCCCGGGCCAGCGCCACACGCTGCTTCTGCCCACCGGACAAGGCGGCCGGCCACTCGTTGGCGCGATCGGCCAGACCCACCGCTTCCAGCGCCTCCAGAGCTTGCGGGCGCCAGTTGCCTTTAAGGCCGAGGCCGACGTTGTCGATGATCTTTTTCCACGGCAGCAGCCGGGCTTCCTGGAACATCAGCCGGGTGTCTTCCCGCGCATCGCTCAGCGGCGCGGCGCCGGCCAGCAGGTCGCCGCCAGTCGGTTGGTCGAGGCCGGCGAGCAGGCGCAGGAAGGTGCTCTTGCCGCAACCGCTGCGCCCGACCACGGCGACGAATTGCCCCGCCGGAATGTGCAGGTCGATGTCGCGCAGCACTTGTCGCGCACCAAAGGTTTTCTGCAGGTTGCGCACCACCAGCGGAATCCCGCGCAGCAGGCGTGGAGGTTGTTGAGCGGTCATGCCGCACCTCCCTTGGCCACCTGATAGGCCGGATGCCAGCGCAGCCACACACGCTCAAGTCCACGGGCCGCGAGATCAGCGAGTTTGCCGAGTACCGCGTAAAGCAGGATCGCCAGCACCACGACATCGGTCTGCAAAAACTCGCGGGCATTCATCGCCAGATAGCCGATGCCGGAGCTGGCGGAGATGGTTTCGGCAACGATCAGCGTCAGCCACATGAAGCCCAGCGCAAAGCGCACACCGACCAGAATCGAAGGCAGCGCGCCCGGCAGAATCACCTGCCAGAACAGGCTGAAACCGCTCAAGCCATAACTGCGCGCCATTTCCACAAGCGCTGGATCAACGTTGCGGATGCCGTGGTAGGTGTTGAGGTAGATCGGGAACAACGTGCCCAACGCGACCAGGAAAATCTTCGCCGACTCGTCGATGCCGAACCACAGAATTACCAACGGAATCAGCGCCAGGTGCGGCACGTTGCGGATCATCTGCACCGAGCTGTCGAGCAGGCGTTCCCCCCACTTCGACAGGCCGGTGATGAAGCCCAGCACCAGGCCGATGCTGCCGCCGATGGTGAAGCCCAGCGCGGCGCGCCAGCCGCTGATTGCCAGATGCGTCCAGATCTCGCCGCTGCGCACCAGACTGACACCGGCCTCGATCACCGCCACCGGTGCCGGCAGGATCCGCGTCGACAACCAGCCAGCCGACACCGACAACTGCCACACCGCCAGCAAGAGCACCGGCAACGCCCAGGGCGCGAGGCTGTGGATAAATTTTCTCATGACGCGCCTCAGCTCTGCGACGCGGCTTTGGGAAGAATGTCGTTGGCCACCATCTCGCCGAACGGGCTGACGTAACCGGCGCTTTTCGGCAGCTCCGGACGCTCGATGTCGAGGTGCGGGAACAGCAGTTCAGCGACGCGGTACGACTCTTCGAGGTGTGGATAACCGGAGAAGATGAAAGTATCGATGCCCAGATCCGCGTACTCCTTCACGCGGGCCGCCACGGTTGGACCATCGCCGACCAGCGCGGTACCGGCACCGCCACGCACCAGGCCGACGCCGGCCCACAGGTTGGGGCTGACTTCGAGGTTGTCACGACTGCCGCCGTGCAGCGCGGCCATGCGTTGTTGACCGACCGAGTCGAAGCGCGCCAGCGATGCTTGCGCACGTTTGATGGTGTCATCGTCCAGATGCGAGATCAGCCGGTCTGCCGCTTGCCAGGCTTCGGCGTTGGTTTCGCGCACGATCACATGCAGACGAATGCCGAAGCGCACGGTACGCCCGAGCTTGGCGGCTTTGGCGCGCACCTGCTCGATCTTCTCGGCGACGGCCGCTGGCGGCTCGCCCCAGGTCAGCACCATCTCGACCTGTTCGGCAGCCAGATCCTGCGCCGCTTCCGAAGATCCACCGAAGTACAGCGGCGGACGCGGTTGCTGGATCGGTGGATAAAGCAGCTTGGCGCCCTTCACGCTGATGTGTTCGCCGTCGTAATCAACGGTTTCGCCTTCCAGCACCCGACGCCAGATGCGGGTGAATTCCACCGAGGCTTGATAACGCTCTTCATGGTTGAGAAACAGACCATCACCGGCCAACTCTTCCGGATCGCCACCGGTCACCAGGTTGAACAGCGCACGACCGCCGGACAGACGATCCAGCGTCGCTGCCTGCCGCGCCGCCACCGTCGGGGAAATGATCCCGGGGCGCAGGGCGACAAGGAATTTCAGACGCTGGGTCACCGGGATCAGCGACGCGGCCACCAGCCACGAGTCTTCGCAGGAGCGGCCGGTGGGAATCAGCACGCCGCCAAAGCCCAGACGATCCGCCGCTTGCGCGACCTGTTGCAGATAACCGTGGTCAACGGCGCGGGCGCCTTCGGCGGTGCCAAGGTAATGGCCGTCACCGTGGGTAGGCAGGAACCAGAAGATGTTGAGGCTCATGGAGTGGTCTCCTTGGGGATTCGATTTACTGGGCTTGGGTAACCGAGCTTTGGGCCACAGCGGCCGGTGGGGTCCAGATCACATCCTTGATGCTCAACGGCTTGGGAATCAGCTTGAGCTGGTAGAAGGTGTCGGCGATTTTCTGTTGCGCGGCGACCACTTCCGGAGTCAGGAACAGCGCACCGTAGCCCTGGCGTTTCACCGAGGTCAGGGTGATGTCCGCTGGCAGGCCGAGCAGTGGCGCGACCTGCTGGGTCACGTCTTCAGGGTTGGCTTTGGACCACTCGCCCACAGCGCGCACTTCTTCGACGAGGGTCTTGATCACCTCGGGATTTTTCTGCGCGTAAGGTTTGGTCGCGAGATAGAACTGATGGTTGTCGACGATGCCTTTGCCGTCACGCAGGGTGTGTGCTTGCAGCTGTTTCTCGGCAGCAGCCTGGTACGGATCCCAGATTACCCAGGCATCGACGCTGCCACGCTCGAACGCGGCGCGGGCATCGGCCGGCGGCAGGAATACGGTCTGGATATCGGAGTATTTGAGGCCGGCATCTTCCAGTGCGCGCACCAGCAGGTAGTGCACGTTGGAGCCTTTGTTCAGGGCGACTTTCTTGCCCTTCAGATCCGCCACCGATTTGATCGGCGAGTCTTTCGGTACGAGGATCGCTTCGCTGTTCGGCGCTGGTGGTTCGTAAGCGACATAGAGCAGATCAGCACCCGCCGCCTGGGCAAATACTGGCGGAGTCTCGCCGGTCACGCCGAAGTCGATCGAGCCGACGTTCAGGCCTTCCAGCAGTTGCGGGCCGCCGGGGAATTCAGTCCATTGCACGTCCACGCCTTGGGCGGCCAGACGTTTTTCCAGCGTGCCTTTGGCTTTGAGCAGCACCAACGTGCCGTATTTCTGATAACCGATCCGAAGCGTCTCGGCCTGAGCTTGAGTGATGGCGCCGAAGGTGACAGCCGCAGCAAACAGAGCGACCAGACCACGACGCAAAAATACAGTGCGCATAGCGCTCTCCTTTTTGCTGTTGGGTTGTGGCTGCACCTGCTTGGCCGTTGGCGGCTGAGTAAGGTGAGTACTTCAAGTTTCGGTGTGGCTCAAATGCTCCAGCGAGCACTCAACAAGCGTTCGTTCAACAGCCCCGGTTCCAGCGGCTTCGGCCGGCGGGCCATGGCGCTGACAAACTGGTCCAGCGCTTCATGCAGCCGCTGTTCCAGAGCCGGCGCCAACTGCGCCTGGGCACTGCCCTCGCCGTAGGCGATCTGGCTGTCCTCGGCAAAAATCCCTTGCAGCATTTCCTGGGCCTTCAATGCCGACAGCACAGGCTTGAGCGCGTAATCGACCACCAGCATGTGGGCGATGCTGCCGCCCGTGGCCATCGGCAGAACAATCTTATGGTTCAGGGCGCGTTCGGGCAGCAGATCGAGTACGGTCTTCAGCGCACCGGAGAACGACGCCTTGTACACCGGCGTGGCGATCAGCAGACCGTCGGCGTTTTCAATCTGCGCCAGCAGGTCGAGCACCTTCGGGCTGTCGAAGCGGGCGTGGAGCAAGTCTTCGGCCGGGAAGTCCCGCACCTGATAACTCACCACTTCCACCCCTTGCTCCTGCAACCAGCGTTGCGAGCGCTCGAGCAACACTCCTGAGCGGGAGCGCTGACTGGGACTGCCACCGAGTGAGACGACCAGCATTCAGACAATTCCTTGCGCGTTACAGGCGATTCGCGGGTTGCGATCTCGCTTCGATGGGAGTGACCTTACCAGCTGATTTATATATCTATAAATCATATTTATTCATTTGGTTATGCGTTTAAGAGATATGCGATTTGCTTTGTTCCGGGCAAAAAAACAGGCCGTGAAAACGGCCTGAAATCCCCTGCTATTGGGATGCATCAAAAAGATCGCAGCCTTCGGCAGCTCCTACATAGATCGGCTTCCTCCTGTAGGAGCTGCCGCAGGCTGCGATCTTTTGATCTTAACGATTCGGCTGCGGCGTCAGGCGCAGGTATGGCTTCACCGCGCGATAGCCTTTCGGGAAGCGCCGCTTGATCTCCTCCTCATCCTTGAGCGACGGCACGATCACCACCTCTTCACCGTCCTGCCAGTTGGCCGGAGTGGCCACCTTGTAGTTGTCGGTGAGCTGCAGCGAATCGATCACCCGCAGGATCTCGTGGAAGTTGCGCCCGGTGCTCGCCGGGTAGGTGATGGTCAGGCGAATCTTCTTGTTCGGATCGATCACGAACAGCGAACGCACGGTCAGGGTGTCGTTGGCGTTGGGGTGGATCAGGTCATAGAGGTCGGACACCTTGCGGTCGGCATCGGCCAGGATCGGGAAATTGACGATGGTGTTCTGGGTTTCGTTGATGTCTTCGATCCACTTGTGGTGCGAGTCCACCGGGTCGACAGACAGCGCGATGGCTTTCACTCCGCGCTTGGCGAACTCATCCTTGAGCTTGGCGGTGAAGCCCAGCTCGGTGGTGCACACCGGGGTGAAGTCGGCCGGGTGGGAGAACAGCACGCCCCAGCTATCGCCCAGCCACTCGTGGAAACGAATCTTGCCGGCGCTGGAATCCTGTTCGAAGTCGGGGGCGATGTCGCCGAGTCTGAGGCTCATGGTGCTGCTCCTGATGAGTTGTTGGAGAACTCAACTGTAGCTCGGGATTTGCCATCGTTAAAAAGAATAAATAACTAGATATCTAGCACTTAAAGGAATATTAAACATCGTTCACTGGACGCTCGCCCGCATCGCGACGAACATCGCCCTCAAGGTTCGAGAAGGCCTTGAGTAGCTGCAAAAGAGGGGAATTTCGAGTCAGGCTTACGGGGGTGAGCCTGACTCGAAAATGCAAAAGCCCCGTCCGGCGCGATGCCGGACGGGGCTTTTTTACATCAGCCGCTTGAGCGCGCTATTACAGCAGCGGGATCGAGTAGCTGACGATCAGGCGGTTTTCGTCCTGGGAACGGGTGTTCGCCAGGTCGGTACGCCACATCGCGTTTTTCCAGGCTACGCCGAGGTTTTTCAGCGGGCCTTCCGGAATCACGTAACCGATGGTCAGGTCACGTTCCCACTCGGTTTTTTCGCCCAGCGGGGTATCGATGTTGTTACCACGCAGGTAGATCAGGTTGGCGGTCAGGCCAGGAACGCCGATCTTGGCGAAATCGTAGCCGTAGCGAGCCTGCCAGGTGCGCTCGCCAGCACGGGCGAACTTCTGGATCTGCATGTCGGTGATGGTGCTGTTGGACGAGCCGTCACCCTGGTTCAGCCAAGGGAAGTCGCTGTCGCCTTTGGTGTACTGGTAGCCGGCACCGAAGGTGTGACCTTCAACCGAGTACAGCGCCAGGTAGCTGTACAGATCGTTGTCGACTTTGCCCTTGGTGGTAGTGCCACCGTAGTAACCGCTGGTGTAGTAGGCAGCGGTATCGCCGTTGGCACCGTTGTCACGGCTGCGGTAGTAACGCAGGTCGCTTTTCAGCACGCCCGGGCCGATTGCCCAGTTGTGCACCAGACCGAGGAAGTTCTGCGAGTAGAAGTCTTTCAGCTCGCCGTAGTAGTACGAAGCGGTCAGGTCTTTGGTGACCTTGTAGTCAGCACCACCGTAGTAGAACTTGTTGCTGAACACGCCTCTGTCGTAGTTCGAGCTGGCGTTTGCGCCGGCGATCGACATGTTCTCGTTGTTGCTCGAGTTACGACCTTTCACGGCCTCAACCTGACCAGCAGTCAGGGTCAGATCCTTGAACTCGTTCGAGGTGATTGCTTCACCCTGGAAGGTTTGCGGCAGCAGACGACCGTCGTTGTATTTGATGACCGGGTTGTTCGGCATCAGGGTACCGACCTTCAGCTCGGTCTGGGAGATCTTGACCTTGCCGGTCACGCCCAGGCTGGCGAAGTCATGCACTGCACGGTTGCCATCGCTTGGGAATACGGTACCGCCGGAAGCGGTACCTGCGGAGTTACCGCTGGTAGCCGGGCTGGAATCCAGACGCACGCCGTACAGGCCGATCGCGTCAACACCGAACTGCACGGTGCCTTGGGTGTAGCCGGAGATGAAACGCAGATCGAAGCCTTGGCCCCACTCTTCGTTCTTGTTCGGGCCAGTGCCATCGCGGTTGTCAGTGTTGATGTAGAAGTTGCGCAGGCCCAGAGTGGCCTTGCTGTCTTCGATGAAACCGGCGGCGCCTGCCTGCTGCGCCATAACCCCTACGGCCACAGCCAGGGCCAAGGTGGACTTGTTCATGTAAAGCTCCTCTCGTTTCTAATTCTTGTGTTCCTGGTCCTGGTCGAATGCCCGGATCCGTAGGTTCGCGATTAGCGCCAGAGCGTGACTGACAAGTCAATCGTAACCTTGTGTGTCTACGACCAAGGTCTAATCGCAGTATTTGGGTCCCTGCACAGTACTGACTTTCCTGATAACCCCAAAAAGAATTATTTCATTCTTTTTTATACCATCTGGGTATATGGCCCAGTAATGGCCACCTGCAGCGCAACACAGGATATCGGCTACTAAGCTAATTACTAAATGGTATTTGTTCGCCTATTTTTAGATCGATTAGCGTTGACGTATTCGAATCACGTCAAACCCTATCCAAAAGGCGACGCCATCATGGCCAAACGGGCACTATCTAGTCAATTTGTTACAGTTTGTGTATCGGCAATAATTTCTTTTTCCGCTCAAGCGGCCAACCTCACGATTGGCTATCAAACCGGTATCGACCCGAGCAAAGTTCCTCAGGCCGACGGTACTTACGAAACGACCATCGGCCAGAAGATCGACTGGCGGCGCTTCAATAGTGGCCCGGAAGTTGTGACAGCCATTGCATCGGGCGATGTACAGATCGGCAACCTCGGCTCCAGCCCTTTGGCAGCGGCTGCTTCACGCAATCTGCCGATCGTCGCCTTCATTGTTTCAGCGCAGATCAATGCCGCCGAAGCCTTGGTGGTGCGCAATGGCAGCGGGATCAACTCCCCGCAGGATCTGGTCGGCAAGACCATCGCCACGCCCTTCGTTTCCACCTCCCACTACAGCTTGCTCGGTGCACTCAAGCACTGGGGCCTGGACACCTCTAAAGTCAAAGTGGTGAACCTGCAGCCGGCGGAAATCGCCGCAGCCTGGAAGCGTGGGGATATCGATGGCGCGTTTGTCTGGTCGCCAGCACTGGGTGAAATCCGCAAGACCGGCAAGACCCTGACCGATGCCGCGCAAGTCGGCCAGTGGGGCGCACCGACCTTCGAAGTCTGGGTCGCGCGCAAGGACTACGCCGAGAAGCATCCTGAGGTGGTGGCCAAGTTTGCCAAGGTTACTCTAGACGCGTTTGCCGATTACGCCAGCCATAAGGACAGCTGGACAGCGGACTCGGCACCGGTGCAGAAAATCGCAAAACTGACGGGTGCCAATGCGGCCGACGTGCCGGAGTTGCTCGCCGGTTCCGCGTTCCCTGATGCCAAGGCGCAGCAATCCACCGCACTGCTGGACGGCGGCACGGCCAAGGCGATTGGTGAGACGGCGAAGTTTTTGAAGGAACAGGGCAAGGTTGAAACGGTGCTGCCGGACTATTCGCCGTATGTCAGCGCGAAGTTCATCGCTGAGTAAACACAAAAACCTGTAGGAGCTGCCGCAGGCTGCGATCTTTGGATCTTGTTTTCAGGAAACCAAAGTCAAAAGATCGCAGCCCGCGGCAGCTCCTACAGGGCTTGGGTTACAGGGATTTTTCGAAGATCTTCGAGTTGCGCTGATAGTTGTACAGCGACGCCCGCGCCGCCGGCAGACGCTCGACGCTGCTGGGTTCGAACCCGCGCTCGCGGAACCAGTGCGCGGTACGGGTGGTGAGGACGAACAGGGTTTTCAACCCTTGCGCCCGCGCACGGGTCTCGATGCGCTCCAGCAGCTCATCGCCGCGACCACCGTGGCGGTACTCCGGATTCACCGCCAGGCATGCCAGCTCACCGGCGTCCGAATCGGCAATCTGGTACAGCGCCGCACAGGCAATGATCATCCCTTCGCGCTCGACCACGCTGAACTGCTCGATCTCGCGCTCCAGCACTTCGCGCGAACGACGCACCAGAATCCCCTGCTCTTCCAGCGGGCTGATCAAATCGAGCAAACCGCCGACGTCTTCAATCGCCGCCTCGCGCACCAGCTCGAATTGCTCTTGCGCGACCAGCGTGCCGCCACCGTCACGGGTGAACAGTTCGGTCAGCAGCGCACCATCTTCGGCATAACTGACGATATGGCTGCGCGCGACACCGCCACGGCAAGCCTCGGCAGCAGCGTCGAGCAATTCCGCCTGATAGTTGCTGCTGCCCAGACGTTGCAGATGCGCCGGTACCTGTTGCGGGCGCAGTTCGCGCACCAGTTTGCCGTTCTCGTCGATCAGACCGAGGTCCGCGCCGAACAGCAGCAACTTGTCCGCCCCCAGATCAATCGCGGCGCGGGTGGCGACGTCTTCGCAGGCGAGGTTGAAGATTTCCCCGGTCGGCGAGTAGCCCAGCGGCGACAGCAGTACGATCGAACGCTCGTCGAGCAGACGATTGATGCCTTTGCGATCGACCCGGCGCACTTCACCGGTGTGGTGATAGTCGACACCTTCAAGCACACCGATCGGCCGGGCGGTAACGAGGTTGCCGCTGGCCACCCGCAGGCGCGAGCCCTGCATCGGCGACGAGGCCATGTCCATCGACAGCCGCGCTTCGATGGCGATGCGCAACTGACCGACCGCGTCGATCACGCACTCCAGCGTCGCCGCATCGGTGATGCGCATGCCGTGGTGGTAGTGCGGGGTCAGGCCGCGAGCAGCGAGGCGGGTTTCAATCTGTGGACGCGAACCGTGGACCAGCACCAGACGCACGCCGAGGCTGTGCAGCAGCACCAGGTCGTGGACGATGTTGCCGAAGTTCGGATGCTCCACGCCATCGCCGGGCAGCATGACGACGAAGGTGCAGTCGCGGTGGGCATTGATGTAAGGGGACGCGTGACGAAGCCAATTGACGTATTCGGGCATGAACCTGGGCCTGTAATAAATAGCAGCCGGAAAAAAGGGCGAAACAGAAAACGCACAGCGGGCTGATGGTTATCGTCGGAACAGGCTTGGCGACACGCGCGCTCTCCTCATGAATACGGGTTGGACTTCCACTAATTTAACGGCTTCCCCCTGTAGGAGCTGCCGCAGGCTGCGATCTTTTGATCTTTAAAAACAAAATCAAAAGATCGCAGCCTTCGGCAGCTCCTACAAGGGATGCGTTCAATTCTTCAGGCAGTAATGTTCAATCAACTGCCGCAATAGCTGCACGGTAGGCTGCAAACGTGACATTTCAAGGTATTCGCCGGGCTGGTGTGCACAGGCGATGTCGCCGGGGCCGAGCACGATGGTTTCGCAGCCAAGGCGCTGAAGATAAGGCGCTTCGGTGCCGAACGCTACTGCTTCGGCACTATGACCGGTGAGTTTTTCAGCGATGCGCACCAATTCGGCGTCTTCGGCCTGTTCGAATGGCGGCACTTCCGGGAACAACGGCTTATAGTCGATCTTCACTTGATGCCGCTCGGCCACCGGGTTGAGCTTGCGCAGGATTTCCGCACGCAGGACTTGCGGGTCCATACCCGGCAGTGGGCGCAGGTCGAACTCCAGCGAACACTGGCCGCAGATGCGGTTGGGATTATCGCCGCCATGGATGCAACCAAAGTTCATGGTCGGTTGCGGCACGCTGAACTGCGGGTTGTTGAATTCACGCTGCCATAACAGGCGCAGGCCACGCAGTTCGCCGATGGCATCGTGCATCGCTTCGAGGGCGCTGTGACCCAGGCGCGGATCCGACGAATGGCCGCTCTGCCCGAGGATATCGATGCGCTCCATCATGATGCCCTTGTGCATGCGGATCGGTTTGAGCCCGGTCGGCTCGCCGATCACCGCCGCACGGCCCAGTGGCTTGCCGGCCTCGGCCAGCGCCCGGGCACCGGACATCGAACTTTCCTCATCACAGGTGGCGAGGATCAGCAGCGGTTGCTTGAACGGTTGCTCGAGCAGCGGCTGCACGGCTTCGATGATCAGGGCGAAAAAGCCCTTCATGTCGCAACTGCCCAGGCCGACCCAGCGACCATCGACTTCGGTGAGTTTCAGCGGATCGGTCTGCCACAGCGCATCGTCATAAGGAACAGTATCGCTGTGCCCGGCCAGCACCAGGCCGCCGGGCCCGCTGCCAAAACTGGCGAGCAGGTTGAATTTTCCGGGGCTGACCTGCTGGATATCGCAGCTGAAGCCCAGATCACCCAGCCAACCGGCAAGCAAATCGATCACCGCCCGGTTGGACTGATCCAGGCTCGGTTGGGTGCAACTGACCGACGGTGCGGCGATCAGTGCCGCGAACTGGTCTTGCATGGATGGCAAAGGCATCGCTGACTCCAACTCCCGATTTGAAGTCCATCATAGAGCCATCCGGCGCTCGGAATAAACCGCCGCAGGGCGTAGGAAGTTTGAGTCCTGTACACTGCACGGCCTTGGCAGCCACACATTCCCCCGGCTGCGCTCCCGATCCTGGATTTTCCGGCCATGCAGAAAGAAACCGAAATCAAACTCCGCGTCAGCCGCGAAACCCTCGCGGCCCTGCGCGAGCACCCGCTACTGAAAAAACGCAACAAAAATGGCTGGGAACGCCGTGAGTTGATGAACCAGTACTTCGACACCCCCGAGCGCGATCTGGCTCAGGCCAAAGTCGCCCTGCGCCTGCGCAAGGACGGTGACGAAGTGATTCAGACCCTCAAGACCCGCGGCCAGAGCGTGGCCGGTCTGTCCGAGCGTAACGAATACGACTGGAAATTGCCCAAAGCCAAGCTCGACGTGAAGAAACTCGACGGCGAATGCTGGCCCGAGGCGCTGGCCGAGCTGGACAAGAAAACCCTGAAGCCGATCTTCACCACCGATTTCGTCCGCGAGCGCGCGGAAATCGCCTGGGGCCGCGGCAAGGCCAAAGTGGTGATCGAAGCCGCACTGGACCTCGGTCACGTGGTGGTCGGCAAACAGAAAGAAGAAATCTGCGAGCTGGAACTGGAACTGCGCGAAGGCGAGCCTGCCGCGCTGCTGGAACTGGCCGCTGAACTGGCCGAGACCCTGGCCCTGATGCCGTGCGACATCAGCAAGGCCGAGCGCGGCTACCGTCTGTACGACGCCAACAGCTACTCGCTGAGCCTGCCGGCGCCGCAATTGACCCCGGAAACCCAACTCGACGACGCCTTCGCCGCATTGGCCTGGCACTTGCTCGGCAGCAGCCAGCGTCTGGCCGAACAATATCGCTTCAACGGCCACTGGCGCCTGCTGCAGGACTGGGTCGAGAACCTCGCGGAAATGCGCGCCCTGCTCAGCAGCCTCGGCCAGGCCGCACCGCGTCCGGCCACTCACGACCTGCGCGTGGCGCTGGACGCTCTGCTGGAAGACTGGCGCCCACTGGTTCAGGTCGGTATTGAAGACGAAGACGTACGCAAGGCGGCGCCGGAGCAATTCCTTGAAGAACTGGAAGACCCGCGCTGGGGCCTGTTTTCGCTGACTGTCTCGCGCTGGCTGCTGGCCCGCACCTGGGCCGCCGAGCGCAACACTCGCGGCAATCGTCAGGGCGCCGCGCAACTGCACAGCTGGCTGCCACGCATGCTCGGCGAGGAGGCCACGTCCCTGCAATTGCAGCGCTATCAGCAGCAACCGGAAGATCTGGCCGAGCAACTGCCGCGCATCGAACGCATCCAGGTCTGGCTGCACCACGCGCGTAACGTGCTGGAGATCGCGGAAATGGATCGCCTGTACGGCGAGCTGAACAAACTGGCGCAACTGGCTAACGAACCGACGATCACTGACGAACTGCTCGATGCGCGCAAGCAGCAGGCGATTGCGGTTTATCAGAATCGTGCGTGGAAAATGCTGCTGCGTATGTGATGCTCAGCAACACCTGAAAACTGTGGCGAGGGAGCTTGCTCCCGCTGGAGGCCGAAGGACTCCCAATTCCTGCAATTGCAGATTTTGGGGCCGCTTCGCGGCCCATCGGGGATAAATCCCCTCGCCACAAAAGGATCAGCGCAAGACTGGCAAACTGGTTGTCGACTTGATCTCCGACAGCGCCACAATCGAGTTCACCTCCTGAATCCCCGGCACCAGCGACAGCTTCTCGAAGAAAAACCGCTCATACGCCTCGATGTCCGCCGCGACAATCCGCAACAGAAAATCCACCGCACCCATCAGCACATAACACTCCAGCACTTCCGGAAAGCCGCGAATCGCCTCGGTGAATTCGGTGAAGTTCGAACGCCCGTGGGCGTTGAGCTTGATCTCGGCGAAGATCTGCGTGTTCAGGCCGATCTTCTTGCGATCAAGCAAGGTCACCTGACCGCGAATGATGCCCTCCTCCTTCATCCGCTGAATCCGCCGCCAGCACGGCGATTGCGACAGACCCACCTGCTCGGCGATCTGTGCGCTGGACAGCGAAGCGTCCTCTTGCAGCAAGGCGAGAATCCGCCGGTCGTAGCTGTCCAGCTCGCTATGCATAATCAATCCTCAAAATGTTCATTTTTCGAATCGTTCCAGTCGAGCAATCCGCGAATCCGCTCATCTTAGACAAGAAATGCCCGGCATCGAATGTAAAAATTCCCCCACTGACTCTGGAGACCGGACATGCCTCACCTCGAAGCCGTGAATACCCCCGCGCCCCGCGCCGATGTGTGGAACGTCAACAACGCGCACTGCTGCGTGCGTTATCAACTGCTCGCCGAAGCCGAGCCGGATCTGCTGGTGCGGGTGCTGAACCTGTTCGCGCTGCAGTTCCTCACGCCGCAACAGGTCCACGTCGAGCGGCTCGACGATCTGCTGTCGATCGATATCGTCATTGACGGTCTGAGCTGGCATCGCGCCCAGGTGATTGCGGAAAAACTTCGTAACCTGATCAGCGTCTGCTCGGTGAACCTGCAAGACGCCGACACGGCGTGGTCTGCGCCGGCCCAGGCGTCCGGCTGACAAATCCGGCAACGGCTTTGTCGGGTAGTGGCCCAACGGTCGGCGGGGCCACGACTATCCTTTGCGCACAGTCGTTCAAAAGGAGCCCGCATGTCCGTTCAACTCGCCACTCAGGACCGCTGGCTGGATCTCAACGATGTGTTGCGTGAGCTGGTCGCCCAAGGCTTTATCAGCCAGGATTCGGCGGAGCAGGCGCTCAATGCCCGGCGCCGCCACGCGACCCACGGCCAGCAACATCCGCTGGAGTTCATCGCCAGCCAGCAATTGGATGACCTCAGCCGTCCAGGCAAACATCTGGACCTGGAAAGCCTGACCCTGTGGCTGGCGCAGCAGGCCGGCCAGCCGTATATGCGCATCGACCCGTTGAAGATCAACGTCGCCGCCATCACCCCGCTGATGTCCTACGCCTTTGCCCAACGGCACAAGATTCTTGCGGTAGCGGTCGACCGCGATGCGGTGGTGGTCGCCAGCGCTCAGCCTTACGTCACCGGTTGGGAGGCCGACCTGACCCATGTGCTGAAGCTGCCGATCAAACGGGTGGTCGCCAACCCGGTGGACATCCAGCGCTTCAGCGTCGAGTTCTTCCGCCTCGCCAAATCGGTCAGCGGCGCCAACAACGCCGATCAGCAAAACGGCAACCTCGGTAACTTCGAACAACTGCTCAACCTCGGCGCCAGTGATCAGGAACCGGACGCCAACGACGCGCACATCGTCAACATCGTCGACTGGCTGTTCCAGTACGCCTTCCAGCAGCGCGCCAGCGATATCCACATCGAACCGCGCCGCGAACAGGGCACCGTGCGTTTCCGCATCGACGGCGTGCTGCACAACGTCTATCAATTCCCGCCGCAGGTGACCATGGCGATCGTCAGTCGCCTGAAAAGCCTAGGGCGGATGAACGTCGCCGAGAAGCGCAAACCCCAGGACGGCCGGGTCAAGACCAAAACCCCGGACGGCGGCGAGGTGGAGCTGCGGCTCTCAACGCTGCCCACCGCGTTTGGCGAAAAAATGGTCATGCGGATCTTCGACCCGGAAGTGCTGCTCAAGGACTTCGACCAGCTTGGTTTTTCCGCCGACGACCTGCGCCGCTGGCAGGACATGACCCGCCAGCCCAACGGCATTATTCTGGTGACCGGGCCCACTGGTTCGGGCAAGACCACCACGCTCTACACCACGCTGAAAAAACTGGCGACGCCGGAGATCAACCTCTGCACCATCGAAGACCCGATCGAAATGGTCGAGCCGGCGTTCAACCAGATGCAGGTGCAGCACAACATCGACCTGAGTTTCGCCGCCGGCGTGCGTGCGCTGATGCGGCAAGACCCGGACATCATCATGATCGGCGAGATCCGTGACCTGGAAACCGCGGAAATGGCGATTCAGGCTGCTCTCACCGGCCATCTGGTGCTGTCGACCCTGCACACCAACGATGCCCCCAGCGCGATCAGTCGGCTATTGGAACTCGGCGTGCCGCACTATCTAATTAAAGCCACGGTGCTCGGGGTCATGGCCCAGCGTCTGGTGCGCACCCTGTGCCCGCACTGCAAGGCGCCGCTGACGCTGGAAGAGGAAGACTGGCAAACCCTGACCCGCCCGTGGCAGGCGCCGCTGCCGGGCAATGCGCAACGGGCGATCGGCTGCCTGGAGTGCCGCGACACCGGTTATCGCGGGCGCGCCGGGGTCTACGAAATCATGCAGTTGAGCGATAGCCTCAAAGCGCTCATCACCCCGGACACCGACCTCACCGCCATCCGCCGGCAAGCCTTCAAGGAAGGCATGCGCAGCCTACGCCTGTCGGGTGCGCAGAAGGTCGCGGCGGGGCTGACCACCCTTGAAGAAGTGCTGCGGGTGACACCGCAGAGCGAGCAGAAATAGGCCACTACGGAACCGGATTGGCGAATCGTTATCCAACGCCGTAGTTAACCCCCAGGAGTCACTCAATCATGCGTCTCAAACTTGCTGTCGCCACCCTTGCCTTGCTGTCCCTTCCCGTTGGTTCAGCGATGGCCGACAGCTTTTGGCGTAACGTCATTTCGTCCGGCGCCACCACCGGTTCGACCTACCTGACCTTCAAGGATCACAAGCTGATCGTTGCCGCACAGGACGATGCCGGCAGCTTCGTTGCCAGCGATGGCGGCATCCGTGGGCCGTACCTGGAAGCAGCGATGCAGAAAGTCCGCGCCGACAATCCGGGCCTGCAGGCCACGGACATGGAACTGGCGAATGCGATTCTGGCGAAGAACGCAGTGGCTTCCGAGTAAAAAATCAAAAGATCGCAGCCTTCGGCAGCTCCTTTACTGATCCCTGTAGGAGCTGCCGAAGGCTGCGATCTTTTGCTCTTCAGCGGTACTCGTCCACCGGGACGCAGGCACAAAACAGATTGCGATCCCCATAGACGTTATCCACCCGATTCACCGCCGGCCAATACTTGTGCGCCTTGGTGTGCGCATCCGGGGTGATGCCCTGTTCGATGCTGTAAGGCCGCTCCCAGACGCCAGTGACATCCGCCAGGGTATGCGGAGCACGCTTGAGCGGGTTGTCGTCCGCCGGCCAGTTGCCGTTCTGCACTTCGGTGATTTCTGCACGGATGCTCAGCATGGCGCCGATAAACCGGTCCAGTTCGGCCTTGGACTCGCTCTCGGTCGGCTCGACCATCAACGTCCCCGGCACCGGGAATGACATGGTCGGAGCGTGAAAGCCGTAATCCATCAGGCGCTTGGCGACATCTTCTTCGCTGATCCCGGTCTGCGCCTTCAACGGCCGCAAATCGAGAATGCATTCATGGGCTACCCGCCCGTTGCGGCCGGTGTAGAGCACCGGAAATGCGCCGGATAAATGCTGCGCCAGATAATTCGCGGCGAGGATTGCCACTTCGCTGGCATCCGCCAGTTGCGGCCCCATCATCGCAATGTACATCCAGCTGATCGGCAAAATACTCGCACTGCCCCACGGGGCCGCGCTGACCGCGCCGTTCTGCGGCAGCGGGCCGTCAATCGGCACCACCGGATGATTGGCAACGAACGGCGCAAGGTGCGCGCGAATGCCGATCGGCCCCATGCCCGGCCCGCCGCCGCCATGGGGAATGCAGAACGTCTTGTGCAGGTTCATGTGCGACACGTCGGCGCCGATATCTGCCGGACGCGCCAGCCCGACCTGTGCATTGAGATTGGCGCCGTCCATGTACACCTGCCCGCCGTGCTGGTGGATAACTTCGCAGATCTCGCTGATGCCCTCCTCGTACACACCATGGGTCGATGGATAGGTCGCCATCAGGCACGACAACTTGTCCCCCGCCTCGGCCGCCTTGGTTTTCAAATCGTCCAGATCGACGTTGCCGGCCTCGTCGCACTCGACGATCACCACGCGCATCCCGGCCATCTGCGCCGAGGCCGGGTTGGTGCCATGGGCCGAGGATGGAATCAGGCAAATGTCCCGTGCGCCCTGCTGCCGGCTCTCGTGATATTTGCGAATCGCCAGCAGCCCGGCGTACTCGCCCTGAGCGCCGGAGTTGGGCTGCATGCAGATCGCATCGAACCCGGTGATCGCGCACAACCAGTGCTCCAGCTCTTCGATCATCAAGGTGTAACCGACCGCCTGTTCCCGTGGCGCGAACGGGTGCAGGTTGGCGAACTGCGGCCAGGTGATCGGGATCATCTCGCTGGTAGCGTTGAGTTTCATGGTGCAGGAGCCCAGCGGGATCATCGACTGGTTGAGCGCCAGATCCTTGTTCTCCAGTTGCTTGAGGTAGCGCAGCATCTCGGTTTCGCTGTGATGCGCGTTGAACACCGGGTGGCGCAGGTACGGCGTGTTGCGCTGCAGCTGGTCGGGAATGCCGGAAACCAGTGCTTCTGCGTCAATGTCGTCGACGTTCAAACCATGATCGGCGCCCAGCAGCACGTCGAACAGTTTGGCCACCGTGCTTTCATCGCACGTCTCATCGAGGCTCAACCCCACTCGCCCACGGCCAAGAATCCGCAAGTTGATCTGCGCGGCCCTGGCACTGTCAATGATCGCGGTCTGCGCGCCGCCAACCTCCAGCGTGAGGGTGTCGAAAAACTGTCTGTTGACCCGCGCAATACCATGGCGCTCAAGGCCCGCCGCCAGGATGCAGGTCAAGCGGTGCACGCGCTGGGCGATGCGTTTCAAGCCTTGCGGCCCGTGATACACCGCGTAGCAACTGGCGATATTGGCCAGCAGCACCTGCGCGGTGCAGATGTTCGAGTTGGCCTTCTCGCGGCGAATATGTTGCTCACGGGTTTGCAGGGCCATGCGCAACGCGACGTTGCCACGAGCGTCTTTCGACACGCCGATGATCCGCCCCGGAATCGCCCGTTTGTACTCCTCGCGGCTGGCAAAAAACGCCGCATGCGGGCCACCGTAGCCCATCGGTACGCCAAAGCGCTGGGACGAACCGAACACCACATCCGCGCCCAGTTCACCCGGCGGTGTCAGCAGCAACAGGCTCAGCAGATCGGTGGCGACACACGCTAACGCCTGCTGCGCGTGCAACTGATCGATGACCGGACGCAGATCACGGATCTCGCCGTGGGTGTCGGGATACTGCAGCAACGCGCCGAACACCTGATGCTGGTTGAGGTTATCCACAGCGCCGATGATCAGCTCGAAGCCGAAACCTTCGGCGCGGGTCTGCACCACGGAAATGGTCTGCGGATGACAGTTTTCGTCGACGAAGAACAGATTGCTCTTCGACTTCGCCACGCGTTTAGCCAGGGCCATGGCTTCCGCCGCAGCGGTAGCTTCGTCGAGCAACGAAGCGTTGGCCAGTTCAAGTCCGGTGAGGTCGATGGTCAGTTGCTGAAAATTCAGCAGCGCTTCGAGACGGCCCTGGGCGATCTCCGGTTGATACGGGGTGTAGGCGGTGTACCAGCCAGGATTTTCCAGCACATTGCGCAGAATGACCGTCGGCGTCAGCGTACCGTGGTAGCCCATGCCGATCAGGCTGGTCCAGACCTGATTCTGCTCGGCATAACCGCGCAGCTTGGCCAGCGCCGCTTGCTCGTCGAGGGCCGGCGGCAAGTCCAGCACCCGATTCAGGCGAATGCCCGGTGGCACCGTCTGCTCGATCAGTTCGACCCGGCTGCCCAGACCGAGGCTGTCGAGCATCGCCTGTTGTTCGGCGGCGTCGGGGCCCAAATGGCGGCGCAGGAAGGCTTCGGGGTCGCGTAACTGGCTCAAGGATGGCAACTGGGACATGACGGGCTCTCTCTTGGCTGGCGCTCGGCGTCAATGCAACACGGTCAAACCAGCATAGCAGCCGATCCCGACGCGCACGGCTTGGCGGCAGAGGGGGTTCCGGGGCATGCTGTAGCGCCTGCATCATGCGTCCAACTTTCGGATGATCAAATCCTCATGAGCCAACTGCCGTTCCTGCCGTTTTCCAAACCTGTCATTGATGAAGCCACGATTGCCGCCGTCGGCGATGTGCTGCGTTCCGGCTGGATCACCAGCGGGCCGAAGGTCCAAGCCTTTGAAGCACAGTTGTCGGAATACTTCGGCGGACGCCCGGTGCGCACCTTCAACTCCGGCACCTGCACCATGGAAATCGCCTTGCGCATCGCCGGCATCGGGCCGGGTGACGAAGTGATCACCACGCCGATTTCCTGGGTCGCCACCGCCAACGTGATCCTCGAAGTCGGCGCCACACCAGTGTTTGCCGACATTGACCCGGTGACCCGCAACATCGATCTGGACCAGTTGGAAGCGGCCATCACCCCGCGCACCAAAGCGGTGATTCCGGTGTACCTCGCCGGCCTGCCGGTGGACATGGAACGCTTGTACGCCATCGCCCGCAAACACAACTTGCGCATTGTCGAAGACGCCGCTCAGGCCCTGGGGTCGAGCTGGAACGGCCAGCGCATCGGCGCCACCGGCGATTTCGTGTCGTTCAGCTTTCAGGCGAACAAGAACGTCACCTGCTCCGAGGGCGGCTGCCTGGTGCTGAACACCCCGGAAGAAGCACGGCTGGCGGAGAAGTACCGCTTGCAGGGCGTGACCCGCAACGGCTTTGATGGTCTGGACGTTGATGTGCTCGGCGGCAAGTTCAACATGACTGATGTCGCTGCCACCATCGGCCTCGGCCAGTTCGCCCATATCGAGGCGCTGACCGCCCATCGTCAGGAACTGGCCCGGCACTACTTCAAATGTTTTGGCGATGACTTTGAAGCGACTTATGGCGCCCAACTGCCACCGGCGGACTTCACCCAGAGCAACTGGCACCTGTTCCAGCTGGTCCTGCCGGAGCGCAAGGACGGCTTGCCGGCCCGCGCCACGTTCATGGAACAGATGCAGGACAAAGGCATCGGCATCGGCTATCACTACCCGCCGATTCACTTGCTGAGCCTGTACCGCGAGCGCGGTTTCAAGGAAGGGATGTTGCCGGTGGCCGAGCGCGTCGGGCGACTGATCGTGTCGTTGCCGATGTTCACCAGCATGACCAGGGACGATGTCGAGCGTTCGGTGGCGGCGGTGAAAGCCGTATTGAAACCCTGAAGCGCTCTTAATGTAGTAGCTGCCGCAGGCTGCGATCTTTTGATCTTGTCTTTAAAAACAAAATCAAAAGATCGCAGCCTGCGGCAGCTCCTACGGGGGGCGAGGCTTATTCGCCGATTGCAGCCTTGTAGCCGGCGGCGTCGAGCAGATTGTCCAGCTCGGCCTTGTCGCTTGGCTTGAGCTTGAAGATCCATGCGGCGTACGGATCGTTGTTCAGCTCTTCCGGTGAGTCAGCCAGCGTTTCGTTGACCGCGATCACTTCACCGCCGACCGGGGAGTAGATGTCGGACGCGGCCTTCACCGACTCGACAACACCGGCAGCCTCACCGGCAGCAAACACCTTGCCGACTTCGGCAAGTTCAACGAACACCACATCGCCCAGCGCTTCCTGCGCGTGATCGCTGATGCCCACGGTAACGGTGCCGTCGGCTTCCAGACGCGCCCACTCATGACTTTCGGCAAAACGCAGTTCGGCGGGGATATTGCTCATGCTCGGTGTCCTCAAGAAAATTGTCAGCGGTCAGGCCCGCCGGAAAAGGTCAGATCAAGGTTTTACCATGGCGCACGAAGGTCGGTTTGACCACTCGTACCGGATACCACTTGCCACGGATTTCCACTTCGGCGCGGTCGGCGGTAGCCATCGGTACACGCGCCAGGGCAATCGATTTGCTTAGCGTAGGAGAGAAACTACCACTGGTGATCTCTCCTTCGCCAACATCGGCGATACGAACCACTTGATGGGCGCGCAAAACACCGCGCTCCTCAAGCACCAGACCCACCAGTTTGTGCGCAACGCCGGCGGCTTTTTCCGCCTCCAGCGCCGCACGACCGATGAACTGCCGCGAAGCCGGTTCCCAGGCGATGCTCCAGGCCATATTGGACGCCAGCGGCGAGACATCCTGATGAATGTCCTGGCCGTAGAGGTTCATCCCGGCCTCGACCCGCAGCGTGTCGCGGGCGCCGAGGCCGATCGGTGAAATGCCGGCACCGACCAGATCGTTGAAAAACCCCGGCGCCTGATCGGCCGGCAAAGCGATTTCCAGGCCATCCTCACCGGTATAACCGGTGCGGGCGATGAACCAGTCGCCATCGACGTGAGCTTCGAACGGTTTGAGATGTTTGATCAGTTCAGCGCGGGACTGGGTCACCAGTTCGGCAATTTTCTGCCGGGCCTGCGGGCCTTGAATGGCGAGCATCGCCAGATCCTGACGCTCATGCAATTGCACGTCGTAACCGGCGACCTGCGCCTGCATCCACGCCAGATCCTGGTCGCGAGTGGAGGCGTTGAATACCAGACGATAACGGTCTTCGAGGCGATAGACGATCATGTCGTCGACGATGCCGCCACGCTCGTTGAGCATCGTGCTGTAGAGCGCGCGGCCGGGGCGGTGCAGGCGCTCGACGTCATTGGCCAGCAAATGCTGCAGCCAGGCCTTGGCCTGTGGGCCATCGACGTCGATAACGGTCATATGGGAAACATCGAACACCCCGCAATCGCGGCGCACCTCGTGGTGTTCCTCGACCTGCGAGCCGTAATGCAGTGGCATGTCCCAACCGCCAAAATCGACCATCTTCGCGCCGAGGGCGAGATGCAGGTCATACAGAGGCGTACGCTGTCCCATGGGTTTCTCCTTCCGGGCGTGGCGAAGGTGCGGACAGCCGCTGTACGGGATGAAAGCCGCGAAATAGAAGGCTTTCAGCCGATTTCAGCGAACGGGTCTGTCAGACGAACCGCACCGAATGCCGCGCATTGTAGCCGCATGATTCAGGACTGACGACTAAGTGTTTCGGTGCGCCGAGCGGCGGATCAGGCCGATGACCGGTAACAGGCCGACCAACACCAGGGTCAGCGCCGGCAGCGATGCCCGCGCCCATTCCCCTTCACTGGTCATTTCGAAGATCCGCACCGCCAGCGTGTCCCAGCCAAACGGGCGCATCAGCAGGGTCGCGGGCATTTCCTTGAGCACATCGACGAACACCAGCAACGCCGCACTCAGTGTGCCGGGCAGCAACAGCGGCAGATACACTTTGAAAAACAGTCGCGGCCCACTGACACCCAGACTACGTGCCGCTTCGGGCAATGAAGGCCGTATACGCGCCAGACTGTTTTCCAGGGGCCCGTAGGCCACCGCGATAAAGCGCACCAGATAGGCCATCAGCAACGCCGCCAGACTGCCCAGCAGCAATGGTTTGCCGGCGCCGCCGAGCCAGCCCGAAAGCGGAATCACCAGTTCGCGGTCGAGATAACTGAACGCCAGCATGATCGATACCGCGAGCACCGAACCCGGCAGTGCATAACCAAGATTGGCCAGACTGACCCCGGAACGGATCGCCGGGGTCGGCGCCAGACGTCGGGCAAACGCCAGCAACAGCGCGACGCTGACGGTGGTCAACGCCGCCATGCCACCCAGGTACAGGGTGTGCAGAATCAACCCGGCGTAACGCTCATCGAGGTCGAAGCGCCCGCGCTGCCAGAACCACACCAGCAATTGCAGCAGCGGAATCACGAACGCGCAGGCAAACACCAACGTGCACCAGCCAGTCGCCGCGAATGCCTTGAGCCCGCGCAGCTTATACAGCGCCTTGACCCGAGGGCGCTCGTTGCTCGCCCGGTTGGCGCCACGTGCGCGCCGCTCGCCGTACAGCACCAGCATCACCACCAGCAGCAACAGGCTCGCCAGTTGCGCCGCGCTCGGCAGGCTGAAGAAGCCGTACCAGGTCTTGTAGATGGCGGTGGTGAAGGTGTCGAAATTGAACACCGACACCGCGCCGAAATCCGCCAGCGTCTCCATCAGCGCCAGCGCCACACCGGCGCCAATCGCCGGCCGCGCCATCGGCAACGCCACCCGCCAGAACGCCTGCCATGGCGATTGCCCGAGTACTCGCGCCGCCTCCATCAGGCCTTTGCCCTGCGCAAGAAACGCGGTGCGCGCCAGCAGGTAGACGTAGGGATAAAACACCAGCACCAATACCACAATCACCCCGCCGGTAGAGCGCACGCGTGGTAGGCGCAAGCCGCTGCCGAACCATTCGCGCAGCAGGGTTTGCACCGGGCCGGCGAAGTCCAGCAAACCGACGAAGACGAACGCCAGCACGTAGGCCGGGATGGCGAACGGCAGCATCAGAGCCCAGTCGAGCCAGCGTCTTCCGGGGAATTCGCAGAGGCTGGTGAGCCACGCCAGGCTGACACCGAGCAGCGTCACGCCGACGCCGACGCCGAGCACCAGCGTCAGGGTGTTGCCCAGCAGGCGCGGCATCTGGGTTTCCCACAGGTGCGACCAGATCTGCTGATCGATGGTCTGCCACGACAGCAGCAGGACACTCAGGGGCAACAGCACCAGCGCGGCAATGGCGAGGACGATGGGGTACCAGCGGCGTTGGGCGGGGTGGGCCACTTTTGGGACTCTGAGGGGTGGTTGGTGGTTCTGATTCAGGTGTTTCAGCTCGAGATTGCTGCCCTCACCCTAACCCTCTCCCGGAGGGAGAGGGGACTGAACGTGGTGATCTTTCGATTTACGCCGACCTGATACATCGAGCCGAGCTCCAGTATTGAAAGCCATGGAGATCGGCTCCCTCTCCCCCCGGGAGAGGGCTGGGGTGAGGCCAGCGATCTTGAGCGAACACAGCGACCGGCAAATACTCAGTTCCAACCCGCCCGATCCATCATCCGGATCGCTTCCGCCTGACGCTTGCCCGCCACTTCCACCGGCAAGGTGTCAGCGACGAACTTGCCCCACGCCGCCACTTCTTCCGAAGGCTTCACTGCCGGGTTGGCCGGGAACTCCTGGTTGACGTCGGCGAAGATCTTCTGCGCTTCAGGCGTGGTCATCCACTCGACCAGGGCCTTGGCGGCTTCCGGGTGCGGTGCATGCTTGGTCAGGCCGATACCCGACAGGTTCACGTGTACGCCGCGATCAGCCTGATTCGGCCAGAACAGTTTCACTGGCAAATCCGGCTTCTGCTTGTGCAGGCGCCCGTAGTAGTAGGTGTTGACGATGCCGACGTCGCACTGCCCGGCGTTGATCGCTTCCAGCACCGCGACATCATCGGAGAACACGTCCGTGGACAGGTTGTTGACCCAGCCCTTGAGGATCTTCTCGGTCTTCTCGGCGCCGTGCGTTTCGATCATGGTCGCGGTCAGCGACTGGTTGTAGACCTTCTTCGCCGTGCGCAGGCACAGGCGCCCTTCCCAATTCTTGTCGGCCAGCGCTTCGTAGGTGGTCAACTCGCCTGGTTTCACCCGTTCGGTGGAATAGGCGATGGTCCGCGCGCGCAGGCTCAGACCGGTCCAGGCGTGGCTGGAGGAGCGGTATTGCGCGGGAATATTGGTATCGATGGTTTTCGAAGTGAATGGCTGGAGGATGCCCATCTGCTCGGCCTGCCAGAGGTTGCCGGCATCGACGGTGAGCAGCAGGTCGGCGGTGGCGTTTTCGCCTTCGGCCTTGATCCGCTGCATCAGCGGCGCTTCCTTGTCGGTGATGAACTTGATCTTCACCCCGGTTTTCGCGGTGTAGGCGTCGAACACCGGTTTGATCAACTCATCGATACGCGAGGAGTAGACCACCACCTCGTCGGCGGCCTGGGCGGCAGTGCTGCCGATCAGGGTCAGGGCCAGTGCGGTCAGGAGACGCTTGGGTGCCAACATGGGAGTGATCTCTCGGTCGGAAAATGTGGGCCAAATGATAAGGACTCACATTTACCACCTCAATCGAACTCTTTTCCAAGGAGTTACCAGATGTTGCACGGGGCAACACATCCCCTGTAGGAGCTGCCGAGTGAAACGAGGCTGCTCCTACAGGGAGTGTTATCGATTCAGGGTTTGGCGAGCGCGGGGAGGTCGCCTGTTAGGCCTAGTGCTTCGCGAACAAAGAGAGCCTTGGCCTCCGGCATCTGCTCCACCAGCTTCAACCCGGCATTACGCAACCAGCGCACCGGCAACGGGTCAGCCTGGAACAAGCGCTCGAAGCCCTCCATCGCCGCCATCAATGCCAGGTTGTGCGGCATGCGCCGACGCTCGTAACGACTCAGCACTTTCACGTCCGCCAGCCGTTCGCCGCGTTCCGCCGCCTGCAACAACACTTCAGCCAGCACCGCCGCATCGAGGAAACCCAGGTTCACACCCTGCCCGGCCAACGGGTGAATGGTGTGCGCCGCATCGCCGATCAGTGCCAGGCCTTCGGCTACATAGCGTTTGGCATGGCGTTGACGCAAGGGCACGCACAGCCGTGGATCAGCACTGACGACTTCGCCCAGGCAACCTTCGAAGGCTCGCTCCAGTTCACGGCAGAATGCCGCTTCATCCAGCGCCATCAGGCGCTCGGCTTCACTCGGTGTGGTCGACCAGACGATCGAGCACCAGTCCTGCTGCCCGTCACGCTCCAGCGGCAGAAACGCCAGCGGCCCGTGATCGGTGAAACGCTGCCAGGCGGTCATCCGGTGCGGCTTGCTGCTGCGCACGCTGGTGACGATGGCGTGGTGCAGATAATCCCACTCGCGAGTGGCAACGCCGGTCAGCCGGCGCACCGCCGAATTGGCGCCGTCCGCAGCAATCACCAGCGGCGCACGCAACTGGCGACCGTCGGCCAGGGTCAGCAGCCAGTCGTCACCGGAGCGGCGCATCTGTTCCAGACGTGCGTTGGCCAGCATGCCCAGATCGCAGTCGTGCAAACGATCGAGCAAGGCATCCTGCACCACGCGGTTTTCGACGATATGGCCGAGCACTTCGGCATGCACACTGCTCGCCGAGAAATGAATCTGCCCGGTGCCGCTGCCGTCCCACACGTGCATGTCGGTGTACGGGCTGCTGCGGCGCTTGGCGATGCCGTCCCAGACGCCAAGGCGTTCGAGTATCCGCCGGCTGGCCGCCGACAAGGCGCTCACTCGCGGCTCGAACGGCGCGGCGGCGTCGAACGGTTTGACGCTCAGCGGGCTGCCGTCGAGCAGCAACACTTCCAGGCCGCTGTCCTGCAACGCCAACGCGAGGGCGCTGCCGACCATTCCGGCTCCGACAATCAGCAGATCTGCGCGCATTTCCATGCTTTAAGCCTGTCTCGCTGGCGGCATGCGCCGCCCGTAAAAGGTTTTAGCGAGCGCGCCAGTTGGCGGCGCGCTGCTGAAAGTGAAAGTGCCGACCCGCCGCTCAAGCATCCGGCCGCGTCCCCAGCCCCATGGCCTGACGAGCAAACCAGCGCTTGGCCGGTGGCAACAGATCGAGACCGAGCAGGCCGATGTTGCGGCCCAGCGAGACCAGCGGCTGGGTGCTGCCGAACAGTCGGGTGACCTGATCGGAGAAGCCCACGGTGAGCTCCTGATCCAGACGCTGCCGCTCGCGATAGGCCTGCAAGGTGGCGAAGTCGCCCAGCGGTTTGTCGCTGGCGAGCAGTGCGGCGGCCAAGGCATCGGCGTCGCGCAGGGACAGGTTGAAACCTTGTCCGGCAATCGGGTGCAGGCTGTGCGCGGCATTGCCGAGTACGGCCAGATGCGAGCGTACTTGCTCCTCGGCCTCGACCAGCGACAGCGGATACAAATGCCGCGCGCCGACCTGTTTCAAGGTGCCGAGGCGGTAGCCGAACACGCCTTGCAGTTCGCTGAGGAAATCGCGCTCGCTGAGGTCTGCCAGGCGTTGCGCATCCATGCCCAGGCGGGTCCAGACCAGTGCGCAACGGTTGTCCGGCAGCGGCAGCAAGGCCATCGGCCCTTCGTCGGTGAAGCGCTCGAAGGCCATGCCGTTGTGTGATTCGCTCGGAGTGATGTTGGCGATCAGCGCGCTCTGGTTGTACGGACGCTTGCGCACATTGATGCCCAGTTGCTCGCGCAAACCGGAACGGCCGCCATCGGCCAGCACCGCCAGATCGCACTCGACGGTGGTTTCATCGTTGAGGGTCAGGCGATAGCCGTCGGGCAGCGGCTCCATGCGCGTGACTTCCGCCGGGCAGCGCCAGCTGATCACGTCTTTGTCGAGGTGCTGCCACAGGCACTGGCCGAGCCAGGCGTTTTCCACCACGTAGCCGAGCGCTGGCACGCCTTCTTCCATCGCCGACAGACGGGCGGTGGAGAAGCGACCACGGTCGGATACGTGAATCTGTTTGATCGGCTCGGCGCGGCGGGAAATCTCCTGCCAAACGCCAAGCCGTTGATAGATCTGCCGCGAACCGAAGGACAGCGCCGACGAACGCGCGTCGTAGCTCGGCTGCCAGCTGTCGCCGGGGGCGAACGGTTCAATCAGGACGATTTTCCAGCCACGCGCCTTGGCCCCGGCCTGCAAGGCCAACGCCAGACTGGCGCCGACCAGGCCGCCACCGATGATTGCCAGATTGACTCGACTCATGCCGCGTGTGTCCGTGCTTGCGCCATCAGCGCTTCGATCTCGGCGACGGTTTTCGGTACGCCGCTGGTCAATATTTCACAACCGGTCTTGGTCACTACCACGTCATCCTCGATGCGCACGCCAATGCCGCGCCATTTCTTTGCTACGTTCTGGTTGTCCGGGGCGATATAAATGCCCGGTTCCACGGTCAGCGCCATGCCGACCTCCAGCACCCGCCATTCGCCGCCGACCTTGTACTCGCCAACGTCATGTACATCCATGCCCAGCCAATGACCGGCACGGTGCATGTAAAACGCTTTATAGGCTTCGGTCACGATCAACTCATCGACCTCGCCTTGCAGGATTCCGAGCTTGACCAGGCCTGCGGTAATCACCCGTACCGTCGCTTCGTGCGCCTGGTTCCAGTTTTTGTTCGGGGCGATTTCAGCGAACGCGGCTTCCTGCGAAGCCAGCACCAGTTCGTAAATCGCTTTCTGCTCGGTGGAAAACTTGCCGTTGACCGGCCAGGTGCGGGTGATGTCGCTGGCGTAGCAGTCGATCTCGCAACCAGCGTCGATCAACACCAGATCACCGTCCTTAAGCAGCGCGTCATTCTGCTGGTAATGCAGGATGCAGCTATTGCGCCCGGCAGCGACGATCGAACCGTAGGCCGGCATCTTCGCCCCGCCCTTGCGGAACTCGTAATCGAGCTCGGCTTCCAGGCTGTACTCGTAAAGCCCGGGCCGGCTGGCCTGCATCGCGCGGATATGCGCCTGAGCGGAAATCCGTGCGGCTTCGCGCATCACCTTCACTTCTGCCGCCGATTTATACAGGCGCATGTCGTGCAGCAGATGATCCAGGGCAACGAATTCGTTCGGTGGCTGGGCGCCGAGGTGCGCCTTGGAGCGGATCACGTTGATCCAGTCCATCAGGTGCCGATCGAATTCCGGGTTGCTGCCCATCGCCGAATACACCCGGTCGCGACCCTCGATCAGGCCCGGGAGGATGTCGTCGATGTCGGTAATCGGGAACGCGTCGTCAGCGCCGTAATCACGGATTGCACCTTCCTGCCCTGCGCGCAGGCCGTCCCATAACTCGCGTTCGGCGTTGCGCTCACGGCAGAACAGTACGTACTCGCCGTGCTCGCGGCCGGGCATCAGGACGATGACGGCTTGCGGCTCGGGGAAACCGCTGAGGTACTGGAAGTCGCTGTCCTGACGGTAGACGTGCTCGACGTCGCGGTTGCGGATCGCGACTGCGGCGGCGGGCAGGATCGCGATGCTGTTGGGTTCCATCTGCGCCATCAGGGCCTTGCGGCGACGGCTGTATTCCGCTTTGGGGATATGGGTCATGGGCAGATGGCTTTCCCTGGCACGCGATTAATGCAGCGACGGCTTGGCGGCTGGCGGCACGTCGGCTTTCTTGGTTTCCGAGAACAGCAACAGCGGCGCGACGCGCAGGTACTCCATGACTTCCATGTAGTCGCTTTCGCCGTCTTCGGATTCTTCCAGAGCGTCTTGCACCTGGGAGATCGCCGCCAGATCCTGCAGCACTTCGGTGGCTTCGGTGCTGAGCATGCTGCTGTCGCGGCAGTTCAGGCCGAAACCGCTGAGGAAGCCCTGGCACCATTGGCCCAGTGCGGCGGCGCGGTCGGCCAGCGGCGCGTCATCGGTCGGCAGCAGCAGAACGACGGTGACGTCGCTACCGGTCAGCTCGCCCTTGACCATTTCTTGCAGGCCAATCAGGGCGTTGCGGACGTTGTCCTGGATGTCGCCTTCGAGCAGTTCGGCGGCGTCGATCAGCCAGCCTTCGTTATCGAAGCCGGCACCGGCGCAGCTGCGGCCGAGCAGCAGGCCGTGCAGTTCGGCAGGCGAGACGTTGTGGCCGCTGGAAGTCAGCAGGGTGGCAAAGGCTTGGTACGGGGAATTCGCAATGGTCATGGGCAGCTAGGCGCCAGACGGCGCTATGTCTAGAATGAAGGCCTTGTATCCTACATCGACAGACTCGCCAAGACTATTAAAGGCTGTCCGCCAGCCAGGCGCCTGCCGCCCATCAGATGAATTCAGTGGACACAATGGAAGACACCGACCTGCAAGCGCTGATGGCCAGACTCGAAAAGCTGATTAGCCGAGTCGAGCAACTAAAGAGTCAAAACGCACTCTTACTAGCTCAGGAAAAGACCTGGCGCGAGGAACGCGCTCACCTCATTGAAAAAAACGAAATCGCTCGGCGTAAGGTCGAATCGATGATTTCGCGCCTCAAGGCCCTGGAGCAAGACTCATGAGTTCAAGCAATAGCGTTACCGTGCAGATCCTCGACAAAGAATATTCGATCATCTGCCCCCAGGAAGAACGCAGCAATCTGGTCAGCGCCGCCCGCTACCTGGATGGCAAGATGCGCGAGATCCGCAGCAGCGGCAAAGTCATCGGCGCCGACCGTATTGCGGTAATGGCCGCGCTGAACATCACCCACGACCTCTTGCACAAAGAAGAGCGCCCGGACATCCAGGCCAGCGGCTCGACCCGTGAACAGGTGCGCGACTTGCTCGATCGTGTCGATCTGGTGCTGGCCGACGATCCGGACATCAGCAAGGGCTGATTCGCCAGGCCGCTTGAGGTATACTCGCGGCACTCCCTGGGGTGCTTGCCAGTTGACGATGTCCCTGAGCCGATTTGCACTACCCTGGAGGTTGCACGTTGGGCTGGTGTGCATGTCCGCCAGACGGAAAGCCTTAAAGTCTACTGCATCCTCCACCTTGAACTTTCGGGTTCAAGGGCTAAGTTGACAGCGGTTCATCCGGGGAGCCTGATTCGAATCCGATGCCGGTTTTTGCCGGCATCGGATTTTTTATGCGTGCGTTTTCGCCCTCACCTGCCGAAGCCGAACCATGACCGAACCTGCGCTGCTGCCCCGCCCGCAACTCCGCCGCCTGCTGCGCAAGGCGCGTCGTTCACTGACTCCCGGTGAACAACGACAAGCCGCCAAAGGCCTGTTCCGCCAACTGGCGCAAGACCCGCACTTCCGCCGGGCCCGACATATTTCGCTTTATCTGCCCACCGACGGTGAAATCGACCCGCGTCTGCTGCTGCGTGAAGCCCAGCGTCGCGGCAAAGCCACGTATCTGCCGGTGCTAAGCGCCTGGCCGCGAACCAAAATGGTGTTCCAGCGGATTCGCCCCGGCGACAAGCTCAAGCCCAATCGCTTCCGCATCCTCGAACCGCGGGCCAATCTGGCTCATCAGCGCAAGATCTGGACCCTGGATCTGGTGCTGTTGCCACTGGTGGGGTTTGACGATGTTGGCGGACGCCTGGGGATGGGCGGCGGATTCTACGATCGCAGTCTGGCGTACCTGGCCCGGCGCAAGAACTGGCGCAAGCCGACGTTGCTGGGCCTGGCCCATGAATGTCAGAAGGTCGAACGCCTGGCGCAGGCCAGCTGGGATGTACCGTTGCAGGGCACGGTCACCGATAAGGCGTGGTATTTCGCAGGATAGACGCCGCGCAGATCAGCGGCGTCGGGAAGGCAGTTTCAGCGTTTGAAAGCGGTCGACTGTTGAACCTGTTGCGCGACTTCAACCGGAGCATCGGTCTTGCTCGTCCACAGACTTTGCGCGTAACCGGTGGTCACGACGCCAAGGCCGAACAAAATAACCAAAGTCCATAGCAAATCCGGTTTGCGTTTCATCGATTGCCCCCCTCAAGGCACATCATCACGATGACAGCAGCGGTTTCCATTCGTAGGCCGTGCAGCAGCGTCAAGCTTTAAAGGCCGGCATTTTGCGACAACGTGAACCCGGGCGCAAACGCTGACGTCAACCGACCGTCGGTTTGTCATAAAATTGCCCGACAACCTGCCCAATCACCGCTTGAGGAGCAAAAGACATGGCCTATTGGCTGATGAAATCCGAGCCCGACGAACTCTCGATCAAAGATCTGGAGAAACTCGGCAAAGCGCGCTGGGACGGGGTTCGCAACTATCAGGCGCGCAATTTCCTGCGGGCGATGGCGGTGGGCGATGAGTTCTTTTTCTACCACTCCAGTTGCCCGGAGCCGGGTATCGCCGGAATCGGCAAAATAATCGAGGCGGCGTACCCGGATCCCACCGCACTGGAACCCGAGAGCCATTACTTCGACCCGAAGGCCACACCCGAGAAAAACGCCTGGAGTGCGATTGATGTGGCACACGTCGAGACGTTTGCCCGGGTGCTGAAGCTTGATTACCTGAAACAGCAGACCGCACTGGCCGAAATGCCGCTGGTGCAAAAAGGCAGTCGCCTGTCGGTCATGCCAGTGACGGCCGAACAGTGGGCCGCCGTGCTCGGCTTGCGCTGAGAACTTGCCGGTCACGGTTTTTACCGACAAAAGGGGCTAGGCTTGACGCTCATTTGACTGACATCAAGCGAACGGAACGCTTGAACAGTCAGACTGCAAGCCACTGCCGCAGGATGCCCCCATGTCGACGCACAGCCGTTCTTCACTTCTATACGCCGGTTCGCTCCTGGTGTTACTCGCCGCCGCTGGCGGATTAGGTTACTGGATGTCCATCAGCAGCCGCCTGGTCGAAGGACTGTCGATGGGCAACGGGCGGCTGGAAGCCACTGAAGTGCAGATCGCCAGCAAGACCCCCGGGCGCCTCGCCGAGGTGCTGGTCGACGAAGGCGACAAGGTCAGCAAGGGCCAACTGCTGGCGCGTATGGACACCCGCACCCTCGAAGCCCAGCGCAATCAGGCAGAAGCCGAAGTGTTGCGCGCTCGGGAAAATCTCAACGCTGCTCAGGCCAACGTGCAATTGCGCCAGAGTGAACTGCTGCTGGCCCAGCAAGAACTCGGCCGCTCGCAATCACTGTTCAAGCACGGTTACGTCAGCGCGCAGATCATCGATCAGTTGCAGTCACGCATCGGCACTGGCAACGCTGCCGTTGTCGCCGCCCGGGCCCAGGTGTCTGCTGTCAGTGCGGCGATTGGCGCGGCACAGGCTCAAGTCGCACAGTTGACCAGTGAAATTGACGACAGCAGTCTGCGCGCGCCGATTGATGGCGTGATCCAGCTGCGCATGGCCGAACCCGGCGAAGTGCTGGGGGCCGGTGGCCGGGTCTTGCTGCTGATCGATCCCAACGACCAGTACATGAACCTCTATCTGTCAGCCGCGGTGGCCGGGCGCCTGGCGGTGGGCGATGAGGCGCGCGTGCTGCTCGATGCTTTGCCCGATAACCCGCTGCCGGCAAAAATCAGCTTCGTCGCGGCCAAATCGCAGTTCACCCCCAAAGAGGTCGAGACCCGCGACGAGCGGCAAAAACTGGTGTTCCGCGTCAAGCTGCGCCTGGTTCAACCCAGCGCCGTGCCGCAGGCCAAACCCGGCATGCCGGGGGCCGGCTACGTGCGGATCGCGCCCGTCGAATGGCCGGCCAATCTGCAATGAGCGGCCTTGCGGTGCAAGCAACCGGTATCGCCCACCGCTACGGTAAACAGCAAGCGCTGAGCGACATCGCCTTCAGCCTGCCCGCCGGTACGCGCTGCGGGCTGATCGGCCCCGATGGTGCGGGCAAGTCCAGTCTGCTGGGATTGATTGCCGGCGTGAAGACCCTGCAGCAAGGGCAACTGGAGGTGCTCGGTGGCGCGATCGAGGATCGCCGGCATCGCGACACACTCTATGCGCGCATCGCCTTCATGCCGCAGGGGCTGGGCGGCAACCTGTACCCGGAGCTGTCGATCCGCGAGAACATCCAGTTCTTCTCGACGCTGTTCGGCCTGTCCAAGGCTGAAAGCGAGCAGCGCATGCACAGCCTGTTGCTCGCCACGGATCTGCTGAAGTTCGCCGAGCGCCCTGCCGGCAAGTTGTCCGGTGGCATGAAGCAGAAACTCGGGCTGTGCTGCGCGCTGATCCATGAACCGGATCTGCTGATCCTCGATGAGCCGACCACCGGCGTCGACCCACTCTCGCGCCGGCGCTTCTGGGAGTTGGTCGACGATGTGCGACGCCAGCGCCCGCAACTGACGCTGCTGGTCGCCACGGCCTATATGGAAGAAGCCGAGCAGTTCGAGCATTGCCTGATGCTCGATGCCGGCAAGTTGATCGCCACCGGCCTGAGTCGTGAGCTGGCGACCGTCACCCCCAGCGGCAAACTCGATGACGCCTTCACCCACTTCCAGGGCGACAGCCAGCATGACGCTCAACCGCTGGTGATTCCACCGCGCACCGGCACCAGCAGCGACATCGCCATCGAAGCCCACGACCTGACGCTGCGCTTCGGCGATTTCACCGCTGTGGATCACGTCAGTTTTGCCATTGGGCGTGGCGAGATTTTCGGCTTTCTTGGCTCCAACGGCTGCGGCAAGACCACCACCATGAAGGTCCTGACCGGGCTGATGCCGGCCAGTGAAGGCAGTGCGACGCTGCTCGGCAACCCGGTGAACGCCAAGGATCTGGCCACGCGCAAGCGGGTCGGCTTCATGTCGCAGAGTTTTTCGCTGTATGGCGAACTCAGTGTACGGCAGAACCTCGAACTGCACGCGCGGCTGTTCGACCTGCCCAAAACCGAGAGCGCACAACGCATCGAAGCATTGATCGAACGCTTCAATCTGCTCGCCGTCGCCGACCAGCCATCCGGGGCATTGCCATTGGGGCTGCGCCAGCGTCTGTCACTGGCGGTGGCGGTGCTGCACCGCCCGGAGGTGCTGATTCTCGACGAGCCGACTTCCGGCGTCGATCCGGCAGCCCGTGATGATTTCTGGCGACTGTTGATCGAGTTGTCCCGTGAACAAGGCGTGACGATCTTCCTCTCCACGCACTTCATGAACGAAGCGCAGCGCTGCGACCGCATCTCGCTGATGCACGCGGGCAAGGTCCTCGCCTGCGACACCCCGGCGGCGCTGCAACGCCAGTTCGCCGGGGACACGCTGGAAGCGGCCTTCGTCACTTGCCTGGAACAGGCTCAGGGCGCTCAGCCATCAGCGCCTGTGGCCGAACCGCAAATGGCGCCGCCGAGCGCAGCGACAACACCGCTGCCCCGTCACGGTTTCAGCCTCGGTCGCCTGTTGGCCGTGGCCAGTCGCGAAGGCAAGGAGCTGCTGCGCGACAAAGTGCGCATGGCGTTCGCCTTGGCCGGGGCGATTTTCATGATGGTGATCTTCGGTTACGGCATCTCGCTGGACGTGGAAAACCTCGCGTTCGCCGTGTACGACCAGGATCAGACACCGCAAAGCCGAGCTTATCTGGAGGCGTTTCGCGGCTCCCGGTACTTCGACGAACAGCCGGCCATTCATGACCCGCAGGAACTGCACCGGCGCCTGCAACTCTCGGAAATCAAACTGGCGCTTGAGATTCCCCCCGGATTCGGCCGCGATCTGTACGCCGGGCGCCAACCCGCTGTGGCGGCGTGGCTGGATGGCGGCATGCCGTTTCGCGCCGAAACCAGTCGTAACTATGTTGAAGCCGTGCACCTGGGCAACCTGCAACAGCTGGCCGAGCAGAGCAGCCCCGCGCTGGCCCACCCGGCGGCCGCCAGCCTCGAGACCCGCTTTCGCTACAACCAGGACGTGGTCAGCGTCAACGCTATTGGCCCCGGGGTCATGGCGCTGATCCTCGCCTTCATTCCGGCGATGCTCACGGCGCTGGGCATCGTCCGCGAAAAGGAGTTGGGGTCGATCACCAATTTCTACGCCACGCCCCTGACCCGCCTCGAATTTCTGCTGGGCAAACAGGCGCCGTACCTGCTGGTCAGTCTGGTCAACTTGGCGCTGCTGGTGGCGATGAATCGCTGGCTGTTCGGCGTGCCGTTCAAGGGCAGCCTGCTGACGCTGGCATTCGGCGGCCTGCTGTACGTGCTGGCGACCACCAGCATGGGCCTGCTGATCTCGGCGTTCACCCGCACGCAAATTGCCGCGATCCTCGGCACTATGATCATCACCAGCCTGCCGACCATCCAGTTCTCCGGGCTGATCGTGCCGCGCTCTTCACTGGAGGGCGCGGCAGCGATTATGGGCATGCTGTTTCCGGCGGGGCACTTCCTCGACATCGCGGTGGGTACGTTCACCAAAGCGCTGGACTTGCGTCAGCTGTGGCCACAGTGCCTGGCGCTGCTCGGGTTCTTTGTCGGATTCACCGGGCTGAGCCTGATCATGCTGAAAAAGCAGGAGGCCTGATGCACAAGTTCGCGCACATCCTGCGCCTGGGACTCAAGGAACTGACCAGCCTGCGCCATGACAGCGTTTTGCTGCTGTTCCTGTTCTACGCCTTCACCGTAGCGATCTACATGCCCGCCGCCGGTTCGGTGATCGGCGTGCACAACGCCAGCGTGGCCATCGTCGACGAAGACCACAGCGCCCTCTCACGCCAATTGGCCCAGGCCCTGCAGCCACCAGAATTCCAGACGCCGGTGTTGTTGCCTTATGCGCAACTGGATCAGGTCATGGACAGCGGTCAGTACACCTTCGTCATCAACATCCCGGCGGGCTTTCAAACCGACCTGCTGGCGGCGCGGCAACCGGCGATTCAGGTCAACGTCGATGCCACCGCCATGAGCCAGGCGTTCATGGGCGCCGGCTACATCAGCCGGATCTTCCAGCGCGAACTGCTCGACTATGCCGGTCAGGGCAACGCAGCAGCCAAGGCACCCGTGCTACTGACCACCCGCGCGCTGTTCAACACCAATCTGGAGGGTGGCTGGTTTCTGGCGGTGATTCAGATCGTCAACAACATCACCATTCTGGCGATCATCCTCACCGGCACGGCGCTGCTGCGCGAACGCGAACACGGCACGCTCGACCATTTGCTGGTGCTGCCACTGACGGCGCTGGAAATCATGCTGGCGAAAATCTGGAGCAACTTGCTGGTGGTGGTGTTGTGCACCTGGCTGTCGCTGGAGGTGGTGGTCAAAGGCCTGCTGGATGTGCCGTTGGCCGGCTCGATGAGCCTGTTTTTGCTGGTGACTGCGGTTTATCTGTTTGCCAGTACCGCGCTGGGCATCTTTCTGGCGACGCTCGCGCGTTCGACGCCGCAGTTCGGCCTGCTGGCGATTCCGGTGATCATCCCGATGTTGCTGCTGTCCGGCGGCAGCACGCCATTGGACAGCATGCCGCAGTGGCTGCAATGGGTCATGCAGGGCTCGCCGTCCACGCATTTTGTCAGCCTCAGCGCCGCGATTCTGTTTCGCGACGCCGGGCTGAGCGTGGTCTGGCCGGACTTGCTGGCGCTGACGGCCATCGGCCTGCTGTTCTTCGTTATCGCATTGGCGCGCTTTCGCAAAAGCCTGGCGTCCTGAACAGCGGCCAGCGTGGTTACTGAATGATCAGGTTGTTGAACAACAGATCTTCAACCACCGGTTTGCCGGTCTCGTCATTCATCACTTGCTGGGTCTGCTTCAGGGCTTCCTGACGCAGCTTTTCCTTGCCTTCGATGCTGCCCATCGCCTCGGTGGTCTGCTGAGTGAACAGCGCCACCAGTTGATTGCGGATCAGCGGCTCGTTGGCCTTGACCAGTTTGGTCGCCTCTTCGCCCGTCACACGCAGCGCCACGTCGGCCTTGTAGACCTTCAGCTTCGGTGTGCCGTCCAGCCCGTAGTTGCCCACGAACGGCGGGCTCAGGGTGATGTAGTTGACCTTCGGCGCCTCGCCTTCTTTGGCTTCTTCGGCCAGCGCTGCCACAGGCAGAGACAGGGCCAGCAACAACATGATCCACGCTTTCACAATTCGCTCCTTATCCGGTTTGCGGCCTAGCATAACGACCCGCCGCGCAAGCACAAGCTTATGGCTGACTATCAGGGTCGGGCATGCTCGTTGACCCGTTGACTGACACACCTACACTTATCGGCCATCACTCCCAAAGGAATAGCCCTGATGAAAGCCGTGCTGTGCAAAGCCTTCGGCCCTGCCGAATCGCTGGTGCTGGAAGACGTCGCCAGTCCTGTCGCGAAGAAGAACGAAATCCTGCTGGAGGTGCACGCCGCCGGGGTCAACTTCCCGGACACGCTGATCATCGAGGGCAAGTATCAGTTCAAGCCGCCCTTCCCGTTCTCCCCCGGAGGTGAAGCGTCCGGTGTGGTCAGCGCCGTCGGTGAGAAAGTCAGCCACCTGAAAGTCGGTGACCGGGTCATGGCCCTGACCGGCTGGGGCAGCTTCGCCGAACAGGTCGCGGTGCCGGGTTACAACGTGCTGCCGATCCCGCCGTCGATGAATTTCAACACCGCCGCCGCGTTCAGCATGACCTACGGCACTTCGATGCACGCCCTCAAACAACGGGCCAACCTGCAACCGGGCGAGACCCTGCTGGTGCTCGGCGCCTCCGGTGGCGTCGGCCTGGCGGCAGTGGAAATCGGCAAAGCCATGGGTGCCCGGGTCATCGCCGCCGCCAGCAGCGCGGAAAAACTCGCGGTGGCCAAGGCTGCCGGCGCTGATGAACTGATCAACTACAGCGAAACCAGCCTCAAGGACGAAATCAAACGCCTCACCGACGGCCAGGGCGCTGACGTGATCTACGACCCGGTCGGTGGCGACCTGTTTGACCAGGCCATCCGCGCCATCGCCTGGAACGGACGGCTGCTGGTGGTCGGCTTCGCCAGCGGACGCATTCCCGAACTGCCGGTCAACCTCGCGCTGCTCAAAGGCGCAGCGGTACTCGGCGTGTTCTGGGGCTCCTTCGCCCAGCGCCAGCCACAGGACAACGCGGCGAACTTCCAGCAACTGTTCGCCTGGTTCGCCGAGGGCAAGTTGAAACCGCTGGTGTCGCAGGTGTATCCGCTGAGCAATGCGGCGCAGGCGATCAACGATCTGGGGCAGCGCAAGGCGGTGGGCAAGGTGGTGGTGCAGGTGCGCTGAAACCGTAGTCTGTTTCAGCCGCCGGGCGATGGGGCCGCGTCGCCCGGCAACAGGTGCTCCTGCACCTTCAGGCTGCGGGACGGAATCAACCGTCCCTTGTCATCGAAGCGCAGGACGATCAGCCAGTCGAAGACCTCATCCGGCCATTTTTCCTGGCCCATCAGCGCCGTGGGGTCGCCGCCAAAGGCCTTGAGCAGTTTATTGATGTGGCCATGGTGCCAGGCGATCAGTACCGTCTGCGCCTGATTGCTCTTGCGCAACAGTTTGACCAGTTGATGCAGGTCGCCATTGACGTAGGGCTGTTCGATCGCAAGGTTCAAGCGCTGGGCCAGCGGGGTCAGGGTCAGGCGTGAGCGCGAACTTTCCGGGGTGTCGCCGGCAGCGATCAAACGCTGGGGGGTGAGCGCTTGTCCGTCGAGTTTCAGCGGATTGAAATAGTCAACGTAAGCGGCGGCGCGCTGTTCACCTCGGGCATTGAGCACCGAGCCCGTATCCGGTTTTTCCGCATGCCGAATGATCAGCACCGTGGCGTTGCGCAGACCGGAATGGGCGGGATGATCGGTGACGATCAATGTCAGCAACACGACGGCAAGTCCCGCTGCCACCAAAAATCTCGGCACCAACATGCGAACCTTCAGTGACATTTCTTATCTCGGCTGATCAATCGGCTGAACGGACCGCGAGTCTAAGTCACCCCATGTTGATAAGTGGTGAAAACGCCCTGTTCTTACAGCTGAGCGACAGGTTCGTAAAAGAACATGCGACTTCCAACATTTTCCGCTGTTTTGCTGATGCGAACCGGTGCTATTTTCGGTAACGAAACTGTAACATTCGCATCCGCAGTCAAAACAAGAATTCTGGAGCTCTTGAATGTTTGCTTTCTTTCGACCTGCCGCACATCAGGCTCCATTGCCTGAAGAAAAAATAGACAGTACTTACCGACGCCTGCGCTGGCAGATATTCGCCGGTATCTTTTTCGGTTACGCCGGTTACTACCTGCTGCGCAAAAACTTCTCGCTGGCCATGCCGTACCTGATCGACGAGGGCTACACCCGGGGTCAGTTAGGCGTGGCAATGTCAGCCATCGCGATTGCTTACGGCTTGTCGAAGTTCTTGATGGGCCTGGTGTCCGATCGTTCCAACCCGCGTTACTTCCTGCCGTTCGGCTTGCTGATCTCGGCAGGTGTGATGTTCATTTTCGGTTTCGCACCGTGGGCCACGTCCAGCGTGACCATGATGTTCATTCTTTTGTTCATCAACGGCTGGGCTCAGGGCATGGGTTGGCCGCCGAGCGGTCGCACCATGGTGCACTGGTGGTCGCAGAAAGAGCGCGGCGGCGTGGTGTCGGTGTGGAACGTGGCGCACAACGTGGGTGGTGGCCTGATTGGTCCATTGTTCCTGCTTGGCATGGGCCTGTTCAATGACTGGCATGCGGCATTCTACGTGCCGGCTGCAGTGGCCCTGGGTGTGGCGGCGTTCGCGTTCATGACCATGCGCGACACCCCGCAATCGGTTGGCCTGCCGCCAATCGAGCAGTACAAGAACGATTACCCCGAAGGCTACGATGCCAGCCACGAAGACGAATTCAGCACCAGGGAAATCTTCGTCAAGTACGTGCTGCGCAACAAAATGCTCTGGTACGTGGCCATGGCCAACGTGTTCGTCTACCTGCTGCGTTATGGCGTACTGGACTGGGCCCCGACGTATCTGAAGGAGGCCAAGCACTTCACCGTGGACACCACGTCGTGGGCGTACTTCTTCTACGAGTGGGCCGGTATTCCAGGCACGCTGCTTTGTGGCTGGATGTCAGACAAGATCTTCCGTGGCAATCGTGGCCTGACGGGCATGGTATTCATGGCGCTGGTCACCGTGGCGACGCTGGTCTACTGGCTCAACCCGCCGGGCAACCCGACCATCGACATGATCGCGCTGTTCTCTATCGGCTTCCTGATCTATGGCCCGGTGATGTTGACCGGTTTGCAGGCGCTGGAACTGGCACCGAAGAAAGCCGCCGGTACGGCAGCAGGCTTCACCGGCCTGTTTGGTTATCTGGGTGGGTCGGTCGCGGCCAGTGCAGCGATGGGCTATACCGTGGACCATTTCGGCTGGGACGGCGGCTTCGTGCTGCTGGTAGGCGGCTGCATCATGGCGATGATTTGCCTGGCTCCGACCTTGTGGCACAAGAACGTCGCCAGTCAGAGCCGTGAGGCGCTCGCCTGATCGACCTTTGATTTGCAGCGTTTGAGCCGCGCCTCCAGATTTCGATCCGGCATGGCGTGGCTGCGCAGGGCGTTGACGGTCTGCTCGACATAATCGCGAGTGGTGCCGTAGCGCCCGCAAGCGCTTTCGAACACCTGGCTCAGCACATGATCCGGCAAGTTGCCGGCATAGCTGGGCAGGTGTCGCTCCAAAACAAACCCTAACGCCTGAACCTGACTGCCATCTTCGAGCCGGCAGTTGAGCCAGTGTGGGCGATAGGACGGGAACGGCATTTCGCGTTTCCATAGCGCGTACAGCGCCGCGTCGAGGTTTTCTTCCGGCAGCCGATAAGCGAAGCCGCTGCATGAACCGCCGCGATCCAGACCAAACACCAGCCCGGGCATTTCCGGCGTACCGCGATGCTCGTGCGACCACAGGTACAAGCCGCGGTGGTAGCCATGCACCCGCCCGCGCACCCGCTCCACCGCCGTGCACTCCGGACGCCAGATCAGCGAGCCGTAGGCGAACAGCCACACCGGCCCGCCCTTGTGGCGCGCCATGGTCGATTGCATCGAGACGAGAAGTTGTTCGTGGGTCAGCTGCGGCCCCAGATCGAGCCGCGGAGGATAAGCCAGATTCACAAAAGCAGATTCAATGGCTGTCATGACGGAAGTGTTCGGCCCCGCAAGTATTACAAGATGTAAGCACAATTCGCTTGATAGAACATATAGCAGTAACTGTAAAACGAAAAGTGCTAAAGGATGTATGACCTGCCCGATAGCGCTAATTGGGGATTATCAGCCCGGCCATGCGGTTTTATATAGCCTAATACCATTGCAGAAATATCTTAAATACCCGAATGAAATATGCATAAGCCTTCGCTTGTTCAGGTTTCGTTCATGAAGGCGCGGGAAACTTCCTACTAAAATATCGGACTTTCTTTCTTCTCCGTCGCTGAACGCCTACGTATAACGGCCTTCCTCTGGCGCAAGCCATCCCGTTTAACTGAGGCTGCACTATGAAAATCCCAAGACTTCTGACCGCATTGCTGATGGCCCAGACCAGCCATGCATTGGCCGAGGACGATGCACAAGACAAGGGTTTCTGGTATGCCCAGACCAGTGTCTACACCCGACATTATTCGCCTGACCCCGAACACAATAATCATCAAGACTTGATCGGCATCGAACGCAATCAGGCTTCCGGGTGGGTCTTTGGCGGGGCAACTTTCCGCAACTCGTTCCGCCAGCGCTCGAACTACGCCTACGTCGGCAAGCGCTATGACAGCAGCGAGTACCCGCTGTATCTGAAAGTCACCGGTGGGCTGTTGCAAGGTTATCGCGGTGATTACAAGGACAAGATTCCTCTGAACCGTTACGGCGTTGCGCCGGTGATCATTCCGTCCATCGGAACTCACTATGGCCCATTGGCCGCCGAGCTGGTATTTCTCGGCGCCAATGCGGCGATGGTGACTAGCGGCGTGCGTTTCTAGGGGCGGGACTCAAACGCGCAGCTCAAACGCACGGCTCAATTCGCGCGGGTCAAGACCGAGGCGCATACGCAAATACATCGGCGCGCATCTGGTGCGCATCCATCCCGGCTTCCACCAGCGCATCCAGAGTCCCGTAGACCATCGCCGGCGAGCCGCTGGCGTACACATGCAGGGACTTCAGATCGGCGAAGTCTTCGCATACGGCCTGGTGCAACATCCCGCAGCGCCCTTCCCAACCGCACTGATCGCTGACGACCTTGTGCAGGAACAGATTGGGCAGCTTCAGCCATTCGTCCCAATGCTCGATGTCGTAGAAATCTTCCGGACGGCGCACGCCCCAATACAGATGCACCGGGTGTTTGAAACCGTTGGCGCGGCAGTGTTCGATCAAACTGTGGATCTGACCCATGCCGGTACCGGCGGCGATCAGCACCAGCGGCCCCTCTGGCAATTCGGCGAGGTGCGTGTCGCCGAACGGCAGTTCGACGCGCACCAGCGGGTTGCGCTGCAGTTGCTCGATCAGGCTCAGTGCACTGGCTTCGCGGGCCAGCACGTGGATTTCCAGATCGCGCCCGCCGTGCGGCGCCGAGGCCATGGAGAACGCCGACTTCTCGCCGTTTTCACGCTCGATCATCAGGTACTGCCCGGCGTGATAACGCGGCGGCTTGCCGGCCGGCGCACGCAGACGCACGCGCCAGGTGTCGCCACCGACATCCCGGCATTCGATGACCTGACACGACAGGCTGCGCACCGGCAGTTCTCCCAGCGCGAGCACGCCATCCCACAGCAGGACGCAGTCTTCCAGCGGCTCGGCTATGCAAGTGTAGAACTCGCCGTGGTCGTGCACCTTGCCGGCCTGCTCGACCCGGCCTTCCACCAACAGCGCCGCACATACGTGGCAATTGCCATTGCGACAGCTTTGCGGGCAGTCGTAGCCCAGGCGCCGCGCACCATCGAGAATCCGCTCGCCGGGCCGTATCTCAAGCACTGCTCCGGAGGGCTGCAGGGTTACACGCATCAATCTATTCCTAACTGATTCCAGATGGCATCGATCCGCTGGGTGACGGCGTCGTCCTTGACGATCACACGGCCCCACTCGCGAGTGGTTTCGCCCGGCCACTTGTGGGTGGCATCCAGGCCCATTTTCGAGCCCAGGCCGGACACCGGCGAGGCGAAGTCGAGGTAGTCGATCGGCGTGTTGTCGATCATCACCGTGTCGCGCTTGGGGTCCATGCGCGTGGTGATGGCCCAGATCACGTCGTTCCAGTCCCGGGCGTTGATATCGTCGTCAGTGACGATAACGAACTTGGTGTACATGAACTGTCGCAAAAACGACCAGACACCGAGCATCACGCGCTTGGCATGCCCCGGATACGACTTCTTCATCGTCACCACAGCCATGCGGTACGAGCAGCCTTCCGGCGGCAGATAGAAATCGGTGATCTCCGGGAACTGCTTCTGCAGGATCGGCACGAACACTTCGTTCAGCGCCACGCCGAGAATCGCCGGCTCATCCGGCGGACGGCCGGTGTAGGTGCTGTGATAGATCGGTTTGATCCGGTGGGTGATGCGTTCGACGGTGAACACCGGGAAGCTGTCGACTTCGTTGTAGTAACCGGTATGGTCGCCGTACGGGCCTTCGTCGGCCATTTCGCCCGGATGAATCACCCCTTCGAGGATGATCTCGGCAGTGGCCGGCACTTGCAGGTCGTTGCCACGGCACTTGACCAGCTCGGTACGGTTACCGCGCAACAGGCCGGCGAAAGCGTATTCGGAGAGGCTGTCCGGCACCGGCGTCACGGCGCCGAGGATGGTCGCAGGATCGGCGCCCAGCGCCACGGAGACCGGGAACGGCTGGCCCGGATGCTTCTCGCACCACTCACGGAAGTCCAACGCACCGCCACGGTGGCTGAGCCAGCGCATGATCACCTTGTTGCGGCCGATCACTTGCTGACGGTAGATACCGAGGTTCTGACGATCCTTGTTCGGGCCTTTGGTGACAGTCAGACCCCAAGTGATCAGCGGGCCGACGTCGCCGGGCCAGCAGGTCTGCACCGGCAGCATCGCCAGGTCGACGTCGTCGCCTTCGATGACCACTTCCTGGCACACCGCGTCTTTGACGACTTTCGGTGCCATCGAGATGATCTTGCGGAAGATCGGCAGTTTCGACCACGCGTCCTTCAAGCCCTTCGGCGGCTCCGGCTCCTTGAGGAAAGCCAGCAGCTTGCCGATCTCGCGCAGCTCGCTGACCGACTCGGCGCCCATGCCCATGGCCACCCGCTCCGGGGTCCCGAACAGGTTGCCAAGCACCGGAATGTCGTAGCCGGTCGGCTTCTCGAACAGCAGCGCCGGGCCCTTGGCCCGCAGCGTACGGTCGCACACCTCGGTCATTTCCAGCACCGGCGAGACGGGAATCTGGATGCGTTTCAACTCTCCGCGCTGCTCAAGCTGCTGCACGAAATCCCGAAGATCCTTGAATTTCATTGACGATGGCACCCTCAAAATAGGCGTACATCCTACCTGCTATGCAGCCCTGTGGCAGCCTGTCGCTGCTTACTTGGCTGCATTCGTCTGTGCTTTTCCACGGTTTTCCCGGGCTTGCAGGCCGATAAACAGCGGCTCAAGGATCGGCGCCACAAACCGCGCACCGACTTCGGACAGATGATTGTCGTCGGTGTACAGCGAGTAGCCGCCGAGTTCGGCGTGGCACAGGCCGTTTTCATCACACAGTCGCGGCGCCGGATCGACTACCCGCACCGCCGGATCATTCTGCGCCAACTGCGCGAACAACTGACTGATGAACACCTGACGCTTGTGGTGCGCCTCGACGTCCAGCCCGACGCCATCCACCGGACGATCAAGCATCGCCAGCCGCGTCAGCCGATACGGCGGGCTGAACGCCTGCAACGGCGCCTCTTTCACCAGCCATACGCGATGCCCGGCTGCCCGCAATTGCGCCACGCGAGTGCGCAGGCCTTCAGCCAGACGTCGTTCGGCGTCGGCGCGGTCGTAGCGGCCGTCAGGTGTTCTCAATACATGGCCGAGATCGCCTTTGGCGTCGCCGTACAGATACAGGCTCCAGCGTGCGACCAGCACCACATCGCTGACCGATTGGGTTTTCAGCCCCTGTTCGACCCGCTTGTTGAAGCGCGCACAGACACCGTCATGTTCCAGCCCGTCGACCGGAATACAGCCGGGGGAGCTGGCCAGGATCACGCTGACGCCGTGGGCGTTGGCACCGTCATCGAACACCGGGATCAGCGCCGTGGCATGGCTGTCACCCCAGACCATCGCGTGGGTCGGCAGATCCGCCACGCCGTAATGGCAGAACAGCTTGTCGTCCGGGGTCTTGTCATCCGCCAGACACGCCATCAGCTCCGGCCGCCATTCGCGGCCCTTGGCGTATTGCAGCGCCTGCTCGGACAAACGCCATGGCAGGCCATCGGTCCAGCGCAGCGATTGCCCGGCCAGGCCGAGCAGCAGAATCCCGCAGAAACCGGCCAGCAGAATCTGCCGACGACCGGCGAGCAAGCGCCGTTCACGGAATGGCGTTTCGACGAACTTCCACGACAGATAACCCAGCACCAGCGTCAGCAGAATCAACCCGGCCGTGTCGAGTGCGCCCGGCTCATCGACACTGGCGTAGCTGGAAAACACGAATACCGGCCAGTGCCACAAATACCAGGAATAGGAGATCAGCCCGAGGCCGACCATCACCCGGCTGCTCAACAATTGACCAATCATTGTCTCGCGATGACCGTTGGCCAGAATCAGCAGCACCACGCCCAGCACTGGCAACAACGCGGTGGCCCCCGGAAACGGCGTCGACTTGTCATAGACGAATACCGCCAGCAAGATCAAACCCATGCCGAGCAGGCTCAAGGCCTGGGCAGCCATCGGTTTCAAGCGCCACGCGTGTTTCGGCGCGACCGCCAGCATCGCCCCGGCGAGCAATTCCCAGGCGCGCATCGGCAACAGGAAGAAAGCCTTTTCCGGATGATGCTGGATCGCCCACACACTCAGCCCGAACGACACCAACAGCACGCCGAACAGCGCCAGCCGCCAGTGTTTCAGGCGACTCGAGAGCAACGTCAGCAGCAGCGGGAAGAAGATGTAGAACTGCTCCTCCACCGCCAGTGACCACGTGTGCAACAACGGTTTCAGGTCAGAGGCAACGTCGAAGTAGCCGTCCTGACGCATGAACAGGAGGTTCGAGACGAAAGTCACCTGATAGCGCACCGAGCGCCCCAGCTCTTCATAGTCCTTGGGCGCCAGCAGGAACCAGCCCACCGCCAGCACCGCAATGATCATTGCGAACAGCGCCGGCAGGATGCGGCGCGCACGCCGCGCCCAGAACTCGACGAAACTGAAACGGCCAGCCTGACGCTGATTCCAGATGATCGAGGTGATGAGGTAGCCGGAAATCACGAAGAACACGTCCACGCCGACAAAACCGCCGGTAAACCCCGGGACGCCAAAATGGAACAGCACCACGGCGATCACCGCGACTGCGCGCAGGCCGTCGATATCCCTTCGATAAGCGAGTGTGCTCATAAAATCTTTAATGCCAATCAGATGGTTGTTTTTGTACAGCTCGAGCCTTATTCACCGAGGCTCCGAGCGCTGTTTGTGGGTTGCCCGATCACAGACCTTACCAGATCAGGAACCTCCCATTGCCGGGGTAAATTTCATGCAAAAAAAAGGCGCCCCCCAAAGGGACGCCCTTTTTATCGATTCAACCGGCGATGTTACTTGCGCTTCATCGACAGGAAGAACTCGTCGTTGGTCTTGGTCGTTTTCAGCTTGTCGACCAGGAACTCGATGGCAGCCACTTCGTCCATCGGGTGCAGCAGCTTGCGCAGGATCCACATACGCTGCAGTTCGTCGTCGGCGGTCAGCAACTCTTCGCGGCGGGTGCCGGAACGGTTGATGTTGATGGCCGGGAAGACGCGCTTTTCCGCAATCTTGCGGTCCAGCGGCAGTTCCATGTTGCCGGTACCCTTGAACTCTTCGTAGATCACTTCGTCCATCTTCGAGCCGGTTTCAACCAGCGCGGTGGCGATAATGGTCAGCGAGCCGCCTTCTTCGATGTTGCGCGCAGCACCGAAGAAACGCTTCGGTTTCTCCAGGGCGTGAGCATCGACACCACCGGTCAGCACCTTGCCGGAGCTCGGGATCACGGTGTTGTAGGCACGGGCCAGACGGGTGATGGAGTCGAGCAGGATCACCACGTCCTTCTTGTGTTCGACCAGGCGCTTGGCCTTCTCGATCACCATTTCGGCAACCTGCACGTGGCGGGTCGGCGGCTCGTCGAAGGTCGAGGCGACCACTTCGCCGCGCACGGTGCGCTGCATTTCGGTTACTTCTTCCGGACGTTCGTCGATCAACAGCACGATCAGGTGAACTTCAGGGTTGTTACGCGCGATGTTCGCCGCGATGTTCTGCAGCATGATCGTCTTACCGGCTTTCGGCGGTGCAACGATCAGACCACGCTGGCCTTTGCCGATCGGGGCGCACAGGTCGATCACACGACCGGTCAAGTCTTCGGTGGAACCGTTGCCGGCTTCCATCTTCATGCGCACGGTCGGGAACAGCGGGGTCAGGTTCTCGAAGAGAATCTTGTTCTTCGCGTTCTCCGGACGATCGAAGTTGATCGTGTCGACCTTGAGCAGAGCGAAGTAACGCTCGCCTTCCTTCGGAGGGCGGATCTTGCCAACGATGGTGTCACCGGTGCGCAAGTTGAAACGACGGATCTGGCTCGGCGAGACGTAGATATCGTCCGGGCCGGCGAGGTAGGAAGCGTCAGCGGAGCGCAGGAAGCCGAAGCCGTCCTGGAGAATCTCCAGCACGCCATCACCGGAGATTTCCTCGCCGCTTTTCGCGTGCTTTTTCAGCAGGGAGAAAATCACGTCCTGCTTGCGCGAACGGGCCATATTTTCTATGCCCATCTGTTCGGCCAATTCGAGCAGTTCGGTAATCGGCTTTTGCTTGAGTTCAGTCAGATTCATATAGGAATGACGTAATCATTTATGGAGGGGGGAAATTAAGCTTTTGGCTTAATGAGGCCGCGCCGCGGAGAAGGCGACAGGATCGCGAACTTGTTCGAAAAGGAGTGCGTCGGCGACGGCTAGCAGGGGGCAGTGGAGAAACCAGTGCGGGGCCGAATGTACCACCTGAGTTTCGGAGCGTCTAGCCCTGAATACGCAAAAAGCCCCGCAAATTGCGAGGCTTTTTTTCGGCGATTTACTGCGACGCTTAGATGTTGGCGTCGAGGAAAGCAGCCAGTTGCGACTTCGACAGGGCGCCGACTTTGGTCGCTTCAACGTTGCCGTTCTTGAACAGCATCAGTGTCGGGATACCACGTACGCCGTGCTTGGCCGGGGTTTCCTGGTTTTCGTCGATGTTCAGTTTGGCGACAGTCAGCTTGCCTTTATAAGTCTCGGCAATCTCGTCCAGAACCGGAGCGATCATTTTGCAAGGGCCGCACCATTCAGCCCAGTAGTCGACCAGTACAGCGCCTTCGGCCTTGAGTACGTCGGCTTCGAAGCTGGCGTCGCTAACGTGTTTGATCAGATCGCTGCTCATGGAATTCTCCAGGTTGTAAGCAAAAAAACGTGGCCCATCATAGCCGCCCTTCCCTTGTTCAGGAAGCCGCAGTTGATTGAGTCTTGCTATGGCACTCGATGAGTTTGGGTATAGCCCAAGTCACGCCGTGGCGGGGGCAATGAAGGAAATTCCGGTGCGCAGGGCGGCGTTGCGCACGTGCTCCTGCATGGCCTTCTGGGCCGCAGCGGATGCCCGGCGCGCCAGCGCACGAAGGATCTTGCGGTGCTCCTGCCAGGTTTCCATCGCCCGCTCGGCGCGGATGAACGGTAGCTTCTGGCTCTCCAAAAAGATCTCGGCGCTCGCAGTGAGGATGCTCAGCATCGCCTGATTGCCGCTGGCCAGCAGAATGCGCCGGTGGAATTCGAAGTCGAGTTTCGCCGCAGCCTCGAAGTCCCCAGCCTTCAATTGCTCGCGCATCGCCGCAACGTTGTCCTCAAGCGCATCCAGGTCAAACGTGCTCAAGGTCACCGCCGCCAGCCCGGCGGCAAAACCCTCCAGCGCATAGCGCAACTGAAAGATGTCGAGCGGCGAGGCCTGCGCCGCAAACGGCCAACCCGGCGCATTGTCGCCCTGCGCAATCTCCACCGGTGCCTGCACGAACACACCTTTGCCCGGCTGGATGCTGACCACGCCCAGCGCACTGAGCGACGACAGCGCCTCGCGCAACGACGCCCGACTGACCCCCAGTTGCACCGCCAGATCCCGTTGCGACGGCAACGCATCGCCCGCACCGAAACCCTGCTCGGTGATCAGTTTGCGTATGGCTTGCAGCGCCACTTCGGGTACGGCGCGGGAGATCGAGTTCATGGTTTTTCAGACGAGCCAGGCCAAGGTGCGGCTAGTTGTAAAGCTATTCGCCGGATCCGGCAAGTCGTGCCCCAGCGGGGTTCGGCGCCCGCTGCCGGTGCGCCATCGGGGTGCGAAAAACAACCTGACTGTTCAGACCAGTAAGACCGAACAAACCCGGCAAACCTGCGGCCTGCCGGGGATAAATCCGGGTATTGGCACGGCGCATGCTCTGTCCGATCGCAGAAACCACTTCCCGTCGATCCGGAGATTTGCCATGACCCTGCGTTACCGAGCCCTCCTCGCCGCTCTGTTTTCCAGCCTGATGCTGAGCCAGATCCCCGCCCACGCCGATGGCCTGGAAGACGTGGTCAAACGCGGCACACTGAAAGTTGCCGTGCCTCAGGACTTCCCGCCATTCGGCTCGGTCGGCCCGGACATGAAACCCCGTGGTCTGGATATCGACACGGCAAAACTGCTGGCCGAGCAGCTCAAGGTCAAACTCGAACTGACCCCGGTCAACAGCACCAACCGCATCCCGTTCCTCACCACCGGCAAGGTCGACCTGGTGATCTCCAGCCTCGGCAAGAACCCGGAGCGCGAGAAAGTCATCGACTTCTCCCACGCCTACGCGCCTTTCTACCTCGCGGTGTTCGGCCCGCCTGATGCCGCCGTCACTACGCTCGACGACCTCAAGGGCAAAACCATCAGCGTCACCCGTGGCGCGATCGAAGACATCGAGCTGACCAAGGTCGCCCCCGAAGGCGTGACCATCAAGCGCTTCGAGGACAATAACTCGACCATCGCCGCCTACCTCGCCGGCCAGGTCGATCTGATCGCCAGCGGCAACGTGGTGATGGTGGCGATCAGCGAGAAGAACCCGAAACGCGTGCCGGCGCTGAAAGTGAAGCTCAAGGATTCGCCGGTCTACGTCGGCGTGAACAAGAACGAGCCCGCGCTGCTGGGCAAGGTCAACGAGATCCTCGCCACCGCCAAGGCCGACGGCGCGCTGGAGAAAAACTCGCAGACCTGGCTCAAAGAGCCGCTGCCGGCCGACCTCTGATCGGTCGCGCGGGAGACAATCGATGGCTTATCAGTTCGATTTCATGCCGGTGGTGCAAAACACCGACCTGCTGCTGCGCGGCGCGCTGTTCACCCTGGAGCTGACGGCGATTGGCGCGCTGTTCGGGGTCGGCGTGGGCATCGTCGGCGCACTGGTGCGGGCGTGGAACATCCGCCCGTTCTCGGCACTCTTCGGCGTCTACGTCGAGTTGATCCGCAACACGCCATTTCTGGTGCAGCTGTTCTTCATCTTCTTTGGCCTGCCCTCGCTCGGGGTGCAGATTTCCGAGTGGCAGGCGGCGGTGCTGGCGATGGTGATCAACCTCGGCGCGTATTCGACCGAGATCATCCGCGCCGGCATCCAGGCGATTCCGCGCGGGCAACTGGAAGCCGCCGCCGCACTGGCGATGAGCCGTTTCGAGGCGTTCCGCCACGTGGTCCTGCTGCCGGCTCTGGGCAAGGTCTGGCCGGCCCTGAGCAGCCAGATCATCATCGTCATGCTCGGTTCGGCGGTGTGTTCGCAGATCGCCACCGAGGAGCTGAGCTTCGCCGCCAACTTCATTCAGTCGCGCAACTTCCGCGCCTTTGAAACCTATGCGCTGACCACGCTGATCTACCTGTGCATGGCCCTGCTGATCCGCCAGTTGTTGAACTGGATCGGCCGCCGCTATATCGCGAGGAGCAGCCGATGAGCGACTTCACCTTCTGGGACATCCTGCGCAACCTGCTCACCGGCCTGCAATGGACGCTGGCGCTGTCGCTGGTGGCGTTCATTGGCGGCGGCATCGTCGGGCTGCTGATTCTGATCATGCGCATCTCGAAAAATCCGTTACCGAGCAATATTGCCCGCACCTGGATCGAGCTGTTCCAGGGCACACCGCTGCTGATGCAGCTGTTTCTGGTGTTCTTCGGCGTGGCGCTGGCCGGGATCGAGATCTCGCCGTGGATGGCGGCAGCCATTGCCCTGACATTGTTCACCAGCGCCTATCTGGCGGAGATCTGGCGCGGTTGCGTCGAAGCGATCCCCAATGGCCAGTGGGAGGCCTCGTCGAGCCTGGCACTGAATCCACTGGAGCAATTGCGTTACGTGATCCTGCCGCAGGCGCTGCGCATCGCGGTGGCGCCGACCGTGGGCTTCTCGGTGCAAGTGGTCAAAGGCACTGCGGTAACCTCGATCATCGGCTTCACCGAGCTGACCAAGACCGGCGGCATGCTCGCCAACGCCACTTTCGAACCGTTCATGGTCTACGGCCTCGTCGCCCTCGGCTACTTCCTGCTCTGCTACCCCTTGTCGCTCAGTGCGCGCTACCTGGAAAGGAGACTGCATGCCTCTGCTTAGAATTTCCGCCCTGCATAAATACTACGGCGATCACCACGTGCTCAAAGGCATCGACCTGAGCGTCGAGGAAGGCCAGGTGGTGGCGATCATCGGCCGCAGCGGCTCGGGTAAATCGACCCTGCTGCGCACCCTCAATGGTCTGGAGTCGATCAACGACGGGGTGATCGAAGTCGACGGCGAATACCTCGACGCCGCCCGCGCCGACCTGCGCAGCCTGCGGCAGAAAGTCGGCATGGTGTTCCAGCAGTTCAACCTGTTCCCGCACCTGACCGTCGGCGAGAACGTGATGCTCGCGCCGCAAGTGGTGCAGAAAGTACCGAAGGCCAAGGCGGCCGAACTGGCGCGCAAGATGCTCGAACGCGTCGGGCTGGGGGAGAAGTTCGACGCCTTCCCGGATCGGTTGTCCGGCGGACAGCAACAGCGCGTGGCGATTGCCCGGGCACTGGCGATGTCGCCGAAAGTGTTGCTGTGCGATGAGATCACCTCGGCGCTGGACCCGGAGCTGGTCAATGAAGTGCTCGCCGTGGTGCGCCAACTGGCCAAGGAAGGCATGACGCTGATCATGGTCACCCACGAAATGCGCTTTGCCCGGGAAATCGGCGACAAGCTGGTGTTCATGCACCATGGCAAGGTGCATGAGGTGGGGGATCCGAAGGTGTTGTTTGCCAATCCGCAGACGGCGGAGCTGGCGAATTTCATTGGTACCGTGGAAGCGACAGCCTGATAACGCTTCAGCACCTGAGCGGACGCCTTCGCGGGCAAGCCCGCTCCCACAGGGTTCTGCGGCGGAACATGATTGTGTGTTCGACACAAAAACCTGTGGGAGCGAGCTTGCTCGCGAATGGCCGCGCCGCGGTCTCAAGCTTTTATGCGCAGGATCAACGGTTTGAGCCATGCGCGTTGGCGTCAGCGTTTGATCGTGGCACGATGGCGGGGTTATCGACCGAGACCCCCTGACCATGCCGCAATCCAAAGCCAAGAATCTGTCCCTGATCGCCGCAATCGACCTGGGCTCCAACAGCTTCCACATGGTCGTGGCCAAGGCCCAGAACGGAGAAATCCGTATCCTGGAGCGCCTCGGAGAGAAAGTGCAGCTCGCCGCCGGTATCGACGATGAGCGCCATCTCAACGAAGAATCGATGCAGCGTGGCCTCGACTGCCTCAAGCGCTTTGCCCAACTGATCAACGGCATGCCGCTGGGCGCCGTGCGGATCGTCGGCACCAACGCCCTGCGCGAAGCGCGCAACCGCCTGGAATTCATCCACCGCGCCGAAGAGATCCTCGGCCACCCGGTGGAAGTCATCTCCGGCCGTGAAGAAGCGCGGCTGATTTATCTGGGCGTTTCACACACCCTCGCCGACACCCCGGGCAAGCGTCTGGTGGCCGACATCGGCGGCGGCAGTACCGAATTCATCATCGGGCAGCGTTTTGAACCGCTGCTGCGCGAAAGCCTGCAAATGGGCTGCGTCAGCTTCACTCAGCGTTATTTCAAGGACGGCAAGATCACCCCGGCCCGTTACGCCCAGGCGTACACGGCGGCGCGGCTGGAGATCATGAGCATCGAGCACGCCCTGCACCGCCTGACCTGGGATGAAGCCATCGGCTCCTCGGGCACCATCCGCGCCATCGGCCTGGCGCTGAAGGCCGGCGGGCATGGCACCGGCGAAGTGAATGCCGAAGGTCTGGCCTGGCTCAAACGTCGTCTGTTCAAACTGGGGGATGTCGACAAGATCGACTTCGAAGGCATCAAGCCTGACCGTCGGGCGATCTTCCCGGCGGGCCTGGCGATTCTCGAAGCGATCTTCGACGCCCTCGAACTGCAACGCATGGATCACTGCGAAGGCGCGCTGCGTGAAGGCGTGCTCTACGACCTGCTCGGCCGCCATCATCACGAAGACGTGCGCGAACGCACCCTGACTTCGCTAATGGAGCGCTATCACGTCGATCTGGAACAAGCCGCGCGAGTTGAACGCAAGGCACTGCACGCCTTCGATCAGGTCGCCGCAGACTGGGAGCTGGATGACGGCATCTGGCGCGAATTGCTCGGTTGGGCCGCGAAGGTCCACGAAGTCGGCCTCGACATCGCGCACTACCACTATCACAAGCACGGCGCCTACCTGATCGAGCACTCGGACCTTGCCGGTTTCTCTCGCGAAGACCAGCAAATGCTCGCTCTGCTGGTGCGCGGCCACCGCCGCAACATCCCCAAGGACAAGTTCGCCGAGTTCGGTGACGACGGCGACAAGCTGATCCGTCTGTGCGTGCTGCTGCGCTTCGCGATCCTGTTCCACCACATCCGTGGCACCCAGGCGATGCCGCAAGTGACACTGCATGCCAAGGGCGACAACCTCGACGTGGAATTCCCGGAGAACTGGCTGGATGAAAACCAGCTGACTCAGGCTGACTTTGGCCTTGAGGCCGACTGGCTGACGCGGGTTGGCATCGTCCTCACTGTCCACTGACAGTCCCCTGTAGGAGCTGCCGAAGGCTGCGATCTTTTGATCTTGTTTTCAGGATCAACATCAAAAGATCGCAACCTCGTTTCACTCGACAGCTCCTACAGGTGAATTCGAAGTACAAAAAAGGCGATCCGTGGGGATCGCCTTTTTTATTGGGCTGAAGGTCAGCTGCTCACCGGCAGAATCGGGCTGCCCAGGCGTTCCAGCAACGTCGCCTGCGCGCTGCGCGGGTTCTGGTTGCCGGTTGGCGTGTTGCGGATGTAACGGCCATCCGACTGCAGGCTCCAGCTGTGGGTGTTGTCGGTCAGGTACAGCTCCAGCTCTTTCTTCACGCGAGTCAGCAGCTTCTTGCCTTCCACCGGGAAGCAAGTCTCGACGCGCTTGTCGAGGTTGCGCTCCATCCAGTCGGCGCTGGAGAGGAACATCTGCTCCTCGCCGCCGTTGAGGAAGTAGAACACTCGGGTGTGTTCAAGGAAGCGACCGATGATCGAGCGCACATGGATGTTGTGCGAAACCCCGGCAATGCCCGGACGCAGACAGCACATGCCACGCACCACCAGATCAATGCGCACGCCGGACTGGCTGGCCTTGTACAGCGCACGAATGATCTTCGGATCGGTCAGCGAGTTGAATTTGGCGATGATGTGCGCCGGTTTGCCTTCGACGGCGAACTGGGTTTCCCGGGCAATCATGTCGAGCATGCCCTTCTTCAGGGTGAACGGCGCATGCAACAGCTTCTTCATACGCAGGGTTTTACCCATGCCGATCAACTGACTGAACAGTTTGCCGACGTCTTCGCACAAGGCGTCGTCGGAAGTCAGCAGGCTGTAGTCGGTGTACAAACGGGCGTTGCCGGCGTGGTAGTTACCAGTGCCGAGGTGCGCGTAACGCACGATCTCGCCGGCCTCGCGACGCAGGATCAGCATCATCTTGGCGTGAGTCTTGAAACCGACCACGCCGTAAATCACCACCGCACCGGCCGCTTGCAGACGGCTGGCCAGTTGCAAGTTGGACTCTTCGTCGAAGCGGGCGCGCAGTTCGATGACCGCGGTCACTTCCTTGCCGTTACGAGCGGCGTCCACCAGCGCATCGACGATTTCCGAGTTGGCGCCGGAGCGGTACAGGGTCTGGCGCACAGCCAATACATGCGGGTCTTTCGCCGCCTGGCGCAGCAGGTCGACCACCGGGGTGAACGACTCGAACGGGTGCAGCAGCAGGATGTCCTGCTTGCTCACCACGCTGAAAATGTTCTCGCTGTTCTGCAGCAGTTTCGGGATCTGCGGGGTGAACGGCGTGTATTGCAGCTCCGGGTGGCTGTCCAGACCGGTGATGCTGAACAGGCGTGTCAGGTTGACCGGGCCGTTGACCTGATACAGCTCGGTCTCGCTCAGGTTGAACTGCTTGAGCAGATAGTCCGAGAGGTGTTTCGGGCAAGTGTCGGCGACTTCCAGGCGCACCGCATCGCCGTAACGCCGCGAGAACAGCTCGCCACGCAGGGCACGCGCAAGGTCTTCGACATCTTCGGAGTCGAGCGCAAGGTCGGCGTTTCGGGTCAGGCGGAACTGGTAGCAGCCCTTAACCTTCATGCCCTGGAACAGGTCATCGGCGTGGGCGTGGATCATCGACGACAGGAACACATAGTTGTCGCCCGGGCCGCCGACTTCTTCCGGAACCTTGATGATCCGTGGCAGCAGGCGCGGTGCCGGGATGATCGCCAGACCGGAATCGCGACCGAAGGCGTCGATGCCTTCCAGTTCGACGATGAAGTTCAGGCTCTTGTTCACCAGCAACGGGAACGGGTGCGTCGGGTCGAGGCCGATCGGGGTGATGATCGGCGCGATCTCGTCGCGGAAGTAGCGGCGCACCCAGGTCTTGATCTTGGTCGTCCAGTGACGACGACGGATAAAGCGCACCTGATGCTTTTCCAGCTCCGGCAGCAGGATGTCGTTGAGGATCGCGTACTGGCGGTCAACGTGACCGTGCACCAGCTCGCTGATCCGCGCCAGCGCCTGGTGCGGTTGCAGACCGTCGGCACCGGCCTGTTCACGGGCGAAGGTGATCTGCTTTTTCAGACCAGCGACGCGGATTTCAAAGAATTCGTCGAGGTTGCTGGAGAAGATCAGCAGGAACTTCAGCCGCTCCAGCAACGGATAGGACTCGTCCAGCGCCTGTTCCAGCACGCGGATGTTGAACTGCAGTTGCGAGAGCTCGCGATGGATATACAGGCTGCTGTCATCCAGGCCCGGGATCGCAATCACTGGCGCCGCCGCGACGGCTTCAGCGACCGGCGCGGGTGGCGCAGGCTCGAGTTCCGGCGGGGTTTCGGTGATCTGCTCCACCACCGGTTGAGCTTCTTTTACTGCAACTTCAGTGAGTCCTTCGGTATTCATCGAATGTTCCTGGGAGGGCTATTTCTGCTCTCGTAACAATTGAGCGGCACGGACAGCAAAGTAAGTCAGGATGCCATCAGCGCCGGCACGTTTAAAGGCGGTCAGTGATTCAAGAATTACCGCCTCGCTCAACCAGCCATTCTGGATCGCCGCCATGTGCATGGCGTATTCGCCGCTAACCTGATAGACGAAGGTCGGCACTTTGAAGGCATCTTTTACCCGCAAAAGAATGTCCAGGTACGGCATGCCGGGTTTGACCATGACCATGTCCGCGCCTTCAGACAAGTCCGCACCGACTTCGTGCAGCGCTTCGTCGCTGTTGGCCGGGTCCATCTGATAGGAGGCCTTGTTGGCCTTGCCCAGATTCGCTGCCGACCCCACCGCATCGCGGAACGGCCCGTAATAGGCGCTGGCGTACTTGGCCGAGTAGGCCATGATCCGCACGTTGACGTGACCGGCCAGCTCCAGCGCCTCGCGGATCGCCTGGATGCGGCCGTCCATCATGTCCGACGGTGCCACGACCTGAGCGCCTGCTTCAGCGTGGGACAGTGCCTGCTTGACCAGTGCGTCGACGGTGATGTCGTTCTGCACGTAGCCTTCTTCATCGAGAATGCCGTCCTGCCCGTGGGTGGTGAACGGATCAAGGGCGACGTCAGTGATCACGCCCAATTCCGGGAAACGCTCACGCAATGCGCGAGTGGCGCGCTGGGCAATGCCTTGCGGGTTCCAGGCTTCGGCAGCATCGAGGGATTTCAATTCGATTGGCGTGACCGGGAACAGCGCCAGCGCCGGAATACCCAGCTCGACCCATTGCGCCGCCTCTTCAAGCAGCAGGTCAATGGTCAGGCGTTCGACACCGGGCATCGAGGCCACGGCTTCGCGACGGTTTTCACCCTCAAGCACGAACACCGGCAAGATCAGGTCATCGACCGTCAGCACGTTTTCCCGCACCAGCCGACGCGAAAAATCATCACGACGATTGCGACGCAGGCGAGTGGCAGGGAACAGACGATTGGCAGGGGTAAAGCTCACGGCGGACTCCTGAGCCCGCGCAAACGGGCGAGCGTGACAGTTATAGACGGCCATTATGACCAACAGATTACAGTTGTGCGTACCCCGTGACATGTAGCCGCATTCCATTGTTAGCGTAGGAATTGTTCACGTCGAGACACATTTCGACACTTTCATGAATGTGTCCGAAGGGTTAGGCTGCGCGTTCATTTCGCCAGCACCCAGACAATGCTCCAACAATTTCTGCATGACTTTGGCTACTTTGCCTTGTTCCTCGGCACGTTCTTCGAAGGCGAAACCATCCTGGTGCTCGCAGGCTTCCTCGCGTTCCGTGGATACATGGACATCAACCTGGTGGTGGTCGTGGCGTTCTTCGGCAGCTATGCCGGCGATCAGCTGTGGTACTTCCTGGGGCGCAAGCACGGGCGCAAATTGCTCGCGCGCAAACCGCGCTGGCAGATGATGGGCGACCGCGCGCTGGAACACATTCGCAAGCATCCGGACATCTGGGTTCTGAGCTTCCGCTTCGTTTACGGCCTGCGCACGGTGATGCCGGTGGCGATCGGCCTGTCGGGTTATCCGCCGGGACGTTATCTGCTGCTGAACGGCATCGGCGCAGCGATCTGGGCCACCGCCCTGGCAGCCGCCGCCTACCACTTCGGTGCGGTGCTCGAAGGCATGCTCGGCAGCATCAAGAAGTACGAACTGTGGGTGCTCGGTGCGCTGCTGATTCTTGGCGTTGGTCTGTGGCTGCGCCGCCGCTTCAAGAATGCGCGTCTGGCCAAGCAGGTTTACGCCGATGAGCAAGCCGCAAAAGCGGCACTGCTGAATCAATCCGAAGCGGCCAAACCTGCCGAACCGAAGACGCCAGCCGAATAACGCGCTGGCGCCTGGCGTACAGCCCTGCGCAAAGCCCGGGCTGGCCGGCTCTTTTAGTCATTTATCCCCTCTGCGCCAGCGGACTCCCGTTCGCCAGCGGCGTTCTCGCGCGAAAAATCTCCTGTTCGTCACGAAGCAGGCAACCGCAAATAATGAACACCCCGCCGTTGCTGCGATCCATTTAGAAAGCGCTCCATGCAGGTGCAGCCGCCACTTGGGCCTATGGCAACGCACGACAAATTAGTGGACATTTAGCGCCATGAATCTGGAGAGAAACCCATGAGCAAAAAAGTTGCAGTGATCCTGTCCGGCAGCGGCGTGTACGACGGCGCCGAGATCCACGAGAGTGTCATCACCCTGCTGCGCCTCGATCAACGTGGTGCGCAGGTGCAATGCTTCGCGCCGAACATTGCGCAATTGCATGTGATCAATCACCTCACCGGTGAAGAAATGCCCGAAACGCGCAACGTTCTGGTGGAGTCGGCACGCATTGCCCGCGGCAACATCAAGGACATTCGCGAAGCCGACGTCGATGACTTCGACGCGCTGATCGTACCTGGCGGTTTTGGCGCCGCGAAAAACCTCTCGAACTTTGCCGTCGAAGGTGCCGGCTGCGCAGTACAGCCCGAGGTACTGGCCTTGGCGGAAGCATTTGCCGAAGCGGGCAAACCGGTGGGCCTGATGTGCATCTCGCCGGCGCTGGCAGCGAAGATCTACGGCCCGGGCGTGACCTGCACCATCGGCAACGATGCCGACACCGCCACCGCGATGAACAAGATGGGCGCCAGCCACGAAGACTGCGCGGTGACTGACATCATCGAAGACAAGGCACGCAAACTGGTGACGACCCCGGCTTACATGCTGGCGCAGAACATCAGTGAGGCGGCTTCGGGGATCAACAAGCTGGTGGATCGGGTGCTCGAACTGACTCACGAGAACGATGCCTGACACGACCTTTCTGAAGGTTTTTGTGGTGAGGGGATTTACCCCCGATGGCTGCGCAGCAGCCCCTTGCATCTTGAAGCACTGGGCCTGCTGCGCAGGCCATCGGGGATAAATCCCCTCACCACAGGTATACGGTTGAATCAGGGTTTACGGCTCAGCCGGGTGAGGATCCGGTCCAGCGCATTGGCAAACGCCTGCTTCTCACGCTCGCCGAACGGCGCCGGGCCGCCGCTGATCTGGCCCTGCTCACGCAGGTCGGTGAACAGGTTGCGCACCGCCAGCCGCTCGCCCATGTTCTGCGCGTCGAATTCCTTGCCGCGCGGATCCAGCGCCGCCACGCCCTTCTTCACCAGACGATCGGCCAGCGGGATATCGCTGCAGATCACCAGCTCTCCGGGCACCGCGTGCTCGACCAGGTAATCGTCCGCCGCATCCGGGCCGCTGGGCACCACGATCAGTTTGACGATGGCCAGCCCCGGCTTGGTCTGCGGCTGCCCGGCCACCAGCACCACTTCGAACTGGCGCTTTAGGGCGAACTTCACCACCAGATCCTTGGCGGCCCGGGGGCAGGCGTCGGCATCGATCCATACACGCATATTGATAACCTCTTGAAAGCAAAAGATCGCAGCCTTCGGCAGCTCCTAGAGGGATACACCGAACCCCTGTAGGAGCTGCCGCAGGCTGCGATCTTTCAAACGATAACCCGATCAGGCAGCAGAAACCCGCTTCTTCTCGGCCATCCGGCTGCGCCCATACAAAACGACAATCGCCAGAATCGCCAAGGCCTGCGCTGTCAGCGAATAGGCATCGGCGTGAATCCCCAGCCAGTCGAACTCAAAGAACGCCACCGGTCGTGTGCCGAAAATCCCGGCTTCCTGCAGCGCTTTCACGCCATGCCCGGCGAACACCACCGACAAGGCACAGAGCAGACCGGCGTTGATGCTGAAGAACAGCGCCAGCGGCAGTTTCGCCGAACCGCGCAGGATCACCCAGGCCAGACCGATCAGCAGCACCAGCGCCGTCGCACCACCGGCCAGCACCGCGTCATGCCCGGCGGGGCCGGCCTGCAGCCACAGGGTTTCGTAGAACAGGATCACTTCGAACAACTCGCGGTACACCGAGAAGAACGCGAGGATCGCGAAGCCGAAACGTCCGCCGCCGCCCACCAGACTCTGCTTGATGTAATCCTGCCAGGCCGCCGCGTGGCGCCGGTCGTGCATCCACACGCCGAGCCACAGCACCATGACGCTGGCGAACAGCGCCGTCGCGCCTTCGAGCAGTTCACGCTGCGAGCCGCTGACGTCGATCACGTACGCCGCCAGCGCCCAGGTGCCAAGACCGGCGAGCAGCGCCAAGCCCCAACCGATGTTGACGCTGCGCACCGCCGACTGCTGGCCGGTGTTGCGCAGAAACGCGAGGATCGCCGCCAGCACCAGAATCGCTTCGAGGCCTTCGCGCAGCAGAATCAGCAGGCCGGAAATGAAGCTCAGCGACCAGCTCAGGCCATCGCTGCCGAGCAGTTCGGCGGACTCTTTCAATTTGCCCTTGGCCGCGTCGAGACGCTGTTCGGCCTGCGCCACCGGCAAGCCGTCCTGCAACGATTGACGGTAGGCCATCAGCGATTTTTCAGTGTCCTTGCGCACGTTGGCGTCGACGTTATCCAGCGAGCTTTCGACCAGTTCGAAGCCTTCCAGATACGCCGCCACCGACAGGTCATAGGCCTGATCGTGATCGCCGGCGCGATACGCGGCCAGGCTCTTGTCCAGCGTGGCGGCGGTGTAATCGAGCAACTGCGCCGGGCCGCGCTTGACCTGCGGCGGCTGCGCGCGCTGGGCACGGAAGGTCGCCGCCGCTTGCGGGCCTTCGGCGGCCTGTACCTCGGCCGGGGTCTGGCGCGCCAGATCGGCGATGTTGAAGGTCTTGTCGGACTTGGCCGCAGCCGGGTCGGCACTGAAACCGGCAATGTAGGTCGCCAGATCCCAACGCTGACGGTCGTCCAGTTGATCGGCGAACGCCGGCATGTCAGTGCCTTCGACGCCTTGGCCGAGGGTGCTGTAGATCGCGTACAGACTCAGATGATCTATGCGGCCGGCATCGCGCAGGTTGGCTGGCGACGGCGTCATGCCGAGCCCCGCCGGGCCGTCACCGGCGCCGGTTTCACCGTGGCATACCGAGCAGTTCTGCGCGTACAGCGGCGCGCCCCGGGTCGGATCGGGAGTGATGATCGGCGCCTGGCTGACTTCATACGCCACCGCCAGTTTCGCCCCCAGTTGTCGGGCCTGACGCGCGACGTCGGCGCCGTCCTGTTTCGCGGTGATGGCGGCGTGCAGAGCCTCGACACCCTGCTCCAGCTCAGCCTTCTCCGGTTTGGCCGGCAGACCGCCGATCAGCCCTTGCAGCACCTGGGTGAATTCCAGTTGCTCGCGGTATTCGCCGTCGTCGACGACCTTGCCCGCCTCGACCGTCGGCGGATAGTCGGCGCTGATGTAATCGAGCAGGTGCAGCGCCTGCGGGGCGCCTTCCACGGTGTCAGCCAGCAGGTTGAAACTGCTCAGGGCAAACAGCGGGAACACCAGCCAGGCCAGGAATCGGGACGCGGCAGTCATGAATGAGTCTCAAATGGAAATGCGAAGTTACATATTGTTCACTTCGAACGCCTTTCACTCAAGCTTTGTCGACGTCTCGTGGCGCTTTAACGCAGCGCTGCGGTGGTGTTGCGGTAGTGTTCAAGCATAAACTCGACGAACACCTGCACCTTCAGCGCGACGTGCCGGGCATGTGGATAGAGCGCGTAATAGTGGCGCCGCCCAAGGTTGTAGTTGGGCAGGATTTGCACCAGCCGGCCACTGAGCAGATCCTCCTGCACCGTGGCCCGGGTGAACGCGGCGATGCCGACTCCGGCCAACGCGGCGGCGTGCAGCGAACTGATCGAGTCGGCCTTGAACCGTCCCTGCACGCGCACACCAGTGGTGAGCCCGCGCGCGTCGGTCAGCGCCCAGTCACTGCCACCGGCAAACGCCAGCAACTGCTGCTCGGCGAGTTCGCGCACCTGGCGCACCAGACCATTGCGCGCCACATACACAGGCGAAGCCACCAGCAGCATGTCCGAGACGGTCAGCAACCGCGCAACCATGGATGAATCGGCCAAGGGTCCGCAGATGCGCAAAGCCACATCGAAACCCTCGGCGATCAGATCGACGATACGGTCATCGCAGGACAGGTCGACTTCAATTTCGGGATAGCGCTGCTGGAACGACGGCAGCCAGCTCGCCAGTTCCAGCGTACCGATGACCATTGGCGCGCTGATGCGCAGCACACCGCTGGGGCTTTCATGGGCCTGCCCCGCCGCCAGTGCGGCTTGATCGAGGCGTTCGAGAATGTCCACGCAAGCCGCGTAATACTGCTGCCCCGCCGTGGTCAGGTTGAAACCCCGGGTGTTGCGATTGATCAGCCGCGTGCCCAGCTCGCTTTCCAGCTGCTGCAACTGCCGGGAGATGGTCGAGTGAGTGGTGTCGAGGCGCTCGGCAGCGGCGCTGAACCCGCGACACTCGACGATGCAACGAAACGCGCGCATGGCCTGCAGTTGATTCATTGAAGTCCTGGCAATGGTTAAGCGTCAGGCCAGCAAGGCTAGCCCAAACCCCGCATCCATCCCACCGGTAAATCCGCCGCGTGATCCCAATGATCTGTGCAATCAGCAAACAAAAACCACGCATCACTTGGCCACTATTGCCGCCTATAATGCGCCACCTCGTCGCATTTCCCGCTCAAGGATGACCCCCTTCATGCGCCATCGTTTGCTGCTGCCCCTGTTGATAGCCGCTGTAGTGCAACTGAGCGGCTGCGCCGCGTACCGCAACTATGACCTGGAACTGCAACAGACCACTGACCAGTTCAAGGCCGGCAACATCGACGGCGCCCTGACGCTGATCGAAGCGCACAACCCCGACCCGGATAAAGACCTGCTCTACTACTTTGAAAAGGGCGCCGTACTCAGTGCCGGCGGCGAGTTCACGCAAAGCCAGACAACCTGGCGCAGCGCCGAGCAGATGATCATCCAGCGCCAGGACACGATCGAAACCACCGGCGACAAGTTGCTCGCGGCGATGGGCGATCACTGGGGCGGCATCATCAATGACAAGCTGCGGCGCTACGATGGCTACGACTATGAAAAAGTCATGCTGACCACGCAAATGGCCCTCAATCAGTTAGCGCAAAATGACTTCGACGGCGCTCGTGCCGACATCAAGAAAATCCATGAGCGCGAAGCGCTGATCGCCCGGCAACGGGAGCTGGAATACGAAAAGGTCGAGGAAGCCGCCAAGGCCCAGGGCGCACGCGTGCACTACAAGGACCTTCAGGGTTATCCGGTGGTGATGCTCGAGTCCCCGGAAGTGCTTGCCCTGAAAAACGGTTATCAGAGCGCGTTCAGTCACTATCTCGCCGGTTTCACCTATGAGGCACTCGGCGAAAAAGACCTCGCAGCGCCCGGTTATCGTCAGGCCATCGAACTGCGCCCGGACATGCCGTTTTTCCAACAGGCATTGCGCGACCTCGACAGCCCTGGACTCAAGGCCGACGAAAGCGATGTGCTGATCATCGTGCAAAGCGGCCTGGCGCCGGCCCGCAGTTCGGTGCGCGTACCGTATCCGGTGCAGCTCAAGGACGGCCAGGTGATCGTCGCCAATATTTCGTTCCCAGTGATGGTGCCGGATAACTCCACTGCGCCGTTCAATCAGGTCCGCGTCGACGGTCGCGATAAAAAGCTGATCGCGGTCAACAGCATCACCGATATGTCTTTGCGCACGCTGCGTGACGACATGCCCGGGATTATCCAACGCACCACCTACCGTGCCTTCCTCGCGGCGGACGTTCAGGGTACCGACAATCGCCGTAATCCAGGCAAAGCCTCCTACGTCACCCAGTGGGATGGTTTCGAGCAGGCCGACACTCGCACCTGGCGTACCCTGCCCAACCTGACACAGGTCGTACGCCTGCGTCTGAAAAAGGGCGAGCACCAGATAAGCCTGCCGAACACTTCAGGCGCTCCACTGAACATCCGCATCGACCAGAATCGCCAGATGATTGGCTTGCGCGTACTGGGCGATCGAATTTATGCGAACGGCAGCGCTTTTCAATCTGCCACATCGGTGGAAAATCGCGTATCCGCCCTGAAATAAGTAATGGCACCAAACTAACAAGTGCGATTAAAAAGCTATTACATGGCCAGCATCGCCCGCTTATAATGCCGCGCCCGCGCTATCGCGATGCGGCATAAAAGCTCCTCTGGTTATGAGGAATTGGCAGGAGGCCAGCGCCACTGTCGATGGGTCACACCAGCCCGACCAGCACCGGCGGCTGATGCAGTTACTAGCTCAGGGAAGAAGTACCCCCATGGCATTGCGCACTCCCACCTTGATCGCGCTCAGCGCTGTCACTCTGCTGTCCGGCTGTTCGGCGTTCCGCAACTACGATTCGGAACTGGCCCAGACCAACCAGCAACTGGCCACCGGCAACGTCGACGCCGCGCTGAGCCTGCTGGAAAAGAACAACACCGGTCCGGACAAAGACCTGCTCTATTACTTCGAGAAAGGTGAGTTGCTGCGCGCCAAGGGCGACCTGTCCGGCAGCCAGAACGCCTGGACCAGCGCCGATCAGGTGGTTGGCCAGTGGGAAGATTCGGTCAAGCTCGATACCGGTAAATACCTGGCTCAGTTCGGCAGTTTCCTGGTCAACGATAAGGTGCGTCGCTACGAAGGCTACGACTACGAAAAAGTCATGCTGACCACGCAGATGGCCCTCAATCTGCTGGCCGTCAATGACTTCGACGGCGCCCGCACCGCGATCAAGAAGACTCACGAACGTGAAGCGGTGATCGCCGACCTGCGCGACAAGGAATACCTCAAGAGTGAGGAAGAGGCCGAGAAAGAAGGCATCAAGACTCAGTACAAGGATCTGCAAGGCTACCCGGTTGCCAGCCTCGACGCGCCGGAAGTAGTCAGCCTGAAAAACAGCTACCAGAGTGCGTTCAGCCATTACCTGGCCGGTTTCGTCTACGAAGCCCTGGGCGAGAAAGACCTGGCTGCGCCGGGCTACCGCAAGGCGGCCGAACTGCGCCCGAACACCCCGCTGCTGGAGCAGGCGCTGGTCAACCTCGACAAGCCGAGCAAGTCCGACGACAGCGATATCCTGATCGTCGTGCAAAGCGGTCTGGCACCCTCGCGTGATTCGATCCGCGTGCCGCTGCCATTGCCGATCTCCAACAACGTGGTGATCACCCCGCTGTCGTTCCCGATCATCAAGCCTGACACCTCTACCGCACCATTCACGCAGATTGGCGTCGATGGCCAGCAAGTCAACCTGACCGCCCTCAACAGCACCACCGCCATGTCCCGCCGCGCCCTGCGCGATGACATGCCGGGGATCATTGTGCGCACCACCGTGCGCGCAATCACCAAAGGCGTGGCGCAGAAGAAGATCAACGAAACCAACCCGCTGGCCGGTCTGGCCGTGGGTATTTCTTCAGCTGTGCTGGAAGGTGCCGATACCCGTACGTGGCGTACCCTGCCGGACAACACCCAAGTGGTGCGTCTGCGCTTGAAGAAAGGCGAGCACCAGGTCAGCCTGCCGAGCGCCGTCGGCGGTTCGCTGGTCAAGGTCACCGTCGATCAGCGTTATCAAGTGATCAGCCTGCGTGCCGTGGGCAATCAGGTATTTGCCGGCGGCGTCGCCGCCCATGTCATCCCGAGCGCCAGCGCGACCAACGTCGCCAGCCTCAAACAACCTTAAGAACGGAGTCTTTGCATGCGCTTGAAACTCTTCGCCGTCGTCGCTCTCGCCATCCTGGCCAGCGGCTGCGCCACCCCGCCACCACCGGAGCCGGGCAGCGCCGCGAGCAAGGTCGTGGCCATGGGCCCGCAGAAACACATTGCGGTCGGCGCCATGCGCGTCGCCCGTGAGAACGGCTTCATGACCGTCAATGTGCAGTTGACCAACACCCTCAACAGCAACAAGACGTTCTACTACCGCTTCGCCTGGCTTGGCCCGGAAGGTTTCCCGGTCGCCGAGGAAGAAGTCTGGAAAAGCCAGATGATGTACGGCGCTCAGACCAGCTTCATCCAGGGCATCGCCCCGACCCCGAAAGCCGTGGATTTCCGTCTCGAACTCAAGACGCCTTAAGTCCGCCACCCTATTCCTGTTTTAGAGAGCATTCCCATGTTTGCACGCTTTTCCCTGATCGCTGTCCTCGCCCTGCTGGCTTCCGGTTGCGCCAACACCTCGCCGACCCTGGGCAGCAAGAACATCAGCTACGGCGACACCAAAGCGGTTGAAACCGTGACCAACGAATTCGGCTCGACCGACCTGCAAATGATCGCCGAATCGATGACCCGCTCGCTGGCCCAGTCCGGCATTCTGCAGGGCCGCCCGGTGGTGCAGGTCTACGACGTGAAGAACAAGACCAGCGAGTACATCGATACCCGCGAAATCACCACCAGCATCAAGACTCAGTTGATGAAATCCGGCACCGCCCGCTTCGCCAGCGATAACACCGCGATGCAGAGCCAGGTCGACCAGCTCAAGTTGCAAAACCAGAGCGGCCTGTACAAGAAGAGCACCGTGGCCAAGACCGGCAACATGATCGCCGCCAAATACCGTCTGGAAGGCTCGATCAGCTCGATCGTCAAGCGCAGCAGCGACTACAAGGACGTCTTCTACAAATTCAGCCTGCAACTGATCGACGTCGAAAGCGGTCTGGCCGAGTGGATGGACGAAAAAGAGATCCGCAAAACCACGGAGCGTTAATTGATGCGCGCATGGATTGGCATGATGGCCCTGGCTTGCGCGTTCAGCGTGCAAGCGGCCCCGAAAGTCGCGGTGACGGATCTGGCGTATCAGGAGCGTGTGGAGCAGTACATTCACATCGTTTCGGCGCAGAACAATTACCGCGAGGGTTACTACAGCTCCAGTGGTTCCTCGAACTACAACGAGCTGGAAGCGACCACCAGCTACATCGAGCAGGGTGAACTGCGTAAATTCACCGGCGACATCAAGGGCGAAATCCTGCGCACCGGGATGTTCCAGCTGGTGCAGGGCACGCCGTACACCGCGTCGTCCAAGGGTGACGTGTACGACGTGATCAAGCGCATCAAGGCCGGCAACTTCAAGGGTGCCGACTACGTGCTGTTCGGCACCGTGTCGGACATCGACTTCACCCAGGACATGAACGAGCTGGCGCACACCGACAGCTACTCGGCGGTGCTGGGCCTGACGCTGGTGGCCGATTTCAGCCTGATCAACACCAAGACCTACGAGATCACCTCGGCCTTCACGGCGATGGGCGAAGCGCAGGACACCAAACTGGTGAATGGCCGCGACATCAAGATTTCGTTGAATCGCCCTCGGGTGGTACGTGAAGTGTCGAAAGCGTTGGGCGAAGACGTCGCCGGGCAACTGAGCATGCAGCTTGGTGGCGGTGGTTACGAGCAGCCGCGTGAGGCACAGCAGCGCAACAACCTGCCGCGCGATACCGCGCCGGTGATTTTGCACTGACCGGCTGAGTGAATAACTCTGTGGTGAGGGGATTCATCCCCGATGGACTGCGCAGCAGGCCCCTTCTTGTCAGGTCAAGAGCGGGGCCGCTTCGCGCCCCATCGGGGATGAATCCCCTCGCTACAACGGAGTTCACTGGAGAAATCAGTAGGAATAAAAAGGCGACCTCAAGAGGTCGCCTTTTTTGTGGCCGAAGCTTTTAGACCGCCGCTTTACGCAACGTCGCCATGAACGCAGCCGCGCCGATGAACAGCCCGGCAAACGTGCGGTTCATGCGTTTCTGCTGCTGCGGTGTACGCAACAGACGCAGCACCTTGGACGCCAGTCCGGTGTAGCCGGCCATGACAATCAGATCCACGCAGATCATGGTTGCCCCGATCACCACATACTGAATCAGCAACGGTGCGTGCGGATTGATGAACTGCGGCAACACCGCCAGCATGAACACCAGCGCCTTGGGGTTACTGATGTTCACCAGAAACCCACGGAACACCAGCGCCAGCGGTTTGCCGATCGGCCGTACCGCCGCGTCATCGCTCATGTCCATCGGCAGCGCACGCCACTGCTTGATCGCCAGATAGACCAGATAGGCCACGCCAAACCATTTGATCGCATGGAATGCGGTGGCCGATGCGGTGAGGATCGCGCCGACACCGGCGCCGACAATCGCAATCTGTACCGCCAGGCCGATCTGCAGGCCGAGGGCGTTCCAGTAACCGCGCCAGAAACCGTATTGCAGACCGCTGGACATCGACGCAATGGCGCCAGCACCCGGGGACAGACTGATCACCCAGCAGGCGGCAAAGAATGCCAGCCATGTTTGAAGCTCCATCGCACACCTCGACTCATGCTCGTGACAAGACGTCAAAGCTAATGCGGTTTGGGCTTAAAAGCAAAAGATCAAAAGATCGCAGCCTGCGGCAGCTCCTACAGGTGAGCATCAATTCCATGTAGGAGCTGCCGCAGGCTGCGATCTTTGATCTTGCTTGGAAAAACTACTTCTCGAAACCGCTGGAAGGAAACACATCACTCCCGCGCCAACGCCGCACCGAACGCTGGAAGAACAGGCTGTTCGGCACTTGCACCATGGCGCTGCCAGTACCCAGTTCCTCGGCTTCGATCAATGTGGTGTAGAGCAGATTGATCGCCACCACCCGGCCTTTGACACCCGGCTTGTCGGTAGTGTCTACCAGCTCGACCACATCGCCGAGGCGGAACGGGCCGACGGTGAAGATCAGAATCGCGCAAAGCAGGTTCGACAGCACACTCCACATGGCGAAGAACGCCACCGCCGCCACCGCGACGAAACCCGACAGCGCCGTCCACAGCACCGTGGCCGACACCCCGAGGCGTTCCAGCACGAAGATCAACGCACTGCCCATGATCAGCCAGCGCAGACCGCCACGCAGCGGCATCAACAACTGCGGCGGAAACGGATAGCGCTCGCCCAGGCGGGTGAGGAATCGAGCGACGACACGTTGAGCGAAGTAGCCGGCCACCAGGATCAGCAGAATCTGCACGCCGAGCCAGATCGGCTCGACCCACATCGCCGGCAGCGGCAGCTTGAACGCTTCCATCAGGACAGCGCCTCCAGCTCCGCCTGCATGCTTTCCAGCGTTTCGAGTGCCTCCATCCAGGCTTCTTCCAGCTCGGCTTCGCGCACTTTCAGCTTGGCCTGCTCGGCCAGCAGATCACGCAACTCGTTCTTGCGTGCCGGCTCGTAGATGTCGCTGTCACCGAGGCTGGCGTCGACCTTGGCGAGTTTCTCGTGGAGCTTGCCCAGCTCGTCTTCAAGCTTGTCGGCTTCACGCTTGTGCGGTGCCAGTTGCTGGCGCAATGCAGCAGCCGCCTGGCGCTGAGCCTTCTTGTCGGTCTTGTCCGGGTTCACCGGGGTATTGCTGACCGGCGCGTTGCGCTGACGGTATTCCACCAGCCAGCGCGCGTAGTCTTCGAGGTCGCCATCGAACTCTTCGACCTTGCCGTCCGCGACCAGGTAGAAGTTGTCGGTGGTGCTCTTGAGCAAGTGCCGATCGTGAGACACCACCAGTACCGCGCCGCTGAATTCCTGCAGCGCCATGGTCAGCGCCAGGCGCATTTCCAGGTCGAGGTGGTTGGTCGGTTCGTCGAGCAGCAACAGGTTCGGCCGTTCCCAGGCGATCAATGCCAGGGCCAGACGGGCCTTCTCGCCACCGGAGAAATTCAGCACCGGCTCGTCGATGCGTGCGCCGCGGAAATCGAAACCGCCGAGAAAGTCGCGCAGGGTCTGCTCGCGTTCGGTCGGCGCCAGACGCTGCAAGTGCAGCAACGGGCTGGCCTTGGCATCCAGCGAGTCGAGTTGATGCTGGGCGAAGTAGCCAACCACGGTGTTCTCGCCACGGGTCAGGCGCCCGGCCAGCGGCTCGAGCTCCCCGGCGAGGTTCTTGATCAGGGTCGATTTCCCGGCACCGTTCGGCCCGAGCAGACCGATCCGCGCACCCGGGGTCAGTTGCAGCTTGACCTTCTCCAGGATGGTTTTTTCGCCGTAACCCAGACGCGCATCGGACAGGTCGATCAGCGGGCTGGAGATCTTGGTCGACTCGCGGAACACGAAGTCGAACGGCGAATCGACATGCGCCGCCGACAGCTCTTCCATGCGCTCCAGGGCCTTGATCCGGCTCTGCGCCTGACGGGCCTTGGTGGCCTGGGCCTTGAAGCGGGCGATGTAGCTTTCCATGTGCGCACGTTGCGCCTGCTGCTTCTCGTAGGCCTGTTGCTGCTGGGCCAGACGTTCGGCACGGGCGCGTTCGAACGCGGTGTAGCCGCCACGGTACAGGGTCAGTTTGCGCTGATCGACATGAGCCACGTGATCGACCACTTCATCGAGGAAGTCGCGGTCGTGGGAAATCAGCAGCAAGGTGCCCGGGTAGCTTTTCAGCCACTCTTCGAGCCAGATGATCGCGTCGAGGTCCAGGTGGTTGGTCGGTTCGTCGAGCAGCAACAGGTCCGAAGGACACATCAAGGCCTGCGCCAGGTTCAGACGCATCCGCCAGCCACCGGAGAAATCTCCTACCTGACGGTCCATCTGCTCGTTGGTGAAGCCGAGGCCGGCGAGCAACTTGCGTGCCCGCGCATCGGCGGTATAACCGTCGGCGCTGTCGAGCTCGGCGTGCAGGCGGGCCAGAGCCGTACCATCGTGGGCCGCTTCGGCGACGGCGAGGTCACGTTGCACCTCACGTAGACGCAGGTCGCCATCGAGCACATAGTCGACCGCCAGGCGCTCGAGGGTGTCGACCTCCTGGCGCATGTGCGCGATTCGCCAGTCGGCCGGCAGCAGGCAATCGCCCGAGTCCGGGTGCAACTCGCCGCGCAGCAAGGCAAACAGGCTGGATTTGCCGGCACCGTTGGCACCGATGAGGCCGGCTTTGTGGCCGGCGTGCAGGGTCAGCTCGGCGTCTTCTAGCAGACGTTGCGGGCCACGCTGTAAAGTCAGGTTCTGAAGTCGGATCATAATGGCGGCGGAGTCTACCAGCTTCGCTCACAACTGGCGCGAGTAGCACGATGTCCTCTGACCTGTGGAGCTTTTCCCTTGCCACCTACGCCCGACCGGGCGTGGAACCTGCCTGCCTGCAACTGCAAATGGCAGGGGCCAATGTCTGCCTGCTGCTCTGTGGTCTGTGGCTTGAGCAACGGGGCACGGACTGTGACGAACAGCGCGTAGAGCAGTTGAAAGAGCTGGTGGGGCCTTGGGATCGGGAGGTGGTGCAGCCACTGCGTGCATTACGCACTCAATGGAAAACCCTGGCCGAAGACGATCCGGTACTCAAGGGTCTGCGAGAGCAAATGAAAGCGCTGGAGCTGGAAGCCGAACGGCACTTGCTGTGGCAACTGGAACAGGCTGCGCAGGACTGGCCGCGTGATGAAGTATCAGCGTCCGGGCAATGGCTGGAGAGTCTGGCGGGATCGACCGCCAGCCCGAACCGCGACGCGCTGCACGTGCTGCGCGTCGCGGCAACCGGCACTTAGGAAGCGCTGGTCGGGTTGCTGCTGACGCTCGACGCAGCGGCTGGCGTTGGCGCAGTCGTGGTGGTCGAGGTAGAAGCGGCTGGAGCAGGTGCGGCGGCCGGTGCCGGAGCGGCTGGCTTGGCAGCCGGTGCAGCCGCCGGTTTGGCGGCAGCGGGTTTGGCAACGGCCGGTTTTTTCGCGGCAGGTTTTGCTGCTGGCTTGGCGGCCGGCTTTGCGGCTACTGGTTTGGCAGCAGGCTTGGCTGCAGCGGTCGCAGGTTTTGCTGCTGCAGGTTTGGCAGCGGTTTTAGCGGCAGGCTTGGCCGCTGGTTTGGCAGCAACCTTGGCAGCAGGTTTTGCCGCGACCGGTTTGGCCGCAGTCTTGGCTGCCGGTTTTGCAGCGGCGGTTTTCGCGGCAGGTTTGGCAGCCGGTTTTACCGCTACTTTGGCAGCTGGTTTAGCCGCAGCGGTTTTTGCCGGAGCGACTTTGCGCGCAGCAGGTTTTGCTGCTGGCTTGGCAGCCGGTTTGGCCGCTGCAGGTTTGGCAGCGGCAGTACGTGCGGCCGGTTTCGCAGCGCTCGCCGCAGCCGGTTTTTTCACTGCGGTTTTTGCAGCAGGTTTGGCGGCGGTTTTAGCCGGTGCCTTGGCTGCTGGTTTGGCTGCCGGTTTTGCCGCAGCGGTTTTCGCCGGGGCTTTCGCCGCAGCAGGTTTGGCTGGCGTTTTTTTCGCTGTAGCTGCTGCAGGTTTGGCAGCGCGGGAGGACAGCGCCTTGCCAGCGGCCTCTTGCACGCGACCGACACCCTGAGCCAGTTTCAGGCTTTCCTGGGCATCGCGCTTGAGTTGCAGAATGTAGCCGCGAGTGTCGGACTGACGATCCTTCAGCGCATCGAGCAGGTCTTCGAGTTCTTTGACGGCAGCCTTGGCCTTGTTCTGCGCCTTGGCTTTACCGGCAGAGGCTGCGTCCTGCAATTTGGTGCGGGATTTGTGCAGTTTTTCTTGCGCCTTGCCGCGCTGCTTTTCCAGTTTGGCGAGCAGTTTTTCAGCATCAGCCAAGGCTTGGGAGCAAGCGTTTTCCAAATGCTCGAGCAGGCTGCCCGAGAGTTGTTGGAGTAAGTGCAACGGAGTGTTTACAGGCTTCTTGGTGGCCGACATGGTTTACCTCCTGGCTGACGTGAGTGCGGCTCATACTAGACCTCTGCAGTTACCGCCGCTAGGTCATCTTGACAGTAACGAAACCGTTGCGTTGCAACGAAGCGAAAATGTTCTGCACAAAGACAAAAGCAGTTCACCGTTGCAGACCTTCGCGCTGGCATAATCGCCCGCATCTCAGGACGGAGAGTGCCCATGTCGCGCTACCTTTTTTTATCCCTCTGGATGATTTTCTCCATGGCCCAGGCCGACGAAAAAACCACCGCGAACGACGCTCACGATCTGGCCTACAGCCTCGGTGCCAGCCTCGGCGAGCGGCTGCGCCAGGAGGTGCCGCAACTGCAGATTCAAGCACTGGTCGACGGTTTGCAGCAGGCCTATCAAGGCAAGCCACTGGCACTGAGCGAAGCGCGAATCGAGCAGATCCTCGCCGATCATGAATCGCAGAACGCCGAACACGCTTCGCGGCCTTCGAGCGATGCCGCGATGGAAAACGAGCAACGTTTTCTCACCGCCGAAAAAGCCAAGCCGGGGGTGAAGGAACTGGCCGATGGCATCCTGCTGACCGAGCTGACACCGGGCACCGGTGCCAAGGCCGGCCCCGATGGCAAAGTGCAGGTGCTGTATGTCGGTCGCCTACCGGACGGCACCGTGTTCGATCAGAACACTCAGCCGCAATGGTTCAGTCTCGACAGCGTGATTGCCGGGTGGCGTACCGCACTGCAGAACATGCCGGTTGGTGCCAAGTGGCGACTGGTGATTCCATCGGATCAGGCCTACGGCGCAGACGGTGCGGGCGATCTGATCCCGCCGTTCACACCGTTGGTGTTTGAAGTCGAATTGCGCGGTGCAACGAGCTGATTCACGCCGATTCACGGGCATAAAAAAACGCGGTGCGCTTTCGGCGCATCGCGTTTTTTATGCCTGCGAGAAACCTGTCAGGCCTGGACCGGATCTTCCTGCTTGTGTGCCGTGTGCAGCACTTCAATCAGGCAGTCTTCCAGTTCGAAGCGTTCGTGCAGCAGGCCACCCAGTTCCTTGAACTTCTCGGCGACGCATTTGCCTGCATCGCAAAGGTCGTTGAACGCGAGGAGTTTTTCGGTGATGACGTCGATACGCGGGTAGAGGGTTTCGGCAAGTTCGAGTCCGCGCTTGTCATTGAACGCCTTGGCTTCGCCCGTCAGCTGTTCGTAGATCTCGAAGTGCCCGGCCGAGACGTAGTCGACCAGCACGCCGCAGAATTCCAGCAAGGGTTTACGGTTCTCGGACAGAGCCTGTGGTTTGTCGCCCAACTTGTCGTAGGCACCGATCAGTTCTTCACGCTCTTGCAACCAGCGGTCGATCAGCAGATGAACTCCACCCCAGCGTTCCTGAGCATTCTGACAACTTTCGAGCATGGCGATCTCTCTTCCCTTGTGGGTCATGCTGCTCTACACCCGCGCCACTCTTCTGGCTGTTATCGCTTGGAGGCCGACCGGGCAGAGCGTCATCGAGCAACATAAATCCAATGACACGTGCGGGCCAGATTATGCCCGCACGCCTATGGCTTCAAGGTACGCAGGAGATAAAGTTCATACAAGTGTTTAATCCCCGACCAGCGCCCGGTGCGACGCTTCGCCGCTGAGCGGTCGTCGCAGAGCGCTCCAGACCAGACGCAGCAATTGGTACACCGCAAGGATCGACATCGCCACAAAGAACAGCAGACTCCATTCCGGGATGCTCAAATCGAACAACGTCCAGGAAATTTCCGCGCAATCGACACCACCCTTGAACATCCGCACCGTTGCACACAACCACGGCAGGTTGCTGAACAGCGCTTCGGAATCGGGCGCGCAACGGGTCATTTGCACCAGCGGATCACTCTGTAACAGCACCTGCCGCCAGGCCGCCGTCGTTCCACCCATGCTCAGGCCAAGCGCGGCAGCCCAATAGAGCGACAGGCCGACACGCCGTGGGCCATGGATCGCCGCCAGCCCGCAACAGGCCGTCAGCAACGCCATGAAAAAACGTTGCGCCAGGCACAGGCTGCAGGGCGTCAGCCCCACCGCATATTCGAGATAATAGGAAGCTCCCAGGGCCAGTGCGCCTGCAGTGAAAGCCGTGAAAAACAAGGAGCGTGAACAGGCCAACGACATGGCTTTTCCGTAACAGTGGAGACAGGCAGTTACGGTAGAGGAAAGCTTGTCAGCCTTTCAAGGCAGGTGCCTGGCGACAGTTCACCAGAAGCGTAGGGAAAACCCGACAGGCGCGAGAGGAAAAGGTGTATCCCGCTGTAGGACTTTGCCCAAGAAGCCCGCCGGAGGTAATTATTCGCTCACTGAACGTTCACGAGGGAGCGTCCTCCCTCGTGATTTCAGACGTGAACCGGCACCGGCAACGGCGCGGCCAGCAGGCGCTCATCCAGCAGTCCAAGGCCTTCCTGGAACAGCTGGTTACTGCGCTCGGTGTCACCCAGTTGCGCAAGCAGACGCGCCAGCTCTGCGCAGGCTTCCGGGTTACGCTGCACCCGCAGACTGCTTTCCAGATAATCCCGTGCCTTGCCCCACAAGCTGGTTTGCAGACACAGCCGACCGAGGGTCAGCAACAGGCTCGGATCCGCCGGATGCTCCTTGAGCCAGCCTTCAGCGGCCTGCAACTGACGCGCCGGATCACTGCCGCGCACCAGGCCATACTGACGCGCGAGATGGCTGTCGTACTTGCGCTTGAGGGCGCTGCGCAGGACTTCCTCCGCTTCCACCTGAGCACCCAACTGACGCAGTTGCTCGGCGTATGCCAACACCAGCGCCGGCTCCTGACGCTGCGCAGAAGTCAGCTGTTCCCAGGCACGAGTGAGTGACTGCAGACCGACCTTGCCATCCTCGTCCCGATGCGCCGCCAGGGACAGGTTGTTACCCCAGGCACGACGTTCCAGTTCAGCCAGTTCGGCCGGCGGCAGTACCTTGTCCTTGCGCAGTTCCGGCAACAGGCGAATCACCGCCGACCAGTCGCCGCGCTGCTGATGCAGACGCTGCAACTGTCGCAAGGTCTGCACGTTATGCGGATGCCGCTCGTGCATCGCTTGCAGGGTTACCAGGGCGCCGTCGGTGTCACCACGATCGGTCTGCAACTGCGCATGACTCAAGGCAATCGCCAACTCGGCCTGCGGCTGGCGCTCCAGCGCACGTTCAAGCAACTGATCGCATTCTTCGTACTTGCCTTGTTCGTTGGCCGCGCGTGCCGCACCGAGGTAATACAACAGCGGCTGGCGCTCGGCCTCGGCGGCGCGAGAAAGGTGACGTTGCGCGCTGGCCCAACGACCTTCGGCCAGATCCAACTGCCCGTGTTCGATGGCCACCTGTACCCGCCGGCTGCGGTTGCGGCGCGACCACGGATTGACCACGCCACTGGAGGCCATGACCAGCTCGACCAGGGCCTTGATGCCCCAGATCAATAACCACAACACCGCGATCAGTGCCAGCGCCGCCCACAGGCTCGATTCATAGCGAAAGCTCTTGTAGGCAATCAGCACGTAACCGGAGTGCTCGGCAATCGCCAGGCCCAGTGCCGCTGTCGCCGCGATCACCAGAAATACGATCACATACAGGCGTTTCATGGCGTGGTCTCCTGCGCGGTATTGGCGGCAGGTTTGGCGAACGGCTTGACCGATTCTTCAGCGTTGACGTTGCGGCGCTCCAGATAAGCCTGCACCGCACTCAGCGTACCGGTCAGGTCCGGCGTCTTGACGGTGACCGGTTGCTGGCTCAGCTCGGCGACCTGTTCGAGCATGATTTTGCTCTGTGGATTATCCGGATTGAAATTGCCCTTGAGCACGTCCCGCGCTTCGGTCAGCGCCTGGCTGTAGACCGGCCCCTGGCCATTGAGCGCCGCCCATTGCGCCTGCTCCAGCGCAAGACTCAGCGCCAGGCGTACCTGACTCAGACTTTGCCCGGCCAGCAGTGGCTTCACATTCTTGTCGGCATTGAAATCGATGCGGATGTAGCGCGACACCTGATCCCACCATTGCGCCCAGCGACTGGCACCATCGCCGTCAGTGGTCAGGCCCAGCAGCGATTCGCCGCGATCCTTGTACTCCGGCGCCAGTTCGGTCAGTTGGATGACCTGATCACGCAAGGCCCCGATGCGCAGGAACAGCCCGGTGCGATCCGGCTGCTCGGTGCTGCGCAGGGCGACGAGGGTCTTGGCCACTTGCTCACGGGCGGCGAACGAGCCGGGATCGTTCTGTTCACGGAGAATTTCGTCGGCACCCTGCACCAGCGCCTGAGCGCTGCTGATGTCCTGCAAGGCCGACAGACGCAGGCTGGCCAGACGCAGCAGATGCTCAGCCTCGGCCAGACGCCAGTCCTTGCGGCTGGCGCCGAGAACGGTTTCCAGACGCTGATTGAGGCGCTGCTGATCCCCCTGCAATTGCGTCACCAGACGCTGACGTTCGGCGAGTTCATCGGCACCGGGCAATTGCGCGAGGCGCTCGGTCAGACGCTGTTCGTTGAGTTTGAGGCTCTGCGCCTGATCGTTCAGTGCCTGCACCTGGCCTGACTGTTGTGCGGTGTTGCTCTGCAGGTGACGCACCTGCCAGACACCCCAGCCACCGATCGCCACGCCGGCAGCGCCGAGCAACAGGGCGACAATGGCCAGTCCGTTGCCTCGGCGCGGCTCTTTGGCCGGCGGTGGAGTTTCAACCTGGGCATCAATCACAGGCTGGACATCATCTTTAGGCAAGGCTGTTTCGCTCACGTATCCATCCTTTGCATTAGAGAACGGGCACGGGATGCTCCCGTAACGCCGTCAGCAAAGCCGCGGCACTCGCGCCGCGGCAATCCACAACTGTTAGGGCCCCGGCGGCATGTGCCAGCTCGGCGACCCTTGGGCTTGGCACAAACAACGGCAACTGCGCAATTGAAAGCCAGGCATCGCCGGCCATCTGACGCAAGTGCTCGAAACCCTGTCCACTGCTGACCACCAGCCCGTTCAAGCGTTCCGCTGCAATGCGCCGCGGCAGCTCTTGCGGCGGGTAGGCCGGCAGGTCACGCCGATACAACTCCAGATACTCGACACTAGCACCAAGCGCGCGCAGGCGCTCGGCAAGCAGCTCGCGACCACCCTCGCCACGCAGGATCAACACCTGCGCGCCGGGCCCGGTGACCGCCTCGCGCAGACGCGGCAATTGCAGCAGGGCTTCACTGTCATCGCCGTCGGCGGGACAGTGCACATCGAGACCGTGATCGCGAAGAATCTGCGCGGTCGCCGCACCGACGCTGAACCACGGCATCGACATCGACTGAAGCCCATGAGCGTCCAGCAAATCAAGCGCAATCCGCGCCGCCGGTTTGCTGACCACGATGACCGCGCTGCAACCGGAAAGCTGCTTCAGCGCCTGACGTATTTTCTCAGAAACCGGCAGCGGCACGATGTCCAGAAGCGGCAGGCAACTGCTGGAAATCCCCTGCCCGGCCAACACCTCGGCCAGCGCCGCGCAATCATCCGCAGGGCGCGTCAGCAGCAGGCGCCAGCCAGTCACTCGTGACCTGCCTCGCCATACACCGCCTTGAGAATGTCGTCGGCACCCTGACCGAGCAGATCTTCAGCGACCTGCACGCCCAACGCTTCGGCATTGGCACGCGGCGCACGCGCTTCGGCGCTGAGCAGCTTGCCGCCGCTCGGCTCGCCCACCAGACCACGCAGCCACAGCTGCTCACCTTCGAGCACGGCGTAGCATGCGATCGGCACCTGGCAGCCGCCATTCAGATGTTTGTTGAGGGCACGTTCAGCGGTCACACGCGAAGCGGTATCGGCGTGATGCAACGGTGCGAGCAAGGCGTGGATTTGCGTGTCGGCGCTGCGGCATTCGATGCCGACAGCGCCTTGGCCACCGGCCGGCAGACTGTCATCGACACTGATGGCCGAGGTGATACGGTCTTCGAAACCGAGACGGATCAGTCCGGCCGCCGCGAGGATGATAGCGTCGTACTCACCGGCATCAAGTTTGGCCAGACGGGTATTGACGTTGCCGCGCAGGAAGCGGATTTCCAGATCAGGACGACGGGTCAGCAATTGCGCCTGACGCCGCAGGCTGGAGGTGCCAACGATGGCGCCAGCAGGCAGCGCATCGAGGCTGGCGTAGATATTGGAAACGAAAGCATCGCGCGGGTCTTCGCGTTCACAGATGCAGAACAGGCCAAGGCCTTCGGGGAAGTCCATCGGCACGTCTTTCATCGAGTGCACGGCGATGTCGGCTTCGTTTTCCAGCAGCGCAGTTTCCAGTTCTTTGACGAACAGACCCTTGCCGCCGATTTTCGACAGCGGCGAGTCGAGCAGCTTGTCGCCGCGACTGACCATGGGCACCAGTGTCACCAGCAGACCCGGGTGGGCCGCCTCCAGACGGGCTTTGACGTATTCGGCCTGCCAGAGGGCCAGCGCACTTTTACGGGTGGCGATGCGGATTTCGCGAGAGGACATGGATCAATCCGTACTGAATAGATACGGCGGATAATAACAGCTCAGCCAAATCCACTTTGACCTGAATCAGAAACGGCGTGGCCTCCCTGGCCTGCAATGCCCGGCAGAAGAAAGTGAAACCGTGCGCGAAGGCCGGATCAGAGGCCCTGCATCATCTTGCGCACACCGGCCACATGTCGACGACTGACGATCAGCGCATCACCATTGAGGCCTTTGAGGAACAGCTGGAAATGCCCCAGCGGTGTGCGTTGCAAGCGTTCGATGCGGTCGCGGGCGACCAGCGCGTTGCGGTGGATGCGCACGAAACGCTCGCCGAATTCGTCTTCAAGGGCCTTCAGCGGCTCGTCCAGCAGCACTTCGCCGCTCTCATGGCGCAAGGTCACGTATTTGTGATCGGCAATGAAATAGACCACCTGATCCAGCGGGATCAGCTCGATGCCTTTGCGGGTACGGGCGCTGATATGACTGCGCGGGCCGTTACCGCTTTCGGCGGCGGGACGGGTCAGAGCCGAGAGTTGCGTCCGGTTGGGACGTTCAGCCCGTTTCAGGGCGTCATGCAGATGTTCGGTTCGCACGGGTTTCACCACATAGCCCACGGCGCTGGCCTGCAGGGCTTCCAGGGCAAATTCATCGGGGCCGGTGCAAAACACCACGGCCGGCGGCGTTTCGCGTTCGCACAGACGGGCAGCGACCTGCAGGCCATCAAGGCCCGGCATGCGGATATCGAGCAGCACGATATCCGGCTTGTGGCTGTCGATCAGCGCCAACGCCTCTTCGCCATTCGTGGCGCTGGGCTCCAGGACTGTATAACCCTCGAGCTCGCTTACCATTCGGCTTAGGCGCTCGCGAGCCAGTGGTTCGTCATCAACGATCAGGACATTCATATTGCGCTGGATTCCTGCGTGAGTCTCGCACAAGGATAGCGTAGACAGGTGAAGTGACGTCCGTCACCGCGATCCACGCTAAGACTAGCCCGAGCGCCAAAAAGTGCCGTACGTCGGCCAGCAATATTTGCCAGTGTCCGGGTCGTACCGCTCAAAGCCCGCTGTTTCGTGCGTTTTTCACGGGGTATGCCAAAGGACAAAACCACCCACCCCCTCTTCTTATAGTCGGCGTCCGGACCTTTGTGCGATCCGCAGTCGCGCCGACCCTTATGTCCAACTGTAGACGCTTGCCGGGCCGATATTGCTCAATCGAAAAATATCCTTGCGCAAATCCGCTGCAGACGGCGCCGACTATGAATGAGCAGATGAGAAAAAAACGTATCGACCGGTGTCAGCGACAGGATTGGCAACCCTGTTATTATCCGCGCCAGCGTTTCACGCCTTCTTTCTTCAAGCCGATACGAGCGAATTCATGAGCACTGACAAGACCAATCAGTCCTGGGGCGGCCGCTTCAGTGAACCCGTCGACGCCTTCGTCGCCCGCTTCACCGCCTCCGTCACCTTCGACCAGCGCCTGTATCGCCACGACATCATGGGCTCGATCGCCCACGCCACCATGCTGGCCAAGGTCGGCGTGCTGACCGATGCCGAGCGCGACAGCATCATCGACGGCCTGAAGACCATTCAGGGCGAAATCGAGGCCGGCCAGTTCGACTGGCGCGTCGACCTCGAAGACGTGCACATGAACATCGAAGCACGCCTGACCGATCGCATCGGCATCACCGGCAAGAAACTGCACACCGGGCGCAGCCGCAACGACCAGGTCGCCACCGACATCCGCCTGTGGCTGCGCGACGAGATCGACCTGATCCTGGCCGAGATCACCCGCCTGCAAAAAGGCCTGCTGGAGCAGGCCGAACGTGAAGCGGCGAGCATCATGCCCGGCTTCACTCACTTGCAAACTGCTCAGCCAGTGACCTTCGGGCATCACATGCTGGCCTGGTTCGAAATGCTCAGCCGCGACTACGAGCGCCTGGTCGACTGCCGCAAGCGCACCAACCGCATGCCGCTGGGCAGCGCTGCGCTGGCCGGCACCACCTACCCGATCGACCGCGAATACACCGCGCAACTGCTGGGTTTCGACGCCGTCGGCGGCAACTCGCTGGACAACGTTTCCGATCGCGACTTCGCCATCGAATTCTGCTCGGCCGCCAGCATCGCGATGATGCACCTGTCGCGCTTCTCCGAAGAGCTGGTGCTGTGGACCAGCGCGCAGTTCCAGTTCATCGATCTGCCGGACCGCTTCTGCACCGGCAGCTCGATCATGCCGCAAAAGAAAAACCCGGACGTGCCGGAGCTGGTACGCGGCAAAACCGGTCGCGTATTCGGCGCACTGATGGGCCTGCTGACCCTGATGAAGGGCCAGCCACTGGCCTACAACAAGGACAACCAGGAAGACAAAGAGCCGCTGTTCGACGCCGCCGACACCCTGCGCGATTCGCTGCGGGCGTTTGCCGACATGATCCCGGCGATCAAACCGAAACACGCGATCATGCGTGAAGCGGCCCTGCGTGGTTTCTCCACCGCGACCGACCTGGCGGACTACCTGGTGCGCCGTGGTCTGCCGTTCCGTGACTGCCACGAAATCGTCGGTCACGCGGTGAAGTACGGCGTGGACACTGGCAAGGATCTGGCCGAGATGAGCCTGGAAGAACTGCGTCAGTTCAGCGACCAGATCGAGCAGGACGTGTTCGCCGTGCTGACCCTGGAAGGCTCGGTGAATGCCCGTGACCATATCGGCGGGACTGCGCCGGCGCAGGTCAAGGCAGCGGTGGTTCGCGGTCAGGCCCTGATCGCCAGCCGCTAAAGGTCAAAAGCTTCGCGAGCAGGCTCGCTCCCACAGTCTGGATTTGTTAATACAGTCCAAATGTGGGAGCGGGCTTGCTCGCGAATGCTGACTTCAGAACACTGCAAGACCTACTTCTTCGCTGCGATCATCGCCAAAAACGCCGGCATCGCCAATTCTTTGTCCGCCGCAATCTTCTGCACATGCGGATTCTGCTCAAGCCGCTCCAGCAGCGCCTTGGCTTTCGGCATCTCTGCCAACAAATCGATCCCGAACAGTTTCTGCCCGACCGCACACGCCAGCGGCACGCTGTACAGGAAATACAAATCCGCGATGCTCAAACTGTCGCCCGCCACGTACGGGGCGAATTTGCCGTGGCGGCCCAACGCCGCGAACCCCAGCAGCAGCTCGGCTTTGGTTTTCTCCTTGATCGCCTCCGGCACCGGCGAGCCGAAGAACGCTTCGCCATAGCAGGCGCGGCCCGGCAGTTCGATGTACAGCTCGATTTCCTTGGCGATCGCCAGCACCTGCGCCCGCTCGAATGGATCGCTCGGCAGCAGCGGCGTGCCCTTCTGGGTCTGCTCGAGGTATTCAAGGATGATCGCGGTTTCGTTGATGAAACCCGCCTCGACGCCCAGCACCGGCACTTTGCCGCGTGGACTGATCGCCAATGATTCAGGCGTCGGCGTCGGGTAGAAGGTGACTTCTTCGAACGCCAGGCCCTTTTCCAGCAGCGCCAGCTTGACCATGTTGTAGTAGTTGCTGACAGCGAATCCGTAGAGCTTGAACATCACATAGCCTCCAGGCCGTGCGGGGTGGGCAGTCACTGTTTATAGATCGCCGGGCTCGATCCCGCCAGCAGCATCACGCCGCTGAATGCGGGTAAACTGGCGCCTTTCCTTGAGGAGCCTGCCATGAGCGAGCCGACAGACATCGACAACGACGAAGAAGAGTTCACCGAGGCGACGTTGATCGAAGCCATCGAGAACCAGATCGAAAGCGACAACCCGCCAGCGGCCAAAGCGACCTTCAACAAGCTGACGCTGGTGGGAGTCGAGCGTGAAGAGATCCTCAACCTGATGGCGCACGTGCTGGCCTATGAGATTGACGCGATGCTCGATGAAGACCGCGCGTTCAATACCGAGTGGTATGAAACCGCACTGCGTGCGCTGCCCGAGTTGCCGCCGGAAAAAGCCTGAGATCAAAAGATCGCGGCCTTCGGCAGCTCCTACACGAATCCACTGTAGGAGCTGCCGCAGGCTGCGATCTTTTTTATGGGGGCTACACTGGAATTCGCCTCAAGACAAAATCCCTGATCTGAGCACTGGACATGCCGCAAAAGCAGGTTCACCTTAGGGGCGCTGTCGTCCAATTCCTAGAAAGTCTGGAGTCCTTATGTCGCTTACCCCTGAGTTGGTTGCCGAACTGGAAGTCCTCGCACTCTTCAACCTGGACAGTTCCCAGGAAGGTTTGAAAATTCATCAGACCGCTGCCCCGAAACATATCGCCGCCGCCAAACGCCTCTTCGAGAAAGAACTCACCGACCAGCCTGATGGCGGGTATCTGACCAGCCTGGGTCGCGATGCCGCGCAAAATGTGCAAACCGTGCTGACCATTCTGAGAGAGCAGGCAACCGCCTGATTTTTCCCGTCTTCGCCCACGGGAACTCCTGCCACGGGATTTCCGCGGGCCCGCTTGATCGCTCACCGCTAAAAATCTGACGTCAAAAAAACAAATTCAGCTTAAAAGTCCAGCTGCGCAAAGGCTAAACTGCCTCCCATTCCGAGACCCTCTTCGTCCGGCCTGCGAGCCGGTTTGAGCTGACATGACGCGCACCCATGAAATCCGCCCCGATCTGGACGAGGGAATCGACCGCAAGGTGCTCAGCCAGCTGCGTGCGCGCTTTCTCAAACTCAATGAAGGTCGCCTTGGCCGGGCGTTAGAAGGTCTGTCGACCCGCCAGCAAGGCGTGCTGACCCTGCTGCCACTGTTCTTCCACGTCAATCACCCGCTGCTGCCGGGTTATGTTTCCGGCAGCACGCCAGCCGGGCTGTCCACCTACGAGCCGGATGCCAACGCGCTGGCAGAAGCCCAGCGCCTGACCCGTTCGTTCTCTTACAAGCCGCGCCACGGCAGCAACCCGCCACGACCGATTCACGGTTTGTTCCTGATGGGCAGCCTCGGCACCCTGGCTCAGGCCGATCAGAGCGACATGGATGTGTGGGTCTGCCATGCGCCGGACCTGAGCGACAACGAACTCGCCGAGCTGCGCAAAAAATGCCAGCTCCTCGAAGCCTGGGCCGCGACCCAAGGCGCCGAAGCGCACTTCTTTCTGATCGACCCGATACGCTTCGTCAAAGGCGAACGCGACACCCAGCTCAGCTCCGAAAACTGCGGCAGCACGCAGCACTATCTGTTGCTGGACGAGTTTTATCGCACCGCGATCTGGCTGGCCGGGCGCACGCCGATCTGGTGGCTGGTGCCGGTCTACGAAGAACGCGCTTACGACCTGTACACCCACACTCTGCTGTCCAAGCGCTTCATTCGCGCCGACGAGACGCTTGATCTCGGGCATCTGGCAACGATTCCGCCGGGCGAGTTCATCGGCGCCGGCCTGTGGCAGTTGTTCAAGGGCATCGAGTCGCCCTACAAGTCGGTGCTCAAGCTGTTGCTGACCGAGGTCTACGCCAGCGAACACCCGAACGTGCAGTGCCTGAGCCTGCGCTACAAGCAAGCCGTGTTCGCCAATCAGCTGGACCTGGATGAGCTCGATCCGTACATGGTGGTGTACCGACGCATCGAGGAATACCTCAGCGCCCGCAACGAGCCGGAGCGTCTGGAGCTGGTGCGGCGCGCGCTGTACCTCAAGGTCAACCGCAAGCTCACCGGCAACAGCCGCACCCAGAGCTGGCAGCGCTCGTTGCTGGAGCGCCTGGCGCACGAATGGCATTGGGATCAGCGCCAGCTGGCCTTGCTCGACAGCCGCAGCCAGTGGAAAGTCCGCCAGGTCAGCGCCGAACGCCGCGCCCTGGTCAATGAGCTGAATTACAGCTACCGCTTCCTGACCCAGTTCGCCCGCACCGAACAGACCGTCAGCCTGATCAACAAGCGCGACCTGAACGTGCTCGGTCGTCGCCTGTACGCCGCGTTCGAGCGCAAGGCCGACAAGGTCGAATTCATCAATCCCGGCATCGCCCCGGATCTGGCCGAAGACACCCTGACGCTGGTGCAATCGCCGAATAAAAAAGAGCCTGGGCAAACCCAGTGGGGCTTGTACAACGGCAGCCTGAATGCCCTGGAATGGGAGCACTTCGCGCCGATCAAGCGCAGCCGCGAACTGCTCGAACTGCTGACCTGGTGCCATCGCAACGGTGTGATCGATAGCAGCACCCGACTGGCGCTGCACCCCGGTACCAGCGACATGAGCGAGTTCGAGTTGTTCAATCTGCTCGGCAGCCTGCAGCAGTGCATCGCCCTGCCCTTGCCGACCGTCGCCGAAGAACCGCTGCTGCGTGCCGCGGTGCCGAGCGAAGTGCTGATGCTGGTCAACGTCGGTGTCGATCCGCTCAAGCATCACCGCGACTTGAACATCCTGATGACCACCGAGCGTACTGACTCGCTGAGTTACGCCGGGGTGCGCGAAAACCTCGTGCTGACCCTCGACCAGGTCACGCTCAACAGCTGGAATGAAGTGCTGGTCAACCGCTTCGACGGCCCCCACGCATTGCTCGATTGCCTGCGCGACTATCTCAACAATCTGCCGCGCGGCTCGCAGCAGCCGTCGTTGAAGGTGCGCTGTTTCTGCCACAACCGCGCGCAGTTCATTGCCCGGCGCGTCGAAGAAGTCATCGACACCGCGCAAACCCTGCTGCTCAGCGAGCTCAATCACCGCTACCTGATTCAGGTGCAACAGCACTATCACGTGCTGGAGCTGGTGCCGGGACAGGTCAATCATGTCGCGCTCGCCACCTTGCCGGCGCTGCTCGATTATCTGGGCGAAGAACAGCCGCGCTACAGCCCGCTGCACCTGGACCCGATGGCGCTGGAGGATCACGACCTCGCGCTGATCCTGCCGATGGGCCAGCCGGAATCGATTCAGGTGTTCTACCGGATCAGCGAACAACAGGCCGAACTGTACGTGCTGGATGAGTTCAACGCGTTGTGGCAACAGCATTTGCCGTACCACGATGAACAGAGCCTGCTGGTGCCGCTGCAGCGCTTCCTGCAATCGATCCAGTACCGACGCGAAGCGCTATTGCCGATGGATGGCAGCCCGACGGTCGGCCTAGAAACCTTGTATTACCAGCTATTGCCTTCTGGCCCGGGGCGCGCGCGACGGGTCGAAGCACGGCCGGCGCCGCAGACACCGGTCAACAAACCGTTCTACGACGTGCAGGCGATCGTCGGCAAAGCCGCGCCCGGAGAGGTGCAAGTCACCCTGTATTGCAATCAACGGGAATTCAGCGAGCTGGAACATGGTGACCAGTTGTTCCGCGTGGTCGCCCGGGAAATCGTCGAGCAGCGCCGCGAGACCGAGCGCTATCGCTGCTACATCACCGACCTGGACCTCTCGGGCCTGCTCGGTGATGGTCAGAGTTCAAGCAATCTGTATCTGCGCTACAAGGCCGACCTGGAGCGCGCCCTGAACGAGGCGCTCGAACAGGTCTGAGGCGGGTTACTCCGGAAAATCGCCACCCTTGATCGGTTGCGATTCGACCTCGAGCAAAATCAGTTTCAGGGTTTTGCCACCCGGAGCCGGCCAGTCGATGTGCTGACCGACCTTCAGGCCCAGCAGCGCGCTGCCGACCGGTGCGAGGATCGAGATCTTGCCTTCGTCGGCGTTGGCATCCTTGGGATAGACCAGCGTCAGGTGATAGTCCTTGCCGCTGCCCTCTTCGCGGCAGTGCACGCGGGAATTCATCGTCACGACATCGGCGGGCACTTCATCGTGGCCGACCACGGTGTCGGCGCGATCCAGTTCGGTTTGCAGCGCGATCACGCCCGGCAGCGTGTCATCCAGGCTGTCGATCAGGCGCTCCAGACGTTGTACGTCCAGACGGGTAAGGGTGATGGAAGGTGCGGTCATGATCCGGGCAGACTCCTTTCTTCTGCACACAAAAAAAGCAAAACCCCGCCAAAAAAGACGGGGTTTTCACCAGGCCTCGATGGGTTGAGGCGTGTTCGGACACTATCACAGCTCAAAAAATATACAAGTCACCCACCCGGGCAACCCGCTAACCCTGTAGGAGCTGCCGCAGGCTGCGATCTTTTGATCCTTGAATCTTAAAAGCAAAAGATCGCAGCCTTCGGCAGCTCCTACATTGAGGAATTGCGGCGGTCTGCGGCTTGGGCGCAGATGATCCGGCGGCGTTGATCGTCCGCCGAGCGCCATTCGCGAATATCCTCGACATGGCGGAAGCAGCCAAGGCAAACCTTCTGCTCATCCAGCCGGCACACGCCGGAGCACGGCGACGGCACGGCCGGGCTGACGTTGCTGTAGAGCGGCTTCGGGGGACGCGGGGCAGCCTCGGTCACGATCAGATCTCTTCGAAATCCAGCTCGAGGCCGGCCTGGTCCTGGACACAACGAGCCAGCACTTCACCGAGCAACTCTTCGGACTTCTCGCAACTCCATTTGCCCGACTCTTCGTCGTAGTCGAAATGGAATCCACCGGAACGCGCCGCCAGCCACAGCTGACGCAGCGGCTCCTGGCGACTGATGATCAACTGGCTGCCGTTATCGAACTTGATGGTCATCATGCCGGCCGTGATCTCGATATCGTCGGCATGATCCTCCAGCAACTCTTCCAACGCCTGCTGGGTGGCATCGACCAGATCGTGGAAACGCGCTTCGGACAAACTCATTGTGGCAACCTCAAAAAATGTCTGCTCAGGCTCAAGCGCCGCAAGATACGGGCGCTGCCGGCCGATTGCAAAGATTAACGACCAAGCACCGTTTCCCATGCAGCACTGGCCCCTGTGGGAGCGAGCTTGCTCCGGGCGGCGATCCGACGAAAGCGGTGTGTCAGCCAGCGAACATATCGGATGTGCCGGCCTCTTCGCGAGCAGGCTCGCTCGCACAAGGCTTCAGGTCTATCCAGACAGCCCCGCCGGACGGGAACCCCCTCGCATAGGCAAGCTGCCGGGTGGCCGGTATACTCCGGCGCAATTAACGCATTTTCAAGGATTTCGCCATGAAGCGCCTGATCTCTTCCCTTGCTGCGCTCGTCGCGGTTGCCTGCCTCGTTTCGGCCTGTGGTCAAAAAGGCCCGCTGTACCTGCCGGATGACGATCAGGACCCGGCCGAGCAAGCCCAGTCTTCGCAAAAGCAGCCGTCCAAAGCACACAAGCACGACGTTTACCAATAAGGGATCGCCATGGACGCTTTTAACTACCGTGGCGGGGAGCTGTTCGCGGAAGGTGTGGCGCTGTCCGCCATCGCCGACCGCTTCGGCACGCCCACCTATGTCTACTCGCGTGCGCACATCGAAGCCCAATATCTGGCCTACGCCGATGCGCTGGCCGGCATGCCGCACCTGGTCTGCTACGCAGTCAAGGCCAACTCCAACCTCGGCGTGCTGAATGTCCTGGCCCGTCTCGGCGCCGGTTTCGACATCGTTTCCCGTGGCGAGCTGGAACGTGTGCTGGCCGCTGGCGGCAGCGCCGACAAGATCGTGTTCTCCGGCGTCGGCAAGACCCGTGACGACATGCGTCGCGCGCTGGAAGTCGGCGTGCACTGCTTCAACGTCGAATCCACCGACGAGCTCGAGCGCCTGCAAGTCGTGGCTGCCGAGCTGGGTGTTCGCGCACCGGTTTCGCTGCGCGTGAACCCGGACGTCGATGCCGGCACCCACCCTTACATTTCCACCGGTCTCAAAGAGAACAAGTTCGGCATCGCCATTGCCGACGCCGAAGACGTGTACGTGCGTGCCGCGCACCTGCCGAACCTGGAAGTGATCGGTGTCGACTGCCACATCGGCTCGCAACTGACCACCCTGCCGCCGTTCCTCGATGCCCTCGACCGTCTGCTGGATCTGGTCGACCGCCTCGGCGACTGCGGCATCCACCTGCGCCACATCGATCTCGGTGGTGGCCTGGGCGTGCGTTATCGCGATGAAGAACCGCCACTGGCCGGCGACTACATCAAGGCCGTGCGCGAGCGTCTGAACGGTCGTGACCTGGCGCTGGTGTTCGAACCGGGCCGCTTCATCGTCGCCAACGCTGGCGTGCTGCTGACCCAGGTCGAGTACCTCAAGCACACCGAACACAAGGATTTCGCCATCGTCGACGCGGCGATGAATGACCTGATCCGCCCGGCGCTGTATCAGGCCTGGATGGACGTCACTGCGATCAAACCGCGTGACTCCGCTGCGCGCAAATACGACATCGTCGGCCCGATCTGCGAAACCGGCGATTTCCTCGCCAAGGATCGTGAGCTCGCGCTGGAAGAAGGCGACCTGCTGGCCGTGCATTCGGCCGGTGCCTACGGCTTCGTCATGAGTTCCAACTACAACACCCGTGGCCGTGCCGCTGAAGTGTTGGTAGACGGTGATCAGGTTTTTGAAGTGCGCCGCCGCGAAACCGTGGCCGAGCTGTTTGCCGGCGAAAGCCTGCTGCCGGAGTAACCCATGCTGCTGCGTTTTACCAAAATGCACGGCCTGGGCAATGACTTCATGGTTCTCGACCTGGTCAGCCAGCACGCGCATATTCAGCCCAAGCACGCCAAGCAATGGGGCGACCGGCACACCGGTATCGGTTTCGACCAGTTGCTGATCGTCGAAGCGCCGAGCAACCCGGACGTGGATTTCCGTTACCGGATCTTCAACTCCGATGGCTCGGAAGTGGAACAGTGCGGCAACGGTGCACGCTGCTTCGCCCGCTTCGTTCTGGACAAGCGCCTGACTGCCAAGCGGCAGATTCGCGTCGAGACCAAGGGCGGCATCATCGAGCTGGACGTGCGTAACGACGGCCAGATCGGTGTCAACATGGGCGCGCCGCGTCTGGTGCCGGCGGATATTCCGTTCGACGCGCCGGCGCAGGCCAGCAGTTACCAGCTGGAAGTCGACGGCACCACGGTCGAACTGGCCGCTGTATCAATGGGCAACCCCCATGCAGTGCTGCGCGTACAGGACATCAACAATGCACCGGTGCATGAACTGGGGCCGAAAATCGAACACCATCCGCGCTTCCCGGCACGGGTCAATGTCGGTTTCATCCAGGTCATCGACCGCAACCGCGCGCAGTTGCGCGTCTGGGAACGCGGCGCCGGGGAAACCCAGGCCTGCGGCACCGGCGCTTGTGCCGCTGCAGTTGCGGCCATCAGCCAGGGGTGGATGGATTCGCCGCTGTTGATCGACCTGCCCGGCGGGCGTCTGTCCATTGAATGGGCAGGCCCTGGCCACCCGGTGCTGATGACCGGCCCGGCAGTGCGTGTATACGAAGGACAAGTGCGTCTTTGAGTGAGCAGAAGCCATGACCGATAAGCCTCAGGTACCCGCCCGACAGTCCGACGAATCCGCGTCCGAGAGCCTGGAGGCGGCAGCGGTTGCCGCATACCTGGAGGCTCATCCGGACTTCTTCGTCGAGCACGAAGAACTGCTGCCCGCCATGCGCATTCCCCACCAGCGCGGTGACACCGTTTCGCTGGTCGAGCGCCAGATGAGCATCCTGCGCGACCGCAACATCGAGATGCGTCATCGTCTCTCGCAGTTGATGGACGTCGCCCGCGACAATGACCGGCTGTTCGACAAGACCCGCCGCCTGATCCTGTCCCTGATGGACGCGGCCAGCCTGGAAGACGTGGTGATCAGCGTCGAGGACAGCCTGCGCCAGGACTTTCAGGTGCCCTTTGTCAGCCTGATCCTGCTCGGCGACAACCCGGCACCGGTTGGCCGCTGGGTGACTCATGCCGACGCGCAAACCGCGATCGGCGGTCTGCTCACCGAAGGCAAGAGCGTCAGCGGCACTCTGCGAGAACATGAGCTGGACTTCCTGTTCGGCGAAGAACAGCGCAAGCAGATCGGCTCGACGGCGGTGGTTGCGGTCAGCCATCAAGGCATCCACGGCATTCTGGCAATCGCCAGTCGTGATCCGCAGCACTACAAGAGTTCGGTCGGTACGCTGTTCCTCAGCTACATCGCCGAAGTCATGGGCCGCGTGCTGCCACGGGTCAACAGTTCCCTGCGCTCGGTACGCTGAGCATGGAACGACAACTGGACGCTTACTGCGAACACCTGCGCAGTGAGCGACAGGTGTCGCCGCACACCCTGTCGGCCTATCGCCGCGATCTCGATAAAGTCCTCGGCTGGTGCCTCAAGCAGAACATTGGCAGTTGGGCGGCGCTGGATATTCAGCGTCTGCGCAGCCTGATCGCCCGCCTGCATGCTCAGGGCCAGTCGTCACGCAGTCTCGCCCGATTGCTTTCAGCGGTGCGCGGGCTCTATCACTATCTGAATCGCGAAGGTCTGTGCGACCACGACCCGGCGACCGGTCTGGCGCCGCCGAAAGGCGAACGGCGCCTGCCGAAAACCCTCGATACCGACCGCGCATTGCAACTGCTTGAAGGTGCGGTCGAGGACGACTTTCTCGCCCGTCGCGATCAGGCGATTCTCGAATTGTTCTATTCCTCGGGCCTGCGCCTGTCCGAGCTGACCGGGCTCAATCTCGATCAGCTGGATCTGGCCGACGGCATGGTTCAGGTGCTCGGCAAGGGCAGCAAGACCCGCCTGCTGCCGGTCGGCAAAAAGGCGCGCGAAGCACTGGAGCAATGGCTGCCGCTGCGGGCCATGACCAACCCGGCCGACGATGCCGTGTTCGTCAGCCAGCAAGGCCGGCGCCTCGGCCCACGGGCGATTCAGGTGCGGGTGAAACTGGCCGGCGAGCGCGAACTGGGGCAGAACCTGCACCCGCACATGCTGCGGCATTCCTTTGCCAGCCACTTGCTGGAATCCTCACAGGACCTGCGCGCGGTGCAGGAATTGCTCGGCCACTCGGACATCAAGACCACGCAGATCTACACCCACCTGGACTTCCAGCACCTGGCGGCGGTCTACGACAGCGCCCACCCACGGGCCAAACGCAGCAAAGGCGACGATTCATGAACATCCAGTTGATCACCTTCGACCTCGACGACACCCTGTGGGACACCGCCCCGGTGATCGTCAGCGCCGAAGCGGTATTGCGCGAATGGCTGAGCGAACACGCACCGAATCTGGGCGCGGTACCGGTGGAGCATTTGTGGGGGATTCGTGAGCGGGTACTGGCCAGCGAGCCGGGCCTCAAGCACCGCATCAGTGCGTTGCGCAGGCGCGTGCTGTTCCACGCGCTGGAAGACGCTGGCTACGCCCATGGCGAAGCTTCCGAGCTGGCGGACAAGAGCTTCGAAGTGTTCCTGCATGCACGGCATCAGATCACGGTATTTCCCGAAGTCGAACCAACCCTGGAAATCCTCGCCAACCATTACGCCCTCGGCGTGGTCACCAACGGCAACGCCGACGTGCGTCGGCTGGGCCTCGCGGACTACTTCAAGTTTGCCCTGTGCGCCGAAGATATCGGCATCGCCAAACCGGATGCGCGACTGTTCCACGAAGCGTTGCAACGCGGTGGTGTGAGTGCGGAAGCGGCCGTACACATTGGCGATCATCCAGGCGATGACATTGCCGGGGCGCAGCAGGCGGGCATGCGCGCGGTCTGGTTCAACCCGACGGGCAAGGTCTGGGAAGCGGAGCGACTGCCGGATGCTGAAATCCGTAGCCTGACCGACTTGCCAGCGGTACTCGCACGCTGGAATGCCCTCGCCACCTGACACACAACCGTTTTTTTTGTGGCGAGGGAGCTTGCTCCCGCTCGGCTGCGCAGCAGTCGTAAAACCAGCCAACACAATATTCCTGAAAAACTGCGCCTGCAGATTTTGGGGTCGCTTCGCGACCCAGCGGGAGCAAGCTCCCTCGCCACAATGTCGCAGTGAACGAGCGCTTTTGTTTCAGGCATGAAAAAGCCCGCAGCGACGGCGGGCTTTTTCAGCAAGCAGGTAGCACGCCTCAGATAGGGCGGCTGCCGTACTTGTTGTCCGGCTTCTTGGGCGGATCGGCGACCACGTTGGCCTCCACTTCCTGCACCTTGCCACCGCGCGCAAGGAATTCTTCCATGGCCTTGGCCAGGGCGTCGCGCTCCTTGTTCTTGGCTTCGATGCTCGGCAACTCGTCGACCGACACCGCAGCCTTGGCTTTGCCTTTGGCAGCCGGGGCCGGCGTATCGTCACCGCCATCGTCGTCAGCAACGTCTTCCGCTGCTGCTTCCAGGCCTTCCTCGGCCTCGTCTTCGTCGCCTACTTCGAGGTCGTCGTTTTCCAGATCATCGTCGCTCATGTTCTACCTCATGACTTGCGAAAAGCAGATTAGTTATAGACCAGCTTTGGCGACTGTCGAAAGTCGCCGTAAAAAAATCGGTAACCGCTGGTGACCAACGGTTTACGCCCCTTCACCGTGCAGGGTGGCGAGGACTTTACGGGCACCGCCATGATCACGGTGCTCGCCCAGATAAACGCCTTGCCAGGTTCCCAGTGCCAGGCGACCTGCCGAAACCGGCAGACTGATCTGGCAGCCAAGCACGCTGGCCTTGAAGTGCGCCGGGAGGTCGTCCAGGCCTTCGTCGTTATGCTCATAGCCGTCTGTTCCTTGTGGGATCAGACGATTGAAAAATCGTTCGAAGTCGCGACGGACCGCCGGATCGGCGTTCTCGTTGATGGTCAACGACGCCGAGGTATGCTGCAGCCACAAATGCAACAGACCGACCCAGCACGCCTTGAGTTCAGGCAGGCCGGCGAGTAACTCGTCCGTTACCAGATGAAAGCCCCGGGGCCGTGCCCGCAGGGTTATCAGAGTCTGTTGCCACATACAGTTCTCCGCACGTTCGGGGCGCATTCTAGCGCGCTCTGGGAAAAAACAAAGGCCCTAATATTCCTGCAATGATGTAAGCCATTGGCCGCAGAAAAACGCTTGTCGTAAACACGACCAAAGCTGTACGAAAAATCCTTTCAGCCACTACCTGAATGACAAATTCCAGACAAAAAAATGCCCGGCAAGCCGGGCAAGTTTTTTCGATGCGCGTACTTACAGGTTGTAGCCGCGTTCGTTGTGTTGTGCCAGGTCCAGACCCACTGCCTCTTCTTCCTCGGTCACACGCAGACCCATCACGGCGTCCAGGACCTTGAGGATGATGAAGGTGACGATTGCGGTATAGATCACCGTGAAGCCGACACCTTTGCACTGAATCCATACTTGAGCGGCGATGTCGGTGACGGTGCCGAAGCCACCCAGCGACGGTGCAGCGAACACACCGGTGAGGATCGCCCCGAGGATACCGCCGATACCGTGTACGCCGAAGGCATCCAGGGAGTCGTCATAGCCGAGTTTGCGTTTCAGGGTGGTGGCGCAGAAGAAGCACACCACGCCTGCCGCCAGACCGATCACCAAGGCGCCCATCGGGCCTACGGTGCCGGCAGCCGGAGTAATCGCTACCAGACCGGCAACCACACCCGAGGCGATGCCCAAAGCGCTTGGTTTGCCGTGAGTAATCCACTCGGCAAACATCCAGCCCAGTGCCGCCGCAGCGGTTGCAATCTGAGTGACCAGCATCGCCATGCCGGCAGTGCCGTTGGCGGCTGCGGCCGAACCTGCGTTGAAGCCGAACCAGCCAACCCACAGCATCGCAGCACCCATCAGGGTATAACCGAGGTTGTGCGGCGCCATCGGGGTGGTCGGGAAGCCTTTGCGCTTGCCCAATACCAGGCAGGCAATCAGACCGGCGACACCGGCGTTGATGTGCACCACGGTGCCGCCCGCGAAGTCGAGTACGCCCCAGTCCCACAGCAGGCCGCCGTTACCGGACCAGACCATGTGTGCGATCGGCGCATAGACGAGGGTGAACCAGACGCCCATGAAGATCAGCATCGCGGAAAACTTCATCCGCTCGGCGAACGCACCGACGATCAGTGCCGGAGTGATGATCGCGAAAGTCATCTGGAAGGTAACGAACACCGCCTCCGGGAACAGCGCCGCGGGACCGGTCAGGCTTGAAGGCGTGACTCCGGCGAGGAACGCCTTGCCCATGCCGCCGAAGAACGAGTTGAAGTTGACGACGCCCTGCTCCATGCCGGTGGTGTCGAACGCAATGCTGTAGCCATAAATGACCCACAGAACGCTGATCAGACCGGTAATGGCGAAGCACTGCATCATCACGGAAAGAATGTTTTTCGACCGCACCATGCCGCCGTAGAACAGCGCGAGGCCGGGGATGGTCATGAACAGCACGAGGGCTGTGGAGGTCAGCATCCAGGCGGTGTCGCCGGAATTGAGGACTGGAGGCGCCACCGGATCTGCCGCCATAGCCAGGCCGGGCATTACGATGGACAACAGGGCGCCTAGCCCTGCGAATTTACGCAGAGTCATATTGTTTTCTCCTGGGGCGTTGGGTTTGTGGCGGCGTTTAGATCGCGTCGGTATCGGTTTCGCCGGTACGGATGCGGATCGCCTGTTCCAGATTGACCACGAAGATCTTGCCGTCACCGATCTTGCCGGTGTTGGCAGCCTTGGTTATCGCCTCGATAACCCGATCCAGATCCTTGTCGTCGATAGCAACGTCGATTTTCACCTTGGGCAGAAAATCGACCACATACTCCGCGCCGCGATACAGCTCGGTGTGACCCTTCTGCCGGCCGAAGCCTTTGACTTCAGTAACGGTAATGCCCTGCACGCCGATTTCGGACAGCGACTCGCGCACGTCGTCCAACTTGAACGGCTTGATGATGGCAGTGACTAGCTTCATGAAACTCTCTCCCGAATTGGTGGACTTGCCCCAGGAAAACAAACCCGACTCAAGTCTAAGCGCAGTGCCTGGCTTTGTAACGCATCGTCGGCCTTACCTGCCCGACTGACGCCAGCTAACCGCTGCCGACGAAACTCCCCGCTCCGCCTGCCGCACTGCATTCGTCACAGCGACTGCATCAGTGCATGGGTCACTACCGACTAAGCAGAAAGCTTGCCATCTCGCCAAATCCCTCTGATTTCAAGCCCTTGACCGCTGCCACAGGCGTTTGCGCGAAAAACGCCGGACGGTTACGCACAACAACGGTGCGCTGCCGTCCGTCCGCCTGCGCGAAAAGCGTGCATCCGCGCCTGCGTCAATGACTATAGACACTGCGTGATACACTGCCCGCCACTGTTTACAGGACACATTCCATGCTCGCGCCAAAAGACTTCCTCGACGCCCTGAGCGGCACCGCCTCCCGCCTGTTCAGCGGCGACACCCCGCTGCCGAAAGCCGAAATCGAAAGCCAGTTCAAGATGCTGCTGCAGAGTGCGTTCAGCAAACTCGATTTGGTGAGCCGTGAAGAGTTTGATAGTCAGATGGTTGTGTTGGCGCGTACCCGCGCTCGCCTCGAAAGCCTCGAAGCCAAAGTGGCCGAGATGGAAGCAAAGCTGACGCCGCCGGCCGAGTAAGTCTGCAGACCCTGAGCCAAAGTGCCTTGAAGTTTGCGAAAGAAATTAAACCGCTCCTGCCTAGGCAGGAGCGGTTTCCGTCAGATCAATCCTCTACAACGAATTATTCCAACGGTCTCGCAGAAACTCGTACAGGCGAAAAGCCCATAACGCGATTCTGACGAGGCGCCACATATGTTTAAGAAACTTAGACATACTTTGGCCCTCCTTGCGTGGGGCCAAACCTCCGATGCACTTTCCGGCGTACGAACACCTTCGGGACTACACGTGAGTATGTCCGCTAAGGCGGCCGGGTGTGGGTTCCTCAAATACAGCACCGGCACGGGTCTCACACCGTGTCGAGGAACATGAAGTCTTTGCGCTCCCGGCCACACTTCGCGAATACCCCATGAGTGGGCATCGTCATTGCGGACTTTATGACAGCCCTTAGAAAGCGATTTAAACAACTTGTATCAAGTCGTTATGAGGCGCTATCAACGGGACCGTTGCCCCCCTTTCAAGCCCATCTGATACTTGCGCCAATGAGCAAACATGCATAACCTGATCGCACGTGAGTGTGTCCGCAAAGGATACGCAGGCCTTGGCCTCACCGAAGCCTGCAAACTGAAAACCGTCTCCTCAAGGCGGTTTTTTTTCGCCTCGAAATTGGTTGACCGCTTTCCCGCAACATCCAGTGAAAGTTCGCCCCCGCCTGATCGCCCTTCCCCAACTACCCTTCAAAAACCCGCAGGAAGCGGTCCCCGATTCAGCTCAAGGAACGACCATGTCCCTCTCCATCGTCCACAGCCGCGCCCAGATTGGCGTGGATGCTCCCGCCGTCACCGTCGAAGTCCATCTGGCCAACGGTCTGCCGTCGCTGACCATGGTCGGCCTGCCCGAGGCGGCGGTGAAGGAGAGCAAGGACCGGGTGCGCAGCGCGATCATCAATTCCGGGCTGCAGTTTCCGGCGCGGCGGATCACCTTGAATCTGGCGCCGGCGGACTTGCCCAAGGATGGCGGGCGCTTTGATCTGGCGATTGCCTTGGGGATTCTGTCGGCGAGTGTGCAGGTACCGTGTCTGACGCTGGATGAAGTGGAATGCCTCGGTGAACTGGCGTTGTCCGGTGCTGTGCGTCCGGTACGCGGGGTGTTGCCGGCGGCGCTGGCGGCGCGCAAGGCCGGGCGGGCACTGGTGGTGCCGCGGGCGAATGCCGAGGAAGCGTGCCTGGCTTCGGGTTTGAAGGTGTTTGCGGTGGATCATCTGCTGGAAGCAGTGGCGCATTTCAACGGGCATACGCCGGTCGAGCCTTATGTCTCGGACGGGCTTATCCATGCGGCGAAACCTTATCCCGACCTCAATGAGGTGCAAGGACAGATGGCCGCGAAACGGGCGCTGCTGATTGCGGCGGCGGGCGCGCACAACCTGTTGTTCAGTGGGCCGCCGGGGACCGGCAAGACCTTGTTGGCAAGTCGCTTGCCGGGGCTGCTGCCGCCACTCTCAGAATGCGAGGCGCTGGAAGTGGCGGCGATTCAATCGGTCGCCAGCGGCGTGCCACTGACCCATTGGCCGCAGCGACCATTCCGTCAACCGCACCATTCTGCATCGGGACCGGCGCTGGTCGGTGGCAGCTCGAAACCGCAACCCGGCGAAATCACCCTCGCCCACCACGGCGTACTGTTTCTCGATGAGCTGCCGGAGTTCGATCGCAAGGTGCTGGAGGTGCTGCGCGAGCCGCTGGAATCCGGGCATATCGTGATTGCCCGAGCCAAGGATCGCGTACGCTTTCCCGCGCGTTTCCAGTTGGTGGCGGCAATGAATCCTTGTCCCTGTGGATATCTTGGCGAGCCGAGCGGCAAGTGCTCGTGTACACCGGACATGGTACAGCGCTACCGCAACAAGCTATCGGGGCCGTTGCTGGATCGGATCGATCTGCACCTGACGGTGGCGCGGGAAGCGACGGCGTTGAATCCGGCAGTGAAGCCAGGCGAGGACAGCGCCAGTGCGGCAGCCGTGGTGGCCGAGGCACGCGAACGCCAACAAAAGCGTCAGCGTTGTGCCAATGCGTTTCTCGATCTGCCAGGCCTGAAGCGGCACTGCCAGTTATCTACAGCCGATGAGAAATGGCTGGAGTCAGCCTGCGAACGGCTGACCTTGTCACTGCGCTCAGCCCATCGTTTGCTCAAGGTCGCCAGAACCCTGGCAGACCTTGAGCAAGTCGATGCAATCAGCCGTGAGCATCTGGCCGAAGCGCTGCAATACCGCCCGGCGACGCCTTAATGCTCGGTCAGATCCACCAGCGGCGCCTGTCGCACTTCGGTTTCACGCCCGGCCTGGATTTCGCTCACGCGCTTCAACGCATTATCCACAGCGCCTTTGTCTGCCAGCAGGCTGTAGCTGATCTGGAACTGTTGGCTGGCCTTTGGCGCAATGGTTGGAACCAGATTCAGCGGACGCTGATAGCGGCGGTTGTAGGAAAAGCTGGTGCCTGGCTCAAGGCCCGTGACATAGCCCTGCCCTTGGGTGTCGGTGTTTTTCCACAGGGAAAACACTGGCAGCTGTTGTGTATTGAAGCCAACAGAGACACCGAGGCTGCCAGCCTTGTTGTGCAAAACAGTCAGGGTTTCGCCTTTGGCGTCGGCGTAGGGCACGACGTTATAGACGGTTTCGTCGTAGTCCTTGGTTGGACCGCGATAAATCTGCCAGTCCGCCAACTCGGCTTTAGCCTTGTCGTTAAACGGTGAGACCTGTTTCACCGGCGCCGCGAACCGTGCACCCTGCTCGAGGAAAGGCGTGCTGAAGTTGCTGTGATACAGCGCCTGGTACTCCTTCGGATAATCACCGTTGTTGGTCAGCGTATCGTTGAGGGCAAAATGCGCAGTGCCCGGCTCGGTGACCAGTTCGGTAACGACTGAGAAGTCGACTTTCTTGAACGCCTGTTCTTTCAGTTCACCGCGCAGACTGATGGCGTAGGGCGGTTTTTCATCGATGTGCAGCGTGACAGTGCTGGCCGGAATGTTCGCGGCGCGGCCGTGCAGGGTCAGCAACTCGCCATTGTCCAAACCGGGATGGCCGACCCACTCGTAACCGCAGCGGGTGACCAACTCGTTGAAACCTTCCAGCCAGCCCAGCCCGCCGCGGCCGTTGAGTTCGATGAAGGCCGGGTTGACCACTTCCTTGACCGGCGAATCCCAACCCATGCGCACGTTGCCGACAGACGCCTGCAGGACATTCATGCCACGGGTCGGCACCACCGAGAGTTTCATCGTGCCGTTATCGATATCGACGATGCTGACACCTTCCTGTCGACCGCCGTGCAAGGTGCGCAGGCTTACGGAGAAGGGTTTGGCAGTTTTCACCCCGAGCTGCTCACTGGTAATGCTCCAGTTTTGCGCGGGCTTGTTGGTATCGAGGAGTACGTAATCCCAAGCAAGGGCATGGGAAGCAGCGAACAGTGCGCCGAGTGCAACGGCGAGTTTGAGCGGGGTCATGGCAGCAGCCTTTATTGGAGTTGTGCCATTTTTATAGCGCTGCGGAAACGTTTCAGCAAGTCCAGAAGAGTAAGAGATCGAGTGCTTTATCCAGGACTGGCAGTGATGCATTCGCGAGCAGGCTCACTCCTACAGGGGTCTTCAGTGATCACAAATATTGTGATCGACCAATACACCTGTAGGAGTGAGCCTGCTCGCGATAGCTATTTCATCTGCGCATCAACGAAAACGATCAACCTCAGAACGCAAGTCCGCCGCCAATTTCTCAAGCTCCTTGGCGGTCACGGCCAAGTTAGAAACAACCTCACGCTGCTCACTGTTGGCCAGCGCAATGCTCTGCAGGTTACTGCTGAGCAAAGTAGCCGTGCTGCTCTGCTCCTGCGTCGCGGTGGTAATCGCGGCGAACTGCTGTCCTGCCGAACGGCTCTGCTCATCGATCCGCGCCAGCGCCGAGGCAACATTGGCGTTACGCGACAGGCCTTCCTGCATCAGCAGATTGCCCTGTTCCATGGTGCTGATGGCGTTGCCGGTTTCCTGCTGGATGCTGTGAATCATCCCGGAGATTTCATCAGTGGCCTGACGGGTGCGCGAAGCCAGGTTGCGCACCTCATCGGCCACCACAGCAAAACCACGGCCCTGTTCACCGGCACGGGCCGCTTCGATGGCCGCGTTAAGCGCCAGCAGATTGGTCTGTTCGGCGATCGAGGTAATCACGCTGACGATGCCGCCGATTTCCTGGGAGCGCTGACCGAGGGTGTTGATCACGGTAGCCGTGGTGTTCAACGCGCCAGCGATTTGCTCCAGCGAGGACGACGCTTCCTCCATAGAGCTGCGACCGATCTGCGTCTGCTGAGCGTTTTCCTGGGCCAGACGCTGGGTGGCCCCCATGTTGTCGGCGATGTTCAGCGAGGTGGCGCTGAACTCTTCAACTGCGCCGGCCATGCTGGTGATTTCGCCGGACTGCTGCTCCATGCCTTCGTAGGCACCACCGGACAAACCGGACAATGCCTGGGCGCGGCTGTTGACCTCTTCCGAGGAGCGGCGGATGTGTTCGACCATCGTCGACAGCGCCTGACTCATCTGGTTGAACGCGCGGGACAGCTGACCGATCTCGTCGTTGCTCGACACGTTCAGGCGCACGCTCAGATCACCTGCACCCAGCGCTTCGGCCTGACGCACCAGATCACTCAGCGGCGCCAGTTTGCTGCGCAGCAACCACACCACCGAACCGACGGCCAACAGCATCGCCAGCAGGCTGCCGATGGCCAGTTGCGTGCCGACGCTCCAGGTCACCGCGCGGATCTCGGCTTTCGGCATACTTGCCACCACCGCCCACGGCCCACCGTCAAATGGCACCGAAACGCTGTAGAAATCTTCGTTCTTGTCGCTCCAGAACTGCCCCTTGCCAGGGGTCTTGGCCAGAACGCCGATCACCGTGACCGCCTGATCCAGCGCCTGGACACCCGCCGGGGCCACCAACCATTTGTTCTGCTCATCCAGCAGCGCCAGCGAACCGGTCTGGCCGATGCGGAAGCGCTTGAGGTTGTCGAACTGGGCGTTCTGCGCATCGGTGTAATCAAAACCAACGAACAACACCGCAATCACTTTGCCGCTGCCATCGCGCACCGGAGTGTATTGGGTCATGTAGGAACGATCGAACAGCAGCGCGCGGCCGACGTAACCCTGCCCGGCCATCAACTTCGCGTAGGCCGGATGTGCGTGATCGAGCAGAGTGCCGATAGCACGCGTGCCGTCCTGTTTGGTCAGCGAGGTGCTGACCCGCACGAAGTCTTCGCCGCTGCGCACGAACAGCGTGGCAACGCCGGCGGTCATCTGCTTGAACTCGTCGACTTCCTTGAAGTTGTTGTTCAACACTTCGCTGCCCAGGTGCAGGCCCGGGGTCTGGGTGCCGGCGACGTTCACCGGTTCATCCGGGTGAATGCTCAGGCCCGCACTGAAGCGCTTTTCGAACAACCCACTCAGACGCTGGGTGCTTTCGCGCAACGTGCCGTGAAAGGTACTCAACTGGTCGGCCAGCAGTCGCGCCTCACTGGCGAGGTGTTCTTCACGGGTGGCAAGGTTGGCGGTATCCAGCGAACGCAGGGCGAACACCGTACTGCCACTGATGACAATCGCAAGAATCACGGCGAGCGCAAGACCCAGCTGCGAGGCGATCCGGGCACGAGGTTGAGACATGGACAGCTCCTGGCCGAGCCACCGGATCCTCCTTGATCGCAGCAATTGCTCGGAATGTTCTAATAATGGGGGTGAATCGTGGCAACCGGCACGGCGGTTCCACATGCTCATTTTCGGCGGTGAACGCGAATACTTGAGTAAATAGCGGGGTTATGGCCCGAGGCCGGCATTGTGCGGGCTCGAACGTTTCAGCTCAAGCGCTTGACCACCGGCAACGCCATGGCACGCACTTCGCCTTGCAGGAAGTCGCTGAGACGTCGCAAACGTTCACCTCCCGGACGGGTTTTCGGCCACACCAGGTAATAATTCAGCCCACTGGCGACGGCAGTCGGCCACGGCAGACTCAAGCGCCCCTGCGCGACATCCTCGGCGACCATCAGCAGATCGCCCATCGACACACCGTAGCCTCGGGCGGCGGCAATCATCCCCAGTTCGAGGGTATCGAACACCTGCCCGCCCTTGAGCGACACCTGATCGGACAGGCCCATGTGCTCCAGCCAACTGCGCCAGTCGCGCCGATCCGGGGTCGGGTGCAGCAGTTCGGTGGAGGCCAGGCGTGCGACATCCCATGGCTGGTCATTCAGCAGATTCGGCGCACCCACAGGAATCAGCTCTTCCGGAAACAACAGGCTGGCCTCCCAGTCCGGCGGAAAATGCCCGTCACTCAGCAGCACGGCGCAGTCGAACGGTTCATTGTTGAAATCCACCGAGTCCACATCCATCCAGGCGCTGGTCAGTTGCACTTCGTTGCCCGGTTGCAGATGACGAAAGCGACTGAGCCGCGCCAGCAACCAGCGCATGGTCAGGGTCGACGGCGCTTTCATGCGCAGGATGTCGTCCTCGGCGCGCAAGGTGTTGCAAGCGCGCTCAAGGGCTGCAAAACCGTCGCGGATCCCCGGCAAGAGCATCCGTGCTGATTCGGTCAGTTGCAGGTTGCGTCCGCTGCGGTGAAACAGCTTGCAGGCGAAATGCTCCTCAAGCGTGCGAATGTGCCGACTCACCGCACTCTGGGTAATCGACAACTCTTCGGCGGCACGGGTGAACGAACTGTGCCGCGCCGCCGCTTCGAATGCGCGCAGGGCATACAACGGAGGAAGACGACGGGACATGCACAAAGCTCCTTTGGCGGCATCCGGCCAACCAGGCGGTTTTTTCTCATGATGAGTTTTAATCATGCAACCCATCCTTTTTATCCTTTTGTGCAAACCCTGCCAAGCGCCGAGAATCGACGGCTCCCTGTTCCCTCTTTCAATGAGTGGTGATGACCATGCAGCATCCTGTGCGTACCGAACTCTGGGCCATCCTGCGGCTGGCAGGGCCGTTGATCGCCTCACAGTTGGCGCACATGTTGATGGTGCTGACCGACACCCTGATGATGGCGCGACTCAGCCCCGAAGCCCTGGCCGGCGGCGGACTGGGGGCAGCGAGTTATTCGTTCGTGTCGATTTTCTGCATCGGCGTGATTGCAGCGGTCGGCACGCTGGTGGCGATCCGTCAGGGCGCCGGCGACATCATCGGCGCGGCACGCCTGACCCAGGCCGGGCTGTGGCTGGCGTGGCTGATGGCGCTGGGCGCCGGGTTGCTGCTGTGGAATTTGAAACCGGTGTTGCTGCTGTTCGGCCAGACCGAAACCAACGTCAACGCCGCTGGACAATTTTTGATCGCTCTGCCCTTCGCCCTGCCCGGCTACCTGAGCTTCATGGCCCTGCGCGGCTTTACCAGTGCAATCGGCCGGGCGACCCCGGTGATGGTCATCAGCCTCGGCGGCACCGTGGCCAACTTCCTGCTCAATTACGCACTGATTACCGGGATGTTCGGCCTGCCGAAACTGGGGTTGACCGGCATCGGTCTGGTCACGGCAATCGTTGCCAACTGCATGGCGCTGGCCCTCGCCTGGCACATTCGCCGGCACCCGGCCTACGACGCCTACCCATTGCGCGCCGGCCTGTCACGGCCAAATCGTCAGTATCTGAAAGAACTGTGGCGCCTCGGCCTGCCGATTGGCGGCACCTACGCGGTGGAAGTCGGACTGTTTGCCTTCGCGGCGCTGTGCATGGGCACCATGGGCAGCACGCAACTCGGCGCACACCAGATCGCTCTGCAGATCGTTTCGGTGGCGTTCATGGTGCCGGCGGGCATGTCGTATGCGATCACCATGCGCGTCGGCCAGCATTACGGCGCCGGACAACTGAGCGATGCACGAATGTCCGGACGGGTCGGCATCGTCTTTGGTGCGGTGGTGATGCTGGGTTTCGCCATGGTGTTCTGGCTGCTGCCGAATCAACTGGTCGGGCTGTTCCTCAGTCACAACGACCCGGCGTTTGCCGAAGTCATTCGTCTAGCGGTGAGCCTGTTGGCGGTGGCGGCATGGTTCGAATTGTTTGACGGCACGCAGACTATCGCCATGGGCTGCATCCGTGGGCTCAAAGACGCGAAAACCACCTTTCTGGTCGGCCTCGCTTGTTATTGGTTGATTGGCGCACCGGCGGCGTGGTGGATGGCGTTCCACCTGAACTGGGGGCCGACGGGCGTCTGGTGGGGGCTGGCGTCGGGGCTGGCGTGCGCAGCGGTGAGCCTGACGCTGGCGTTTGAATGGAAGATGAAGCGGATGATTCGGCTGGAGCCGGTTTCACAGAGGTTTGAGGCCGTTCGCGCAGATTAAGGTCAAAAGATCGCAGCCTTCGGCAGCTCCTACACAGATCCCTGTAGGAGCTGCCGCAGGCTGCGATCTTTTAAACGGCCTCCACAGAAACCTGCTGGCTTGAGCCAAACGTCAGGTACTCAACCAACTCCGCCAACGGCAACGGCCGGCTGATCAGATAGCCCTGCACCTGATCACAGCCAAAACCGCGCAGCAGATCCAGTTGCTCCGGGGTCTCCACGCCCTCGGCCACCACTTCCAGGTGCAGGTTGTGCGCAAGGTTGATCATCGCGTGCACCAGTTTGCGATTCTCTTCGCGCTGCTCCATGCCGCCGACAAAGCTTTTGTCGATCTTCAGCAAGGTGATCGGCAAGCTGTTGAGGTGCACGAACGACGAGAAACCGGTGCCAAAGTCATCCAGTGAGAAACGCACGCCGAGACGGCCGAGGGCGTCCATGGTCTGTTTGACCAGATCGCTGCGGCGCATGACGGCGGTTTCGGTGAGCTCAAACTCCAGCCACTGCGCCTCGACCCCACGCTCGGCAATCAGCCGACTGAGCGTCGGCAGCAACTGGCTGTCCTGAAACTGACGGAACGACAGGTTGATCGCCATGTGCAGCGCCGGCAGCCCGCGCTCGCGCAGTGCCTGCATGTCGCGCAACGCGCGGGAAATCACCCAGTAGCCCAGCGGCACGATCAGACCGCTCTGCTCGGCCAGCGGCACGAATTCGCTCGGCGGCAACAGGCCGCGCTCGCCATGGCGCCAGCGCACCAGGGCTTCGAGGCCGACGATCTGCCCGTCTGCAAGATTCAGCCGTGGCTGGTAGTGCAGCTCCAGCTCATCGCGGCGCAAGGCCCGGCGCAGCTCGCTTTCGAGGTCGGCCATGCTCCGGGCGTTGCGGTTGATGCGTTCGTTGAAGATATGGAAGGTACAGCCCTGCGTGCTCTTGGCCTGCTGCATGGCAATGTGCGCGTGCCACATCAGCGGGTCGGCACCACCCTGTGCACGGGCATGGGCGATACCGAGGCTGGAGCCGATCAACAGGCTTTCGCCATCGACCCAATACGGTTCGGCGAGGGCTTCGGTAATGCGTTCGGCCATCCACTCGGCGCGTTGCGGCGCGCGGCGGGTGTCGATCAACAGAGCAAATTCGTCGCTGCCCAGCCGCGCCAGTTGATCCCCAGCCTCGAGCTGACTTTTCAGCCGCGCGACGACCTGCAAGATCAAGCGATCGCCGGCCTGATGACCGAGGGCGTCGTTGGCGTGACGGAAGTTGTCGAGATCGAGATGCCCGAGGGCCAGGCCGCGCCCGTCGTTTTCCGCCAGACGCGCCGCGAGCAGGGTCTGGAAGCCCTGGCGGTTGGCGATGCCGGTCAGCGGATCCTGCTCGGCGAGGCGTTGCAAAGTATTTTCGAGGACGCCGCGTTCACGCACATGGCGCAGGCAGCGACGCAGCATGTCGGCGTCGAGGGCGTCGAACACCAGCCAGTCACTGACGCCAACCGGCGCGGTGGCCGGCTCGTGATCCAGCAGCAACACCGTCGGCAGGCTGCAACGGCCCGGGGCCGGCTGCAACGCGGGAACGGTCAACAACACCGCGTGGCGATTGTCTTCGAACAGACTGCTGACCGACTCCCAGCTCGGCGCGCTGATCAGCACCGCCGCGCTCCCCATCGGAGCCAGACACTCGCGCAATAACGCTGTCCACGCTGGCTCTTCGGCCAGTAGCAGCAAACGCAAGGGTTCGACAGGCGTAGACAAGCTAGCTCCCTAGACTCTGCAATGATGTGGGCGGGGCATTATGCCGTTGCGATGTTCAATGACAACGATTATCAGAACGTTATTTTGTGTCACGAATGAGAACATTAGCCGCAAAATCACCGTGCATCCTCCGCGAAAGTAACAAAACCGGCAAATTTGAATCGCGTAGTACGTCACAAGTCGGACAGAGCAGCACAAATCGCTGAGCCTGTTAAAATGCCGGCCCATTTCGTCAACGACTCCCGAATTTTCGTATGTCCCGACTCAATCCCCGGCAGCAAGAAGCCGTGAACTACGTCGGCGGCCCTCTATTGGTGCTCGCCGGCGCAGGCTCCGGCAAGACCAGCGTGATTACCCGCAAGATCGCGCACCTGATCCAGAACTGTGGCATCCGCGCCCAGTACATCGTCGCCATGACCTTTACCAACAAGGCCGCGCGCGAGATGAAGGAGCGGGTCGGCACCCTGCTGCGTGCTGGCGAAGGTCGCGGCCTGACGGTCTGCACCTTCCACAACCTGGGCCTGAACATCATCCGCAAGGAGCATGCGCGGCTGGGCTACAAACCCGGTTTCTCGATCTTCGACGAGACCGACGTCAAAGCCCTGATGACCGACATCATGCAGAAGGAATACGCAGGCGACGACGGCGTCGACGAGATCAAGAACATGATCGGCGCCTGGAAAAACGACCTGATCCTGCCGGCCCAGGCGCTGGAAAACGCGCGCAATCCGAAAGAACAGACTGCCGCCATCGTCTACACCCACTATCAGCGCACGCTCAAGGCGTTCAACGCGGTGGACTTCGACGACCTGATCCTGCTGCCGGTAAAGCTCTTCGAAGAGCACGCCGACATCCTCGAAAAGTGGCAGAACAAGGTGCGTTACCTGCTGGTCGACGAATACCAGGACACCAACGCCAGCCAGTACCTGCTGGTGAAGATGCTGATCGGCAAGCGCAATCAGTTCACCGTGGTGGGCGACGACGACCAGTCGATCTACGCCTGGCGAGGCGCACGGCCGGAAAACCTGATGCTGCTCAAGGACGATTACCCGTCGCTGAAAGTGGTGATGCTCGAGCAGAACTACCGCTCCACCAGCCGCATCCTGCGCTGCGCCAACGTACTGATCTCGAACAACCCGCACGAATTCGAAAAACAGCTGTGGAGTGAGATGGGCCACGGCGACGAGATCCGCGTGATCCGCTGCCGCAACGAGGACGCCGAAGCCGAGCGCGTGGCCATGGAAATCCTCAGCCTGCACTTGCGTACCGACCGCCCGTACAGCGATTTCGCGATCCTCTATCGCGGCAACTACCAGGCCAAGCTGATCGAACTGAAGTTGCAGCACCACCAGGTGCCGTACCGCCTGAGCGGCGGCAACAGCTTCTTTGGCCGTCAGGAAGTGAAGGACCTGATGGCCTACTTCCGCCTGATCGTGAACCCGGACGACGACAACGCCTTCCTGCGCGTGATCAACGTGCCGCGCCGGGAAATCGGCTCGACCACCCTGGAAAAACTCGGCAACTACGCCACCGAACGCAAGATCTCGATGTACGCCGCCACCGACGAAATCGGCCTGGGCGAACATCTCGACAGCCGCTTCACCGATCGCCTGTCGCGCTTCAAGCGCTTCATGGACAAGGTGCGCGAGCAGTGCGCCGGCGAAGACCCGATCTCGGCCCTGCGCAGCATGGTCATGGACATCGACTACGAGAACTGGCTGCGAACCAACAGTTCCAGCGACAAGGCTGCGGACTACCGGATGAGCAACGTCTGGTTCCTCATCGAGGCCTTGAAGAACACCCTGGAAAAAGACGAAGACGGCGAGATGACCGTCGAGGACGCCATCGGCAAACTGGTTCTGCGCGACATGCTCGAGCGTCAGCAGGAAGAAGAGGACGGCGCCGAAGGCGTGCAGATGATGACCCTGCATGCGTCCAAGGGCCTGGAATTCCCTTACGTGTTCATCATGGGCATGGAAGAGGAAATCCTCCCGCACCGCTCCAGCATCGAAGCCGACACCATCGAGGAGGAACGCCGCCTGGCCTACGTGGGTATCACCCGCGCCCGTCAGACCCTGGCGTTCACCTTCGCCGCCAAGCGCAAACAGTACGGCGAGATCATCGACTGCGCGCCAAGCCGCTTCCTCGATGAGCTGCCGCCGGACGACTTGGCGTGGGAAGGCAACGACGACACACCGACCGAAGTCAAAGCTGTGCGCGGCAATAGCGCATTGGCTGATATACGCGCGATGTTAAAGCGCTAGAATTGACCACTTTTTAAAGCTTAGGGCGCACAGGCGCTGAACGAGGACAGCTTCATGGAAGCATTGCAGCAGAAAATCCGCGAACAAGGCATCGTGCTTTCCGACCAGGTCCTGAAAGTCGACGCCTTCCTGAACCACCAGATCGACCCGGCCCTGATGAAGCTGATCGGCGACGAATTCGCCACGCTGTTCAAGGATTCGGGCATCACCAAGATCGTCACCATCGAAGCCTCGGGCATTGCCCCGGCGATCATGACCGGTCTGAACCTCGGCGTGCCAGTGATCTTCGCCCGCAAGCAACAGTCTCTGACCCTGACCGAAAACCTGCTGTCGGCGACCGTTTACTCGTTCACCAAGAAGACCGAAAGCACCGTGGCCATCTCCCCGCGTCACCTGACCAGCAGCGACCGCGTGCTGATCATCGACGACTTTCTGGCCAACGGTAAGGCTTCGCAGGCGCTGATCTCGATCATCAAGCAGGCCGGTGCCACCGTGGCCGGTCTGGGCATAGTGATCGAGAAGTCGTTCCAGGGTGGGCGTGCCGAGCTGGATTCGCAGGGCTACCGCGTTGAATCGCTGGCCCGCGTGAAGTCGCTGAAGGATGGCGTTGTCACCTTCATCGAATAAAGCCACACCGCAGCTCCCCTGTAGGAGCTGTCGAGTGCAACGAGGCTGCGATCTTTTGATCCTGATTTTTACAATCAACATCAAAAGATCGCAGCGTGCCGCAGCTCCTACAGGTTTGCGGTAGACAATTATTGTGCGGTGGCTTTGAGGCCGGTGAGCAGCAGGCGCTGGAACAGCTCTTCTTTCAGGCCTTCCGGGTTGGTCAGTCGCATACGTTCAAGGTGCTCGGGGAACGTCGAAGCCTCCGGCGCATCCAGCGCGGCCTTGCCCAGCTCCAATATCTCGCTCAGCTTGAACTTGCTCTTCAGCCAGTTCAGCGCCCGCAGCAGATCCCGCTCGATCGCAGTGAAATCACAGCCCAGCGGATACTCTGGAAACAGGTTCGGATGCTTCGACGCGATCGCCTGCAAACGTTGCGGAGTGTTATCGGCAAAGCGCGGATCGAGGCGGAAATCCTTCGGCAGTTTGCCAACCTTCTGTGCCTGCTCGATCAGCCCCGGCTGGAAGCGTGAATCGCTGATATTGAGCAACGACTCGATCACCACCGCGTCAGTCTTGCCGCGCAGATCGGCAATGCCGTACTCGGTGACCACAATGTCGCGCAGGTGCCGTGGAATCGTGCAATGGCCGTATTCCCAGACGATGTTCGAACTGACCTCGCCGCCGGACTCGCGCCAGCTGCGCAGGATCAGAATCGAGCGCGCATCGTGTAGCGCGTGGCCCTGGGCGACAAAGTTGTATTGCCCGCCGACGCCGCTGAGCACCCGCCCGTCTTCCAGTTGATCGGCCACACCCGCGCCCATCAGCGTCATGGTGAACACGGTGTTGATGAATCGCGCATCGAGACGCTGCAAGCGCTTCAATTCTTCTTGTCCGTACAGCTCGTTGATGTAGCTGATGCGGGTCATGTTGAATTCGAGGCGTTTGCTCTGCGGCAACTCACGCAGGCGCTCATAGAAACTGCGCGGACCGAGGAAGAAGCCGCCGTGCACCGAGATGCCATCGGTCTGCGCCGACTCATCGAGGGTGCCGGCGTTGGCCCGCTCCTGAGTGTGCACGTCGGGGTAGACCTTACGCCGGATGATCCCGGCATCGGCCAGCACCAGCAGACCGTTGACGAACATCTCGCTGCAGCCATACAGGCCCTTGGCGAACGGCGCGGTACCGCCCTCGCGCTCGATCAGTTGCGCCCACTGGCTGAGATTGATGTCGTTGAGCAAGGACTGATAACCGGCGTTATCCGCTTGCCGCGCGAGCAACGCGGCGGTGAGTGCGTCGCCCATCGAACCGATGCCGATCTGCAAGGTGCCGCCGTCGCGCACCAGCGTGCTGGCGTGCAAACCGATGAAGTGATCCTGAAAACCCACCGGCATGTTCGGCGTGGAAAACAGCGTGCTGCTGTCCTTCGCGTCGATCAGCAGGTCGAAGGTGTCGATATCGACTTCGGCATCGCCGGGCATGTACGGCAGATCGGTGTGCACCTGGCCGACCAGCAGAATGGTCTCCCCGGCATCGCGGCGCTTGGTGATCATCGGCAACAGGTCGAGGGTGATGTCCGGGTTGCAGCTCAGGCTCAGGCGATCGGGATGTTCGCTGCTGCTGGCGAGCAATTGCGCTACCAGATTGAGGCCGGCGGCATTGATGTCTCGGGCCGCGTGGCTGTAGTTGCTGCTGACGTAATCCTGCTGGGCCGGCGCGCTGTTGAGCAGGCTGCCGGGCTGCATGAAGAACTGTTCGATACGGATATTGGCGGGCAGGCTGTCACGTTGCAGATCGGCGAGGAAATCGAATTCGGGGTAGTCGCCGAACACGCGCTCGACGAAGGGTTCGATGAAGCGCTTCTGCAGACCGTCGCCCAGCGTCGGCCGCCCCAGGCACAGTGCGGTGTACATCGTCAGCTGTCGTTCGGGCAAGTCCTTGATCCGCCGGTACAGCGCGTTGACGAAGTGATTGGGCTTGCCCAGCCCCAGCGGCATGCCCATATGGATATGCGCCGGCAGACGTGCGAGCACCTCGTCCACTGCCTGTTCGATCGAACACAACTGCACCATCTGAAGCCTCCTGCCCGTTCCGTGAATAGGGGTAGACCGAGCTTGCCTCGACTTTGCTGCAAAGGACAGCGAAAGCCGTGAATCGCAGGCACAAAAAAACCGTCCGAAGACGGTTTTTTTCGTCAGAAGCGCGGCTTATTTCAGGCCGGACATCTTCTGGATCGCGCCTTTCAACTCGTCATCCGAGCAGTCGGCGCAAGTGCCTTTGGGTGGCATCGAGTTCAGGCCGGTGATGGCTTTGGCCAGCAGGCCGTCGAGGCCGCCCTGGTGATCGGCACGGTCTTTCCAGGCCGCTGCGTCACCGATTTTCGGGGCGCCCAGCAGGCCCGTACCGTGACAAGCGTTGCAATGTTTTGCAATCACTTCATCCGGCGTCTTCGCCCCACCACCGCCGCCAGCGGAGGCAGCGACTTCCATCCCTTTGCATTCCTGCCCCTGAACGCACACCTGGCCGACCGGCTCGAGGCGCTTGGCAATGTCGTCATTCGTCGCAGCTTGAGCGCTGACAGCCCAGAGGGCCAGTACGGTTGCTGGTGCGGCCAGCATTTTCATAATTAGGTTCACGCGTTCACCCTCAATGGTGGCTATTCACGCCTGCGGCCACGGTTCGCAGGCGGGCGCAAGTATAGCGGGTAGCCCGCCACACTGAAACAACCCCATAGTCGAAGGGGTTATACCGCGCTGTGGAAAAACTCATCGGATGCCTTCACCGTCATGGCCTGGCACCTCTGTCTTTAAAAATTCGCCGGCGTGGCTGCGCTGATTAGTCGCGCGGGCGCGTCGAACGGATTACGGAAACGGTGCGGCTTGGTACTTTCAAAATAGTAGCTGTCGCCGGCTTCGAGAATAAAAGTTTCCAGACCCACCACCAGTTCCAGACGACCTTCCACCAGAATCCCGGTTTCCTCGCCTTCATGGGTGAGCATTTCTTCGCCAGTATCAGCGCCCGGCGGGTAGATTTCGTTGAGAAACGCGATGGCCCGGCTCGGGTGCGCACGGCCGACCAGTTTCATGGTCACCGCGCCGTCGGAGATGTCGATCAGCTCGTTGGCCTTGTAGACGATCTGGGTCGGAACTTCCTGCAGGATTTCTTCGGAAAAGAACTCGACCATGGACATGGGAATCCCGCCCAGAACCTTCCTCAGCGAACTGATCGAAGGGCTGACGCTGTTCTTTTCGATCATCGAAATGGTGCTGTTGGTGACGCCCGCGCGTTTGGCGAGTTCACGCTGGGAAAGCCCTTTGAGCTTGCGGATCGATTGCAGTCGTTCACCGACGTCCAAGGCGGGAGCCTCCTGATGTTGTAAGAATATTGAGCGTTATCATGGCGACAGCGTTCAGTATTTACAACACTTGGCCCCCGCAGTGGCCTCAACCCTCGGAATAGAGCCTTGGCACGCGACGCAGGTTGCAGAAGATCTGGTAGGGAATGGTGTCCGCCCACTGCGCCACTTCGCTGGCGAGGATGTTTTTGCCCCACAGCTCGACGGTCGAACCGAGGTCCGCTTCCGGCACATCGGTGAGGTCGATGCAGAGCATGTCCATCGACACACGGCCAAGAATCCGGCTGCGTTTGCCGGCCACCAACACCGGCGTGCCGGTCGGCGCATGGCGCGGGTAGCCATCGGCATAGCCCATGGCAACCACGCCGATGCGCATCGGCTTGTCGGTGATGAATTTGGCGCCATAGCCGATCGGCTCGCCGGCGGGCAGCTCACGTACGCAGATGACTTTCGATTCGAGGGTCATCACCGGTTGCAGGCGCTCGGCCACGGCGTTGGCTTCTTCGAACGGCGTGGCGCCGTAGAGCATGATGCCCGGGCGCACCCAGTCACTGTGGATCTGCGGCCAACCGAGCACGGCCGGCGAGTTGCGCAGGCTGACTTCGGCAGCCAGACCCTGACGCGCCGCTTCGAACACCGCGACCTGATTGGCGCTGCTCTGCTCATGCAGTTCATCGGCGCGGGCGAAGTGGCTCATCAGCACGATCTTCGCCACTTTGCCGCTGGCCAGCAGGCGCTGGTAGGCCGCCGCGTAGTCCTTCGGATGCAGGCCGACGCGGTGCATGCCGGAATCGAGCTTGAGCCACACGGTGATCGGTTTGCTCAGTGCCGCCTGCTCGATGGCTTCAAGTTGCCAAAGCGAATGCACCACGGTCCAGAAATCATGCTCGACGATCAGTGCCAGCTCGTCAGCCTCGAAGATGCCTTCGAGCAACAACACCGGGGCCTTGATGCCGGCCGCGCGCAGCTCCAGCGCTTCTTCAATGCAGGCGACGGCAAACCCGTCGGCCTCGGTTTCCAGCGCCTGGGCGCAACGCACCGCGCCGTGACCGTAGGCATCAGCCTTGATCACCGCCAGCGCCTTGGCGCCGGTGACTTCGCGGGCAATTCGGTAGTTGTGACGCAGGGCTTCTAGGTCGATCAGGGCACGGGCAGGACGCATGGCGGCAGACTTCTAGGCGGTCATGGAAATAAAAAACCGGCGCCGACTGACGACGTGAACCGCCAACAGCGCCGGGAGAGGGATCTTTGAATCGGTTACGGCAACGCGGCGACGATGGAGATCTCGACCAGGATGCTCGGCTTGGCCATCTTCGCTTCGACGGTGGCCCGGGCCGGCGCGGCGCCTTTGGGCAGCCACTGATCCCACACCGAGTTCATCCCGGCAAAGTGCGCCTCGATGTCGTTCAGGTAGATCGTTGCCGACAGCAGATGCTGCTTGTCAGTCCCGGCCAGATCCAGCAAACGCTCGATATTGGCGAGCACCTCGCGGGTCTGCTGTTCGACTCCGGCGTCGAAGTCGTCGCCGACCTGCCCGGCCAGATACACGGTGCCGTTGTGGGTGACGATCTGACTCATGCGCTCATTGGTGAGCTGGCGCTGGATTGCCATGTTTTGCGGACTCCTGAGGCTTGTTGCCGTAACGGGAAATATCGAGGCCTTCGGCGCTGATCTGCGGCTTTTTCTTCGCCATCAGATCGGCCAGCAAACGACCGGAACCGCACGCCATGGTCCAACCCAGGGTGCCGTGACCGGTGTTGAGGAACAGGTTCTTGAACGGCGTGGCGCCCACGATCGGCGTGCCGTCCGGGGTGGTCGGACGCAGGCCGGTCCAGAAGCTCGCCTCGGCCAGATTGCCGCCCTGAGGATAAAGGTCGTTGACGATCATCTCCAGGGTTTCACGCCGACGCGGGTTCAGCGACAGGTCAAAACCGGCGATTTCCGCCATGCCGCCGACGCGGATGCGGTTGTCGAAACGGGTGATCGCGACCTTGTAGGTCTCGTCGAGAATGGTCGAGGTCGGGGCCATGTCCGGGTTGGTGATCGGCACGGTCAGCGAGTAACCCTTGAGCGGATACACCGGGGCCTTGATGCCCAACGGCTTGAGCAGTTGCGGCGAGTAGCTGCCGAGGGCCAGCACGTAGCGATCGGCGGTTTCCAGCTTGCCGTCGATCCATACACCGTTGATGCGGTCACCGGCGTAGTCGAGGCGCTGGATGTCCTGGCCGAAGCGGAATTCCACACCAAGTTTCACCGCCATTTCCGCCAGGCGCGTAGTGAACATCTGGCAGTCGCCGGTCTGGTCGTTCGGCAGACGCAGGGCGCCGGCGAGGATGTCGGTGACATTGGCCAGTGCCGGCTCGACACGGGCAATGCCGGCGCGGTCGAGGACTTCAAACGGTACGCCGGATTCTTTCAGCACGGCGATGTCTTTGGCGGCGCCATCGAGCTGCGCCTGAGTGCGGAACAGTTGCGTGGTGCCGAGGCTGCGGCCTTCGTAGGCGATACCGGTTTCGGCGCGCAGTTCGTCGAGGCAATCGCGGCTGTACTCGGACAGACGCACCATGCGCTCCTTGTTCACTGCGTAACGGCTAGCGGTGCAGTTGCGCAGCATCTGCGCCATCCACAGGTACTGGTCGATGTCGGCAGTGGCCTTGATCGCCAGCGGCGCGTGGCGCTGCAGCAGCCACTTGATGGCCTTGAGCGGTACACCCGGCGCGGCCCATGGCGAGGCATAACCCGGCGACACCTGGCCGGCGTTGGCGAAACTGGTCTCCATGGCCACGGCTGGCTGCCGGTCGACCACCACCACTTCAAACCCGGCACGGGCCAGATAGTAAGCACTGGCGGTACCGATGACGCCGCTACCCAAGACCATTACGCGCATTTTTGTATCCCTCATCGCGGCGGGGCCGCGTACGTCTGTTGTTAGAGCAATGATGCGCGCAGTGTAAAAAAGAATGGCCAGTGCATTTCACTATATAAGCGCCTATATTTGGCGACAATTCTCGGCAAAAACCCTTTTCACGGAGGCGCATCCCCTATGCGTACCAACACTCAGACCAAACGTGAGCTGGACAAGATCGACCGCAACATCCTGCGGATCCTGCAGGCGGACGGGCGCATATCGTTTACCGAACTCGGGGAGAAGGTTGGTCTGTCCACCACACCGTGTACGGAGCGAGTGCGGCGACTGGAGCGCGAAGGGATCATCATGGGCTACAACGCCCGCCTGAATCCGCAGCACTTGAAGGGTAGCCTGCTGGTGTTCGTCGAGATCAGCCTCGACTACAAATCCGGCGACACCTTCGAAGAGTTCCGCCGCGCGGTGCTGAAACTGCCGCACGTGCTGGAATGCCATTTGGTGTCAGGGGATTTCGACTATCTGGTGAAGGCGCGGATCTCCGAGATGGCCTCGTACCGCAAGCTGCTGGGCGACATTCTGTTGAAGCTGCCGCATGTGCGTGAGTCGAAGAGCTATATCGTGATGGAAGAGGTGAAGGAGAGCCTGAGCCTGCCGATTCCGGACTGAAATCTGGAAGATCAAAAGATCGCAGCCTTCGGCAGCTCCTACAGGAGAACGCATTTCCATGTAGGAGCTGCCGAAGGCTGCGATCTTTTCAGACCAGCACCTGCCGATTCGAAGCCATGTATTCGAAGATCTGCTTTTCCACCCGCGGATGAATCAACTCCACCGGCCCCCGCCCGTTCGGGCACGGCAGGGTTTTGGTGGTACCGAACAAGCGGCAAATCAGCGGCCGCTCGCCGTACACCATGCAACCATTGGGCCCCAGGTGCACACAGTTCAGCTCCTCCATCGCCGCATCCTGCTCGGCGCGGGTCTTGCGCGGCAGGCGCGACATTTCTTCCGGCGAGGTGGTCACCGGCCCGCAGCAGTCATGGCAGCCTGGCACGCACTCGAACGTGGGGATCTGCTGACGCAGGTCGCGAATGGTCTGGCGGTTGCAACTCATCGAAACGGTAACCCATATGAAATAGGCGGCAATTGTGCCGCAAAAGCCGAGATCCACACAGCAACGGCCGACCAGTGTTGCCCGTCTTCGGCCGTGCGGCTTATGCTCCGTCAAATTTTCTCGACACCCAGCCGTTGGATGATGCCCATGAATGCCCGCGCCCGAACCTTCGCGAGCCAACCCCACGTTGCCTCTTACTACGCCGCCAGCAGCCTGCCGCAGCCCGACTATCCGGCGCTGCAAGGCGAGCTGAGCGCAGACGTGTGCGTGGTCGGCGGCGGCTTTTCCGGGTTGAACACCGCGCTGGAATTGGCCGAACGCGGCCTCAGTGTGGTGTTGCTGGAAGCGCACCGGATCGGCTGGGGCGCCAGCGGCCGCAACGGCGGGCAGTTGATTCGCGGGGTCGGCCACGGTCTCGATCAGTTCAGCAACGTCATCGGCGCTGACGGCGTTCGCCAGATGAAACTGATGGGCCTGGAAGCGGTGGAAATCGTCCGTCAGCGCGTCGAACGTTTCCAGATCCCGTGCGACCTGACCTGGGGCTACTGCGACCTTGCCAACAAACCTGCCGACCTCGAAGGCTTTGCCGAAGACGCCGAAGAGCTGCGCAGTCTCGGCTATCGCTACGAAACCCGCCTGCTGCAAGCCGATGAAATGCACACCGTGGTCGGCTCCAAACGTTACGTCGGCGGCTTGATCGACATGGGTTCCGGGCATCTGCACCCACTGAACCTGGCGCTTGGCGAAGCCGCTGCCGCACAGCAATTGGGTGTGAAGCTGTTCGAGCAATCGGCGGTGACACGTATCGATTACGGCACCGAGGTTCGCGTCCACACCGCTCAAGGTTCAGTGCGGGCGAAAACCCTGGTGCTGGGCTGCAACGCTTACCTCAACGATCTCAATCCGCAACTCAGCGGCAAAGTACTGCCCGCCGGCAGTTACATCATTGCGACCGAACCGCTGTCCGAAGAACTGGCGCACAGCCTGCTGCCGCAAAACATGGCGGTCTGCGACCAGCGGGTGGCGCTGGATTACTACCGGCTCTCGGCGGATCGACGCTTGTTGTTCGGCGGCGCCTGCCATTATTCCGGGCGCGATCCGAAAGACATCGGCGCGTACATGCAGCCGAAGATGCTCGAAGTGTTCCCGCAACTGGCAGGCGTGAAGATCGACTATCAATGGGGCGGGATGATCGGCATCGGCGCCAACCGTCTGCCACAGATCGGCAGGCTCAATGATCAGCCGAACGTATATTACGCCCAGGCCTATTCCGGGCACGGAGTGAATGCCACGCACCTGGCGGGCAAACTGCTGGGAGAGGCGATCAGCGGCCAGCACAGCGGTGGCTTTGATCTGTTCGCCAAGGTGCCGCACATCACTTTCCCCGGCGGCAAGCATTTGCGCTCGCCGCTGCTGGCGTTGGGGATGTTGTGGCATCGGCTCAAGGAGCTGGTCTGAAAGCCGCTACCCCTGTAGGAGCTGCCGCAGGCTGCGATCTTCTGCTCTTCAAAAATAAAGTCAAAAGATCGCAGCCTGCGGCAGCTTCTACAGGGGAATGCATTCCAAATCAGGTTACAGCCGCCAGAACGGCTTCAACCCTTCCTCCCGCGCCTGCTCCCGGGTCAACCCGACGTCCTTGAGCTGCTCCGGCGTCAGATTCAAAAGCGCCTTGCGCGTGTGCAGACGATGCCAGAACAGGCCCCAGCGACTCAGGCCGGACGGCGCGTTGCGCATGGCGCTATTCCATGCACTGTCCTCCTGCCCTGCCGCCAGTTCCTGACTGTGTAACGTCAGCCGCACATCGCTCAAGCCGTTCATTTTTGTCGCTCCTGTTTACTTGGGTAGCCAGAGATTCCATGATGCGCGGGTCGGCAAAAGCATTACAGATTCAACACATCTGTATTAACTCCATACAGATTTGCCATTCCTGAGACTGAATTACCGATTTTTGCTGCATCTGTACTGGTTTAACGAATCACCTCCATCGAGGCAGTGCCATGACCCTGTATGTGAACCTCGCCGAGCTGCTCGGCACCCGCATCGAACAAGGCTTCTACCGTCCTGGCGATCGCCTGCCTTCGGTGCGCGCCTTGAGCGTAGAACACGGGGTCAGCCTGAGCACGGTGCAACAGGCCTATCGCATGCTCGAAGACAGCGGCCTGGCGACACCGAAGCCCAAGTCCGGCTACTTCGTGCCGGTGGGCCGCGAGCTGCCGGAGCTGCCTGCGGTCGGGCGTCCGGCGCAGCGGCCGGTGGAGATTTCCCAGTGGGATCAGGTGCTGGAGCTGATTCGCGCGGTGCCGCGCAAGGACGTGGTGCAACTGGGTCGCGGCATGCCCGACGTGACCACGCCCACCCTGAAACCGCTGCTGCGCGGACTGGCGCGAATCAGCCGCCGCCAAGACATGCCCGGCCTGTATTACGACAACATCCACGGCACCCTCGAACTGCGCGAACAGATCGCCCGGCTGATGCTCGATTCCGGCTGCCAGTTGAGCGCCAGCGACTTGGTGATTACCACCGGTTGCCACGAAGCGCTGTCCACCAGTATCCACGCGATCTGCGAGCCGGGCGACATCGTCGCGGTGGATTCGCCAAGCTTTCACGGCGCCATGCAGACGCTCAAAGGCCTGGGCATGAAAGCCCTGGAAATCCCCACCGATCCGCTCACCGGCATCAGCCTCGAAGCGCTGGAACTGGCGCTGGAGCAGTGGCCGATCAAGGTCATCCAGATCACCCCCAACTGCAACAACCCGCTCGGCTACATCATGCCGGAGTCGCGCAAACGCGCCCTGCTCAACCTCGCGCAACGCTACGATGTGGCGATCATCGAGGACGATGTGTATGGCGAACTGGCCTACACCTACCCGCGTCCGCGCACGATCAAATCCTTCGACGAAGATGGCCGCGTATTGCTGTGCAGCTCGTTTTCCAAGACCCTGGCGCCGGGGCTGCGCATCGGTTGGGTCGCGCCGGGACGGTATCTGGAACGGGTGCTGCACATGAAATACATCAGCACCGGTTCCACTGCGCCACAGCCACAAATTGCCATTGCCGAATTTCTCAAGGGTGGCTACTTCGAACCGCACTTGCGGCGGATGCGCACTCAATATCAGCGCAATCGCGACGTCATGATCGACTGGGTCACCCGCCACTTCCCGGCCGGCACCCGCGCCAGTCGTCCGCAAGGCAGCTTCATGCTCTGGGTGGAATTGCCGGAAGGTTTCGATACGCTGAAACTCAACCGCGCGCTGCACGATCAGGGCGTACAGATTGCCGTCGGCAGTATCTTTTCCGCCTCGGGCAAGTACCGCAATTGTCTGCGGATGAATTACGCGGCCAAACCGACACCGCAGATCGAAGAAGCGGTGCGCAAGGTCGGCGCAGCAGCGATCAAACTGCTGGCTGAAGCCTGATCATTCGAGCTGAAAGGTGCCGTACCCCTCAAACCGCTGAAGGTCAGCGACGCGGCTTGAGGCATCACTGACGCGAGCCTCGATTTCCAGCTCCACTTCCAGATGACGACCGGCGGCGATACTGCCTGCGCGCCATGCGGTGATGCGATCGCCAGGCTGCAAGAGACCTGCCGCGCCCACGTCGCTCTCATCGCGCCGCCATTGCACCGGCGCGCCATCCAGACGCGCCGCCACAATGCGTATTTGCAACCGTCCCGGTGCCCAGCGGTAATGCAGCGCATCGCTGCTCGGGGCAGCAAAGGACCACCTGATCGCGCGCGCAGCCGGACATTGAATCCGTAGATGAACCGTGCGCACACCAAAACTGCCGTCATTGCCCGATGGCCGGGCGAGCAGCTCCGCCCGCGTCGTAACGCCATAGTCCACAGCGCTCGGTGAGAGTGTCATCTGACAGGCCTCGCTGGCCATGACCGAGGTTGACGCCAACGATGCCAGCGTGATCAGGACAATCCATCGATGCATGCGCAATAACTCGGTCATGTAAGGTTCAAAGGCTGACAGAGCGCGTCGACGGGCTCGATCAATGCTTGCTCGTCCGGCGATTCAGCCAGATTGAATTGCAGGTCGCAGTGCGCGCTATCTGACAGTTGCACCCGCAGCAACTGCCCGGGTTTGATGTCCGGTAGAAAGATCGTCCCGGCCTCAAGCACCGTGGTCACGTATGCGCCGTGCTCATCCTGTACTGCGAGGCCACTGGGCAGCCATTGCCGATCAAGCGTCCATGCCTTCAACAGCACACGCCGCACGCGGGTAATGGAGAAATCCAGATGCTGAACCGAGCCGCGCCCGGCCTCCACTTCCTGATAACCGTAGAGCACCTCCACATTGCGCGGCAGGCTCAACGGGTCGACCTCCAGCCTGGCCGTCGCATAGGGCGGCAGACTCGCCGCAACTGCCCGGCCTGAATCGTCCGTCCACACCGGACCTTGCGGCGTGTACAGCTTCAGACCCGCTCGATCCCCGGCCTTGAGCACGGCAAACGTCTCTCGCAGTGGATACGGCGACAGCGTGACACCGTCGCGATGCAGCGCCATGCCGCCGCGCAGCCCCAGGTCGAATTCGCTTGCCCCGGCTCGCTGGTTCAGTCCCAGATCCACATGGGTGTAAGGCGCCAATGCGTTGACTCGCAAACCCAGGGATGGCGCCGCGGCTTCACGGTGTTCGGCGCTGGCGCTATAGGCCAGGGTTTCACTGAGCACTTCACTCATCGACACGCCACTGCGCACCCCGGATCGCGGATCGCTGCGCAGATAGCTACGGGCCCTGCGCTGCTCACCCAATGGCATCCCGACCGTCAGATAAGCCGAGGTGCCCCGGCGATACACATCGGCATCGCCGACGCCCCGCTCAAGACTCAACGACAGGCTGATCCGCGCGGGTAGCGTCTGCGACCACGACAATCCCAGACGCATGTTGGGCGGCTCGTCCACGCTGGTGTAGCGCGACCAGGTCATGCCGAATGCCCCCCAGCGCTCGACAGAGCCGTTGAGGGCAAACGTCCAGTGCTCGCGCCCGGAGGCTTCGGCGCGTCCCCGCTGCTGGTTCCATCCCGTGTCCGACAGGGTGCGAAAACCCTGACCACGGCGCACGGCAACCACGCTGGCGGACAGGTTCGGCGACAGCACGGCACTGACCGTCATTTGCAACTGATGCCCTGCAATGCCTGCATCCCGGTCGCTGGACAACACCTGGCGTACACCGCTGGTTATATCGCCCGGCCATTGACGCTGCAGCCCCCAGCCTGCCGACAGATAGTCCGCACCACCGAGGATCCCGCCGCTCACGCGCAACGCTCGCGACAGACTCCATTCCCGGCCAAGGGTGGCGAATGACGGCGCCTGACGATCATCCGAACCCTGGCGTCGCACAGTGCCCAGCGCCAGATTGAAGCCGTCTGCCCGTTCGAATTGCGAGTCCTGAAGACTGGCTGCGGGAACACGAAAACGCCGCACCTGCCCCTCCTGCTCGTGCACGCTGACCTCAAGGTCGAGCTGATTGCTCAACAACGGCAGCGCGCGCAAGGTAAACGGCCCACCGGGAACCAGCGTGGTGTAGATCAGCACGCCGTTCTGCCGGACTTCGATTCGTGATGGCGACCAGGCGATGCCCTCGACCTCGCCACGTGCGCCCTCCTGTGCCGCGCGCATTTGCGCGAACGCACCTTCCGGCAGAATCTGCACACCGTTGAACGATTCGCCGGCGAACAACGGCGACTGCAAGTTCAACTGGCCAATTTGTACGTTGGCTTCGTAAGCTTCCAGAGTGCGCGTGCCATAGGCATACAGATGCTCGAAGCGTGTGCTGTCAGGCAATTGCGTATAGGACTGGCGACTGCGTAAAACCCAGCTGCCGGCATTCAAGCCAATCTCCGAACCCACACTGCGAAAGTCGCTACGCTGCCCTTTATACTGGCTGCCCATGACCAACGCATCGTAGTTGAACACGCCGCCCACACCGCCATTGGCGAAGCTGCGCGATTGTAATTGCGGTAACGCCAGCAGATCGGTCGGCACCAGCAAGTCGATCTGTTCCTTGCCAGGATGCAGTGCAACGGTTGCCGCCGGCAGGCCCTCGCGCAGCGTCAGGCACTGCTGCCGCTGCGCAGACACCGCATTCGCTTGCGAGCGCACCCCGGCTGCCTTGAGCAAGGCCGGTTGCAGGCACGGCTCGCCCTGCGCATCGAATGTCACAAACACCCGCCCCCTGGGCTGCCCATTGACCTCAAGCGCGACCAGCCATGTGCCCTGGGAAAAACGCGGCGCCTCGCGGAAATACGCAGCCAGTGCGGGGTCGAGTCCGCGTTCGCGCAGCATTTGCGCATCGAACTCCACCACTTCGCCGGCCATCGCCTTACCCACCGCATTTGCCACCAGCAGTGCCAGTCCCTGACGGGCACACCTGAGCATCAGTGCGTTACCGGGGCATCAAAGTGATCGACCGCAAAGCCATAGGTGGTGGCCGGAAAAATCCGTACCGCCATGGTCCGCACCGTCGAGCTCAACGGCAACCCGACAGACAGGCGCTCCCCAGGCAGGATCCAGGTACGCGGCAGGTCCACCACCTGCACGCCAGGCTGCGGAACAATCGCTTTGGCCAGGCGCACTACGTAGGGGCTGGAGTTACTGACCACCAAGCCTTCAACCGTGGCCGACCAGCTCAGGTGCTTCCATGGCTCGCGCTCGACCGGCAGGCCGGCGGGCCGCAGAATCACTGGCAGATTTTGCCGCACCCCCAGATTGACCCGAGCGCCGTCCGCGCCTGACACCGGATTTATCCCCTCAAAGATCACCCGCTTCAGACGCTCGGTCTGCAACGGTTCGGCGTTCTGCAAAATGAACCGCACCTGCTGCACTGCCCCGGCCTCGACACGGGCAATCGGCGGGGTGAACACCAGCAGCGATTGATCACGCGGCTCGATATTTTCGACTGTGGTGTACAACAGGGCCGGACGCGTTTCGGTATTTCGTACGTTCATGGTTGCTTCACCCACTCCCTCATCCACCACCAGCACCGGGGTTTGCGGCACCATGCCCGCAGCGTGGGCGACAGACATCAAAATCAGGGCGAGCAGGCACAGTGGCAGCGCCCTGAAGACAGGGCGACAGATCGAAATCGGCATCGGTATTGTTCCGCTGGGAGTTGCAACGCCCCTTCAAAGGGCGCGCCGAATGAGCGAGAAAGAACCCGGCAATGGCCGGGTTCTGACGATCAGAGGTAGTACATATCGAAGGTCACCGAGCCATCGAGCGGAATCTCGCTGGTTATCGGCAGCGCGTTGCTCGGGCCGATGATCGGCAACAGGCTCATCGGAAACCCGTGATGACGCGCGGCGACCGGACCCGCGGCCACGCCCGTACCCCAGGAGTACAGCGCCGGGGCATTGCTCACCAACGGCGAGGAAGGCAGTTGCCAGGCCGGCGCCGCCAGGGTTCGGGTCATCAGGGTCTGCTGGACGCCGTCGGCTTCCGGACGACCATGGCGCAGAGCGAAGCCACCGATACGGATCCCGTTGATTTCACCCAGGCCGTAGAACAAGGCCGCATCGCTGTTGCCAGCCCCATCGCTGATACCCGGCAGTTTGGTTGCCCCGCGATTGTCTCTGACCGATACCTCAACGGGTGCCGGCGCATCGCAATTGATGTGCAGCGAAATATCGTGAGTCGGCAGCAGCGTCTGCGTGGTCTTGTTGAGTGTGGCTGCCGATATCTTGCGCAAATCTACTGTGCCGCCACCGGCAAATGCGGGGATGCACGAAGTCGGAATAATGGTTCCGATCACGCTCAGGTCCACGCTTTCGGCGACGGCTAGCGTGGGTATCACTGCAGCCGCAACGGCCGCCATCCATGTTGTTTTTTTCATCAGTCCCTACCTGTTCGGCTGTTTATAAATGGCAGTTGTTCAGTGCATCGCTTTCACGAGCCGTGAACGCCGGGGCGATGATTTCGTTTTTTGTAGGCTCCGTATGTAGGAATAGGCACCAATCAACAGCAGAAAAAACGACAAAGCAAATAGTCCAAAACAACATGCGAACTCATTCCTACTTTCGAACGACTAATTGTTTACCCAGTGTGGCGAGGGTCCGCTTGTAAGCGGCCCTGGAAATCCTCTGCATGCCATACTCCGCCCCCCAGCCTCCAGCCGAGAAAGCAACGTGCGACCCGGAAAAAAATTGCTCGCTGTCTGTATGTTGTGTTCGTTGGCCAGTGGTTGCGCAAACCTCGATGTGCCACGCGAACCCAGCCAGGCGTTGCCGGCCGTCGGCGCATTCGGCCGCTCGATCCAGGCTCAGTCCGCTCCCTATCAGGGGCGTTCCGGCTTCCGCTTGCTGTCCAACAGCACCGAGGCGTTCACCGCTCGCGCCGAGCTGATTCGCAATGCACAAACCAGCCTCGACTTGCAGTACTACATCGTCCATGACGGCGTCAGCACGCGGATGCTGGTGGAGGAACTGCTCAAGGCCGCCGACCGTGGCGTGCGCGTACGCATCCTGCTCGACGACACCACCAGCGACGGCCTCGACACGATCATCGCCACGCTGGCGGCGCATCCAAAGATCCAGATCCGCCTGTTCAATCCGCTGCACCTGGGCCGCAGCACCGGCGTGACCCGCGCCGCCGGACGCCTGTTCAACCTGTCGCTGCAACACCGGCGCATGCACAACAAGCTTTTCCTGGCGGACAACAGCGTGGCCATCGTCGGCGGGCGCAATCTGGGCGACGAATATTTCGATGCCGAGCCGAACCTGAATTTCACCGACATCGACATGCTCAGCGTCGGCCCGGTGGCCGAGCAGCTCGGGCACAGTTTCGACCAGTACTGGAACAGCGCGCTGAGCAAGCCGATCGACGAATTCCTCTCCAGTAAACCAAGCGCCAAAGACCTGCAGAACACCCGCACGCGCCTCGAAGAATCGCTGGAGGAAACCCGCAAACAGAACCACGCGTTGTATCAACAACTGATGACGTTCAAAACCGCGCCGCGTATGGATATCTGGCGCAAGGAACTGATCTGGGCCTGGAATCAGGCACTATGGGACGCGCCGAGCAAGGTGCTGGCCAAGGACGAGCCGGACCCGCAACTGCTGCTGACCACGCAACTGGCGCCGGAACTGCGCGGCGTCAGCAAAGAGCTGATCATGATCTCGGCGTACTTCGTGCCCGGTCAGCCGGGGCTGGTGTACCTGACCGGGCGCGCCGACGCCGGGGTCTCGGTGAGCCTGCTGACCAACTCGCTGGAAGCCACCGATGTGCCGGCGGTGCACGGAGGTTATGCGCCGTATCGCAAGGCGTTGCTGGAACACGGGGTGAAACTGTATGAGCTGCGCCGTCAGCCTGGGGATAACTATGGCAGCGGCCCACATCTGTTCTACAGCAAGTCTTTCCGTGGTTCGGATTCCAGCCTGCACAGCAAGGCGATGATTTTTGATCGGCAGAAAGCATTCATCGGCTCGTTCAACTTCGATCCGCGCTCAGTGCTGTGGAACACCGAAGTCGGGGTTCTGGTGGACAGCCCGGAACTGGCCGAACACGTGCGCGAACTGGCCCTGCAAGGCATGGCGCCGGCCCTGAGCTATCAGGCGAAACTGCAGGATGGCAAGATTGTCTGGGTGACCGAGGATAATGGTCAGATGCACACGCTGACCCAGGAACCCGGGAGCTGGTGGCGGCGCTTCAATGCGTGGTTCAGCACCAGCGTCGGCCTCGAACGGATGCTTTAAAAAAGCAAAAGATCGCAGCCTGCGGCAGCTCCTACAGGGAAATCGCATTCCAGTGTAGGAGCTGCCGCAGGCTGCGATCTTTTGACCTTAAGCCGTTTGCACCGCCCCGAATGCACCTTGGCGCATCAGCAGAATCACCAATCCAAACGCCCCCGCCGCCATCAACAACGGCAACGCATGCCCGCTGATCCACTGACTGCCCGCCCCCGCCAGCAAAGGCCCGATCAGGCAACCGACACCCCACAGCTGCGCGATGTGCGCGTTGGCGCGCACCAGCGCATCGTCGCGATAACGCTCGCCGATCAGGATCAGTGACAAGGTGAACAGGCCACCGGCACTGGCGCCGAACAACACCCACAACGGCCAGATCAGCAGCGTGTCGATCAACAGCGGAATCGCCAGGCTCGACAGCATCAGGATCACTGCGCAACCGGCGAACAACGTGCGCCGCGACAGGTAATCCGCCAGCGCGCCGATCGGCAGTTGCAACAGTGCGTCGCCGACCACCACCGTGCTGACCATCGCCAACGCAATCTCGGCGGTGAAGCCCTGTTGCAGGCAATACACCGGCAACAGCGTAAGGATCATCGCCTCGAACGCGGCGAACAATGACACCGCCCAGGCAATCGCCGGCAGCTCACGGGCAAACCCCCACAGATCGCTGAACGTCACGCTGCTGGCTTCACTGCTCGGCGCACCGCTGCGGCCCATCAACAGCAAAGGTGAGACCGTCAGCAGCCCGACACCGACCCAGAAACCATAATCGTGCTCAGTGCCAAGCGCGCCCAGCAACAGCGGGCCAGACAGTTGGCTCAGCGCATAGCTGCTGCCATACAGAGCGACGAGACGACCGCGCCAGTGTTCGACGACCAGTTGATTGATCCAGCTCTCGCCGAGGATGAATACAATGGTCAGGATCACCCCGATCATCAGGCGCAGCACCAGCCAGACCGGATAACTCGGCAACAGCGCGAGCAAGCCGATCGACAATGCCCCGGCCCACAGGCACAGGCGCATGAGGTTCGCCGTGCCGAAACGTGCCGCCAGATGACTGGAGATCTTCGCCCCCAGCAACACGCCAATTGCCGGCATCGCCGCCATCACGCCGATGGCAAAAGAACCGTAACCCCAGCCCTCCAGACGCAACGACACCAGCGGCATGCTGACCCCCAGGGCCAGGCCGACACTCAAGACAGACGCCAACACGGCGAAATACGTCGCCCAACGCATGGTCCACGCTCCTGTGGATATTCTTATATGCACCACAAAACCAAATGTGGGAGCAAACCCTGTGGGAGGGGATTCATCCCCGACAGGCCGCGCGGCGACCTCAAAACCTGCACCCTCGCATGCATTGGTTTTGCGACTGCCTCGCAGCCGATCGGGGATAAATCCCCTCACCACAGAGACTTGCTCCCACAGGGGATCTCTGTATGTTCGGGCGCCTGACCGAGTCAGGCTCCCTTCAATGGCTTACAGCTTGATCCACGTCGCCTTCAGCTCGGTGTACTTGTCGAACGCGTGCAGCGACTTGTCGCGACCGTTGCCCGACTGCTTGAAGCCGCCGAACGGTGCAGTCATATCGCCGCCGTCGTACTGGTTGACCCACACGCTGCCGGCGCGCAGCGCTTTGGCAGTCAGGTGTGCCTTGGAAATGTCCTGAGTCCATACCGCAGCGGCCAGGCCGTACGGCGTGTCGTTGGCGATCTGGATCGCTTCTTCGGCGGTGTCGAAGGCGATGACCGACAGCACCGGGCCGAAGATCTCTTCCTGGGCGATCTTCATCGCGTTGCTCACGCCGTCGAAAATCGTCGGCTCGACGTAAGTGCCACCGGTTTCCTGAAGGATGCGCTTGCCGCCGGCCACCAGTTTGGCGCCGTCGGTGTGACCGGATTCGATGTACGACAGCACGGTGTTCATCTGCTGGGTATCAACCAGCGCGCCGACGTTGGTCGCCGGATCCAGCGGATTGCCCGGCTTCCAGGCTTTCAGCGCCTCGATCACCATCGGCAGGAATTTGTCCTTGATCGAACGCTCGACCAGCAGACGCGAACCGGCGGTACAGACTTCGCCCTGGTTGAAGGCGATGGCACTTGCGGCAGATTCGGCAGCGGCTTGCAGATCCGGCGCATCGGCGAAGACGATGTTCGGGCTCTTGCCGCCGGCTTCCAGCCACACGCGCTTCATGTTCGATTCGCCGGAATAGATCATCAACTGCTTGGCGATCTTGGTCGAACCGGTGAACACCAGCGTGTCGACATCATTGTGCAGGGCCAGCGCCTTGCCGACGGTGTGGCCGTAGCCCGGCAGCACGTTGAGCACGCCTTTCGGAATGCCGGCCTCAACGGCCAGCGCAGCGATGCGGATGGCGGTCAGCGGGGATTTTTCCGACGGCTTGAGGATCACCGAGTTACCGGTCGACAGCGCCGGGCCGAGTTTCCAGCAGGCCATCATCAGCGGGAAGTTCCACGGCACGATGGCACCGACCACGCCGACCGGCTCGCGGGTCACCAGACCCAGTTGATCGTGCGGAGTGGCGGCGACTTCGTCGTAGATCTTGTCGATCGCCTCACCGCTCCAGCTCAGCGCTTGCGCCGCGCCCGGGACATCGATGTACAGCGAATCGCTGATCGGCTTGCCCATGTCGAGGGTTTCGAGCAGTGCCAGTTCTTCAGCGTGCTGCTTGAGCAGGCTGGCGAATCGAATCATGGTGGCTTTGCGTTTGGTCGGCGCCAGGCGCGACCAGACGCCGGAATTGAAGGTGGCGCGGGCATTTTCCACGGCGCGCTGGGCGTCGGCGGCGTCACAGCTGGCGATCTTGCCCAGCAGACGGCCATCGACCGGGCTGATGCACTCGAAAGTCTCGCCGGAGACGGCGTCGGTGTATTCACCGTTGAGGTAGGCGCGGCCTTCGATCTTCAGGTCGCGAGCACGTTGTTCCCAGTCGGCACGAGTCAGGGTGGTCATTCGAGTGTCCTCCTCTTGTTGAATAGAGCGCCGCGTTCTTCGCGGTCGTCTTCAGGAATGCTGCCCGGCCAGCCTGCTTTTCGGCCCAAGGCACCCGCCACCCTAAACCAGCGACCGGGGTTGTTTCAATATATTTGACATAAGCGCGCCATACGCCCTTGCGGTGTTCATTTTAATAAACATAGACTTTGGCCCTTTCAAGCCACCGCGCCGTCATCACGGGAGAAAACAACAATGAACATCCAGAACGTCGTCGATATCAGCCTGACCAGCAGCGAAGCCGAACGCTATCGCCCGGACCCGGCCAAAGTGCTCAAGGGCGATCCCGAGCAGGCGGTGTTCAACCAGTACGACAGCCCTTGTGGGCAAATGAATGTCGGCGTGTGGGAAGGCGCGGTCGGGCAATGGACGGTGAACTACACCGAGCATGAATACTGCGAAATACTGCAAGGAGTTTCGGTGCTGCGTGACAGCGATGGCAATGCCAAGACCTTGCGTGTTGGCGACCGCTTTGTGATCCCGGCCGGTTTCCGTGGCACTTGGGAGGTGCTGGAGGCTTGCCGCAAGATCTATGTGATCTTTGAACAGAAGGTTTGAGTCTTTCGCCGATATTACCGGCCCCTTCGCGAGCAGGCTCGCTCCCACATTCGACCGCATTCCTTTGTGGGAGCGAGCCTGCTCGCGAAAGCGTCGCAACAGTCAGCACAAAACTCAAGGCAACAAAAAAGGCCCGCATCTCACGATACGGGCCTTTTTCGTAAGTCGGGAAAAATCAATTACTTGATTTTGCCTTCCTTGTAGATCACGTGCTTACGAACAACCGGATCATATTTCTTGATCTCGATTTTGTCCGGAGTAGTACGCTTGTTCTTGTCGGTAGTGTAGAAGTGACCAGTACCGGCGCTCGAGATCAAACGAATCAATTCACGCATGATTAGCTCCCTTAAATCTTGCCATCGCGGCGAAGTTCGGCGAGCACGACACTGATGCCACGCTTGTCGATGATGCGCATGCCTTTGGCAGATACGCGCAGACGCACAAAACGTTTCTCTTCTTCAACCCAGAAGCGGTGATGCTGCAGGTTCGGCAGGAAACGACGACGGGTTTTGTTGTTTGCGTGGGAAATGTTATTCCCGGTTACCGGACCCTTACCGGTAACTTGACATACTCTCGACATGCCTCAGCCCTCTAAAACCACATGCCCAACCCGGCATGGGTTGGCCGCTTAATCTCTCAGTCATTTGGCGCCAGGCGCCGCGTTTCTTTAGAGGTCTTACCGGCTACACCTACAGTGAAGGAACCGGGCCCCTAGAAAAGAGCGCTGCTTTATACCAGAAAGACCGGGGTGCAACAACAATGGATGTGCAATCGACAGGTAAAAAGGCGCATTTTCCGCCTGCAGACGCTTTGGATAAAGGCTGACGCGAGTTTTGACCACTCGTCGCAGAAAACCGCTCTCAACGAGGTTTTCGACTTTTCCTCGTGCTCCGTGGTCTGAAAAACGCCACTGCGCTGGCCCAAAAATGCAAAAAGGGGATAGTCATTTGCAATCCAGCCCTCTAGGGTAACCCTTTTCCAGACTGCACCTGCAGATGGCCTTCGATCTGTAAAGGAAGCCGACCATGCGCCTCGCTGCCCTACCCCTGTTGCTCGCCCCGCTTCTGCTGAGCCCCCTGGCCCAGGCTGCCGCCCTGAGTGTGTGCACCGAGGCCAGCCCTGAAGGGTTCGACGTGGTGCAATACAACTCGCTGACCACCACCAATGCCTCGGCCGACGTGCTGATGAACCGCCTGGTCGACTTCGACACCGCCAGCGGCAAAGTCGTGCCGAGCCTGGCCGACAGCTGGGAAGTCAGCACCGACGGCCTGACTTATGTGTTCAAGCTGCACCCGCAGGTGAAGTTTCACAGCACTGACTATTTCAAACCGACTCGCACCCTGACCGCTGAAGACGTCAAATTCAGCTTCGACCGCATGCTCGATCCGGCCAACCCATGGCACAAAGTCGCGCAAAGCGGCTTCCCGCACGCTCAATCCATGCAGTTGCCGGCGCTGATCAAGAAGATCGACGCGCTCGACCCGCTGACCGTGCGCTTTACCCTCGACCACCCGGACTCGACGTTCCTCGCGACCCTGAGCATGGGTTTCGCCTCCATCTATTCCGCCGAATATGCGGACAAGCTGCTCAAGGCCGATGCGACCGACAAGCTCAACAGCCAGCCGATCGGCACCGGTCCGTTTGTGTTCACGCGCTTCCAGAAAGACGCCTCGGTGCGCTACAAGGCCAACCCGGACTACTTCGGCGGCAAGCCGGCGGTCGATCCGCTGATCTTCGCCATCACCCCGGACGCCAACGTGCGCCTGCAAAAGTTGCGGCGCAACGAATGCCAGATCGCTCTGTCGCCAAAACCGCTGGACGTAAAGGCGGCGCAGGAAGAGCCGACGCTGAAAGTAGAAAAGACTGACGCGTTCATGACCGCTTTCGTCGGCATCAACAGCCAGCATCCACCGCTGGACAAGCCGGAAGTGCGCCAGGCGATCAACCTCGCTTTCGACAAGGCCAACTACGTCAAAGCCGTATTCGAAGACACCGCCGAACCCGCCAATGGCCCTTACCCGCCGAACACCTGGAGCTACGCGAAGAACCTGCCGGGCTATCCGCACGACGCGGCCAAAGCCAAGGCGTTGCTGGCCAAGGCCGGACTCAAGGACGGCTTCCAGACCACCATCTGGACGCGTCCGTCCGGCAGTCTGCTTAACCCGAATCCGAGTCTGGGCGCGCAATTGCTGCAATCGGATCTGGCGGAAATCGGCATTCAGGCGGAAATCCGCGTGATCGAGTGGGGCGAACTGATCCGCCGCGCCAAGGCTGGCGAGCATGACCTGCTGTTCATGGGCTGGGCCGGCGACAACGGCGACCCGGACAACTTCCTCACGCCGCAGTTTTCCTGCGCAGCGGTCAAGTCCGGCACCAACTTCGCCCGCTACTGCAATGCCGACCTGGACAAACTGATCAGCGCCGGCAAGACCACCAGCGAGCAGGGCGTGCGCACCAAGCTGTACGAACAGGCACAGGCGCAGATTCAGCAGCAGGCGCTGTGGTTGCCGCTGGCACACCCGACTGCCTATGCGCTGACGCGCAAGGATGTGCAGGGTTATTCGGTGAGCCCGTTTGGCCGCCAAGACTACTCCAAGGTCAACCTCAAATAACCCACCACAGCACAATCCCCCTGTAGGAGCTGCCGGAGGCTGCGATCTTTTGATCTGAAAAACAAAATCAAAAGATCGCAGCCTCCGGCAGCTCCTACAGGGGGTAGGCCGGCTACATCCAGCCACACTCCGCCATCGACAGCGGCTCGCCGTCGCCAATGATGAAGTGATCGAGCACCCGCACATCAATCAGATCCAAAGCCTTCTGCAAGCGCTTGGTCAGTTGCCGATCCGCCTGGCTCGGATCGCTGTTCCCCGACGGGTGGTTGTGGCAGAGAATCACCGCCGCCGCGTTGTTGGCCAATGAGCGTTTCACCACTTCCCGGGGATGCACACTGGTATTGTCGATCGAGCCGCGAAACAGCGCCTCGAACGTCAATACCTGATGCTTGGAATCAAGAAACAGACAACCAAACACCTCGTGCGGCTCATGACGCAACATGGATTTCAAGTAATCCCGCACTGCCTGCGGATTCTCCAGCGCCGGTTTTTTACGCATGCGCTCGGCCAGATGCCGCCGCCCCATTTCCAGCACCGCCTGCAACTGTGCGAATTTCGCAGGCCCCAATCCCAACTGTCCGCTGAACGCCGCAAGATCGGCCTCCAGCAATGCGCGCAGGCTGCCGAATTGCGTCAATAGGTGTCGCGCCAGATCCACCGCGCTTTTTCCCGTGACCCCGGTCCGAAGAAAAATCGCCAGCAATTCAGCATCGGAAAGGCTTCCCGATCCCTGTTCAAGCAGCTTCTCCCGCGGCCGCTCCGCCGCTGGCCAATCGCGAATACTCATACACCTTCCTTGTCTGTGGGCGCCGCTGTTCCGTAGCGGTCGCTGTGATATCGTAGCCCATCTTTTTTGCGGGCGAATTCACCCTGGGGAGGGGGTTTCGCCACGTATGTCACCCACGAAATGAAAGGCAGACCTATGCAGCGGCTGTATCGGAAACGCATCGTTCTGGGCGTCGGCGGCGGCATTGCGGCCTACAAGAGCGCCGATCTGGTTCGTCGCCTGATCGACCAGGGCGCCGAAGTGCGCGTGGTCATGACCCATGGCGGCGCCGAATTCATCACCCCGCTGACCATGCAGGCCCTGTCCGGGCACCCGGTTCACCTCGACTTGCTCGACCCGGCCGCCGAAGCGGCCATGGGCCACATCGAGCTGGCGAAGTGGGCCGACCTGGTATTGATCGCCCCGGCCACCGCCGACTTGATCGCCCGTCTGGCCCAAGGCATCGCCAACGATTTGCTGACCACTTTGGTTCTTGCTACCGACGCCGTGGTGGCGGTCGCGCCGGCGATGAACCAGGCCATGTGGCGCGACCCGGCGACCCAGGCCAACCTGCAACTCCTTGAAAGCCGTGGCCTGAAGACCTTCGGCCCGGCCTCCGGCAGCCAGGCCTGCGGCGACGTCGGCATGGGCCGGATGATGGAAGCCACCGATCTGGCGCAGTGCGCGGCGGATTGCTTCCAGCGTCAGGCACTGACCGGAAAGCACGTGGTGATCACCGCCGGCCCGACTCAGGAAAACATCGACCCGGTGCGCTACATCACCAACCACAGCTCCGGGAAAATGGGCTTCGCTCTGGCCGAAGCCGCGGTGGAAGCCGGCGCCCGCGTGACCCTGATCAGCGGCCCGGTGCACCTGCCGACGCCGGATCGCGTCACGCGCATCGATGTGGTCAGTGCTCGCGACATGCTCGCGGCCTGCGAATCGGCCATCCCGTGTGATGTGTTCATCGCCTCGGCAGCGGTGGCGGACTACCGTCCGGAAGTGGTTGCCCCGCAAAAACTCAAGAAAGACCCTACAAGCGGCGACGGCTTCGTCCTGCAAATGGTGCGCAACCCGGACATCCTGGCCACCATCGCGACCCGCCCCGACCGTCCGTTCAGTGTCGGCTTCGCCGCCGAGACCGAACATTTGCTCGACTACGCTGCACGCAAGCTGAAAGACAAGAATCTCGACCTGATCGTCGCCAACGACGTCGCCAACCCGAGCATCGGTTTCAACAGCGAAGAAAACGCCTGCAGCGTGATCGACCGTGAGCTTCACGCCACTGTTTTCGCCCAGACCAGCAAGAGCAAGATCGCTCGCCAACTGGTCACTTTTATCGCCGAACGTCTGAACCAGGTTTAATTCACATGCACGCTTTGCAAGCCAAGATCCTCGACCCACGCATCGGTAGCGAATTCCCGCTGCCGCAATACGCCACCCCGGGCTCCGCCGGCCTCGACCTGCGCGCCATGCTGGAACAGGACATCGTGATCAAGCCGGGTGAAACCGTGCTGATCCCAACCGGTCTGTCGGTCTACATCGGCGACCCGAACCTCGCCGCGCTGATCCTGCCGCGCTCGGGCATGGGCCATAAACACGGCATCGTGCTGGGCAACCTCGTTGGCCTGATCGACTCGGATTATCAGGGCCCGTTGATGGTGTCCTGCTGGAACCGTGGTCAGAGCGACTTCACCATGACCGTCGGCGAGCGTCTGGCGCAACTGGTGCTGGTTCCGGTGGTGCAGGCGCATTTCGAAATGGTTGAAGAGTTCGTCGAAACCGAGCGCGGCGCGGGTGGCTTTGGCCATACCGGCACTAAATAACCGGATAACCGGATAACGCCTCCTGTAGGAGCTGCCGAAGGCTGCGATCTTTTGACTTTGTTTTTCAAGAGCAAGATCAAAAGATCGCAGCCTTCGGCAGCTCCTACAGGGAAAAGTTGTGCGATTCGAGCAGCAGGTTTTAACACCGAAAATCAAGGTTTTGCCGGCCACAAGCCACGCCAGCCGAGGCGTCATGGCCCTTTCACACCACGAACTCTCTGTGGAAAACGCCGTCATACCCTTCAGTTTGAGCCTGCCGTCGAGTGAATCGTCGGTGTGTCCCGCCACTTTCGAGATGGAGCATTTGTGCAGATGAGCACCCCCGCCAAGATCGCCCCGAAGCTTCCTGACAGCATCTTCCGCGCCTATGACATTCGCGGCACCGTGCCGGAATTCCTCAATGCCGAAACCGCCTACTGGATCGGCCGCGCCATCGGCTCGCAGAGCCTGGCCCAAGGCGAACCGAACGTTTCCGTCGGTCGCGACGGCCGCCTGTCCGGCCCGGAGCTGGTTGCAGAACTGATCCGCGGTATCGCCGAAAGCGGCTGTCACGTCAGCGACGTCGGCCTGGTCCCGACGCCTGCGCTGTATTACGCGGCGAACATATTGGCCGGCAAATCCGGGGTAATGCTCACCGGCAGCCATAACCCGTCGAACTACAACGGTTTCAAGATCGTGATCGCTGGCGACACCCTCGCCAACGAACAGATTCAGGTGCTGCACGAGCGCATCAAAACCAATGACCTGACCAGCGGTCAGGGCAGCGTGACCCAGGTCGAAATCCTTGACCGCTACACCACCGAAATCGTCAAGGACGTCAAACTGGCCCGACGCCTGAAAGTCGTGGTCGACTGCGGCAACGGCGCGGCCGGCGTGATTGCCCCGCAACTGATCGAAGCGCTGAACTGCGAAGTCATTCCGCTGTTCTGCGACGTCGACGGCAACTTCCCCAACCATCACCCGGATCCGGGCAAGCCCGAGAACCTCGTCGACCTGATCGCCAAGGTCAAGGAAACCAACGCCGACATCGGCCTGGCCTTCGACGGCGATGGCGACCGCGTCGGCGTGGTGACCAACACCGGCAGCATCGTCTACCCCGACCGTCTGCTGATGCTATTCGCCCGCGACGTGGTGGCGCGCAACCCGGACGCGGAAATCATCTTCGACGTAAAATGCACCCGCCGCCTGGTGCCACTGATCAAGGAGTACGGTGGTCGCCCGCTAATGTGGAAGACTGGCCATTCGTTGATCAAAAAGAAAATGAAACAATCCGGTGCTCTATTGGCCGGTGAGATGAGCGGGCACATCTTCTTCAAGGAGCGCTGGTTCGGTTTCGACGATGGCATCTACAGCGCCGCACGGCTGCTGGAGATCCTCAGCAAGGAAAAATCCACCGCCGAAGAGCTGTTTGCGACCTTCCCGAACGATATTTCTACGCCGGAAATCAATATCCATGTGACCGAAGAGAGCAAATTCAGCATCATTGATGCACTGCACGACGCACAGTGGGGCCCAGGCGCCGACCTGACCACCATCGACGGCGTGCGAGTCGATTACGCCAAAGGCTGGGGCCTGGTGCGCGCCTCCAACACCACACCGGTGCTGGTGCTGCGTTTCGAGGCCGATGACGAGGCAGAACTTGCGCGTATCAAGGCTGTGTTCCACGCCCAACTGAAACGCGTTGCACCTGATCTCCAACTACCGTTCTGATTCACCCGGAGCCCTGAATGACCCTCGAACGCGAAGCCGCCGCCCACACCGCCCAGGTCCTGTCCGAAGCGTTGCCTTACATCCGACGTTATGTCGGCAAGACCCTGGTGATCAAATACGGCGGCAACGCGATGGAAAGCGAGGAGCTGAAAACCGGCTTCGCCCGCGACATCGTTTTGATGAAAGCCGTGGGCATCAACCCGGTGGTGGTTCACGGTGGCGGCCCGCAGATCGGTGATCTGCTCAAGCGCCTGTCGATCGAAAGCCACTTCGTCGATGGCATGCGCGTCACCGACGCCGCGACCATGGACGTGGTGGAAATGGTCCTCGGCGGTCAGGTCAACAAAAGCATCGTCAACCTGATCAACCGTCACGGCGGGAGCGCCATCGGCCTGACCGGTAAAGATGCAGGGCTGATTCGTGCGAAGAAACTGACCGTCACCCGCCAGACCCCGGAGATGACGCAGCCGGAAATCATCGACATCGGTCAAGTGGGCGAAGTGGTCGGGATCAACACCGAGCTGCTGAACCTGCTGGTCAAAGGCAACTTCATCCCGGTGATCGCGCCAATCGGCGTGGGTGAGAACGGCGAGTCGTACAACATCAACGCCGACCTGGTGGCCGGTAAAGTCGCCGAAGCGCTGAAAGCCGAGAAGCTGATGCTGCTGACTAACATCGCCGGCCTGATGGACAAGTCGGGCACCGTGTTGACCGGTCTGAGCACCCAGCAGGTCGACGACCTGATCGCCGACGGCACCATTTACGGCGGCATGCTGCCGAAGATCCGCTGCGCACTGGAAGCGGTTCAGGGCGGTGTTGGCAGCTCGCTGATCATCGACGGCCGCGTACCGAACGCGATTCTGCTGGAAATCTTCACCGACACCGGTGTGGGCACGCTGATCAGCAATCGCAAGCGTCACTGATCGCTGAAACGCAAAAGATCGCAGCCTGCGGCAGCTCCTGCAAAAGCAAATTTCGTGTGTATGAAATTTCTGTAGGAGCTGATGAAGTCTGCGATCTTTTTTATGCCTGCAAGAAGCGTCTGACTCCACTCAGCGAAACGTCCGACATCTCCTCAGAACAAATCGCCCTAGGATCTTCCCTGAACCCACAGGAGATCTTCCCCATGCAAAAAGACCGCGTACCGTACGGCAGCGATGTTTCCGCAGGCACCTATGAATGTGCAGACTGCGGACGCGAGTATTCCAATCAGTCGAAAACTTCACTGCCGCCCTGCCCTGACTACAAACCCAGCACCCACGTGCTCAATGGCTGGAACATCCTGACGGCCCAGGGCGACGCTGCTGCCGATCCGTATCCGGGCCAATCTTCCAAATAAACAAGGGAGACGAGCCATGCAGATATCTTTCAATATCGACGCGGACGCTTTCGAGCAGGAACAAAAGGAACCGGTCAAAAAAACCTTGCGCATCGGCGACGCGGAAATCGCTCATGCGCTGCAGCGCATCGCCAAAGCGAGCCTGACCGAATACCTGAAAATGCTGGTCGAGGGCGGAATGCCCAGCCGGGCCGATGAAGCCAAGCAGGATCGCCTGCTGTACCTGATTCAAAGCTACTTCGGACAGACTCTACCGACGGAATCGCAAATCTCGACGATCTTCCAGCTGACTCAAAGCCAAAGCAAAACCCTGCTGAAAAACACCGTGTCGCGCTTTCGCAATCAGCTCGATGACATCCTGCAGCACAGCATGCGGGCGGTCGTGGCGTCTGCTGAATATGCGCAAACCGTGTATCTGGTGGTCATCAGCTCGGACGTGATTCGTGATGAGCTGAACATGCTGATCACCCAGAATGAGCCAACCTTCAAACCCATCACCAAACGCAAAGGCAGCGCGGGGCAGTTCGAGATCAGCGAAGACTCTCACGATTTGCTGTGCGCAACGCTGGGCCTCAATGCCGTTCAGTGACATCGTCGCGGTCAGCGGCTTGCTGCTGACCTTGACCACTTTTCTGTTCAACCTGGCCTGGCCGAAGCTGACCGAAGCAATGGCGCAGGATGAATATCAGTCAGGTCTTCAGGCCAGAAAGCGCAGCAGGGAAAAGGTCATAGGGACGTTGCTGGGCTGTGCATTGCCGCTGACGTGCGCCTTTGCCGCGCTGTTTTACGTCAACCTGCCCGCCGCCGTGCGCATTATTCAAAGCAGCAGACTGGCGCTGTGGGACTTCGATGTTGATCACACGTTATATGTAATGGTGGTGGTGGCATTGCTGGCCTTTACGCTGATTAACGCAAGATTGACTTTAAAATTGCTTGGAAAATGGCGAAACCTGCACTAACTGCAAACAAAAAGACCCCGTCCAGCCTGACTGGACGAGGTCTTTTTTTGCCTGCGATCTCTGTAGGAGCTGCCGAAGGCTGCGATCTTTTGACGTTTGCTTTCAAAAACAAGATCAACAGATCGTAGCCTGCGGCAGCTCCTACAGAGGGAGATGCAGTTACACGCCGAACTGGGCGCGATACGCTTCCACGGCGGGCAGATGCTGCTTGAGCTGCGGATCGTCGGCGAGGAATTCCAGCACCTGGTTCAGCGAAACGATGCTGATCACCGGAATACCGAAATCACGCTCGACTTCCTGGATTGCCGACAATTCGCCGTTGCCACGCTCCTGACGGTTCAGGGCGATCAGCACGCCGGCGGCCTTGGCGCCCTCCTGGGAGGCGATGATCTGCATTACTTCGCGGATCGCGGTGCCGGCGGTGATCACGTCGTCGATGATCAGCACTTCGCCGGTCAGCGGTGCGCCGACCAGGCTACCTCCTTCGCCGTGAGCCTTGGCTTCCTTGCGGTTGAAACACCACGGCAGGTCGCGGTCGTGATGCTCGGCCAGCGCGACAGCGGTGGTGGCTGCCAGCGGGATGCCTTTGTAGGCCGGGCCAAACAGCACGTCGAACGGAATGCCGCTTTCGGCAATGGCTGCCGCGTAGAAACGCCCCAGCTGCGCCAGGGCCGAACCGGAGTTGAACAGGCCGGCATTAAAGAAGTAAGGACTGGTGCGCCCGGACTTCAGGGTGAACTCACCGAAGCGCAAAACGCCGCGATCGATGGCAAAACGAATGAAATCGCGCTGATACGCTTGCATGAAAAAAACCCCAAATACCACGGATTTAGCTAATTAGCTTGACGCCGTGTATCATACACGCACGCGATTTTTGGGGCCATTTATGCGGATCATCAGTGTGAACGTCAATGGTATTCAGGCTGCAGTCGAGCGTGGTTTGCTCAGTTGGCTGCAAGCACAGAATGCCGACGTCATCTGCCTGCAGGACACCCGTGCCTCCGCCTTTGAACTGGATGACCCAGCCTTCCAACTGGATGGCTACTTCCTTTATGCCTGCGATGCTGAAGTCCCTGCCCAAGGTGGCGTGGCTTTGTATTCGCGGTTGCAACCGAAGGCTGTCATCAGCGGTCTCGGTTTTGAGACGGCCGACCGCTACGGGCGCTACCTGCAAGCAGATTTCGACAAAGTCAGTATTGCCACCTTGCTGCTTCCTTCGGGGATGAACGGCGATGAGGACTTGAACCAGAAGTTCAAGCTCATGGACGACTTCGGCAAGTACCTGGACAAGCAGCGGCGTAAACGTCGCGAGTACATTTATTGTGGTTCGCTGTACGTTGCGCAGCAGAAGCTCGACATCAAGAACTGGCGCGACAGCCAGCAATCCCCGGGCTTCCTGGCGCCAGAACGCGCCTGGATGGACGAGATTGTCGGCAACATGGGCTACGTCGATGCCCTGCGCGAAGTCAGCCGCGAAGGCGACCAGTACAGCTGGTGGCCGGACAACGAACAGGCCGAGATGCTGAATCTGGGCTGGCGCTTCGACTACCAGTTGCTGACCCCAGGCCTGCGCCGCTTCGTACGCAGCGCACGCCTGCCGCGGCAGCCACGGTTCTCGCAGCACGCGCCGCTGATCGTCGACTACGACTGGACGCTGACCATCTAAGCGTCGATCCGTCGTTAGAAAATGCCCGTATCGCGAGATACGGGTATTTTTTATGCCGCGCCTGAAGCAGTCCTGACCTCAGACGGCGACAAAAAACGGCAAGGCCAGGTAAAGCTTTATGACGATCACGTTGATGATGTCGATGAAGAATGCACCGACCATCGGCACCACCAGAAACGCAATCTGCGAAGGCCCGAAACGCTGCGTCACCGCCTGCATGTTGGCAATGGCCGTTGGCGTTGCGCCCAGGCCAAAACCGCAATGCCCCGCCGCCAGGACCGCCGCGTCGTAGTTACTGCCCATCACTCTGAATGTCACAAAAATCGCAAACAGCGCCATGACCAACGTTTGCGCAGCCAGGATGATGAATATCGGCAGTGCCAATGCCGCCAGATCCCAGAGTTTGAGAGACATCAAGGCAATTGCCAGAAACAGCGACAGGCTGACATTGCCCAGCACCGACACTTCACGCTCGAATACCTGATACAGGCCCAGCGCCGATAGTCCGTTACGTAGCACCACCCCCACAAACAAAACGCAGACAAATGTCGGCAACTCGAATGCGGTTCCGTGCAGAAAGCCATTCAGAAGATTACCAGCCAATAAACTGACCGCAATCAATGCCAGTGTCTCGATAAACGAAAAGGGCGTGATCGAACGCTCCTTGTTCGGCTGCTCAAAACCCTTTGGCATCCGTGGCGTTTGTTGAGGCTGGCAACCGGGCACCGCAACGCGCTTGATGAGCAGGCGAGCCACCGGCCCACCAATCAAACCGCCCAGGACCAGGCCGAAGGTTGCCGAGGCGATTGCAAGCTCGGAGGCCGAAGCGAGGCCGTACTTTTCACTGAATACCGTGCCCCACGCCGCCCCCGTACCGTGACCGCCCGCAAGCGTTATTGAACCCGTCAGGAGCCCCATCAACGGATCAAGACCCAACGTTGTGGCAAGGCCAATGCCCAACGCGTTCTGAACCAACAAAAGTCCGGTAACCGCCAGTAGAAATATGCCGACTACGCGACCACCCTTCTTCAGGCTGGCAAAGTCTGCGCTCAAACCGATTGTGGCAAAGAACGCCAACATCAACGGCGTCTGCAGTGAAGTATCAAATCTGATTTCTATATCAAAAATTCGCAACATCAATAAACCCAGCGCAACCACCAGTCCACCAGCGACGGGTTCAGGGATATTGTAATTACGCAGAAAACCGACTCGTGCAATAAGTCCGCGCCCCAGTAATAGCACCAGAGAGGCGGCCACGAGCGTTCCATAAAAATCGAGCTGGATCATTGGGGATATTCTTGGCTATTTATTCATCAGGCGCACTTTTTACCCGCGCACACCCATTGAATCGGCTGATTGTCTCAACACTGATTGATTTGGAATTCAAGGGCCTTCGATGGCTTGAATATATCGAGATATTTCTGAAGCAACGTTGCGCGGAGCAACCTTAACAATCGACAAGTCCTGTTGCCAAGGACTGAGATCGCGTTAAAGCGTTGCAGTTGTGACTAAAAGTGTAGGCGTTAAATATATAAAAAATATCCACTACCGCTTGTCGCAGATAGAACTGTTCCTACACGAAAGAGTAATTATTCGAGTTGCAAAAACACAAATGCCCTGACAAGTCAGGGCATTTGCATTAAAACTTTGCGAGACACGGAGGCTTTGCATTGATCTTTATTTGATCAGTCGCCAAGTGAATGGATAACGGTAGGGAAAGCCTTCGTTCGCCTTCACCCCGGCAATGATCGTCAACACCAGCGCCCCGATGGCCAGCAGGCCCAACAGGAAGAAGCCAATGATCAACACCATCAGCAGCAGACAGATCGCGGCAGCAATCGCCACGGTGATCTGAAAATTCAGCGCCTCCTTGCCCTGAGCGTCAATGAACGGATCGGTTTCGCGCTTCATCTGCCACAGGATCAGCGGCCCGATCAGGTTGCCGAACGGAATCCAGATCCCCAGCAAGGCGGACAAGTGACAAAACATCGCCCATTGGCGAACCTCCTGGCTCGGCTTGGGCAGCAACTCTTGCTCATCACTCATCACGTCCTCCTTGCGGGTTGCGAACCTGCTCAGTCGGCCAGTGCAGCCTTTTGCAGTTCGAAGATTTCGTTCATGCCTTTCTTCGCCAGTTCCAGCATGGCGTTCAGATCTTCAGGCTGGAACGGCGCGCCTTCGGCGGTACCCTGGACTTCGATGAAGCCACCGGTGCTGGTCATCACCACGTTGAGGTCGGTCTCGGCGGCGGAATCTTCAAGATAGTCCAGATCCAGCACCGGCTCACCCTGATACATGCCGACCGACACCGCGCCGATCATTTGCTTGAGCGGGTCGCCGCCTTTCAGGCCGCCGCGCTTCTTGATCACTTTCAGTGCATCGACCAGGGCCACCATGGCGCCGGTGATGGAGGCGGTGCGGGTGCCGCCGTCAGCCTGGATCACGTCGCAGTCGACGTACAGGGTCACGTCGCCCAGCTTGGACATGTCCAGCGCAGCGCGCAGCGAACGGCCGATCAGGCGCTGGATTTCCAGGGTGCGGCCGCCCTGCTTGCCACGGCTCGCTTCACGCTGGTTACGCTCGCCGGTCGCGCGCGGCAGCATGCCGTATTCGGCAGTCAACCAGCCCTGGCCTTGGCCTTTGAGGAAGCGCGGCACGCCGTTTTCGACGCTGACGGTGCAGATGACCTTGGTATCACCGAATTCGACCAGTACGGATCCCTCGGCGTGTTTGGTGTAGTTGCGGGTAATGCGGATCGAGCGAAGCTGATCGGCAGCGCGACCACTTGGACGTTTCATAGGGAGTACCTGTACTGGGGACGGAAAACTGCCGAGCATTATAGAGCGCTGCACCGCGCCTGGGCACGGGTTAAAAATTCCAACCGTCGACCCAGGGCCCTGAAACACGCATAACCGATGGCCTGCAGCCCTTTGTCACACCGTGTGTTTGGGCGCATCCGCCGCACTGCGCTACAATCCTGCGCCTTTGCTGCCAGTCGGCTTAAATTCATTGATATCGAGCCTGCGGAACATCCCTTCTGCGCCGATCTGCATTGCGAGGTCACCGCCATGGTGCACAGCATGACCGCCTTCGCCCGCGTCGAGAAAGCCGGCGTCCAGGGCACCCTGAGCTGGGAGCTGCGCTCGGTCAACAGCCGCTATCTGGAACCGCACCTGCGCCTGCCGGAGTCGTTCCGCGACCTCGAAGGCGCCGTGCGTGAAGCCCTGCGCCAAGGCCTTTCACGGGGCAAACTGGAATGCACCCTGCGTTTCACTGAAGAAAGCACCGGCAAGCCGTTGCAGGTCGATCGCGAGCGCGCCGCGCAACTGGTCGCCGCCGCCGAAACCGTTGCCGGCCTGATCAAGAACCCGGCGGCGCTGAACCCGCTGGAAGTGCTGGCCTGGCCCGGCGTGCTGGTGGCCGACGCCACTGATCCACAAGCGCTGAACGCCGAGGCGCTGGCCCTGTTCAATCAAGGTCTCAAGGAACTCAAGGCCGGCCGCGAGCGCGAAGGCGCGGAGCTGGCACGCCTGATCAACGAGCGCCTGACCTCCATTGAAGAGGACGTCGTGACGTTGCGTGAGCTGGTTCCGCAGATGCTCGCCACCCAACGTCAGAAAGTCCTCGATCGCTTCACCGACATGAAGGCCGAACTGGATCCGCAGCGCCTGGAACAGGAAATGGTCATGCTCGCGCAAAAGAGCGATGTGGCCGAAGAACTGGATCGCTTGAGCACCCACATCATCGAAGTTCGCCGGGTGCTCAAGTCCGGCGGTGCCGCCGGCCGGCGCCTGGACTTCCTGATGCAGGAGCTCAACCGCGAAGCCAACACACTGGGCTCCAAGGCCTTCGACCCGCGCAGCACCCAGGCCGCCGTCAACCTCAAGGTGTTGATCGAGCAGATGCGCGAACAAGTGCAGAATATTGAGTAAGGCAACAGACATGACCCACAGCACCGGCACCCTGTACATCATTTCCGCCCCATCGGGCGCAGGCAAGAGCAGCCTGGTCAAGGCTTTGACCGATGCCAATCCGGAGATCCGCGTCTCGATCTCCCATACCACCCGCGCCATGCGTCCGGGTGAAGTGGACGGCGTGAACTATCACTTCGTGACCCGCGAAGAGTTCGTGAAGATGGGCGAGCACGGCGATTTCCTCGAGCGCGCCGAAGTCTTCGGCAACTTCTATGGCACCTCGCAAAGCCGCCTGCAGCAGACGCTGGACGAAGGTCACGACCTGATTCTGGAAATCGACTGGCAAGGCGCCGAACAAGTGCGCAAGCTGATGCCGCAGGCACGCTCGATCTTCATCCTGCCGCCGTCGTTGCAGGCCTTGCACCAGCGCCTGACCAACCGTGGCCAGGACAGTGACGAGATCATTGACGGGCGGATGCGCGAAGCTGTCAGCGAGATGAGCCACTATGTCGAGTACGACTATCTGATCATCAATGACGATTTCGCCCATGCACTGGACGATCTGAAGGCGATTTTCCGCGCCAATCAGCTGCAACAGAAACGCCAGCAGGTACGTTTCGGCAAATTACTGGCCGAACTGCTCGGTTAATCAGCACTTCCCAAAACCGCTGCAAGCGCTTTACATTGGTGCTTGCAGCGCGTTGAAGGGTCTGGTCAAAAAATCAGCGCTTCCCTAATCGCTGGTGATTTTTTAAACTGCTCAGTCCGCTCGCCCAACCGGGCAGCGCGCATATTGCATTCGCTCCGAGGAATACCATGGCCCGCGTAACCGTTGAAGACTGCCTAGAACACGTGGAAAACCGCTTTGAGCTGGTCATGCTCTCTACCAAGCGTGCCCGTCAACTGGCCACCGGCGGCAAAGAGCCACTGGTCCAGTGGGAAAACGACAAGCCGACCGTTGTCGCCCTGCGTGAAATCGCAGAAGGCCTGATGAGCTACGAGTTCATCGCCGAGCAGGAAATCGTCCACGAAGACCCGGTCTTCGCTGCGTTTGAGGACGAGTCCAACGAGGCCGTCTAAGCCTATGCCTGGTCGACGTAGCACGGCGCGGGAACACAGCCTACGGCAGGAGTCATCATGCCGAGCATAGACGCCCTCGCCGATCGCTTATCGACCTACCTCGGCAACGACCAGGTCAACCTGGTCCGCCGAGCGTATTTCTACGCCGAACAAGCCCATGACGGTCAGCGCCGTCGCAGCGGCGAGGCGTACGTCACGCATCCTCTTGCGGTGGCGAATATTCTTGCCGACATGCACATGGACCATCAGAGCCTGATGGCCGCGATGCTGCATGACGTGATCGAAGACACCGGTATCGCCAAAGAAGCGCTGCAAGCGCAGTTCGGTGAAACCGTGGCCGAACTGGTCGACGGGGTCAGCAAACTGACCCAGATGAACTTCGAGACCAAGGCCGAGGCCCAGGCCGAAAACTTCCAGAAGATGGCCATGGCCATGGCGCGCGACATTCGTGTGATCCTGGTCAAACTCGCCGACCGCCTGCACAACATGCGCACGCTGGAAGTGCTGTCCGGGGAAAAACGCCGCCGGATCGCCAAGGAAACCCTCGAAATCTACGCGCCCATCGCCAACCGGCTGGGCATGCACGCCATTCGTATCGAATTCGAAGACCTCGGCTTCAAAGCCATGCACCCGATGCGTTCCGCGCGGATCTACCAGGCGGTCAAGCGCGCCCGGGGCAATCGCAAGGAAATCGTCAACAAGATCGAAGAGTCCCTCGGCCATTGCCTCGCGATCGACGGCATCCAGGGCGAAGTCAGCGGTCGCCAGAAACACCTCTACGGCATCTACAAGAAAATGCGCGGCAAGCGTCGGGCCTTCAACGAGATCATGGACGTCTATGCGTTCCGGATCATCGTCGACAAGGTCGATACCTGCTACCGCGTGCTGGGTGCTGTGCATAATTTGTACAAACCGTTGCCGGGACGCTTCAAGGATTACATCGCGATTCCCAAGGCCAACGGCTATCAGTCGCTGCACACCACGCTGTTCGGCATGCACGGCGTACCGATCGAGATCCAGATCCGCACCCGCGAAATGGAAGAGATGGCCAACAACGGCATTGCCGCACACTGGCTGTACAAATCCAGCGGTGACGAGCAGCCCAAAGGCACTCACGCTCGTGCCCGCCAGTGGGTCAAAGGCGTGCTGGAAATGCAGCAACGTGCCGGCAACTCGCTTGAATTCATCGAGAGCGTGAAGATCGACCTGTTCCCGGACGAGGTCTACGTGTTCACGCCCAAAGGCCGGATCATGGAGCTGCCCAAAGGCTCCACGGCGGTCGACTTTGCCTACGCGGTGCACACCGACGTCGGCAACAGCTGCATCGCCTGCCGGATCAACCGCCGTCTCGCACCGCTGTCCGAACCGCTGCAAAGCGGCTCCACGGTCGAGATCGTCAGCGCGCCAGGCGCGCGGCCGAATCCGGCGTGGCTCAACTTCGTGGTCACCGGCAAGGCACGTACGCACATCCGCCATGCACTGAAACTGCAACGTCGCTCCGAGTCCATCAGCCTCGGCGAACGCCTGCTGAACAAGGTGCTCAACGGTTTCGACAGCTCACTGGAGAAGATCCCGGCCGAGCGCGTCAAGGCGATGCTCACCGAATACCGCCTCGAACTGATCGAAGATTTGCTCGAAGACATTGGTCTGGGCAACCGCATGGCCTATGTCGTGGCGCGCCGCCTGCTCGGCGAAGGCGAGCAGCTGCCGAGCCCGGAAGGCCCGCTGGCGATTCGCGGTACAGAAGGCCTGGTGCTCAGTTACGCCAAGTGCTGCACGCCGATCCCCGGTGACCCGATTGTCGGGCACCTGTCGGCGGGCAAAGGCATGGTCGTGCACCTGGACAACTGCCGCAACATCAGCGAAATCCGGCACAACCCGGAAAAATGCATCCAGCTCTCGTGGGCCAAGGATGTCACCGGCGAATTCAACGTCGAGCTGCGCGTCGAGCTGGAACACCAGCGCGGCCTGATCGCCCTGCTGGCCAGCAGCGTCAACGCGGCCGACGGCAATATCGAGAAAATCAGCATGGACGAGCGCGATGGCCGCATCAGCGTCGTCCAACTGGTGGTCAGCGTCCACGACCGTGTGCACCTGGCCCGCGTGATCAAGAAACTGCGCGCCCTGACCGGGGTCATCCGCATCACCCGCATGCGTGCCTAATTCACACCTAACAAGGAGTCATACATGACCAAGACCGTTATCACCAGCGACAAGGCCCCAGCTGCCATCGGCACCTACTCCCAGGCGATCAAGGCCGGCAATACCGTCTACATGTCGGGCCAGATTCCTCTGGACCCAAAGACCATGGAACTGGTTGAAGGCTTCGAAGCACAGACCGTCCAGGTGTTCGAGAACCTCAAAGCCGTGGCTGAAGCCGCTGGCGGTTCGTTCAAGGACATCGTCAAGCTGAACATCTTCCTCACCGACCTCAGCCACTTCGCCAAGGTCAACGAGATCATGGGCAAGTACTTCGACCAGCCGTACCCGGCTCGCGCCGCCATCGGCGTTGCTGCCCTGCCGAAGGGTTCGCAAGTCGAAATGGATGCCATCCTGGTCATCGAGTAATGCGCACGGCGCAGCCTTCAAACGCTGCGCCGACTGCTCTGCGGTAAAGAAAAGGTTTTGAAAGGATTCCACCATGCGCAAAGCGCTTGCTCTCTCGCTGCTCGCCATTTTCCTCGGCGGCTGTGCCAGCGACCCCGCCGACCGTGACATCAGCGGCACCTGGATCAACCAGGTGGCGATCGATGCTGCTGCCAAGGGCGGCCCCCTGCGCGAAGCGCTTCAGGCCTATGGCCCGAACCTGGAGTGGGACGTCAACACCAAGGCCGGTCAGGCCCGCTACACCAACGGCTTCGAGAACGTCGAAGGACGGCTGCAGGGCGAACAGTCCGGCGCCTGGAAAGTCGACTTCTATGGCAGCTCCGGCAGTGAGCTGAGACGTGACGGCGGCCGGATGAAACAAGCCGCCACCGAGAACGAACCCGACCAGCTGTTCGACCGCGCACAAATCCCCGTGCCGGAAGGCGCACCAATCGGCGCCAGCTTCGAACGCGCGCTGTATTCGGCCTATCTGGGCGGCAGCTGGAAGATTGCCAGCGGCGACGGCGAAGGCAACACCGTGCAGTTCCAGGCCGATGGCCAAGTGTCCGGTCTGCCCGGTGCCGACCGCTATGCCCTGTGCCTGGCAGGCGACTGCGCCTCGATGAACAGCGACCACGACAGCATGTGGCTGCAACTCAACGGCCAGGGCAACAACTGGATCTTTGCCCGCAAAGGCAAGGTGCTGGAGATCTTCCAGGCGGTGAACAGCGCACTGGCGGATGAAATGCCGCAGTTCACCCCGGGTGAGCGCAAGTGGTTGCTTGAAAAGCAATAACCACACCTGAGAACAATATATAACCCTGTGGGAGCGGGCTTGCCCGCGATGAGGCCATCAGACTCAACACCTTAGTTGACTGCCAGGCCGCCATCGCGGGCAAGCCCGCTCCCACAGTGGTTTGTGGCGTTAGAAAGTCAGCACTTACCTTCAAGAATCGCCGCATAGCCTTCGCGATAACTCGGATACGTCGGCGTCCAGCCCAGCGCCTTCGCCCGGGCATTGCTGCAGCGCTTGCTGCCGGTGCGGCGTACGCTGGCGTCTTCCGCCCAATCGGTGACCCCCAGATACTCGCGCAACCAGGCGACCACTTCGGCCAGCGGCGCCGGCGCATCGTCCACCCCGATATAAACATCCTGCAACGGCTTGCCCTGATGAGCCGCGTTCAGCAGAAACGCCATCAGCCCCGCCGCGTCATCAGCATGGATGCGATTGCCGTACAGCGGCGGCTCGACCGCCACCCGATAACCGCTACGCACTTGAGTCAGCAGCCACTCACGTCCCGGGCCGTAGATACCGGTCAGGCGCACAATGCTCGCCGGGATGCCGCTGTTCAGCGCCACTTGCTCAGCCTCAAGCATCACGCGCCCGGAATAGCCGCTGGCGACGGTCGCTGAATGTTCGTCGACCCACTCCCCCTCCTGCTGCCCGTACACACTGCTGCTGGAAACGAACAGTAGCCGATCAGGCGTCTGCCCGTAGTCGTCCAGCCAACTCAGTACATTCTGCAAACCCTGCACGTAAGCCGCACGATAACCGGTTTCATCGTGATCGGTGGCCGCCGCGCAATACACCAGGTAATCCACCGCCCCGACCGGCCAGGTCTCCGGGCAATCTTCCTTGAACAGGTCTCCGGCGACGCCGATGACGCCATCCGGCAAACGCGAAACATCACGGCGCAGACCATGCACCTCCCAGCCGGCGGCCAACAATTGCGTAGCCAGACGACTGCCGACGTCACCGCAACCGGCAATCAAAACAGAAGGCGCGGACATCAAAAAACTCCCAAACGAAAGGAACAGATTAGCCCTCGCAAAGGACGAACGGCTAGCAATGAAGGAAAAAAAGAAACTCTATTACTTTTGTTAACAAGAATTACTTGCAATAATGCACCCCACTTTTGTTCTCGGCCTCACGAGGCCTGGAAGAGCATCACCGTTTTTCTACCTCAGGTCCGGCCAGCATGACACGTAATCAATTCCCCGCTTCGCCAACCACACGACCTCGCGCCTGGAGCGCGGTGGCGGCCCTGTTGCTCAGCCTGATGCTGGCACCGACCGCCTTCGCTGACGCCACTGCCCCCGCTGCCAGCCAATCGACCGCCACCGCTCCTCAGGACGTGCCGCGAAATGCTGATGGCAGCGTCGACACCTCTTCATTGCCCCCAGAAGTACAAGCGTCCCTGGCCAAGTTCGGTGAACTGGCAAAGCAGGTCGATCCGCAACAGCTGGAAGCCGACAACTCCCTGGGCATGGCCCACGACCTGTCGCCATGGGGCATGTACCAGAACGCCGACATCATCGTGAAAATCGTGATGATCGGTCTGGCCATCGCTTCCATCATCACCTGGACCATCTGGATCGCCAAAGGCTTCGAGCTGATGGGCGCCAAGCGTCGTCTGCGCGGTGAAATCGCTGCCCTGAAAAAAGCCGCGACCCTCAAGGAAGCCAGCGCCACTGCGGCAAAGGAAGGCACCCTCGCCAACCTGCTGGTGCACGACGCCCTCGAAGAGATGCGCCTGTCGGTCAACAGCCGCGAGAAAGAAGGCATCAAGGAGCGCGTCAGCTTCCGTCTTGAGCGTCTGGTCGCTGCCTGTGGCCGTAACATGAGCAGCGGCACCGGCGTTCTTGCCACCATCGGTTCCACCGCACCGTTCGTCGGCCTGTTCGGTACCGTGTGGGGCATCATGAACAGCTTCATCGGCATCGCCAAGACCCAGACCACCAACCTCGCCGTCGTGGCGCCGGGCATCGCCGAAGCGCTGCTGGCCACCGCGCTGGGGCTGGTTGCCGCGATTCCTGCGGTGGTGATCTACAACGTATTCGCCCGCTCTATCGCCGGCTACAAGGCGCAGGTGTCCGACGCTTCGGCGCAGGTCCTGTTGCTGGTCAGCCGTGACCTCGATCACCAGCCTGAGCGCAGCAGCTCGCAACCACACATGGTGAAAGTGGGGTAATCGGCCATGGGCCTGCATTTGAAAGAAGGCGCAGACGACGATCTGGCCGAGAACCACGAAATCAACGTCACGCCGTTCATCGACGTGATGCTGGTGCTGCTGATTATTTTCATGGTGGCCGCGCCGCTGGCTACCGTGGACATCAAAGTCGACCTGCCGGCCTCGACCGCCAAACCTGCGCCGCGCCCGGAGAAACCGGTGTTCCTCAGCGTCAAGGCTGATCAGCGCCTGTACATCGGCGACGACGAAGTCAATGCCGATACCCTTGGCGCCGTGCTCGACGCCAAGACCCAGGGCAAGAAAGACACCACCATCTTCTTCCAGGCCGACAAAGGCGTGGACTACGGCGACCTGATGAGCGTGATGGATAAGTTGCGCTCGGCCGGTTACCTGAAGGTCGGTCTGGTGGGCCTCGAGAGCGCAGCCAAGAAATGATCACGACGCGCCATAAGCTGACGCGTTACAGCGGTAGCCTGGCCGTGGTGCTGGGCGTTCACGCGCTGGCCATCGCGCTGGCGCTGAACTGGACCGCCCGCCCGCCCATCGAACTGCCGCCGCAGGCAATGATGGTCGAGCTGGCACCGGTTCCGACCCCGCCACCGCCTGCTCCGCCGAAAGTCGTCACACCGCCGCAGCCTCCGGCTCCGGTCGAAGAGTTGCCGATTCCGAAACTGGCTGAAGCACCCAAGGCCGAGATTGCCGTACCGAAGCCCAAACCCAAGCCAAAGCCGAAACCGCAGCCGCCCAAACCGGTCGAGAAAAAACCGGAGCCGGTGAAGGAAAAACCTTCCGAGGAAAAACCGGCGGAGACGCAGCCGACCCAGGCACCGACGGAGAAATCCGCCCAGCCGGCACCGGGACCGTCGCCCGCACAATTGGCCGCCAAGGCCAGCTGGCAAAACACCCTGCTCGCGCACTTGGGCAAGTACAAAAAGTACCCGCAAAGCGCACAGGCACGGGGCAAGGAAGGCCTGAACCGTCTGCGTTTCGTGGTGGATGCCGAAGGTAATGTGCTGTCGTTCGAACTGGTAGGCCGCTCCGGCAACGCCGATCTGGACCGGGCCACCCTGGAAATGATCCGCCGCGCGCAACCGCTGCCCAAGCCACCGGCCGACATGCTCAACAACGGCTCGATCGAAATTGTCGCGCCGTTTGTGTACTCGCTGGATAAACGTCGCTAACGCGATGCAAAACCTGTGGGAGCTGGCTTGCCAGCGATTGCAGTGTGTCAGACAAGGATTTATGAACTGACCCTCCGCTATCGCTGGCAAGCCAGCTCCCACAAGTTTCTGTGTCAGCCAGAAGAACCCGACCAAAAAGGCACCGAAAGGTGCCTTTTGCCTATCTGGCAACGGCAAACTCACATTGCCCGGTGTCGCATTCCTCACTCAGTCTGATAACGTGCGTCTATCGATTGCAGCCGTTATGCTTGGCCCGCAACTTCATGGACGCTTGCTATGACCCTCACAGAATTACGCTACATCGTTACCCTCGCCCAAGAGCAGCACTTCGGCCACGCCGCCGAGCGTTGCCACGTCAGCCAGCCGACCCTGTCGGTGGGCGTGAAAAAACTTGAAGACGAACTCGGTGTGCTGATTTTCGAGCGCAGCAAAAGTGCCGTGCGCCTGACCCCGGTCGGTGAAGGCATTGTCGCCCAGGCACAGAAAGTCCTGGAACAGGCGCAAGGCATCCGTGAACTGGCCCAGGCTGGCAAGAACCAGCTGACCGCCCCGCTGAAAGTCGGCGCGATCTACACCGTCGGCCCGTACCTGTTCCCACACCTGATTCCACAACTGCACCGGGTCGCCCCGCAGATGCCGTTGTACATCGAAGAAAACTTCACCCACGTGCTGCGCGACAAACTGCGCAACGGCGAGCTCGACGCGATCATCATCGCCCTGCCGTTCAACGAAGCCGACGTGCTGACCCTGCCGCTGTACGACGAGCCGTTCTACGTGCTGATGCCGGCCCAGCACCCGTGGACGCAAAAAGAATCCATCGACCCGGGCCTGCTCAACGACAAGAGCCTGCTGCTGCTCGGCGAAGGCCACTGCTTCCGCGACCAGGTGCTTGAGGCCTGCCCGACCCTGACCAAGGGCAACGACGGCGCCAAGCACACCACAGTGGAATCCAGCTCGCTGGAGACCATCCGCCACATGGTCGCGTCCGGTCTGGGCATTTCGATCCTGCCGCTGTCGGCGGTAGACAGCCATCACTACGCCCCGGGCGTGATCGAAGTGCGTCCGCTGTCGGCGCCAGTGCCATTCCGCACCGTGGCGATTGCCTGGCGCGCGAGCTTCCCGCGGCCGAAAGCCATCGAAATCCTCGCCGACTCCGTTCGCCTGTGCTCGGTGGCCAAGCCCGCCGCGCCGGTCACGGCCGGTTAAGCCAGGGTCATGACCGAGCTGTCGCAAGTGTCGGTGACGGCACTCAAGGGTGTCGGCGAAGCCATGGCCGAGAAGCTGGCCAAGGTCGGCCTGGAAAACCTCCAGGACGTGCTGTTTCACCTGCCGCTGCGTTATCAGGATCGCACCCGCGTGGTGCCGATCGGCCACTTGCGCCCGGGCCAGGACGCCGTGGTCGAAGGCACCGTCAGCGGTGCCGATGTGGTCATGGGCCGACGCCGCAGCCTCGTCGTACGCATGCAGGATGGCACTGGCGGGCTGAGCCTGCGCTTCTACCATTTCAGCAATGCACAGAAAGAAGGCCTCAAGCGCGGCACTCGGATTCGCTGCTACGGTGAAGTCCGGCCCGGCGCTTCGGGGCTGGAAATCTATCACCCGGAATACCGCGCCATCACCGGTGACGAACCGCCGCCCGTGGATGAAACCCTGACCCCGGTTTACCCACTCACCGAGGGCCTGACCCAACAGCGCCTGCGCCAGTTGTGCATGCAGACCCTGACCCTGCTCAAGCCGAACACCCTGCCCGACTGGCTACCGACCGAACTGGCCCGCGACTACCAACTGGCGCCGCTGGCCGACGCGATCCGCTACCTGCACAACCCGCCCGCCGACGCCGACGTCGATGAACTCGCCCTCGGTCATCACTGGGCCCAGCATCGCCTGGCCTTCGAAGAGCTGCTGACCCATCAACTGTCGCAACAACGTCTGCGCGAAAGCATGCGTTCCCTGCGTGCGCCAGCGATGCCGAAGGCGAAAAAGCTGCCGCCGAAATACCTGGCCAACCTCGGTTTCAACCCGACCGGCGCCCAGCAACGCGTCGGCAACGAAATCGCCTACGACCTCAGCCAGCACGAACCGATGCTGCGGCTGATTCAGGGCGATGTTGGCGCGGGCAAAACCGTGGTCGCCGCCCTCGCGGCACTGCAAGCGCTGGAGGCCGGTTATCAGGTCGCGCTGATGGCGCCGACCGAGATCCTCGCCGAGCAACACTTCATCACTTTCAAGCGCTGGCTCGAACCGCTGGGCATTGAAGTCGCGTGGCTGGCCGGCAAGCTCAAGGGCAAGAATCGCGTCACCGCGCTGGAACAGATCGCCAGCGGCACGCCGATGGTGGTCGGCACCCACGCGCTGTTCCAGGACGAAGTGCAATTCAAGAATCTGGCGTTGGTGATCATCGACGAACAACACCGCTTCGGCGTGCAGCAGCGTCTGGCGCTGCGGCAGAAAGGCGTCGGCGGGCGCATGTGTCCGCACCAACTGATCATGACCGCCACGCCGATCCCGCGCACGCTGGCGATGAGCGCCTACGCCGACCTCGACACCTCGATCCTCGACGAACTGCCGCCCGGTCGCACCCCGGTCAACACCGTGCTGGTCACCGACACCCGCCGCGTCGAAGTCATCGAACGGGTGCGCAGCGCCTGCGCCGAAGGGCGTCAGGCCTATTGGGTGTGCACCCTGATCGAAGAGTCGGAAGAGCTGACCTGTCAGGCCGCCGAAACCACGTTCGAAGACCTCACCGCAGCCCTCGGCGAGCTGAAAGTCGGGCTGATCCACGGGCGTATGAAGCCTGCCGAAAAAGCAGCGGTCATGGCCGAATTCAAGGCCGGCAACCTGCAACTGCTGGTCGCCACCACGGTGATCGAAGTCGGCGTCGACGTGCCCAACGCCAGCCTGATGATCATTGAAAACCCCGAGCGCCTCGGCCTTGCACAATTGCACCAGTTGCGTGGCCGCGTTGGCCGGGGCAGCGCGGTCAGCCATTGCGTGCTGCTCTACCATCCGCCGCTGTCGCAGATCGGCCGCCAGCGCCTGGGCATCATGCGCGAGACCAACGACGGTTTCGTCATCGCCGAAAAAGACCTCGAACTGCGCGGCCCCGGCGAAATGCTCGGCACCCGTCAGACCGGTCTGCTGCAATTCAAAGTCGCCGACCTGATGCGCGACGCCGACCTGCTGCCCGCCGTGCGCGATGCCGCGCAAGCGCTGCTGGAACGCTGGCCGACTCACGTCAGCCCATTGCTCGACCGCTGGCTGCGTCACGGGCAGCAATACGGCCAAGTGTGAGCACCGTCGCAGTTTGTACAGGATCGTTCCTACAGAGCTGGTTATACTCCTGCCATTGTTTCAAAAACGGATACAGACCATGACTGACGCAGCTCTCGCCCCCGAACTTCCGCACGCGCCGTCTGTAATTCGGCTGCTGCTCGGCAAGCTGGGGATCGCCTACGAAGAAGTGCTCGACCACCACGGCCTCAACGCTTCGCGCAAGGTACAAGCCGTGTTGCTGGACGATGCCGTCGGCGCGCTGATGGTGCTGTTTCCGCAGAGCCAGTTGCTGGACCTCAATCGCCTCGCCGAACTCACTGGCCGACGCCTGACCGCCGTGTCCACCGAGCGCCTGGAAAAGATGCTCGGCAAACACAGCCTGAGCCTGCTGCCGGGCCTGCCGGCACTCACCAGTTCGCCGTGCCTCTACGAAGAAAGCCTGCTGCGCGAGCCGAAACTGCTGATCAACTCTGGCGAGCCGGGCCTGCTGCTGGAAATCACCAGCGAAGCCTTCAAAACCATGCTGACCAAGGCCAGCGCCGCCAACTTCGGCGAAGCCCTGAGCAGCATCCGCCCGAACCTCGACCGCCCGGACGATGACCGCGAGGAAATCACCCAGGCCGTGCAGGCGTTCACTGCACGCCGGATTCAGCAGCGTCTGGAAGCGACCATCGAAATTCCGCCGCTGGCCGAGACCGCGCAAAAAATCATCAAGCTGCGCGTCGACCCCAACGCCACCATCGATGACATCACTGGCGTGGTCGAAACCGACCCGGCACTGGCCGCGCAAGTGGTGAGCTGGGCGGCGTCGCCGTACTACGCCTCGCCGGGCAAGATCCGTTCGGTGGAAGACGCGATCGTTCGCGTGCTCGGCTTCGATCTGGTGATCAACCTGGCGCTGGGCCTAGCCCTCGGCAAGACCCTGAGCCTGCCGAAAGACCACCCGCAACACACCACACCGTACTGGCAGCAATCGATCTACACCGCCGCCGTCATCGAAGGCCTGACCCGCGCCATGCCTCGCGCCCAGCGCCCGGAAGCCGGCCTGACCTATCTGGCCGGTCTGCTGCACAACTTCGGCTACCTGCTGCTGGCCCACGTGTTCCCGCCGCACTTCTCGCTGATCTGCCGCCACCTGGAAGTCAACCCGCACCTGTGCCACAGCTACATCGAGCAGCACCTGTTGGGCATCAGCCGCGAACAGATCGGCTCGTGGCTGATGCGCTACTGGGACATGCCCGATGAACTGGCCACCGCCCTGCGCTTCCAGCACGACCCAAGCTACGACGGCGCCTACGCCGAATACCCGAACCTCGTCTGCCTGGCCGTACGCCTGCTGCGCAGCCGCGGCATCGGCTCCGGCCCCGACGAAGACATCCCCGACGCCCTGCTCGAACGCGTCGGCCTGACCCGCGACAAGGCCAATGACGTGGTCAGTAAAGTCCTCGAAGCCGAAGTCCTGCTGCGCGAACTGGCGTCGCAGTTCAGCCAGGCCTGAACCAAAACAGGCCCGCTCCCCCAAGGTTTACACAACCCCTGTGGGAGCGAGCCTGCTCGCGAAGAATCCAACTCAATCCAACTGACTCAGCGAAACCCTGTGGTGAGGGGATTTATCCCCGACCGACTGCGCAGCAGTCGCAAACCCAGCCAACAGGGTGTGTCAGTTATATCGAGGTCTCGGGTTTTGGGGCCGCTGCGCAGCCCATCGGGGATAAATCCCCTCACCACAACAGCCCCTCCACTCAAGCCCTTCTACTCAAGCCTTAGGCTTGGCCTTCCTCGGCTTCAAATACTTCATCAACCCCTGAAACCACATCACCAGCGCCGGATTACCCTTGAGCTGGATCGACTTGTCCTGAATCCCCTGCATAAACGCCAACTGCTTGTTCTTCGCCTGCATCGTGGCAAAGGCATAACCCGCATCCTTGAACGCAATCGCAAACGCCGGCTCCGCCACCACGCCAGACTTGCTGGTGATGCGCTGATCCTTCACCACGAAATGCCGCGCCACTTTCCCGTCCAGCGTCTGCAGCTGAAACACCAGATCCTTGTCACCCAACTGCTGCTGGAATGCAGGATTTGTCCGGCTGGCCTTACCCATCAACAAACCCATCATCCACAGAAGAAAACGAAATTTCATGCGCACAGCCTCAAAAGGAAAATGAACGGCCGGGGCAGTGTAAGGGATTCAGACGATAACGCCACTATCGGCCGCTATTGGAAGATGATGCAGACCATTTCCCGCACGATGACCGCCAAGTCACGCCTCAGCACTCCACTTCCTACACCTGTTGAAACACATCCCTGTAGGAGCTGCCGAAGGCTGCGATCTTTTGATCTTCCAGCCTGCAAACCTATGGGAAATTTCCTGCAAAGTGCCGCGATACCTATGAACTAGGCAGGTTGGCAGTTCATCGATAGCCTCTGTGTGTCGCCGCAAAATCGGCGACTCGGACGTGCAAGTCCGGTTCAGGTGCACATTCGTTGATGGCATTTCGCCGAGCGTTTTCCTATGCTCGCGGATCGTTATGGCGGCTGTGCGTCGGAGGCCTTCGGGTCTGCCGGCCACCTGGACCGGTCTTGCACACCAACGCACAGCTGCCACCTCTTTCGAAGTGCAAAGCGAATAGGTGTCGGCCTCACAACTCCAGGAAGCTGCACCATGATCAAACCAACACCCAATCCCCCCGAAACCCCAGACATATCGCCCTACGAATCGTTGGAATCCAAGAAATTCCACGAAGCCGCCGAACGCGCCCTCGACCACCACTTCAAACCGCGCACCGAATCCCAACCCAGACGCGAAACCGGTCTCTTCAGCATCGCCCCCGGCACCGACGCCGAAGCCCTGATGGCCAACGCCTCCGAAGACCTCCTATCCATCAGCGCCATCGCCTGCGACCTCGCCGACGACCTCCACGGCTCCCGCCGCTCGGTTGCACTGGCCCTGAGCAGAATGGCGGATGGGGTGCGATTGATGGTGGAAGGGACGCTCGACCACATTGAAGTGCGGAACCTGGCGGCCAAGTCGTAGCGGGATTAGCGGATGAAAAAAGGGGACGTGCGTTCCCTTTCTGCAAGTGCCTGTAAAAACCCCAGGCACAAAAAAGCTGCCAACAAGGGCAGCTTTTTAACAAGCCGAAACCTTCAGCCAGCCAGTCGACCGACAGGCTCAAAATCACTGGATTTGGACAGTGCTACATCCAGAAAGCGGCTGCGCTTACCGGAACGCTTGGCCAAAATTTCACGAGCTTCGGCCTGAAACCGGGCAGCCATCATAGGCTTGGGTTCATGTTTGGACTTCTTCATGGAAACTTCTCGGGTCTCGAAATTTGAATGGATAATATTACCGAACCATAAATTTTTAGCCTGAGCCGCTTACGATTCGCTCATTGGCAAAGGCGGGATGATCTACCAAAAAGTAAGCCTGGATCAGGGCTATCACACCGCGCGATTGCACTGGCGCAGGGAAGAACAGAATGACGAGTGGTCCGGGCTAACAGGGTGCCGATAAATAAAGAGCTTCTATTCACTTCGTATCCTTCGAATTGATCAATTCCAGCTCACCATCTCGATACAACACCTCACACCCCAACCACGCCGGATCCACTTGCGGCATCACAGCCGATGGTTTGCGCAACTCGCGCAACAACGTCGAGCCATGCGACAACCGCCCGCCCATCCGCGCAATCACCGCCCGCGCCGCTTGATAGTGCGCATGACGGCCAGGATCGAGGGTCTCTTCGAGCAGGATGTCCTCGCCGAGAATGCCTTGCACTTGTCCTGGATAAATCATGAACCCGGTGGCCTGCTCCGCACCTTCGCGACCGTCCTGCCAGAAGCTGCCGTCTCGGGCGCGCACGTCCGGATGCAGCGCGAACCAGTGTTCGCGGTCGGCCAGTGGCATGGCGTGGTGCAGACGGAAGAAGATGCGCATCAGGTTGTCGCGGTACCACTCGCGTACTTGCAGGTAGTAGCCGCGCAGGCCCGGCAGGCCGGTCGAGTGCGCGAGGCGGATCAGTCCGGACCATTGCGGGAATGGCTGTAGCGGCAGCTCGCTCGACGCAGGTCGAGGGGTGGCCGGGTCGGTTTCCCACGGCAGTCGATGAGGACTGTTTTCCAGATTGTCGTACGCGGTCGGCGGGCGGCCCAGCCAATCGCCGCCGCTGCTGGCCAGTGCCGTGGCGATGCACAGATTGCCTTGCACCACGAACACGTAGAACCGGGAGAACCAGTCTGCTAATTGCTGGCCATCGGCATCTTGGGCGACCAGTTCGGCAAGCTCCCGATCGAAGCGCTGCAAGCCGTTTTCAAGGTTCAGCAAATGGCCGCGAGCCTTGCGTTGCATACGCAAAAACAGCGGCAACGAACGCAGCATCTTCAGCGGTTGCCACGGCAGATGCGGCGTCGCCCCACCGACTTCACCAGCGTAGTTGCTGGCGCTGATGCCCCAGTCGGCGAGTCGCGCGAGAAACAGATCATTGTTGATGTAGGAAGCACCGCCGAACACCGCGGTGAACGGCTCGTTGTCCTGCAGCACCCGCGCATCCCAGCGCGCCATGATCGCCGGGATACTCGCTGCCGCGCGGCGCTGGGCATACTCGACCAGCACGCTCGGTTGCGGCGGCAGAATCTCCGCAATGTTGGCGGCGGTCAGGTGCCGGCGCCAGCCGTAGTCGCTGATCGGCCGGTATTGCAGGAGCCAGAGTTGCGAGCCTTCCCAGGCCCATTCGACGTCGCCGGGCACGTAGTGGAACACGCGCAACACGTCTTGCAGAAAGCGCCAGAGCCGGTCTTCGGTCAAGCCGTGGGACGGGGTGAACGTGCCGCTGCGCCACGCATCACCTAGCCGCGAAAGCGTTGCTCGTGAAGGGCTAGCGTGTCCATCGGCCAGCGACTCAAGATGACCTTCAATCCATTCCAGTTCTACCGAGAGATGGCGCACGAACGCGATCCCGGAAACTACCGGCGTGATGAAGCGCTGCACCACCACTTCCTCGACGCCTTCGGCCGTCAGTTCGGCGATGCGTTTCGGCACATTGGCGGTCGGTTCGCGCAGATAGGTTGTGCTCAAACCGGCATTCGCCGAATCGGCCTGATCCTCGCCATAACTGGAGGAGCGCACCGCCCAGGTCACGTCGGCTTGGGCAGAGAGAAATGTTGGCAGACGCGGATCATTGCAATCGTTGAGCGTCAGCGCCGCCGGCACCGCTTGCCGCGCCAGTTCAGCCAGGCGCAAACGCCCGCCCTTGGTGTGCGCAACAAACCCGCGCTCGCCCGACTCCAGCCATTGCGCGAACTGCGCGGGCGAGTCGATCCACGGGTAATGGCCCCAACCGGGTTTGAGGCTGATAGTCAGATCAGCGCGAGCGAGAATCGCCGACCACGCCGCCGCTTGCTCGATGCCGAGCACAGCGTCCTGATCGCCCCAGACCAGCTCGACCGGATCGGTGACCCACTCCAGCAATGGCAGCGCGGTGTCGGCACGGATCAGATCCCAGTGCGGCACAAACGCACGACAGCGCGCATAACCGGCGCCCATGCGCAGGTACTGCGCGGGCGTCCAGGTCTGGTTGGAGAACTTGCGGGCGAACAGCATGGGTTTGTTCGACAGCAGCCAGTGAATGGTCTTGCGAATCGGCAGCGGCGACATCAGCGCCGGCAAGCGCCGCTGCCACAGAAATGCACCGACCGGCGCCAACAAAACGCTGCGGGAAAAGTGCCCGGGACGACGTTGCAGCGCATGCAGCACCAGCAGCGCATTGACCCCGACCGCCATGATCGCGCTGCCCTGTTCCGTCATCGCCAGCAAAGTCTGCGCGTAGTCCGCCAGATCCTCGCAGGGTGGCTGCGGATTGGCGCCGAAGCCCGGCAACTCCAGCGGCACGACTTCGTAGCGCTGAAAGTGCGGCAGCGCGTCATCCCACCAATCGGCAGCGCTGCCGTTGCCGGCCAGCAGGTACATCAACGGCTTGCTCATGAGCGATCCTCAGGTCAGATCGCGCAGAGCGGCGTCGAGGGTTGGATAACGGAATGTGTAGCCGGCCTCGGTCAAACGCTGCGGCACCACGCGCTGACCGTCAAAAAACAACTGCGCCATCTCCCCTGCCAGCGCACGTACTGGCGCGGCTGGAATGTGGAACCACACCGGACGCTTGAGGACCTTGCCAACGTTCTCGGCAAAGGCTGCCTGACTGACCGTTTCCGGCGCCACCATGTTGTAGGTGCCGCGCAGACTGTCGTCATTGAAAGCCCTTGCGATCACCTGAAGCACATCGTCGCGATGCACCCAGCTCATGATCTGCCGACCATCGCCCATGCGCCCGCCGAAACTCAGGCGGAACGGCAGCAGCAACGGCGTCAACGCACCGCCCGGGCCGAACACCACGCCAAGTCGCAACACCACCTGACGCACGCCAAACTCGGCGGCCGATTGCGCGGCGGCTTCCCAACTCGCGCAGAGTTCGGCCATGAAGCCGTCGCCCTTGCTGGCGTGTTCGTCGAGGCTTTCGCTGGCATCGCGCACGCCGTAGAAACCGATGGCCGAGGCTTGAATCCACAGTGCTGGTTTGTGCTCGGTGTTCTTCAACCAGGTCATCAACGCTTCGGTGGTGCCGACTCGGCTGGCGAGCAGATGCGCCTGACGCTTGGGACTCCAGCGTGGGCCGGCGACGGGCGCGCCAGCGAGATTGATCACTACGTCGAAGGTTTCGTCGTGGCTGAGTTCGCCGAGCGAATGCACGCAGCGGGCGCGGCCGTTGAATAGATTGGCCGCGTTCAACGGGTCGCGCGTTAGGACGCTGACCGAATGGCTGGCGTCTAGCAGTTGGTTGACCAAGGCTTCACCGATGAACCCGGTGCCGCCGGTGATCAGCACGCGCTTGAAAGCGCCGCTGGCAAACGGGTTAGACAGGCTCGTTGTGTTTACTGCAGGAGACTTCCGGCGGTCATGGCGATACAGCCACACCAGCGGCGGCAACAACACCAGCAACGCAAAACCGTCGAGCCACAGATGCGACCAAACCTGCTTTTGCGCAGACAGCCACATGTCCTGCGGCGCCCATAACAGGATGCCGGCGATCAACCATCCCCACACTGCTGGAGCTTTCAGGCGATTGCCCAAGTGCACCAACGCAAGCATGTACAACGAATAGCTTTGCAGCGTCGCGCCGAACAGCGCGAGCCACCAGACCTGTTGTTCGTGGCCGGCAATAGGTACCGCATCGGCGCCCCAGAATACGAGTTCGAGGGTGTGGAGGTAGCCGTCGAGTAAACCGGAGTGACCGGCCCAGGCCAGGGTGAGGCCGGCAAGTATGTGCACGATTGCGGCGGTGTATAACCAGAACACTACCGCGGGGCGAAGCGAGGTCGAGGGGGCTGGCATTCCGTGTCCTGAGCGCATTACTTGGGGTGGAGAGTTTAAGGGGGACGGGCAAAACTCAATACACAATCCGCCCCCATTCAACCTGCTTACTTTAATGCTTGGATGGTTGGGTCTTGATAGCTCGAATCAATTTCAATACCCGCCTTTTCCGCCTTGTTTTCCCGGGACTGCCGAATCGCAGCGTATTCTTTCAACTTGCCTGGTAGCAGTTCTTTCCAGTGTTTTTTATCTTCAGTCTCTGGAAAAGCAGCACTCCAATACTCACGGTCGGTAGTGAAGCTCAAACTCACCAAATAGGTTCCGCGCTCATTAGGAGCATCATCAGAATCTCGCCGCCATGCCTTCAACGTCAGATGATTGCCATCTTTGTGAAAATGCCAATTGTAAAATTTACCAACCTTCAACCACCGCTCAAGATCCAGTTCATAGTTCGGATCCAGCCACGGGTGGCTTAATACGTAATCCCCCATAACTTCATCAGCTGAATTAATCTTGTCAATCTGACTGCCCGAAATTCTTGGGTCAGAAGGTGCGTAATAGTGCATCCAACCCGCTTTTTTTATGTCTTTAATCAACCCGTACAAAAACGCTCGATACTCATCATGTTTGCTGCCATCCGGGAGGCTGCGAACCGATAAGTCAAGGTTCTCTATAGTCGTACCTACCTCACCATCTACTGCAGTGCTGACGCTGGCGACCTGATTCAATCGCAGATTTTTATTCACCTCAACTGACGGCAGATCATCGTCACCGAAAGACTTCTTGACTTTATACCAACACATGTTTACGTCAGAGATGCACTCTTTCGAGAAAGGCACCGGGGAATTAGAAAGTAGATCGTTGACCTCTTCGCCAATCTCAACACTGATTAGCGGATTTTTGTTCGTCATGGAGCCAGCTCCTACACTGTCTGAATCGCCGCATGCTGCAAGCAATAAAAAAACCAATAAGCCATAAAATTTCATTTCCGGTTTTTCCAGGTAGAGATCATCCCTATTTGCTGCTCCATATATTCTTTTTTCTGCCCCATCATTTTATGGTACTGCTCTGCAATTTCCTGAATGAACACCATTCGATCTGACTCGTTAAACAAATCGCCTTTCGTCATCTGAACTCTCAACTCCTTATTGTTCACATCACAAGCAGAACTAAAAGAGGCAACCCGTAACGGTACAAAAGGGGCACCTTCGGCAGCAGCTTGAGTCTGTAGAACCTTCTGAAACAGAAACCCGTTGTAAATAAGCGGCTGAAGAATTCTTCTTTGCTCATGATCAGCAATTGCCAGAAGCGATTGCTGCTGAAGATTTCGTTTCGCAACTGGATCAGATGTCGTCTCGGATTTTTTTATAAGATTGAAGCCAGTGGTGATATCTGGGGTCAAGCCCAGATTATTCAGAACGGGTAGTGCATCGTCTGCCCAAGGCAGTTCATCAATATTCATCTGAACTTGCGCATCACAGCTCTTGGCATTTCGCTTCGGCGCACAATCATTAAATTGTTCTGGATACTTTTTATAGAACCAGTGCCAAACAAAAATATCCTGAAACAGCCAAAAATTGCCCATACCGAGGCCGTTTTTACCTATTTTGTAGGGGATCTGAAACGGCAACGGCACTATCCCTGTCAGGTACGGTTCCGAAGGAATGTAATCCAGACCGCACATGACCTGCTTACTCGCGAAAGCTGCCAGCCCCATCCAATAAAATCTACCTTTTAAGTCTGGCTTTCCATCTTCACCACGCTCCAAATAAAACTCGGCGTAGGCAGCGGCGATGCGTGCGGCTCGTGCGCTGAAATCACCCACCAATACCATCTTGCTGGACGAAGAGAACCAGCTCGTCTCAGCCACACTTAGCCGACTGATCGCCTCTTGCTGCCCCATCGTCCACAATTTGTCACATTTCAACGTAATGTCTTGAACGGAGCAGCTCTGATTGTTTGTTTTGAAGGTAGCAACAGGTGTGCTCATTTATTTCTACTCGCTTCGTAATCGTCGGAGCCTTCCGGCACGATGAGTTCATCCCACATCAAATGGACTTCCGCGGTTTCCTCGCTATCGCTTACAACACGCGGGTGCAGACCCTCGGTGTTGCTTTTGGAGATTTTTGGAGCGACTGAAGAAGGGAGAATAATTGCGGCTTTTACCGACTTGATAGGTTGACCTAGGCCAGTCACAAAACGGATCTGTTCATCATATTTCGGGCTATTCGCAGTCCCGGATTTAAGTGTATTGCCCGCCCGAGCCTGATCAGCAATCAGTGGAATGATCGGAGCCAGAATCCCGATCCCGGTGCCACTCCCCGGCGAGCCGCCGGCATTAATCTTCACCACCGGCCCAACCACCGTCACACCACCGCCATCGAGCTTGATAAAGCTCCCACCCCCCAAGATGGTCAGCTCCGTCCCCGCCTCGATAACAATTTTGTCCCCAGCCTTGAGGTGAATCTCTTTGCCCACGCTGGTGAGCTGCGCCGTACCGAGTTTGACGTGTTGGTTCTGCCCAACAGTCAGGTGATCATCCAGCTTCGCTTCGATCTTGCGATCGCTGATGGTGGTGCGGTGTTCTTCAGCCTTGAGCTCGGTGTAGGTGTTCTTCACCACGGTGTCGTGGCGTTCGTTACCGACGCGGATTTTCTGGTCGTGCTCGATGTTTTCATCCCAATCACGCTGGGCGTGGATGTAGATCTGCTCAGCGCCTTTTTTGTCTTCGATGCGCAGTTCGTTGTAACCGCCGCCGCCCGGGGAGCTGAGGGTTTTGAAGACGCTGCGGGTTTTGTTGGCCGGCAGGGCGTACGGCACCGGGTTTTCCTTGTGGTACAGGCAGCCGGTGACGAGGGGTTGGTCGGGGTCGCCTTCGAGGAAGGTGACGAGGACTTCCATGCCGATGCGCGGAATGCTGATCGCGCCGTAGCGGTCGCCGGCCCAGGAGCTGGAGACGCGCAGCCAGCAACTGGTTTTGTCGTCGGCCAGGCCTTCGCGGTCCCAGTGGAACTGGACTTTGATGCGGCCGTATTGGTCGCAGTGGATTTCTTCGCCTTTGGGGCCGGTGACCATGGCGGTCTGGCTGCCGAGCACGCGCGGTTTCGGGTGTTCGAGGGCCGGGCGGTAGAACACGTCCCACGGGGTGGCGAGGAAGGTGTTGCGGTAGCCCTGGTGGAAGTCGTCCTTGTTGTCGGTGGTGTCGCTGGTCACGCCTTCTTCGAGGACTTGCGGCTGTTTGCCTTCGTGGAAGATTTCGGTGAGCAGCCACAGGTCGTTCCACTCGCTACGCGGGTGGTCGGACAGGGCCATGAAGTGGCCGCTGACCAGTTTGGTCTGGTCGCCGCGACCTTCGGCCTGGCGGTAGTCGGCGCGGTGGCGTTCGAGGGCGCGCTGGCTGAGGAACTTGCCGCGCGCACGGTCGATGAAGCGGCCCGGGTAGTCGTAGTCTTCCAGATCCGGTTCAGTGCTCTCGCCATCCGGCTTGTAAGCCGCTTCCATCTGCAGACGCGGTTTTTCGAAGTCGTAGTCGCGACGCGTGGTGCGGCTGGTGCGGGTTTCCAGGCGCAGCTTGAAGCCTTTGATCACCGGTTCTTCGGCGACCATGCCGCTGCCCTGTATGTAGGCAGTCGGCTGGCCGAGGTCGGGGAACACCGTTTGGTCATCACCGAACACCAGCAGGTGAGCCTTTTCGCTGTGCTGGAAGTGGTAGTGAATACCCTCCTCTTCGCACAGGCGCTGGACGAAGTGCAGGTCGGTTTCGTCGTACTGCACGCAGTAGTCGCGATCCGGGCACGGCTGGCTCAGTTGGAAGCTGTAGGCGTTGCCCTTGATCCCGTGTTCGTCGAGGATCAACGCGATGATTTTCGGCGCCGACATCTGCTGGTAGATGCGCTGGTTGGTGCGGTGATGCAGGTATTGCAGCTGCGGCACCAGCGAGACCTTGTAGCGGGTCAGGCGCTTGCCGGCATCGCCTTGGGCCACGCGGTAGATCTGCCCGTGAATGCCTGACCCTTGTGGATCGAACGCCAGAAACGCCTGCTTGTGCAGGAGCTTTTCCAGGTCCAGATCGGGGTTTTCGCTGACCAGTTCGAGGTCGAAACGAAACGGCTGGCTGATGCCTTCGGTGCCGGTGAACGACAGCACTTGCAGGTCGCCCACGTAGTCTTCGACCTTGAGGCTGAAGTGGGTTTCGTTAGCTGGGTTGAACATAAAGCGCTCCCTGTTCGAATGTCGTCCGTTACGCCCGAAGTCGCAACCGTTGCAGCCAGGACGAAGTGGCGCCCAAGGCGTCACGCAATTGTTGGGCAGTGATGGTGCGTTCTGCCGCGTTGAAGCTCAGCGCGGTTCGCAGCGCTGGCCAGCCGTGTTTCGGTAAGTTCGCCGGGGCTTGCAGCTCGCGCTCCAGGTGCTCGTCGCGGGCCTGGGTCGAGGGCAAGCGGCGGAACGGGTGTTTGCCGCTCGCCAGTTCATAGATCACGCAGGCCACGCCGTACACGTCCGCGCTGGCCGACAACGGTTGGCCCTCAAGCAGTTCGGGGGCGGCGTAGCCCGGGGTCCAGGCGTTGAAGCGCTCGCGGCTCAGGTGCGGCAGGCCGGGCAAGGTGCCCTCTTCTGCTTGGCCCAAGCCGAAGTCAAAGAGGCGCAGGCCGTCTTCACTGAGCATGACGTTGCTCGGCTTCATGTCACCGTGCAGCACGCCGCGACGGTGGGCGTAGGCCAGCGTGTCGAGCAGCGGCAGCGCGATGTCGCGCGTTTCTTTCCACGGCAGGCCGAGGGGCCGCTCGCAGAGCAATTTGTCCAGGGTCAGGCCACGCATGTATTCCATGGTGATGAAGGCCCGCTGGCAGTCGGTGTCGACTTCAAAGGTGTGTGCACGCACGACGTTGTCGTGGCGCAGGCGTCGGGTCAGGGCGAACTCGCTGTAGAGCAAGGCACTGGCGTCCGGCGATTCGGCAAATTCTTCGCTGAGAATTTTCAGCGCAATGTAAGGATCGGGATCGCCGAACTGCTCGTGCAGCAGATCTCGCGCCCGGTAGACCGCACCCATACCGCCCGCCCCGAGCAGACGCTCGAGGTGGTAGCGGCCGGCGAGTACGTCCGGCAATGCACCGATGCTGGCCTTGGTCGGCGCCAGCAACGGCTCTGCGTTGTTTGCCTTGGCGAAGGCGAAGTAGGTCAGGTTGCTGGCCTGCTCTTCGCTCATCAGCAAGTCATCGACTGAGGATTCGATTTCAGTCATTGGCGGATCACCACGGCAGTCAGGTTGTCCCGGGCGGCGCCACGCAGGGCGCCGTCGAACAGACGTTCCAGCGCCACATGCGGCGCGCTGAGGCTGAGGGCGTTGCCGAGGACATCGCTGCTCAGGCCCTGATACAAACCATCGCTGCACAGCAAAAACGCATCGCCCGGATAGACCTCGAGTTCGAGGACATCCAGGGTCAGCTGTTCGGCCGCACCGACGGCGCGGGTCAAGGCCTGAGCCGCCGGGTGCGCTGCCGCCTGTTCGACGCTCATCTGTTGCTCGTCGATCAGTTGCTGTTGCAGCGAATGGTCTTTGGACAGCTGATACAGCCGCTGCCCGCGCCACATATAGCAACGGCTGTCGCCAGCCCAGATGCAGGCCGCGCGATTGCCCTCCACCAGCAGCGCCACGACGGTGCTGCCCATGATGCTGTCGTGACGCCCGGCGGTGACCGTCAATTCCTGCCCCAAACGCCGGTTCAGCCAGTGCAGGCACTGGCGAATGGCTTTGAGGCGTTCGTCGAAGTCCTCGTGTTGCGGCAGTTCAGCCAGGCTGGCGACGATCAACTGGCTGGCGATGTCGCCACCCTGATGACCGCCCATGCCGTCCGCGACCACCCACAGCCCCTGCTGCGGATTGTCGAGGAAGGCATCTTCGTTGCGCGCCCGCACCTTGCCCGGATCGGTTCGCGCCGCGCTGCGCCAGGGACTGGCCACCAGCATCAGAGCTGCACCGGCATACGGAAGGTGCGCAGCACGCCCATGTCGAACGGGTTCGGCGTGCGCTGGCTGGTCAGCAGGTAGTTGGCGCGCAGACCACCCACGTCGGCTTTCAGCACCAGCACGTCGCGACCGGTCAGGTACTCGGTCTGCATCAGGTCGAACAGACGGAACAGCGACCATGGGCCGGAGTTCTTCTCGATACCGATCGGACGCCCGGCCATCTTGTCCATCACCAGGCTGGTGCGACCGTCTTCAGCATCGGTCGGCCACTTGAACGTCATCGGCAGGATCGGCCCGTGGCGGTATTCCATGGTCTTGTCGCCGAACTTGAACTCGGAACGGCTGACGGCCGGATCGAGGGTGTACGGCTCCAGTTTGAACTGCACGGTCGGCTCGGCCGGGTTGATCGAGAAGAAGCTCTGACGAATGGTCAGGGCTGCTGCCATCTGGTCGAGGTACATCTTCGATACCGGCAGGCTGTGACCGTCGACGCTGCGCATCCGGTAGTTGCCCGGGTCACCGCTGACGAACGGACGCATGTAGCTGTCGAAGAAGCGGTCGACGGTGCCTTGAGCGCGGAAGAACTCGCGGAAGTCGCTGATCGCCACATCGCTGGTACTGCTGGCGCTGAACGGATAACGCTTGCTGATGGTTTTGCCATACACGCTGTACAGCTCATTCTGATAACGGCCGTTCAGGTATTGGTAAGCGTCGTTAAGCACCAGGCGCCACGAGTCTTCGGCCAGCACGTTGAACCACACGCTCAGCGGACGCGGCAGGCGACCCGAGGCTGCACGCAGGTTGGTCAGCGCATCACGCTGGCCGCTCATGCGGGTTTTCGCCATTTCGAACGCGGCTTGTTCCGGCGTGCTGGAACGGGCCAGACCGGACAGTTGCAGTTGCAGGTCGTTGAGCGCGCTGATGGCCGGGGTCAGGTCTGCGGCCGGGCCGTTGTTGTCATCGAGCAAACGGTGCAGCGGCTCGAAGCGGCGTTGCAGCGACTTCTTCGCGGTGTCCGGCAGGCTTTTCGCCACGGCCATCGCCGAAGCCTTGTCCGCCACGGCAGACGCGAGTTTGCCGACCTTGCCCAGTTTGCCCTTCTGCCCTGCCAGTGCATCGGCGGCATCACCAGCTTCATCTACCGGATCGGCAGCAGCCGGGAAGCGCGTGTTTTCGCGCACTTCCGTGAGCAATGCCAGCACCGGCGAGTTGGCCGAAGTCAGGCCCGCCAGTTGCTCGGCGCCTTCACCGGCGTCGCTGATCGGCGGCAAGGCTACCTGGCCGACGGCTTCGCTCCAGTAGTTGGCGTAGTCACGGAAATACAGCTGCTCCAGCTCGACCATCAGGCGACGCAAGTCCATGTCGCTGATGCCCGCGCCTTCGCCCAGCACCCAGTTGTCACGCAGGATGTCGGTGACCAGCGCCGAACCCTGCACCGAGAAGTACTGCTGGTAACCCTGCTGGGTGTAGAAGCCCGGGATCACGTATTCGGTGCCGATGAACAGCGAGCCCTGCGGGCCGAGGTGTTGGCTGAAACGGTATTCCGGCAGGTTGCGCGCTTGCTCGCGGAGCATGCGGTAGACCACGGTGGCCAGCGATTCGGCGCGCAGCACCTGACGTGCCTGAGTCACCAGTTGATCGTTCAGCGGGTAGATGAACGGCTGCTTCAACAGGCGTTCGAGGTGGGTGTTCAGACCATTCTGCACCGCGGTGTTGCCGGTGTAGCGCTGCGACCAGTCAGTGGCGACCCAATCCTTGAGCCAAGCAGCGTCACGACGGTCCTTCATGTTCAGCATCAGGTACGCACGCAGGCTGTTGAGCAGCTTGTCGCGGTCCTTCATGTTGGCGCGGATCTGCCCTTCGAGCATCGTCGCGACCCGTGGCAGCAATTGCGCTTCGAGCTCGTGCTCGTAGGCTTGCTTGACCACCGGATTGACGTCTTCGCCCTGATACAGGCCGCCACGCTCGTGGTACGAAACGTCGCCTTTCTTCGGGAACACCTGAGTCGCGGCGTAGCTGGTATCGAGGGTTTTCAGCACGCCCATCGCATCATCACGCGGGGTCAGCGCCGAACGCTGCTGAGTCCAGTTCTGCGCCAGCGTGCGCAGGTTTTCCAGACGCTCATAGTTGGCCGAGAAACCACCGGCCCAGAGCATGCCGAACAGCGCCAGTGCCGCCAGTGCGCCAACGTACAACGCACGCTGACCCCAATGGATACGGCTGCGTTCGCGCTTGTCGAGGCCGGCCAGATCCGACTCCGGGAAAATCACCCGACTGAACAGATGATGGATGAAGCGCGAACGGCCACTGCGCAGGGTCGGCAGCACGCCGGCACTCATGCCGAGGCTGGCGCCGATGCCGGCGGTGGTCGCGTCCATTTCCTGTGTCAAGTGCGGAGCGCTGGTCAGGTAGAACCCACGCAGCAGCGACGCGCGCTGATACCGGTTGCCAGTGAACGCCATGTCAACGAACAGGCATAGACGCTCGCCGATCTGCCCCAGTTGATGCGGGAAGTCGAGGATGCGGCCACGGCGCTGGGTATCGCGCTCGGAGTGCATGCGCATGATCACCTGATTATTCAGGCGCCGCAGCAGCTCTTCGAACTCGCCGCGCAGTACCGCGACGTCGGTACCGACCTGATCCTTGCGGAAACTGGTCCCCAGCACCTGATCGCTTTCTTCGCGGGTCAGTTGATCGAAGAACTCGTCGAACCCGAGCAGCTTGTCCGCCTTGCTCAGCACCAGATATACCGGCACATCGACGTGCAGTTTCTGATAGACGTCTTGCAGACGACCGCGCACCTGGCGCGCCAGGGTGTCGATGTCCTGCTCGCTGCCACCGATCAGCGATTCCACCGGAATGGTCACCAGCACACCGTTCAACGGACGCCCGCGACGACGCTTGCGCAGCAGTTCGAGCAAGGTGGTCCAGGCACTGCCGTCGACTTCCGCGTCCGGCTGTGTGGTGTAACGTCCGGCGGTGTCGATCAGCACACCGTGGTCGGCGAAGTACCAGTCGCAATGACGGGTGCCGAGGGTGTCGCGGGTCAGCTTGCGGTCGATCTTGTTGATCGGGAATTCTAGCCCGGAGAAGTCCAGCAGGCTGGTCTTGCCGGAGGCCTGCGGACCGATCAGCAGGTACCACGGCAAGTCGTTGCGCCAGCGTTCGCTGCGGCCGCGATACAGGCTCGAAGTCTTCAGGGTTTTCAGCGCGTCCTTGAAGCGCGCCTTCAACTCTTTCTGTTCTTCTTCGATCAGCTCGTCACGACGGATGCGGTCCTGACCGTCTTCGGTTTCTTCGACGGCTTTCTTGCGGATGCCCGCGCGCCAGCTGACGAAGACCATGGTCAGGCCCCAGATCAGGAACAGCACGGCGATGGTCAGCAGACGCGAGGTCGCGCTCTCCCAGAACTTGTAGTCATCCACCGCCAACAATGGGCCGACGAACCACACCAGCAGCGCCACGAACAGCACCAGCAGCAGAGTCCAGACCCAGGTCTGGCGCAGGAAGGCGCCGACTTTCTTGAAAAACTTTTTCATCACACGTCCCTGTTTACGGCTGCGACTGCGGTTGCACCGCGGCCGGATCAAGCGGCTGATAAGGTTGCAGAACGGTGTCGCGCTGCTCGCCCAGGACCCAGGCGAAGCCCGAATACATCACCACCAGGCAGACCAACGTGAACAGCACCACCATCCACGCCGGCACGATGCGCACCAGGTTGCGGCGCTGGTCGTTGAGGCCTTCCCAGTGCGGCGACAACTCGCGCGGCACGTCGCCACGCAACTGACGGATCTGCCGGTACAGGGCGTCGCGGATGCCTTCAAGCTCAAGCATGCCACGCGCCTGCACGCGGTACTTGCCCTCGAAACCGAGGGACAGGCACAGGTACATCAGCTCAAGCATCGGCAGGTGCTTGACCGGGTTTTTCGACAGCCGATCGAGCAGCTGGAAGAACTTCTCGCCACCGAACGTCTCGTTGTGGAAGCTGCTGAGCAGGCTCATCTGCGACCACTCGCTTTCGTTGCCCCACGGCGTGGTCACCACAGCTTCGTCGACCACGGTGCAGAGTACGTAACGGGCGGCCATCACCTGGCTGCTTTCGGCGCCGTTGTGCAACGCGCGCACTTCAAACAGCTTGAGCCCGGCGGTCAGGCGCTCGTTGAGCGCGTAGAGGTCTTCGCGGGTTTCGCTGTGCTTGAGGCGCACCACTTCCGAGAGCAGTTCGGACGACGCCGCCACCAGCGAATTGAGACTGATGTTGAACGCCTCCGCCGGGCGCAGGCGCGCGGCGTAGATCATCCGTTCTTCCAGTTGCTCGAAGCGCGGCGGCGCGGCGAAGTCGGTCAGCGGACTGGCTGCCGGTCCGTGGCCCTGACGATCGAGCAGGACGGTTTTGTCGTCCTGGTTGTAATCCGTTTCCTTGATCATGGCGGTCAGTTCCTGATGGCCCAGAATTTCAGTTCAAGCTCGGCGAATTCGCCGGACACGTGGAACGCGAAGCCGCCGGAGCGCTCGAGTTGCGCCAGGTCTTCGGAACTGAGTTCGAGGATGAAGTAGGTTTTGTTCGAGTGGAACGCGATCTGCCGCGGGGCCACCGGCAACGGTTTGACCTTGATCCCCGGCAGGTGCAGGTTGACCAGTTGGCGGATGCGCTCCACCGGGCCGACCTTGAGGTGCGCCGGCAAGCGGTGGCGCAGTTCTTCGGAGTCGCAGTTGGCACTCGCTGCCAGCACGAACGACGCCGAGCCGAGCAGTTTGTGGTCGTGCAACGGCGATACGATGATCCCGTACTGACGCGCCTGCAGAATCAATTCGATAGCGTGCTGTTCGAGCACCATCGACAGCACCTGACGTATCGCTTCCATCAGTTTGCGGAAGCTCGCGCCCTGGTCGGCGTGGGAATAACGGCTGTCCAGTCGCGGGCGCTTGCTGTCACTGGAGAAGGTCGCCAGATCGCCGAGCATGGTCAGCAGCGTGCGATACAACTCTTCCGGGTGCACCTGCTCCAGACCGAGGTAATGGCGCAGCAGCAGTTCGGTGCGGTTGATCAATTGCAGCATCATGAAGTCGCCGACTTCCGCACCACCGACCTTGCCGTTGGAGCGAATCCGCTCGGCGATCGTATCGCCCCGGTGGTTGAGCATGCTGATGACTTCTTTGAGGCACGACAGCAGATAGCTGGAAGCGTGGGCCTGGATGTAGGTCGGCACGAAATCCGGGTCGAGGCTGATCACGCCATCAGGCGTGGTGTCGAGTACGTCGCAGATTTTCAGCTTCACGTAGGCCTGATCGCTCTGCTGCTCGCCGAGCAACAGTTTGAAATCCGGGCGGCCACAGCTGACCTGGCTGGCGGAATCATCGCCGGCGTTGGAGTCGGCCACTTCGGCGTCGTACGCGGTGTAACGCGCGAGCACATCGGACTGCTCCGGGCGGCGCGCTTCGATGTGGTTACCGGTGACCAACGGCAGCGCCAGGTAAATCGGTGTGTTGCCGGTGTTCGGCGGCACGTCCAGTGCCAGCGGCTCGGTGTTGCCACCGAGTTCGAACAGGCTGCCGTCCGGCAGGATCCCCGAGGCGGCACTGATCACCAGTTTGCCCATGTTGAGGAACTGCAGGTCGATCTCCAGATTGAGGAAACCCCAGGTGTAGCCACCCAGCAACTGGGTGCGGGTTTTCATCTGGTGATCGTAATAGCGATCGTTGTGCTGGAAGTGCTGCGGCCGCAGCAACATGCCTTCCTGCCAAATGACTTTATGGGTATTCATGTTCAGTCATCCGCCTTGGCGAGCGCTTCATGGGTGTTGCGGATACCGGCCTGATCGAGGGTCAGATCGGCCTCGGTCAGCTCCAGCGGGGTGACTTGAACGGTGTAGCGCCACTTGGTTTCCGGCAGATCACGGTACGCAGCGAGAACGCCGACGTAGCGGCTGCCCTCCTCCACGCTGAGTTTCATTTCCACGGTTTCACCCGGGCGCAGTTCGAGTTCTTCGCTGGCCACCAGATCCGGGTTGAGGGATTCCTTGGCGCGCTCGTAGAGGCTGAAGAAATCAGCGTTCTCGAAAGTCACCGGGTGCTTGAGTTCGAACAGGCGCACGACGATCGGCGAAGGACGGCCGTTGAGGTCCGGGTTGAGCTGATCGCTGCCGGTCAGCTTCAGATTGATCTTGGTCACTTTCGAGTACGGCGACAGCGACGAGCAACCGGCGAGCAGCACCAGCACGGTGAGCGCAGTCAGCGTCTTGAAAAAAGCGGTCGAGCGGCGAGACATGCGCATCATCCTTGGTGGTCGGTGTGGAGGGTGGAGATCAGGCGGATCTGTTCTTCGTAGGCCTGGGCGAAATCGCGGGCCAGCAGACGCTCGCTCCAGTCATCGTCCTGACGCAGGGCCTGGTGGTAACGGCCGAACGCTCTCCAGCGTCCGCCCGAGGTGGCGATCAACGGCTTGTTGTCGCGCTCGAAACGCAGGGTCAACTGCTCTGGCGAGAAGTGCTCCAGGGTGCCGCGCACGGCGGCGCGGCTGGCGGTGAGCAGCGCGACCTGATGCGCTTGCAGATCGCGGAATGCACGGGAGATCGCCTGCTCGGCCGGCAAGTGCCCGGGCTTGTGCGGCTGCAACAGAATCTGCAGCGCTTCGCTCGGATCGACGGCGAATTTCAGCGGGTTCTTGTTGGTGCCTTGCACGGTGGTCTGGGCCAGACGCAGTTCGTTTTTCAGCTCCGAACGAGTGCGCAGGCTCTGCTGCAAACCGCCGATGCTCTGGCGCAGCAGACGCGCGGCATTCAGCGCCAAGGCTTCGCGGGCGTCGTGATCCAGGCCTTTGACATCCACGCCCAGTGCTGCACCGAAATGCTCCCAGAAGCCTTCGCTCTGACGCTCGACGGCTTTCGGGGCCGGAGCTGGCTCGGGTTCAACCGGGGCGATCAGCTCCGGCACCATCAGGCTTTCCATGTCGATGCGCGCATAGTCGGCACGCTGACGGGAGTCCTCGGGCTTGGCCGTCGGCGCCAACAGTTCGTCGATTTCCGAATAGACGCGCTCTTGCTGTTCGATCGCGTTCAGCGGATCAAGATCGAGGAAGGCGTCGTCCGGAATGATGCTGCCGGCGGCACGCGGACGGCCGACTTCACCGTCGAAGGTCGCCGGGTCACGCACCAGCCGCGCACGAATCTCGAAGTCACCGAGCACGTAGGTGCTGCCGTGCTCGATGCGCACCGGTTCGCCCTTGTGCAGGCGTGCGCCGCTGCCGCCGTCCTGGACCCCGTTGCTGCTGGTGTCGGTGAGGAAAAACGTGCCTTCGCGGTAGCTGACAATCGCGTGGTGATTGGACAGGTGACGCTTGCGGTCAGGAATGATCCAGTCGCAGTCCTCGCCCCGCCCGATTACGCCGCCGGCCTGTTTGAAGGTCTTCTGGCACAACTCGGTGGGCACGAACTGCTTGGTGTTCAGCATTTCGAAAACCAGTTCCATGTTTGATGCTCCTTGCGGTCACTTGCCGCGATTGACCGCTTGCGGATCACCCAACGGGCGATAGTCGTTGTCGTTGAATTTGTAATTGCCGCTACAGCCGCCAAGGCCGCATAGAACGACGAGGGTCAGCAGGACAGCGTGCCAGTGACGAACAGACATCAGAGGGTCTCCAGGGGTAGACAAAGCACAAAGCGCCGACCCTTGCGGGCGGCGCTGAAATTAATTCTTTGAGTGGTCTCGAAGGCTCTACATCGGGGCCTTCGAGCCATCACAAGGGATACACCGATTCCCTGTGGCGAGGGGACTTGTCCCCGATGGGCTGCGAAGCAGCCCCAAGACCTGATCACCGGTTCTTGCAGGAGAACCGCGCTTGCTCGATTACGACTGCTGCGCAGCCGATCGGGGATAAATCCCCTCACCACAGAGAAACCGTTCAAGACAGGAGTTGTGCAAACGGCAAGAGCCAGGTTCAGATCAACCATCGAAGTCACCCAGATTGATATTCAGGCGCCCGAGGCGGTAGAGCAGCGTGCGACGCGGCAGGCCCAGTTCGCGGGCGGCGAGGGTCTGGTTGCCGTCGTTCTTGCGCAGGCAGTCGAGCAACAATGTGCGTTCGACTTTTTCCAGGCGCTCGCGCAGATTCAGGCCGCTGTGGTCTTCGGGCATCGGCTCCATGCGCAGGGAAAAATGCTCGGCCAGCAACTCGCCGCCCTCGCACAACAGCACCGCGCGCTCGACCAGGGCCTTGAGTTCGCGCACGTTGCCGGGGAAGGTGTAACCGGACAGGTGTTCCAGCGCCGCGCTCGACCAGCGCACCGGATCACGCTGCAAATACGCGCAGGTCTTCTCGGCGAAGTGCTGAGCCAGTTCGAGGATGTCGCCTTCGCGCTGGCGCAGGGCCGGCAGCTCGATCGGAAACTGCGCGAGACGGTAATACAAGTCCTCGCGGAATTTGCCTTCGCTGACCAGCGTCGACAGATCGCGGTGCGTCGCGGCGATGATGCGCACGTCGATCTTGTGCGTATCGTTGGAACCCAGCGGACGAATCTCGCCCTCCTGCAACACCCGCAGAATCTTCGCTTGCAGCGACAGCGGCATGTCACCGATCTCGTCGAGCAATAGCGTGCCGCCGTTGGCCGCATCGAACAGCCCCGCGCGGTCACGGTCAGCGCCGGTGAAGGCGCCTTTGCGATAGCCGAACAGCTCGCTTTCCAGCAGGTTTTCCGGGACGGCCGCGCAGTTCTGCACGATGAACGCCTGAGAGCGGCGCGGGCCGCAATCGTGAATCGCCCGGGCCACGACTTCCTTGCCGGTGCCGGTCTCGCCGCGCAACAGCACGGTGTACGGGCTGTGCAGGACTTTGCTGATCAGCGAGTGGGTCTGGCGCATGGCGGCGCTTTTGCCGATCAGGCCATAGCCGTTGATGCTCGGCACACTGCGCGCCACCGTGGCCGATTCTGCCGGTGGCTGGCGCAGACGCTGCAGCAAGTGCAACTGACCGAGCACGAACGAGCCGAGCTGGCCGAGCGAATCGGCAAAGCCTTGCAGGTCGACGTGACGACGACTGGCGCACAGCAACAGGCCTTCAACCGCCTTCTGCTGATTGACCAGCGGCACGCACAGCAGCGATTGCCAGGCACCAGCGGTAGCCGGCAGAAAGCTGGTTTCGTGCAGGCTGGCACCCAGATCATCGAGGCAGACCACGCGGTTCTGGCACAGGGCAAACTGCAGCAGCTGCTCACCGTTGTAGTCCGCCGGCAGGCTGGTGGCGGCGCGCGGTTGCAGCGCGCCGTCGAGGCATTCGGCGTTCATCCCCAGGCAGGTGTGGGTGGCGTCGAGCAGGTACAGCTGGGTCAATTCGCAACCGCTCAGCTCGGCCAACCCGCGCACGAAGTCACCCAGCAGCGCAGCACCGTCCGCCGCGCGCGACAGGCTGGCGAACTGCGCCAGCAAGGCTTCGGCATAGACCAGTGGCTGCGGCACTTGAGTGAACATCACACCCACCTCAGGCGAACTCGCACGTCACGCTGGCGTTGCCGTCGAGCGTGGCATGCACACGCTTGAGGCTTTCACCGGTGGCCATCGCATCGAGCAAGCGATCGGCTACCAACGGCAACACGTGCTGATCGAGCAGATGGTCGATCAGACGCGCACCGCTTTCGCTTTGCGTGCAGCGCTCGGACAGGTGATCGACGAGGTTCTGGCACCAGCTGAAATCCAGCTGACGACGGTTGAGGCGTTCGCCCAGACGACCGAGTTTGATCTCGATCAGCTCGCGCAGCACCGGGCCGCCCACCGGGTAATACGGCACCACTTTCATCCGCGCCAGCAGCGCCGGTTTGAAGTGTTTGCTCAGCACCGGGCGAATGGTCTCTTCGAGCAGCTCGGCGGTCGGACGGGCGCCGTCTTCGCAGAGGTCGCTGATCTTGTCGCTACCGAGGTTCGAGGTCATCAGGATCAAAGTGTTGCGGAAGTCGATTTCGCGACCTTCGCCGTCGTTGGCCACGCCCTTGTCGAAGATTTGGTAGAACAGGTTGAGCACGTCCGGATCAGCCTTTTCGACTTCATCGAGCAGCACCACCGAGTACGGCTTCTGGCGCACCGCTTCGGTGAGCATGCCGCCCTCGCCGTAACCGACGTAGCCCGGTGGCGCACCGATCAGACGCGATACGGTGTGCTTCTCCTGGAATTCGGACATGTTGATGGTGGTGATGAAACGGTCGCCGCCGTACAGCAGGTCAGCCAGGGCCAGCGCGGTTTCGGTCTTGCCGACGCCGCTCGGGCCGACCAGCAGGAACACACCGACCGGTGCATCCGGTTTGTTCAGGCCGGCAGCAGTGGCGCGCATCGAGCGGTCCAGTGCGTGCACGGCTTGCTCCTGACCACGGATGCGCGTGCGCAGGTCGGTGGCGAAACTCGCGACTTTGGCGTTGTGCTCGCGGGCCAGTTGCGCCAGCGGCACGCCGGTCCAGGCGCTGATCACTTCGGCCACCAGACGCGGGCAGACTTCGAAGCTGACCAGACGTTCTTTGACTTGAGCAGCGGTCAGGGCGCTGTGGGTCTGGTGCAGTTCGGCTTCCAGCGCTTCAACGCTCTGGCCTTCCTCGACCTCGGCGGCGATGGTTTCGATCACCGTGCCTTCGGCGTCTTCTTCAACGCTGACGGTCGGCTCTACGGCAGCAGCTTCACGGGCCTTGGCCAGTTGCTGACGCAGTTCCAGCAGGCGCTCGGCCAACTGCTTCTGTTCGGTCCACAGGCTTTCCAGCGCAACCATTTCGCTTTCGGCTTCGTCGAGCCGCGCTTCCAGCGCATCCAGCGCTTCGTGGTCGATCAGCAGACCGGCCTCGGCATCGCGACGCAGAGCCTGACGTTGACGGCCACCTTCAGCCAGTTCGCCACGCAGGCGTTCGAGGCTTTCCGGAGCAGCGGCGAGGCTGATGCGCACGCGGGCACATGCGGTGTCGAGCACGTCGACGGCTTTGTCCGGCAGCTGGCGGCCAGCCAGATAACGCGCGGACAATTCAGCCGCCGAGACCACCGCGTCATCCCGCAGGTAGATGCCGTGGCTCTTCTCGTAGACCTGCGCCAGCCCGCGGAGGATGGTCACCGCTTCGCTGACGGTCGGTTCGTGCAACTGCACCGGTTGGAAACGACGGGCCAGCGCCGGATCCTTCTCGAAGTATTTCTTGTACTCGGCCCAAGTGGTAGCGGCGATGGTGCGCAGTTCACCGCGAGCCAGCGCCGGCTTCAGCAGGTTGGCCGCGTCGGAACCACCGGCATTGCCGCCCGCGCCGATCAGGGTGTGGGCTTCGTCGATGAACAGGATGATCGGTTTCGGCGAGGCTTTGACTTCGTCGATCACGCCTTTGAGGCGACGCTCGAATTCACCTTTGACGCTGGCCCCGGCCTGCAGCAGGCCCATGTCCAGCGACAGCAACTCGACGCCCTTGAGCACCTGCGGCACTTCACCGGCAGCGATGCGCGAGGCCAGGCCTTCGACGATGGCGGTTTTACCAACGCCGGCCTCACCGACCACGATCGGGTTGTTTTTGCGGCGACGGGCGAGGATGTCGACCATCTGCCGGATCGCGCCATCGCGGCACAGCACCGGGTCGAGTTTGCCGTCGCGCGCCTGCTGCGTCAGGTTGTGAGTGAAGCGCTGCAGCAGCGATTCGCCCTGCGCTGCCGGCTTGCCATTGGCGGCCGGTTGTTCCTGTTGCGACAGGGCAAATTCCTTCAGGCGATCGATGTTCAGTTTGGCGAGCAGCGGCTGGTAACGGCTGCCGGCATAGCGCATCGGGTTGCGCAGCAGCGCAAGGATCAGCGCGGCGTCTTCGACCTGGGTCTGGCCCAGTTCGAGGTTGGCCACCAGCAGCGCGTCTTGCAGCCACTGCACCAGTTCCGGGGCGAACACCGGGTTGCGCGAGGCGCTGTGTTCAACGCGAGATTGCAGTGCGGCGCTCAGTTCACCGGCATCGACATCCGCATCCTGCAAGGCGCGCGAGAGCAAGCCGTTCGGGCGCTCCAGCAGACCCAGCAGCAGGTCTTCGACGAGGATCTTGCTGCCACCACGGGCCACGCAACGTTCGGCCGAACGCTCCAGATCGCGACGGGTTTCGGCGTCCAGCGCCTGGATGAGTTGTTGCAGGTCTACGTTGATCATGGCTCACGTCCTTAATGAATTTTGCTGCCCAGGGTGACCACGCCGTCTGCTTTTTCGCAGCCCAGCCAACTGGTCCACCCCAGGCGACAGTCGTTCTTCTCACCAATGCGCAGTTCGCGGATTTCTTCCGGGCGCAGCACCAGGCGAATGTCGTAATCGAGCGGGTCACGCAAGGTGAACCGCACCAGCGCGCACAGCGGCTGGTAACCGAAACCGATCGGCAGGAATTCGTGGAATCGCTCCCAGTCGAGTTCGGTGATGTGAATGCGGAATTTGCCGCTGCGGTCGCGCACCTGCTCGCCCAGCACCAGGTCTTCACCAAGCAGGCTGTTGGCGCGACCGAGGCGGTTGCGCTGCTCATCGAGGATCTCCACGCGGCGCTCGATGCACTGCTCGATGACCAGGTCTTCGTGCTTGAAGTAGTAACGCAGTACGGCTTCGATCAGCGCCGCCGAGTGCGCGCGCAAACTGAGCAAACCGAGGTACGGCAGCAGGCGCTTCCAGTTCAGTTCCTTGGCCTTGCGGATCTCGTCGCCACCCAGACCGATCAGGGCGAACAGCTGCGAAGAGAACGGGTCGATCGCGCCACTCTGGAAGCTGGCGCGATAGCGATACTTGCGCCAGATCGGCAGCATCAGCCGTTGCAGGCGATGGTGGAACAGGTCGAGGAAGTTGCGCGTCGGGTTGCCGTCCTCGCTGTCGCCCAGAGCCTGCTCGCCGTAGAACGCCGGCAGCGGCGAACCGGAGCCGACCAGCCCGATCAGGTTGAAACGCATGCGCGCGCGCATCTGCCCGTGCTCTTCGAAAAACTCCACGCGATCGACGTCGCTGCGCGGAAAGCCCAGGCTCGGGTTGGCCTGAAACTCCACCTGATCGTACAGATCGTCTTCGCTCAGGTACGGGTGCGCCTCGCGCAGCCGGTCGATCACCAGCAGCACGGCCTGAAACAGCGAGTACTCGCGTATTACCTTGGTCAGCCCGCTTAAAGCAGGGGCTGCAGGCCCATACGTGGTGTCCATTGGTACACCTCTCCCTGTGTGCTTTTTACCCGCAGCTCGTGGTACGAATTGAGACTGGCGTAAAGCGCGAAAAACTCGTTAAGAACCGAAGCGAAAACGAACAGGTCGCCTTCGCCGATATACCCTTCCGGGTCGATGGTCAGTTCGGTGCGCAGACCGCGCACCGGCAAGCCACGGTGCAGCCGGTCGACGTGGTGGTGCTTGATGTGCTTGAGGCCGCCGAGCAGGCGCTTGCTGACCTTCTCCGCGTGCTGGTCGTAGTAGCGCGGCAGGTCGTAGGTTTCGAGAATCACCTTCAACGCGTTGACGTCGGCCAGCGACAGATAGTTGAGCGACATGTTGCTGATCAGCTTCCACAGGAAGTCACGGTTCAGCGGCGGCGCAAAGCTCGAAGTGGCCGGAGTGATGTTGCGGAAACTCAGGAACTCCGGCGTCTCTTCACAGGCCATGCAGATGTCGCCGAGCTTGAGCTTGCGCGGCAGGTTCTGGTTGGTGCAGATCAGCTCGATCGACAGGGTTTCGTGGGCTTCGGTGTGGCGGATGCCGAAGCTCAGGTAGGTGTCGAGGCCGTCATGCAGCAACGACGAACGCTGGCGGATGCTGTAATGCGGACGGCTGTTGGGCACGTCGAAACTCGGGTCATGCTCGAACGATTCGAACGGCACGTACTCCTGATAACCGAGGCCGCCGGGCTTCCAGCCGGTGACGGTTTCCACCGAGAACACGCCGCAGTTTTCCAGATCGTATTCCGCCGGCAGCAGCAGGTATTCATCCTGTTTGCCATCGAGGCGGATCGGCAGCGCGTCGTGGGCGAACAGGTTGGCAATCGGCGTGCAGAACAGCTTCACGTTATCCAGGGTCGGCCGCATGCGCATGATCCCGCTCTTGCGGATATCGAAACGCAGCTCCAGGCCGCGCATCTGCTTGAGCGTGTCTTCCGGCAGAGCCTTGAGGATGTCCAGACCGTTGACGTCGACGAACAGGAACTTGTCCTGGAAGGCGAAGTATTCCTGCAGGTAGCGGTAGCCACGGAAGGTGTTCAGCGGATATGGGATCAACGCTTCTTCTTCGGCAAAGCCCACCGGCTTGACCCGGTCACCGGGAATCTTGAACGCCATCGGCTTGCCGGACACGCCATCGATCGGCTTGCCGGCACCGTCGAGCGGGATCAGTTCGATGCCTTCCAGGTTGCGCAGCAGGCTCAGGTAGAGCATCTGGCTGATGTAGCGTTCGCCGGCAAAGTGCAGGCGCAGTTTGCTCAGCTCCAGCTCACCGAGGTGGCCGTCGGCGCTCATTTCCAGACGCAGGCTGAGCAGCGAACCGTCGCCCTTCACCGAGTAGTTCAGCGCGGCCAGATCCAGCGGCAGGACTTCGGTCGGGTAGCAGGTGCGGAAGCGGCAACGCACGTCTTCGATCGGTTTGCTTTCAATCGGCGTATCGCGCTCGACCACCAGCGCCGGCCCGGAACGCTTCAGCGGATCGAACTGCAAAATGCTGAACGCCGGCAGCGGGCGCATGTAGTTCGGCCACAGCAGTTGCATCAGCGAATGGCTGAGCTCCGGCAGTTCGTCATCAAGCTTCTGCCGCAGGCGCCCGGTGAGGAACGCAAAGCCTTCCAGCAACCGCTCCACATCCGGATCCCGCCCAGCCTGGCCCAGGAACGGCGCCAACGCCGGACTACGCTCGGCGAAACGGCGGCCCAGTTGGCGCAGTGCGGTGAGTTCGCTTTGGTAGTAGTGGTTAAAGGACATGTCAGTCAGCTTTCCGGATGAGTAGTGGGCACATTGTTAATAAATATGCCCTGCCACTGTTCTTTCCATTGCGGGAGGGAATTCATAAAAATCCTTTTACGGCCAGAGCCAAGCCTAAAACAATTCACTGAACACCCAATGATTAAAACTGTAAAGCGCCGTCGATATCACAATTGACAGCAGTAACACTGACGAACCAGCTCGCAAACTTCGCTGTCGCACGTAAAGACTCAGAGCACTTAAAAAATAATAAAAAGCTACCGCCATCATCGGAATAAAAATCACAATACAAAACAGAAAAAGCAACTCATAAAAATTGACTGGGACAGACAATGAATTCAGATCAACAACCGACGATTGAGAACGCGGATGCGTAAAAGACATCAGCAACAGCAGTGCTGATACGCCAAGATAAAAATACCGGATCACTTAGCGAAGTCCTTTGGCATAAAGAAATTTCGCCAGGTCCCGACGCCGGGCTTTGCCTTGGGCGTTATCGCCGGAATAGTAAAAATGGCCACCGCCATTCAACATCTGCTGACCTAGTTCGATGGAAGCCTTCATGAGTTCTTCATCGGAAATCCCCGCATAAATGGGATCTCCTTTGTCTTTCAGGTCGATGATCGTTGCGCTCGCGATGTTCGGATGTGTAGTGACGGCAACCTTGAGGCTTTTGTTTATCGGGGCGCCGATCAGTACGAGGTGATCGACTTTCACACCGGCACGTGCGTAATAAATCGCACTGCGCGCAGCAATAACAGCCCCCCATGAATAACCGACAATGTTGAACTGCCCGACTTTTGGAAGCGGCTTGCTGATCTGCAAGGCACTCAATGGAAATTCAGTTGCTTTTATCTTGCTGACATCACGACTGATTTTCATCGCCAGTAAGTCGCCAGGAGGTGTACAAACGACTTCCTTGTAACTTCTGACCGTAACCATGCCAAACAGGTATTTTTTCTCTATATATTCATTTCCGTACTCGCACTTTTGCAGCGCGCCGTACTCAAGAACTACCGGATCCTTTTCATCCTGGTTATAAAGTACAACCGAGGAGGCATCGCTAAGCATGTCGACGAGATCAGGAACATATTTGTCCATCCCAGTAATAAGCGATGAATAGTTTCCGTAGACGGCATTGGATATCCCCACCTCCGTAAAGGCCGCGATCATGTCGTCGTTATAGGCGCCGACCATACCGGCACCACCAAGGAATACCGTAAGCCCATGCTCAACTGCAACGGGCTTCGGCTCAGGACTTTTAGTCGACGTACTCTGCAGCGTCGAGACTTTGACGAAACTCCCGTTTGCCGTGGTTTTGATATCCGCGCCCATTGATCAGTCTCTCGATGCAATGTAGATGTCTATTTTCTCGGCATTCTTGTGACGAGAAACGCGATGGGTCAGCCCCTGATCGTCTGTAACGCCCTCCTCCTCGGAACCATCTTCACGCACTAGCAAGTAACGTGAATTGGCCATAGGCTTTCCAGTCGTATCGGTCAGTACAAACTGCTCGTCGAATCCGGGCATCACCAACGGTACTGGCGGCACAAACGGCGCCGGCGAATGCGAATTGCCGATAATCACCGTCCCGGAACCGGCGGTGACCTTGTTGCCGTGAGCACCAACCGAACCCACGGTCGCAGCCGGTTTTCCGTTGATCAAAACCGTGGTCGCCAGATCGCCAACCAACGCACCACCACACGCCGAGGCATCGCCTTGGCGGGCGGCCGCGAGGCCGTCGAAGAACACGTCGCCGGAACCGGCGGCAATCGGGTTGGTACCGTGGCCAGGAAGTGGGCAAGCGGTGGGGTCGGATACACGTGCTGCGGGTTTGCCAGACATCGGGATTCTCCTTAGGTGACCTTCACTTGACCGCTGCCATCCAGGCGCGCGGAAAAACTGACCTGACGCTTGAAACCCTCGACTTCCAGCAGGCCTTCGATGCTGAAGGCCAGCCGTAGCTGGTCGTGGTCACGCGGCAGGGAAATGACACGCACGTTGCTCAGGCGCGGCTCGTAGGCTTCGATAAAGTTTTCGATGGCCAGACGGGCCTGACTCAGGGAGTCGTGCAGGCTCAGACGCATGTCATTGAGATCGGGCAACCCGTAGTCGGCCAGCGTTTGCACGCTGCCGGCCCGGGTGCTGAGCATTTTGGCCAGATGGGCAGCCACTGACGCCATGGCACAAGCCTCAAGGCTGTTGCCTTTGCGTAGTTGCGCGTCGCCGTTGAGGCGCTCGAACAGGCTGCCGTATCCGTCCATGAGTCGCTCTTACTCTTTGTCCAGCTTGCCAACCAGTGACAGGGTGAAATCGGCACCCATGTACTTGAAGTGCGGACGCACGTTCAAGCTCACGCGGTACCAGCCCGGCTCGCCTTCAACGTCGCTGACGATCACTTGCGCAGCGCGCAGCGGACGACGGCCACGCACTTCGGCGCTCGGGTTTTCCTGGTCGGCCACGTACTGGCGGATCCACTTGTTCAGTTCCAGCTCGAGGTCGGTACGCTCTTTCCACGAACCGAGTTGCTCGCGCTGCAGCACTTTCAGGTAGTGAGCCAGGCGGTTGACGATCATCATGTACGGCAGTTGGGTGCCGAGCTTGTAGTTCAGCTCTGCCGCCTTGCCTTCTGCGCTGATGCCGAAGAACTTCGGCTTCTGCACCGAGCTGGCGGAGAAGAACGCCGCGTTGTCGGAGCCTTTGCGCATGGTCAGGGAGATGAAGCCTTCCTCGGCCAGTTCGTATTCACGACGGTCGGAGACCAGAACCTCGGTCGGGATCTTGGTTTCGATTTCGCCCATGCTTTCGAAGTGGTGCAACGGCAGATCTTCAACCGCGCCACCGCTCTGTGGGCCGATGATGTTCGGGCACCAGCGGAACTTGGCGAAGCTGTCGGTCAGCTTGGTGCCGAACGCGAACGCGGTGTTGCCCCACAGGTAGTGCTCGTGGCTGTTGGCAACGGTTTCCTTGTACACGAACGATTTGACCGGGTTTTCTTCCGGATCGTACGGGTTACGCAGCAGGAAGCGCGGCACGGTCAGACCGACGTAGCGGGAGTCTTCCGAAGTACGGAAGCTCTGCCATTTGGCGAATTGCGGGCCTTCGAAGTGGTCTTTCAGATCTTTCAGATCCGGCAGGCCGGTGAAGCTTTCCAGACCGAAGAATTTCGGGCCGGCAGCGGCGATGAACGGCGCGTGGGACATGCAGGATACGCTGGCCACGTACTGCATCAGTTTCACGTCCGGCGAGCTTGGGGACATGAAGTAGTTGGCGATGATCGCGCCAACCGGCTGACCACCGAACTGGCCGTATTCAGCGGTGTAGATATGCTTGTACAGGCCCGACTGCATGACTTCCGGCGAATCTTCGAAATCGTCCAGCAGGTCTTCTTTGGAGACGTTGAGGATTTCGATCTTGATGTTTTCGCGGAAGTTGGTGCGGTCGACCAGCAACTGCAGGCCACGCCACGACGATTCCAGCGCCTGGAAGTCCGGGTGGTGCAGGATCTCGTCCATCTGACGGCTGAGCTTGGCATCGATCTCGGCGATCATGCGGTCAACCATGGCTTTCTTGACCGGTTCACCGTTGTTCTGCGGCTTGAGCAGTTCTTCGATGAACGCCGACACGCCACGCTTGGCGATGTCGTAGGCTTCGTCGTCCGGAGTCAGACGGGTTTCGGCGATGATGCTGTCGAGAATGCTGTATTCGCCGCTTTCGGCGCTCTTCTCTTGTGCTGCGCTAGTGCTCATTGTGTTGGCTTCCTTGGCTGGAGTCTCAGGCGTCCGGGGCTGCGGCGTTCAGGCCCAGCTCACCGAGTACGCGACCGCGGGATTCGTCGTCGGCGAGCACGCCTTCGATCGCTTTACGGAACGCAGGTGCGTTACCCAGCGGGCCTTTGAGGGCCACCAGCGCATCGCGCAGTTCCATCAGTTTTTTCAGCTCAGGCACTTGCTCGACCAGGCTGGCCGGGTTGAAGTCCTTCATCGAATTGACGCGCAGTTGCACAGCCAGCTCGTCGGCCTCGCCATCTTCCTGCAGACGGTTCGGCACGCTCAGCGTCAGACCCAGCTCTTGCTTGGCCAACACTTCGTCGAAGGTCATCTTGTCGATGCTGATCGGCTTGCGATCTTCGATTTTGCGATCGTCCTTGCGGTGGGTGTAGTCACCGATTGCCAGCAGCTTCAGCGGCAGTTCAATCTCTTCCTGAGCACCGCCGGTGGCGGGTTTGAAGGTGACGTTGATGCGTTCCTTGGGGGCTACCGAGCCTTCTTTGGCCATGGCTTTTCTCCTTGCGGTTGTGGCCCTGGGGCCTATTCGAGTACCACTTCGAGATCGAGGTGGCACAGCCTGCGATAAATCTCTTCCTTGCGTTCACGTACGGCATGGTTCTGCGGCAACAACTCGCAGCAACTGTGCAGCAGGTGCAGCACTTCCAATGCAAGATCGGGCTCCCAGGCGTGCAGGCCTGAGTCCTGTAATGTCTGATCGAGGGTTTCGAGCTGGTTCTTGGCCAGTTCGTACTTCTTGGCCATGAAGCACAGCCGGGCAAGGGCGAATTGCCAGAAAAACCGCTCGCGTCCGCCGTGGGCCGATTGCAGTCCTTGCTTGAGCGTCTGCACGGCAGGCTTGAGGCCTTCCTTGCGCAACAGCGGCAGCACTTCCTGCAGGGCCTTTTCCCAGGCGGGCTGGGTTTCGACGTCGTCGGTTTCGACTTTGCGTGGGGCGCTGGCGCTTTGCAGGTGCGGCATGACATTGCCGGCGATCCACGCCCGGGTGGACGGATCGGCAAACGGCGCGCCGTCATGGAAACGACATTCGATGATGCCGGGCAGGCGCTGAACCAAAAGCGCGAAGTGGATTTCCACTTCGCGCATTGCCATCTCGGCGTTGAGGTTCTGGAGACATTCCCAGACCATCCTCTGGCCATCGAACCAGAACGGCGCCTTCGCCAGGCTCGCCTCCAGTTCCACCAGCAGGTCGGCGTATTTGCCCTGATCGAAGCGATCCTGATACTGCTTGAGTTTGTCCACCGGCAGACCGCGCAGCACGGTGATCTGCTCAGCGTTGCGTTCGGGCACCGCGTCGATCGGCAGCCAGAGCAAAGTGCGGTTCAGGCGCAGGGCGCGCAGGTCGGTGGCTTTCTGTTTGAGCCACCAGGCACACAACGGACGCGCGCTTTCCTGCTGCGCGCGCAGAGCCTTGTAGGCATCTTTTTCGTTGTCGATCGGTGCGCCGGGGGTCAGCAACTGGCTCGCGGCCTGCTTGACCTGCGCCACTGCTGCGCCCACCACACCGGGGGCCGGCTGATTGTCGGCGGCACGCTGGATCATGGTTTTCAGGCGACGCGAGAGCGGCAGCAACAGCGGAGCATCGTCGCCCAGGTGCTCGGTGCACGCGGCATCGAGCCCGGCCAGATGCTCGGACAACTGCCGAAACATCGGCAGCTGTTCCTTGATCGCGATGTTTTCAGTGAGTACCTGCTCCAGACGCGGCACCAGCCAGCCGATGGCGGCGGCACGGGTGCGCGGTTTGAGCGGGTGAACGTCGGCCCAGTGGTTTTCCGACAGATGGTGCAGCAGACCGAGGCCGGCCAGCAGCCCGGGGAAGGATTCACGCTGGTACAACGACCAGGTCAGCCAGGCGCCGACACGCAAATCCTTGGATTGGGTACGCAGCAGATTTTCGCTGTTTTCACGGATTTTCAGCCAGTCGATCTGCCCGCTTTCGTGCATCGACGAGGCTTTGGCCAGCTCGCTTTCCAGCGCCTCGAATTCGCTCGAAAAACGAACGTCTTCGCCCGCGAAATTCTCTTTGGAAACAGAGACTTTTGCGAGTTCGAGGTAATGGGCGGAAAGTTTGCTTGAGTAGGACATCCATGGCCTTTAATTAGGATTACAGTCATGCGCCTATTGGAGTTGCCGCGGCGCGGGACAGTATCGAAGAGCGGTGAAGCGACTCATCCAATTGAGATGTGCTCTTTCAAGTGGGCGCATCGTAATCACTATGATGGCCACTAGCAAGCATCTGGTTAAACAACAAGACGAAGTGTTCATTGGGCTGTGTAGGAGATCGCCCTATATGTGGCAGGGGAATCCCTGATGGCGAATTATATTGTGAACATTCGCCCTCCGCCCTCAGAACCCTTGATCCAGAGCGGCCCGATCCAGCTTGCGCGAATCGCGTCGAACATCCGTTCCATTACACGGCGGCCAGCATGACAACTCTCGAAAAAAATAGAAGTAGGATTCTTCCGAAAACCCGCTGGATTTTACAAACAATTCACTGGCGACAACGCGCAACAACAAAAGTGCCATCAATTTGATGGCAATTCATTTTTTTGAAACTTTATTCATCTCGTGAATGCTGCACTTCAGTGCCAACTCAATAATTATCGAAGTGCGATCCAACAGTCATTTCCACCACTTACGCAACACTTCCACGCTGAAAATACTCTGACAAATGTCAGGGATAATTCTTACATCGTTTTATTTCCCACGTTGCCAGCTTGCCTTGGTAAATTCTTTCCGCCCGGCAATGTCAACCAGGCCGGCTGACTGTTGAGCTACGGTCCGAAGCCTGCATCTCATTCGGCTCCTGAGCCCGGAGCCGCCAAGGAGCTTTACCTCATGGAATTGAAACCCCTGTTGTTCGCAGCACTGATGTGGCTTCCCGTCTCTCAAGCGTCAGCAGACACCCCGCCACTGGACGGTCATTACTATCTGACCGGTGCAATGGAAATGGGCGCCGAGTTGCTGCTGCGCAAGGACGGCACGTTTGACGCAGGCGTGGCATATGGCAGCGCTAACGGTTTTGCCAAGGGCACCTGGCAGATGCAAAACAACACCGTGACGCTGAAGAGCGATACCCAACCGGCGTCGAACAGCGATTTGTCCGGCCTGTTTCAGGATCTGCAACTGGCAATCGAACCGAACTGTCTGGCCGTGGATTTCGGCAACGGCAAGGCCTGCTTCCGGCGTCAATAAGCCGATTGGCAGGCACAAAAAATGGGCACCCGACCGCAATCGGTGTGCCCATTTTTTATTGCAGTTCTCCCGGTTCTCAGGGAGTTCGCCGCAATTTAAGGATTGACGCTGTCTTTCAACGACTTGCCTGGTTTGAATGCCACGGTGTTGCTGGCCTTGATTTTCACCGGCTCACCGGTTTGCGGGTTCTTGCCGGTGCGGGCGCCGCGGTGGCGTTGCAGGAAGGTGCCGAAGCCCACCAGCGTGACGCTGTCCTTGCGGTGCAGAGCGCCGGTGATTTCTTCGAGGACGGCGTTGAGAACGCGGTTGGCCTGTTCTTTGGTCAGATCCGCTTTTTCAGCGATTGCAGCGGCGAGTTCTGGTTTACGCATTAGTGAAGCCCCTTTGACGGTTTTTTGTTGTTATGTCCGTGCTGTTCTCGTTGGAACAGCGCCCAAGGCGCCGCAGGCTCTACTCTGCGGCAGACGGGAGTGAGAATGGCACGCGGATACCGGCGGCGCCAGTCTCCCCGCGACCTTTGTAGGGGCAAAAGCGGGGTGATTCCGACAGAACGACCGGTATTTATGCCAGCAGGGCCGGTAGCTGTTTGTTCAGGGCCAGTTTTTCCATCACCGCCGTGCCGGTCAGCGCGTAACCGAGCAGTTGGCCATCGGCGCTGTGGCACAGGGCCTTGATGTCGGCGCCCTGCCCTTCGACGGTCCAGACACCTTCGCTGCCCCGAGGCGGTGGCGAAACGACCAACGGGCATACTGGGGTTTTCACCGTGATCGGCATCGCCCCGTAGCTCACGGCCGTCGGATTGCCGGCCAGGGTTTGTGCGAGTGCACGCGCACAGCTCATGAGGGGCATCACGTACAACAGATTCAGTCCATCGACCTCGGCGCAGTCGCCCAGGGCGTAAATATTGGCGTGGGACGTTTTCAGGTAGCGGTCGACGACAACGCCGCGATTGACCTGCACTCCGGCCGCCGCGGCCAGATCGATGCGCGGACGCAGGCCGATGGCCGACACCACCACATCGCAGGCAATCGCCTGACCGTCGGACAGATGCGCTTCCAGACCGTCAGCGACCTTCTGCAGGCGAGTAAGCACCGGACCGAGGTGAAAACGCGCCCCCAGGCTTTCCAGCCCGGCCTGCACGGCGGCCGCAGCGGCCGGGTGCAGCAGCATCGGCATCACTTGCTCGCAGGGTGCAACCAGTTGCACCTCGTAGCCGCCGAGGATCAGGTCGTTGGCGAATTCACAGCCAATCAGCCCGGCGCCTAGCAGCAATACGCGGCGCTTGCCCGCAGCGGCTGCACGAAAGCGCGCGTAATCTTCGAGATCGTTGATCGGAAACACCAGATCACCACCGTCACCGTCGATCGGCACCCGCACGTTTTCCGCACCCCAGGCGAGGATCAGGTCGCGGTAGTACACCGCTTCTTCGCCGATCCACAGACGCTTGTGGCCGGCGTCGATGCCGCTGATGCGCGTGTGGGTGCGCACTTCGGCCTTCAACTGCTCGGCCATGGCGCCGGGTTCGGCCATGCTCAGGCCATCGGCGTCCTTGTTCTTGCCGAAACCGGTGGAGAGCATCGGCTTGGAGTAAGAGCGCCCATCATCTGCGGTAATCAGCAGCAGCGGGGTTTCGCTGTCGAGTTTGCGAAACTCGCGGGCCAGGTTGTAGCCCGCAAGCCCGGTGCCGACGATTACGACAGGTGCGTTCATGCCTTACTCCTTGGTTTTTCTCAGTTGATTTCGATCATTTCGAAGTCCGACTTGCCCACGCCGCAGTCCGGGCACAGCCAGTCTTCCGGCACGTCCTGCCACAGGGTGCCCGGCGCGATGCCGTCATCCGGCCAACCGTCAGCTTCGTTGTAGATCAGGCCGCAGACGATGCATTGCCACTTTTTCATTCAGGTACTTCCTCAGGTTTCAGGCTTTTGTCGGCGCGGACGGTCGATGGTGGGAGCGCTGCCATCCGGCTCAGGGCGTTTTGTACTGAGGGTGCCGGGCAGATGCAAGCCTGTTCGGCGCAACGGCGACCCGGATCCATCAAATTCGCAACACGCCATGTTAAGCTCGCCGCCTCATTTGCGGCCAATAATGACTCATTGTGCAACATTCAAATGCCTGCCCGGCCCCGCTCTGGCTGACTCAAAGCCGACTGACGCCCCTTCCAGATTCGTTGACCCTGAACTGGTTGTTCGACGAAGGCTCGCTGACCCGCCGTCTGACACGGCTGTCGAATGACGGCTTCAGCGTCACGCCGCTGTTCGAAGGCTGGGACACTCTGCGCAGCGACGAATGCGCGGCGCTGGATCTGGCCGAAGGCAGCGAAGGCTGGGTGCGCGAGGTGTATCTGCGCGGTCATGGCGAGGCCTGGGTGTTTGCCCGCAGCGTGGCCTCCCGCGCCGCCCTGCAAGGCGACGGCTTGCACATGGACGAACTGGGCAGCCGCTCGCTGGGCGAATTGCTGTTTTGCGACCACGCCTTTCAGCGCCGCGCCATTGAGGTCTGTCACTACCCGCAGGACTGGCTGCCGCCAGCCTGCCGCGCGCCCGAACTGTGGGGCCGCCGCTCGCGCTTCGACCGTGGCGCCTTGAGCGTGCTGGTGGCGGAGATTTTCCTGCCGACGTTGTGGAGCGCCGCCCGCGCCCATCCGGAGAACTGCTGATGTACCAGAGCCTGCTCAAGTCCCTGAACCGCTTGAACCCGCGCGCCTGGGATTTCATTCAGCTGACGCGCATGGACAAGCCGATCGGCATTTACTTGCTGCTGTGGCCGACGCTGTGGGCGTTGTGGATTGCCGGTAAGGGCTCGCCTTCGCTGGCCAATATCGTGATTTTCGTCCTCGGCGTAGTGCTGACCCGTGCCGGTGGCTGTGTGATCAACGACTGGGCCGATCGCAAGGTCGACGGCCACGTCAAACGCACCGCGCAACGACCGCTGGCCAGCGGCAAGATCAGTTCGAAAGAGGCGCTGGTGTTCTTCGCGCTGCTGATGGGCGTGAGTTTCCTGCTGGTACTGTGCACCAATGCGCCGACCATCTGGCTGTCGCTGGGCGGTCTGGCACTGGCGTTCACCTACCCGTTCATGAAGCGCTACACCTATTACCCGCAGGTGGTGCTGGGCGCGGCGTTCTCGTGGGGTATGCCGATGGCGTTCACCGCCGAGACCGGTGAGCTGCCGGCGGCAGCGTGGCTACTGTGGATCGCTAACCTGTTATGGACAGTGGGTTACGACACCTATTACGCGATGACCGATCGTGACGACGACCTGAAGATCGGCGTGAAATCCACGGCGATTCTGTTTGGCGAGGCGGATCGGGTGATCATCCTGACGTTGCAGGCGCTGTCGCTCGGCTGCCTGTTGCTGGCCGGTTCGAAGTTCGAGCTGGGGACGTGGTTCCATCTCGGCTTGCTGGTGGCTGCCGGCTGTTATGCGTGGGAGTTCTGGTACACCCGTGATCGCGACCGCATGCGTTGCTTCAAGGCGTTTTTGCACAACCATTGGGCCGGGTTGGCGATTTTCGTCGGGATTGTGCTGGATTACGCAATACGTTGAACGCCCCCCTTTGTAGGAGTGAGCCTGCTCGCGATGACGGTGTATCAGCCACATTGCTGTTAACTGACACACCGTCATCGCGAGCAGGCTCACTCCTACAGGGGATTTGCGTTTACTTGTGCTCGTGCACCACGTGCCACGCGTCCATCTTGCCGTCGCCCATCATGTCACCCGGCTTGGCGTCCATCTTGAAGGTATACAGCGGCTTGCCGTCGTAGGCGTACTGCATCTTGCCGTCATCGCGCTTGATCACCGTCCACTTGCCTTCCGCCTTCGCACCTGCTGGCGCCATCATCGGCGGCCAATTTTCGGCGCACTTGTCATTGCACATCGACTTGCCGCCAGCGTCTTTGTCGAACGTGTAAACGGTCATGCCTTTGTGATCCACCATCATGCCGTCTTTCATCATCGCCGGTTCGGCTGCCATCGCAAGGCCGGGCAGAGTCAGGGCAGCAGCCATCAGCAGAGCTTTAAAGGAAGCAGTCATTTGATTCATGGAAACCTTCTTTTGTGGTTGTCAGGATTCGGACTTAGAGCTTAGTCCAGGATCACGCCAAACGCCGGGCGACTAAAATACTGTCACACGACTGCAATAATTCCGTTATCTAATGCGGCGCAAGACAGTTAAATGACAAGAGGATTAAGGCATGGTTGGCAGGAGCATTCTGATCGTCGACGACGAAGCGCCCATTCGCGAAATGATCGCCGTTGCGTTGGAAATGGCCGGCTATGACTGCCTCGAGGCGGAGAACTCGCAGCAGGCACACGCCATCATCGTTGACCGCAAACCGGACCTGATCCTGCTCGACTGGATGCTGCCCGGCACCTCCGGCATCGAACTGGCCCGCCGCCTCAAGCGCGACGAGCTGACCGGGGACATCCCGATCATCATGCTCACCGCCAAGGGCGAAGAGGACAACAAGATCCAGGGTCTTGAAGTCGGCGCCGACGACTACATCACCAAACCGTTTTCCCCCCGCGAACTGGTCGCCCGCCTCAAGGCTGTGCTGCGCCGCGCCGGCCCGACCGATGGCGAAGCGCCGATCGAAGTCGGCGGCCTGCTGCTCGACCCGATCAGCCACCGCGTGACCATCGACGGCCGTCCGGCCGAGATGGGCCCGACCGAATACCGTCTGCTGCAATTCTTCATGACCCACCAGGAACGCGCCTACACGCGCGGCCAGTTGCTGGATCAGGTCTGGGGCGGCAACGTCTATGTTGAAGAGCGCACCGTCGACGTGCACATCCGGCGTTTGCGCAAGGCCCTCGGCGACGCTTACGAAAATCTGGTACAAACCGTGCGCGGCACCGGCTACCGGTTTTCCACCAAGGCCTGATCCGACCGCCAGACTCGCTGACAAGGACCGTATTTTCCGTGAATCAAAACTGGCATGGCACCCTGATTCGCCACATGCTGTTGCTGGTCACAGCGTGTCTGGTAATCGGCCTGATCACCGGCTACTACGGCTGGAGCCTCGCTGCCGGCCTGGGCATTTACCTGGCCTGGACGCTCAAGCAACTGTTGCGTCTGCACGAATGGCTGCGCCTGCACCAACCCGATGAAGCACCGCCCGACGGCTATGGCCTGTGGGGCGAGGTGTTCGACAGCATCTACCACCTGCAACGCCGCGACCAACGGGTACGCGGACGCCTGCAAGCGGTGATCGACCGGGTGCAGGAGTCCACCGCCGCGCTGAAAGATGCGGTGATCATGCTCGACAGCGACGGCAACCTGGAATGGTGGAACCGCGCTGCCGAAACCCTGCTCGGCCTCAAGACCCCGCAGGACAGCGGCCAACCGGTGACCAACCTGGTACGCCATCCGCGCTTCAAGGAATACTTCGAGCAGGAAAGCTACGCCGAACCGCTGGAAATCCCTTCGCCGACCAATGATCGGGTGCGCATTCAGCTGTACCTGACGCGCTACGGCAACAACGAACACCTGATGCTGGTGCGAGACGTCACGCGCATCCATCAGCTGGAACAGATGCGCAAAGACTTCATTGCCAACGTCTCCCACGAACTGCGCACGCCGCTGACGGTGATCTGCGGCTACTTGGAAACCCTGCTCGACAATGTCGAGGAAGTGAACCCGCGCTGGAGCCGCGCGCTGCAACAGATGCAGCAACAGGGCGGGCGCATGCAGACGCTGCTCAATGACCTGCTGTTGCTGGCGAAACTGGAAGCCACCGATTACCCGTCGGACAACCAGCCAGTGCAGATCGACGCCCTGCTGCAGTCAATCAAGAGCGACGCCCAGCAGTTGTCCGGGCAGAAGAACCAGAAAATCACCCTCGAAGCCGACGGCAAAATCCTGCTCAAGGGCAGCGAGGCGGAACTGCGCAGTGCCTTCTCCAACCTGGTGTTCAACGCGGTGAAATACACCCCGGCCGAAGGCAACATCCGCATTCGCTGGTGGGGTGACGAGCAAGGCGCGCACCTGAGCGTGCAGGATTCCGGGATCGGCATCGACAGCAAGCACCTGCCGCGCCTGACCGAACGTTTCTACCGCGTCGACTCCAGCCGCAACTCCAACACTGGCGGCACCGGGCTCGGTTTGGCGATCGTCAAACACGTGTTGCTGCGCCACCGCGCGCGGATGGAGATCAGCAGCGTGCCCGGTCATGGCAGCACGTTCACCTGCCATTTCGCCCCGGCCCAGGTGGCCCAGGCACGGGCCATCAGCGCCGCCGAGTGATACCGGCCAGCACGCGCCACTAGGCAATCGCCATGTCAGCCGCTACATTGGCTGACTTGCGTCTGCCTTTCAGGCGCGATTTCTTCTCTCTTACGAATCACACGGAACCTGCAAAACTCCATCATGGACCCTTCCCCTGGCTTGTCCCTCGCTACGATATTCGCCGATTTCGGCATGATTCTTTTCGCTCTGATCCTGGTTTTGCTCAACGGCTTCTTCGTTGCGGCGGAATTCGCCATGGTCAAACTGCGCTCGACCCGAGTCGAGGCCATCGCCGACAAGAATGGCTGGCGCGGACACATCCTGCGCACCGTACACAGTCAGCTCGATGCGTACCTCTCGGCCTGTCAGCTCGGTATCACCCTCGCCTCCCTCGGCCTGGGCTGGGTCGGTGAGCCGGCGTTCGCGCACCTTCTCGAGCCGCTGCTGAGCGCGGTCGGTGTGCAGTCGCCGGAAGTGGTCAAAGGCATTTCGTTCTTTACCGCGTTCTTCATTATTTCCTACCTGCACATCGTGGTCGGTGAACTGGCGCCCAAGTCGTGGGCGATCCGCAAACCCGAGTTGCTGTCGCTGTGGACGGCGGTGCCGCTGTACCTGTTCTACTGGGCAATGTACCCGGCGATCTACCTGCTCAATGCCAGTGCCAACGCGATTCTGCGGATCGCCGGCCAAGGCGAACCCGGCCCGCACCACGAACACCATTACAGCCGCGAAGAACTGAAACTGATCCTGCACTCCAGCCGTGGTCAGGACCCGAGCGACCAAGGCATGCGCGTGCTGGCCTCGGCAGTGGAAATGGGCGAGCTGGAAGTGGTCGACTGGGCCAACTCCCGCGAAGACCTGATCACCCTCGAATTCAACGCGCCGCTGAAAGAAATCCTCGCGATGTTCCGTCGCCACAAGTTCAGCCGGTATCCGGTGTACGACAGCGAGCGCCAGGAGTTCGTCGGCCTGCTGCACATCAAGGACCTGCTGCTGGAACTGGCGGCGCTGGACCACATTCCGGAGTCGTTCAACCTGGCTGAACTGACCCGCCCGCTGGAGCGCGTATCGCGGCACATGCCGCTGTCGCAGCTGCTGGAGCAGTTCCGCAAGGGCGGCTCGCATTTCGCCGTGGTCGAAGAGGCCGACGGCAACATCATCGGCTACCTGACCATGGAAGACGTACTGGAAGTGCTGGTCGGCGACATCCAGGACGAACACCGCAAGGCCGAGCGTGGGATCCTCGCGTATCAGCCGGGCAAGCTGCTGGTGCGTGGTGATACGCCGCTGTTCAAGGTTGAACGTCTGCTCGGTATCGACCTGGATCACATCGAAGCCGAAACCCTCGCCGGTCTGGTCTACGAGACCCTGAAACGAGTGCCGGAAGAGGAAGAAGTGCTGGAAGTCGAAGGCCTGCGGATCATCATCAAGAAGATGAAAGGGCCGAAGATTGTGCTGGCGAAGGTGTTGATGCTGGATTGATGGGTGTTTTGGGAGACGCTTCTGTGGTGAGGGGATTTATCCCCGATGGGTCGCGGAGCGGCCCTGTAATCTGCAATCGCGTAACTCCTGACTCAATGCCTTCAATGATTTTGGGACGGCTGCGCCGTCCATCGGGGATAAATCCCCTCACCACAAAAGCCCCTCAACAGCGGCCCCCTAACGCTTCTACTGTTTGCCCAACGCAAAGTTGGGCAACGCCCCCAGTGGCTGGTTGAACTGATACGGAATCGACACCAGCCCCTGCCCGGTATTGCGCTGCACTACAAAGTGCAGGTGCGGGCCGCTGCTGTTGCCGGTATTGCCCGACAGCGCCAGCGGGCTGCCGACCGCAACTCGCTGCCCTTCGCGCACGCTCACCGATCCTTGCTTGAGGTGCAGGTACACGCCCATCGTGCCGTCATCATGCAGCACCCTAACGAAATTGCCGGACGCATCATTGCCGCGTCCGCTCTGTGAATTTTCGGTTTTCACCACCACCCCGGCCCGAGCGGCAATGATCGGCGTGCCGACCGGCATGGCGATGTCCATCGCATACCGGTTCTTCGGCCCGTAGTGGCTGTACTGGCCGTTGGCGCCCTGACTGAGACGGAACGGCCCGCCCCGCCACGGCAACGGATAGCGATAGCTCTGCGCGGCTCCTGTAGGGTCACCCAGCGAGTACTGGAATTGCGGGGAATACACCAGCGGCTGGCCGCTGGTAATCGCTGTGAGCAACGCTAACCGGGTATTGCTGCGTGCCGGCAGCACCCGGCGAATCGTCTGCGCCGGAGCGCCACGTACATTACTCAGGCCGGTAAACGCCAGGGCAATTTCGACCGGCGCATACAGATCGTTGCGCACGAACACCACGTCGCTGCCCTTCTGCTTCTTGATATCGAGGTACACCTGGCGCTCCAGGTGCTCGACCATGCGGTCCTGAAACACGAACACCTGCGAGCCTTTGCTCGGCCGGTCGCTGTACGAGACCACGCCGTTGGCATCGGTGGATTTGTAGATGGTCATGGCCACAGTCGAGGTGGAGGCCAGGAAAAGACCACAGAAAAACAGCAGGCGCGCGAGCATGGGCAAAGGTTCTGTCGAGTAAGGCCTGGAAATGAGCCTAGCAGCTGAGACAGACCAGGCTAGTCGACAGATGTTTCAAATTGGGCAGCGCACAAAGCAAAAGATCGCAGCCTGCGGCAGCTCCTACAGGGAAATGCATTCCAATGTAGGAGCTGCCGCAGGCTGCGATCTTTTCACAGACGCCGCTTACGCGCCCGGAACGAAGTGCTTCTGCGCCGTGCCGCGGGCAATCAGGCGGGAGATGTAGTCGAGCTTCTGCGCATCCTGGTCGACGAAACGGAAAGTCAGTTGCAGCCAGTCGCTGTCGGCTTTCTGCTCGTGGGCAACGATGGCGTGCAGGTAGCCGTTGAGGCGGGCGATTTCGGCGTTGTCGCCCTGCTCCAGGTCGAGCACGGCGCTGTCGAGGATCTGCGGCAGGGTGTCGGTGCGTTTCACCACCAACAGCGCTTCCTTGATGCTCAGCGCCTTGATCACGCACTGCTGGGTGCCGCTTGGCAGGCGCAACTGGCCCTGCCCACGACCACCGGCCGGCGCTTTCGAGGCAGCCGGTGCCTGCACCGGTGGGCTGTTGAGCAAGCCGCGCGACGGCGCAGCAGCTGGCGTTGGCGCGACAACCGCTGGCTTGGCGAACGGATTGACCGCAGCAGCGGCTGCCGGCGCAGCACCGACCACAGCAGGCTTGCCGCCGGTCAACGCGCTCAGGGAATCGTTGCCGAACGCCGAGTTCATCTTGGTCGGCGCGCTGTTCATCAGGGTGTCGAGCTTGCCAACCTTGTTCAGCGCCTGCTTGACCTTGGTCAGCAGTTGTTCGTTGGTGAACGGCTTGCTGACGTAGCCGGAAACCCCGGCCTGAATCGCCTGGACGACGTTTTCCTTGTCGCCACGGCTGGTGACCATGACAAACGGCATGGTCTTGAGATTGTCTTGCTCGCGGCACCAGGTCAGCAGCTCGAGGCCGGACATTTCCGGCATTTCCCAGTCACACAACACCAGGTCGAACGCTTCCCTGGCCAGCATGGCCTGAGCCTTTTTGCCGTTGACGGCGTCCTCGGTGCGGATCCCCGGGAAGTAATTACGCAGGCACTTTTTCACCAGGTCACGAATGAACGAAGCATCGTCCACGACCAACACACTGATCTTGCTCATCCAACACCCCTATAAAAATCCCGGCAAGCATACCGCTTTTGCTGATGGCACATTGCCAACAATCTTCAGTCACGCCGGGACTTTTCGTTCGCGGGTGCTGCTTTTAAATTTGATTTCCTGATTCAGGCGCCCTAAACAAAAACGCCCGGCCAAAGGGCCGGGCGCTTTTCTCAGGCAATCTTACTTATCGTCAGCATCGCCCGGAACATTAGCGGTTTCGCCGCTTGTGCCTTGAACTTCTTCTTTCATGCGTTTGAGGCCCAGGTGGCGTACGTCGGTGCCGCGTACCAGGTAGATCACCAGTTCCGAGATGTTGCGCGCGTGGTCGCCGATGCGCTCCAGCGAACGCAGCACCCAAATGATGCTCAGAACCCGCGAGATAGAGCGCGGGTCTTCCATCATGTAGGTCGCCAGCTCGCGCAGAGCGGTCTTGTATTCACGGTCGATGACCTTGTCGTATTGCGCCACCGACAGCGCCAGATCGGCATCGAAGCGGGCAAACGCGTCCAGCGCATCGCGAACCATGTTGCGCACCTGGTCGCCAATATGCCGCACTTCAACGTAACCGCGCGGCGCTTCGCCTTCTTCGCACAGCTGAATGGCACGGCGGGCGATCTTGGTCGCTTCGTCGCCGATGCGCTCCAGATCGATCACCGACTTGGAGATGCTGATGATCAGCCGCAGGTCGGACGCCGCCGGCTGCCGACGGGCGAGAATGCGCAGGCATTCTTCGTCGATGTTGCGTTCCATCTGGTTGATCTGGTCGTCAATCTCGCGCACCTGCTGAGCCAGACCCGAGTCGGCCTCGATCAGCGCGGTGACCGCGTCGTTGACCTGCTTCTCGACCAGCCCGCCCATGGCCAGGAGGTGGCTGCGCACTTCCTCAAGCTCGGCATTGAACTGCGCGGAGATGTGGTGGGTAAGGCCTTCTTTACTAATCATGTTGGCGTCCTTGGAGCGTCCGGTAAGGTGCGGTGGGCCGCAGCGTCAATTCTGTGAATAACCGCAACTGTCAGCCATAACGACCGGTGATGTAGTCTTCGGTCTGTTTCTTCGCCGGATTGGTGAACAGGGTGTCGGTGTCGCCGAATTCCACCAGTTTGCCCATGTACATGAACGCCGTGTAGTCGGACACCCGCGCGGCCTGCTGCATGTTGTGGGTGACGATGACGATGGTGAACTTGGACTTCAGCTCGTAGATCAGCTCTTCGACTTTCAGGGTCGAGATCGGATCCAGGGCCGAGCACGGTTCGTCGAGCAGCAACACTTCCGGTTCAACGGCGATGGTGCGTGCGATCACCAGACGCTGCTGCTGACCACCGGATAGGCCGAGTGCCGAGTCGTGCAGACGGTCTTTGACTTCGTCCCACAGTGCCGCGCCTTTCAATGCCCACTCGACCGCTTCGTCGAGAATGCGCTTCTTGTTGATGCCCTGGATGCGCAGCCCGTAGACCACGTTTTCGTAGATGGTCTTGGGGAACGGGTTGGGTTTCTGGAACACCATGCCGACGCGGCGACGCAGCTCGGCAACGTCTTCACCTTTGCGGTAGATGTTGTTGCCGTACAGGTTGATCGCACCTTCGACACGGCAACCGTCAACCAGGTCGTTCATACGATTGAAGGTACGCAGCAGCGTGGACTTGCCGCAGCCGGACGGGCCGATAAACGCGGTCACGCGCTGTTTCGGGATGTTCATGCTGACGTCGAACAGCGCCTGCTTCTCGCCGTAGAACAGGCTCAGGCCCGGGACTTCGATGGCCACGGTTTCCTGCTCGAGGCTCAGGCTCTGCTTGTCGCGACCCAGGGCCGACATGTTGATGCCGTGGGTATGTGTTTCGTGCTGCATGGGAGGCTCCCTGTGCTAACAAATTCGGTTCGTTGAACCGCCGGACAACGCCAGCGGGTTACTCAAATTCTGTATCTGTCGCGACTCCTGTGGGAGCTGGCTTGCCAGCGATGGCATCACCGCGGTGTTACTGGCAGACCGAGTCGCCTGCATCGCTGGCAAGCCAGCTCCCACAGGGTCTGTGTTAACTGTCCAAAGCTTTGTATTTTTCGCGCAGGTGGTTACGAATCCACACCGCCGACAGGTTCAACGTGGCGATCACCAGCACCAGCAGCAGCGCCGTGGCGTACACCAGTGGTCGTGCCGCTTCGACGTTCGGGCTCTGGAAGCCGACGTCATAGATGTGGAAGCCCAGGTGCATGATCTTCTGGTCCAAGTGCAGGTACGGGTAGTTGCCGTCCACCGGCAGCGACGGCGCCAGTTTCACCACACCCACCAGCATCAGCGGCGCCACTTCACCGGCGGCGCGGGCCACGGCGAGGATCATGCCGGTCATCATTGCCGGGCTGGCCATTGGCAGGACGATCTTCCACAGCGTTTCCGCCTTGGTCGCGCCCAGTGCCAGCGAGCCTTCACGGACGGTGCGCGGGATACGCGCCAGACCTTCCTCGGTCGCCACGATCACCACCGGCACCGCCAGCAGCGCCAGGGTCAAAGAGGCCCAGAGCAGACCCGGGGTACCGAACGTCGGCGCCGGCAGTGCTTCGGGGAAGAACAGACGGTCGACCGAACCACCCAGCACGTAGACGAAGAAGCCCAGACCGAACACGCCGTAGACGATCGCCGGAACGCCGGCGAGGTTGTTCACGGCGATGCGGATGATCCGGGTCAGGGCGTTCTGCTTGGCGTATTCACGCAGATATACCGCCGCCAGCACGCCGAACGGGGTGACGATCATCGCCATGATCAAAGTCATCATCACCGTGCCGAAAATCGCCGGGAAGATCCCGCCTTCGGTGTTCGCTTCACGCGGGTCGTCGGAAAGGAATTCCCAGACCTTGCTAAAGTAGAAACCGATCTTGGTCATCGTGCCCATGGCATTCGGCTGATAGGCGTGAACCACTTTGCCCAGGCTGATTTCGATCTCTTTGCCGTTGGCATCGCGAGCAGTCAATGCGTCGCGGTTGAACTGCGCATGCAGATCGCTCAGACGCGCTTCGATGTCCTGATAACGCGCGTTCAGCTCGGCACGCTCGGCGTCCATGTCCGCTTGCGCGGTGGCGTCGAGCTTGCCGTCGAGTTCCAGTTTGCGCCCGTGCAGACGGATGCGCTCGAGCCCTGCGTTGATCGCACCGATGTCGGTCTTTTCCAGGGATTTGAGTTGTGCAGCAAGGCCGTTCACACGGTTGATCCGCGCTTGCAGCTCAGGCCAGGCCGCTTCGCCTTCGGCGATCACCTTGCCTTCCTGTTTGACGTTGACCAGGTAGCCGTAGAAGTTGCCCCACTCGCGACGCTCGATCGCCATCAGTTCCGGCGGCGTGGTCTGCTTGGTCAGCCACTCGCCGACCACCCAGGTGAAGTCGTTGCCGTTCAGGTCACGGTTGCCGACCTTGATCAGCTCGCGGGTCATGAATTCCGGGCCCTGATCAGGCACCGGCAGGCCGGCGCTCTTCAGGCGTGCGCGCGGCACTTCTTCTTTCTGTACCACTTCGCCGATAACCAGATGATTGGCCTGGCCCGGTACGTCGTAGCTGGCGTGGATCAGGTCCGCCGGCCAGAAGTGACCCAGACCGCGCACGGCAATCACCGCCAGCAGGCCAATGGTCATGATGACCGCGATGGACACCGCGCCACCGCTGATCCAGACGCCCGGGGCGCCGCTCTTGAACCATCCATTCAGGGAGTTCTGTTTCACAGACTTCTACCTTTCTTAAAGCGACGAGTATTTCTTGCGCAGACGCTGACGAATCAGTTCTGCCAGGGTGTTCATGACGAAGGTGAACAACAGCAGCACCAGCGCCGAGAGGAACAGCACGCGGTAGTGGCTGCCGCCGACTTCCGACTCGGGCATTTCCACCGCGACGTTGGCGGCCAGGGTGCGCAGGCCTTCGAACAGGTTCATTTCCATGACCGGGGTGTTACCCGTGGCCATCAGCACGATCATGGTTTCGCCGACCGCACGGCCCATGCCGATCATCAGTGCGGAGAAGATGCCCGGGCTGGCGGTGAGGATCACCACGCGGGTCATGGTCTGCCACGGCGTGGCACCGAGCGCCAGGGAACCGAGGGTCAGGCCACGCGGCACACTGAACACGGCATCTTCGGCAATCGAGTAGATGTTCGGGATCACCGCAAAACCCATCGCCAGACCGACTACCAGAGCGTTGCGCTGGTCGTAGGTGATGCCCAGGTCGTGGGAGATCCACATGCGCATGTCACCGCCGAAGAACCAGTTTTCCATGTACGGACTCATGTACAGCGACAGCCAACCGACAAACAGGATCACCGGAATCAGCAGCGCACTTTCCCAGCCATCCGGGACTTTCAGGCGGATCGACTCAGGCAGACGACTGAAGGTGAAGCCGGCGACCAGAATGCCGATCGGCAGCAGCATCAGCAGGCTGAAGATGCCCGGCAGATGCCCTTCCACATACGGGGCGAGGAACAGACCGGCGAAGAACCCGAGGATCACCGTCGGCATCGCTTCCATCAGCTCGATCACCGGTTTGACCTTGCGGCGCATACCCGGGGCCATGAAGTACGCGGTGTAGATCGCGGCGGCAACCGCCAGCGGCGCAGCCAGCAGCATGGCGTAGAACGCCGCCTTCAGGGTGCCGAAGGTCAGTGGCGAGAGGCTCAGTTTCGGTTCGAAATCGGTGTTGGCGGCGGTCGATTGCCAGACGTATTTAGGTTCGTCGTAGTTCTCGTACCAGACCTTGCTCCACAACGCGCTCCACGACACTTCCGGGTGCGGGTTGTCGAGCAGCAGCGGTTGCAGCTTGCCGCCGGCCTCGACGATCACCCGGTTGGCGCGCGGCGACAGACCGAACAGGCCCTGGCCTTCGGCTACCGGCTCGACCAGCAGGGTGCGGTGCGCGGTGCTGTGGAACACGCCGAGCTTGCCGCTGGCATCGAGGGCAACGAAGCCCTTACGACGCTCTTCGGCGGTGATTTCAACGATCGGCGTGGTGCCCATCTGGAAGGTACGGATCTGCTTCAGGCGCAGTTCACCATCGGTGTCGCGAGCCATGAACCACTGGGCCAGGCCACCCTTGGAATCACCGATGATCAGCGAGATGCCGCCCACCAGTTGCGTGCTCGCGGTGACTTCGGCGTCAGCGTTTTCCAGCAGTTTGTAGCGACCGTTGAGGCTCTTGTCGCGCAGGCTGAACACGTCGGCCTGGGCGCGCCCGTTGACCACATACAGCCATTGCTGGCGCGGGTCGACGAAGATGTTTTTCACAGGCTCAGTCATCTGCGGCAGCTCGATACGCTTCTGCTCGTTGGTGACTTCACCGGTCATCATGTTTTCTTCGCTGGTCAGCGCCAGCACATTGAGTTGCGAACCGGTCGAGCCGACCAGCATCAGCGTCGAATCGGTGGCGTTGAGGCTGACGTGCTCCAGCGCACCGCCGCTCTCGTTCACTGCGATCGGGGCTTCGCCGTACGGGTATTCAATGGCCGGGGTGATGGTTTTCTTGCCATCGGGGTAGCTGACTTTATAGGTGTGACGGAACACCAGCGCCTGGCCGTTGGACAGGCCCACCGCCACCAGCGGATGACCTGGCTGATCTTCGCCAATGGAAGTTACGCTGGCGCCGGCAGGCACCGGCAGATCGACGCGCTTCAATTCAGCGCCACTGTCGATGTCGAAGAACAGCGCCTGGCCCTTGTCGGAAACGCGCATCGCCACCTGATTCTGCTCTTCGAGCGAAATCATCAGCGGCTTGCCGGCGTCCTGCATCCAGGCCGGGGTAATGGCATCCTTCGCGGTCAGGCTGGCGCCGTGGAACAACGGTGCAACGACGTAGGCGAGGAAGAAGAAGATCAGGGTGATGGCTGCCAGCACGGCGAGGCCGCCGACGAGGACGTACCAACGGGTGAAGCGATCCTTGAGCGCGCGAATGCGGCGCTTGCGTTGCAGCTCAGGCGTATTGAAATCAATGCGCTTGGGAGGGGAAGTCGTAGTCATTGGGGAATTGGCCAGATCATTCATGCGCTCACCCTAGCGATCCTGTATGACAGAAAGATGACAATGCAGTGACGCACCAAATCCACCGCCAGCGGGACTGGCAGAGGATCGAAAATTTGAGGTGTGTAAAAGGCCGGTCTGCGGGCAGATCCGGCCTTTTACCTGAGTCCAGTGGGGTTCACCCCGGACTCAGTTTGTTACTTTTTTGCGACTTCAGCGCCGCCTTCCTGCAGACCCAGGTCAGCCAGTGCTTTTGCAGCAACCTTGGCTGGCAGCGGGATGTAGCCGTCTTTCACTACCACTTCCTGACCCTGTTTCGACAGAACCAGTTTCACGAACTCGGCTTCCAGCGGGGCCAGAGGCTTGTTCGGGGCCTTGTTCACGTAAACGTAGAGGAAGCGCGACAGCGGGTACTTGCCGTTCAGGGCGTTTTCTTCGGTGTCTTCGATGAAGTCAGTGCTGCCTTTCTTCGACAGAGCAACGGTCTTCACGCTGGCTGTCTTGTAGCCGATGCCCGAGTAACCGATGCCGTTCAGCGAGGAGCTGATCGACTGCACGACCGACGCCGAACCTGGTTGCTCGTTGACGTTAGGCTTGTAGTCGCCTTTGCACAGGGCTTCTTCCTTGAAGTAGCCGTAGGTGCCGGATACCGAGTTACGACCGAACAGCTGAACCGGTTTGTTGGCCAGGTCGCCGGTCACGCCCAGGTCGCCCCAGGTTTTCACGTCGGCTTTGGCGCCGCACAGACGGGTGGACGAGAAGATCGCGTCAACCTGTTCCATGGTCAGGTGCTGGATCGGGTTGTCCTTGTGCACGAACACCGCCAGGGCGTCCACGGCCACCGGGATAGCGGTTGGCTTGTAACCGTACTTCTGCTCGAAGGCCGCCAGCTCGGTGTCCTTCATCTTGCGGCTCATCGGGCCCAGGTTGGAGGTGCCTTCAGTCAGCGCAGGTGGCGCGGTGGCGGAACCAGCGGCTTGAATCTGGATGTTTACGTTCGGGTATTCTTTCTTGTAGTTCTCAGCCCACAGGGTCATGAGGTTGGCCAGAGTGTCGGAACCAACGCTGGACAAGTTGCCCGATACACCGGTGACCTTGGTGTAAGCCGGAATTGCCGGGTCAACGCCAGCGGCTACCGCGTGGGCAGTCGCAACGCCAGCAGCGACAAAAGTCATTGCCGCCATCAAACGCTTCAGTTTCATGCCTTACTCCTAGCAGATAGGGTGTGTTAAGTCGGGGCCAAGTATCAGCAGGCCGTGTGAACACTCTATGGCTGAAATATGACAATTGGATGAAAGGCCAGCATCGGAGTTTTTACTGGATGATTCGAGTCGCCCCATTCGTGAGCAGGCTCGCTTCCACAGTTGAAATGCATTCCAATGTGGGGCGAGCCTGCTCGCGAAGGAGCCGGTACTGCTGGAGGAAATTCCGGCTCAGCGCCCCTTTTTCCAGAGCCACGCCCCCACCAGAATCCCCATCGTGCACAGCACCGCCACATAGTAAGCCGGGCCCATCGCACTCTCTTTAAGCAGCAGGCTAACCACCATCGGCGTCAGGCCACCGAAGATCGCGTACGCCACGTTGTACGAGAACGACAATCCGCTGAAGCGCACCACCGGCGGGAACGCCTTGACCATCACGTATGGCACCGCACCGATGGTGCCGACCAGCAAGCCGGTCAATGCGTACAGCGGGAACAGCCAGTTCGGGTGATCGGCGAGGCTGTGATAGAAGGTCCAGGAGCTGATCAGCAAGCCCAGGGAACCGAAAACAAACACCCGGCCGGCGCCGAAACGGTCGGCCAGGGCACCAGAGATGATGCAACCGACGCTGAGGAACACGATCGCCAGGCTGTTGGATTGCAGCGCCACTGTCGCTGAGAAGTGATAGACCGTCTGCAGCACGGTCGGGGTCATCAGGATCACCACGACAATCCCGGCGGACAGCAGCCAGGTCAGCAGCATCGAGACCGCAATCGCCCCGCGATGGTCACGCAGTACCGCGCGCAGCGGCACTTCTTCGGCCAGCGCCTTTCGCAGTTGCAGCTCGGCGAACACCGGGGTTTCGTGCAGCCAGCGGCGCAGGTACACCGAGAACAGGCCGAACACGCCGCCGAGCAGGAACGGGATCCGCCAGGCGTAATCGGCTACTTCCCCCGGGGTATAAATGCTGTTGATCGCCGTGGCGACCAATGAGCCGAGCAGGATGCCGGCGGTCAGGCCGCTGGTCAGGGTGCCGCAGGCGTAGCCGATGTGCTTTTGCGGCACGTGTTCGGAAACGAAGACCCACGCCCCCGGCACTTCCCCGCCAATCGCCGCGCCCTGAATCACTCGCATCAGTAACAGCAGGATCGGCGCCCACATACCGATCTGCGCGTAGGTCGGCAGCAGGCCCATGATCAGGGTCGGCACGGCCATCATGAAAATGCTCAGGGTGAACATCTTCTTGCGCCCCAGCAGGTCGCCGAAGTGAGCCATGACGATGCCGCCCAGCGGCCGCGCAAGGTAACCGGCGGCGAAAATGCCGAAGGTCTGCATCAGGCGCAGCCACTCGGGCATGTCGGCCGGGAAGAACAGCTTGCCGACCACGGTGGCGAAGAACACGAAGATGATGAAATCGTAAAACTCCAGCGCACCGCCCAAGGCCGATAGCGACAGAGTCTTGTAGTCATTGCGGGTCAGGGGGCGTGCAGGTTGCTCGGGCTGCGCGAGGCTCGAAGGCGCTGTGGTCATGGCAAGGGCTTCTCTTATAGGCGGATCTACCGCCACAACAACGCTGGCTGTGGCTTGGGCAGGTTCGGCACCATAGCAAATTGTTCGAAAAAGCACATAGAGGCGCGTATTTGCCGGTCAAAATCAGAACCCGATGGTCGTCGCGGAGTCTACCGACCGATATACTCGCAACCTTGCTCCGGTTTGTAGGGGGTTGCTGTGCGAAAACGTCGTTGGCCCGGCCTTTGAACGGGATCAGCCGGTTTCGCAGAGTTTCCCCTTTAGACGCCTATGGAAAACGTGACGAACGCAGTATGTTCGGTGCTGAATCGTTTTTCCTGAAGACGGCTACCACCAGCAATACCAACGAAGAGTCACGGGTCAGAGGCACCCCCGGCATGATAGAGCTCGAACAAGAAGATCCGATCCCGCAAGGCGACCTGGCCCTGCAAATTACCGCACTCCCCCGCGAAACCAACGGCTTTGGCGATATTTTCGGCGGCTGGCTGGTGGCCCAGATGGATCTGGCGGGTACCGCGATGGCCAGCCGCGTGGCCGGTGGTCGCGTAGCCACTGTCGCCATCGACCGCATGGCCTTTCTGGTGCCGGTCGCGGTGGGCGCGCAATTGTCCTTCTATACCCAGACCCTGGAAATCGGCCGCAGCTCCATCCAGATGATGGTCGAAGTGTGGAGCGACGATCCGCTGTCCAGCGAGTGGCGTAAAGTGACCGAGGCGGTATTCGTCTTCGTCGCCATCGACGGCAGCGGTCGCACCCGCTCAGTGCCACCGCGCGCGCGTTAAACATCGCCGCGGTTTTGCGGTCGATAGTCGTCCCAAGTGTCTGATCGAGAGTTGCCCCATGAACACGCCCAACGTTGAAGCCGTGAAACTGGATGAACTGAACTGCTGGCGCATCCGCCACGGTCAGGCCGAAGTGCTGGTGGCCCAGCAAGGCGCGCACATCCTCAGTTACCAGATCGACGGCCAGCCGCCGATCATCTGGCTCAACGACAAGGCCGTGTTCAAGACCGGCAAGAGCATCCGTGCCGGTGTACCGGTGTGCTGGCCGTGGTTCGGCAAGTTCGAACGCAACCCGCAGAGCGTGCAGGCCATGTACACCGGTGAGCAACCGGCACCCGCGCACGGTCTGGTGCGGGCGATGGATTGGGAGCTGGGCGGCATCGAATCAGAGGCTGACGGCGTCAAGGTTGAATTCAGGCTGCCCTACCCCGAAGGTGGCCTGCCGGGCTGGCCGCATCAGGTCGATCTGACCCTGACCCTGCATCTGAATGATCAGTTGCACATCAGCCTGACCAGCCACAACCGAGGTGTCGAAACCGTCAGCATCAGCCAGGCGCTGCACACTTATTTCGCGGTCAGCGATGTGCGCAACGTGCACGTCGAGGGTGTGGCCGGTCTGGATTACATCGAGACGCTGGATGAGTGGAAAACCCACAGCCAGCAAGGTGACCTGCATTTCGCTGGCGAAACCGACCGCATCTACCTCGACGCGCCGCCGCAACTGAGCATTGTCGACCCGACCTGGGAACGGCACATCGTACTGACCGCCAGCGGCTCACGCACGGCAGTGATCTGGAACCCGTGGATCGACCGCGCGGCAGCGCTGACCGACATGGACAACGATGGCTGGCAGCGCATGCTGTGCATCGAGACGGCGAATGTGATGGATGATGTGGTGAATCTGGTCTCGGGTGCGAGCCATACGATGGGTGTCAGCATCGGCAGTAAACCGCTCTAGCCAACACCGCAATCTCAATGTGAATGAAAGCCTTTGTGGTGAGGGGATTTATCCCCGATGGCCTGCGGAGCAGGCCCCTGCCCCTGATTCAAAGCGGGGGTCGCTTCGCAACCCATCGGGGATTAATCCCCTCGCTACAATTGTTCAGATGTTAGAGATCAGACTCCTGCACCACCCGCACCTTGTCCGCTTCCAGCGCATACGCCGCATCGGCAAGGTCATTGCTGACTTTCTCGATCTTCAGCGTGCCGGTTACCCACAGCGGCGTGTAGATATCGTCCAGCTTCAAACCTTTGGGATAACGCACCAGCACCAGTTGATTCGGTGGTGGCGGTGGCACGTGGATGCAGGCGCCAGGGTACGGCACGAGGAAGAACAGCGTGCTGCGGCCCTTGGCGTCGGATTCCAGCGGCACCGGATAGCCGCCGATGCGGATGTGCTTGTCGTTCATCGACGCCACGGTCTTGGTCGAATACATCACCGCCGGCAGGCCTTTAGCCTGTTTCATCCCGCCCTTCTCGGTGAAGGTGCCGGTGGCTTCCGGGGAGTTATGGTCGATTTCGGGCATGGCCTCGAGGGCTTTCTGGTCCGACTTGGGCATCAGTTCCAGCCAGTCGGTTTCCGGCAGTTCGCCGGCGTGGGCCAGACCGCTGCCCAGCAAAAGAAGAGTCAACAGAAGACGGCGCATGGAGGTGCTCGGTAAAAGATGCTCGGATAAAGGAAGGACGTTGAATCGCCGAGCATTCTAGCCCTCCCTGCCACGCTGGCAGAGAGGACTTGGTCGCTTGGATCAGTTCTTTTTGATCAGGCCGTAGATCACCAGCAGCACGATCGCGCCGACCAGTGCACCGATAAAGCCTGCGCCCTGACCTGCCTGATAGATACCCAGGGCCTGGCCGCCGTAAGTGGCCGCCAGCGAACCGCCGATACCGAGCAGGATGGTCATGATCCAGCCCATGCTGTCATCGCCCGGTTTGAGGAAGCGTGCCAGCAGGCCGACGATCAAGCCGATAAAGATGGTTCCGATAATTCCCATGGCATTTCCCTCTGATTTGGTAGATATGCCAAAGCCTAGTCAGACTTTGGCATCCTGCCATGAGAGAACGGCGGCTCCCGAAGGTTCCGCCGCTGCCAGATGAAACTGTGGTTACTCGGCGATAAGCGCTTCGACCTTGACGATCTGCGCCTGCAGCGTGGCCATGTCGGCGCAGCGCAGGTTGGCATGACCGACCTTGCGCCCGGCCTTGAAGGCTTTGCCGTAGTGGTGCAGATGGCAATCTTCGATGGCGATGACTTTCTCTACCGGCGGAACCACACCAATGAAGTTGAGCATGGCGCTCTCGCCCACCTTGGCGGTCGAACCCAGCGGCAGGCCGGCAACGGCGCGCAGGTGGTTTTCGAACTGGCTGCACTCGGCGCCTTCGGTGGTCCAGTGTCCGGAGTTGTGCACACGCGGGGCGATCTCGTTGGCCTTGAGGCCACCGTCGACTTCAAAGAACTCGAACGCCATCACGCCGACGTAATCCAGCTGCTTGAGCACACGGCTGGAGTAGTCTTCGGCCAACGCCTGCAGCGGGTGATCGGTGCTGGCCACCGACAGCTTGAGGATACCGCTGTCGTGGGTGTTGTGTACCAGCGGATAGAACTTCGTTTCACCATCACGGGCACGCACGGCAATCAGCGAAACTTCGCCGGTGAACGGTACGAAGCCTTCCAGCAGGCAGGCCACGCTTCCCAGCTCGGCGAATGTACCGACCACGTCTTCCGGCTTGCGCAGGACTTTCTGGCCCTTGCCGTCGTAACCCAGGGTGCGGGTTTTCAGCACGGCCGGCAGACCGATCGAAGCCACGGCGGCATCCAGGTCGGCTTGCGATTGAATGTCGGCGAAGGCCGGGGTCGGGATGCCCAGGTCCTTGAACATGCTCTTCTCGAACCAGCGGTCGCGAGCGATGCGCAGGGCTTCGGCGCTCGGATAGACCGGCACGAATTGCGAGAGAAACGCCACGGTTTCCGCCGGGACGCTTTCGAACTCGAAGGTCACCAGATCGACTTCGTCGGCCAGTTGGCGCAGGTGATCCTGATCGCCGTAATCGGCCCGCAGGTGTTCGCCCAGCGCAGCCGCGCAAGCGTCCGGCGCAGGGTCGAGGAAAGCGAAGTTCATGCCCAGCGGAGTGCCCGCCAGCGCCAACATGCGGCCCAACTGGCCGCCACCGATTACACCGATCTTCATCTCAACAACCTCAGGCAATACGTGGGTCTGGATTGTCCAGGACGCTGTCTGTCTGCTCGGCACGGAAGGTTTTCAGTACCGCATGGAACTGTGGATGCTTGGCACCAAGGATGCTCGCCGAGAGCAGCGCGGCGTTGATCGCGCCGGCCTTGCCGATGGCCAGGGTGGCAACCGGAATGCCTGCCGGCATCTGCACGATCGACAGCAGCGAATCGACGCCCGAGAGCATCGACGACTGCACCGGAACGCCCAGCACCGGCAGGTGGGTCTTGGCCGCACACATGCCTGGCAGGTGGGCTGCGCCACCGGCACCGGCGATGATCACCTCGATGCCGCGGCCCTCAGCCTCTTCGGCGTACTGGAACAGCAGATCCGGGGTGCGGTGGGCAGAGACCACCTTGACCTCGTACGGGATGCCGAGCTTTTCCAGCATATCGGCGGTGTGGCTAAGGGTGGACCAATCGGACTTGGAGCCCATGATCACGCCAACCAGTGCACTCATCGTCGCGCCTCTTCTCTCTGGGCGCCCGCAGGCGCGTCAAAAACAACAAGCCACGCAGGATTGCGTGGCTTGATTGTACGAAAAATGGCCGGACGTACCGGCCGAAGGCCGCGCAGTATACCGCAAAGAAAGCAATAAACAGCCCCCGAAACGACCATCTGTCAAATCAGCGAAATGCCCGGTTTTATTGACTTGAAGGTCAGCAGAAAAGATCAAAAGATCGCAACCTTCGGCAGCTCCTACAGTGCAACGCATTCCAACCTGTAGGAGCTGCCGGAGGCTGCGATCTTTTCCCACAGCCCCCACCACTCAAGAAGCTTGTGCAGCGCCGCCTTCAAGCTTGCGCCACAGCAACCGCACGTTGGCCTTGCGCACCAGTGCGCAGCGGTACAGGCGAATCTCCAGCGGCACATGCCATTGCGGGCCGCCACAGACCACCAGTTCGCCACGGCCAAGTTCGGCGCGCACACTCAACTGCGGCACCCAGGCGATGCCGAGCCCTTCCAGCGCCATGCTCTTGAGGCTGTCAGCCATGGCGGTTTCGTAGATCGTGGTAAAGCGCAGTTGACGCTGACGCAACAGACCGTTCACCGAACGCCCGAGAAAAGCCCCGGCGCTGTACGCCAGCAGCGGCACACTGGCCTCGCCTTCCAGATCGAACAGCGGTTTGCCCTCGGCATCTGCCGCGCACACCGGGAGCATTTCGGTCTGACCCAGGTGCAGCGACGGGAAGATTTCCGGGTCCATCTGCATCGCCGCGTCCGGGTCGTAGAACGCCAGCATCAGGTCGCAGCCACCCTCGCGCAGCGCGTGCACCGCGTCGCCGACGTTGGTCGCCACCAATCGCGTCGCGATGTTCAGCCCTTCGTTGCGCAGTTGTGCGATCCAGCGTGGAAAGAAACCCAGCGCCAGCGAGTGCGCCGCCGCGACTTGGATCACCTCGCCCTGCCCGCCTTCCAGGTGATGCAGATGACGCAGCACTTCGCCGAGCTGTTCGACCACGGTGCGCGCGGTCACCAGGAACAATTGTCCCGCCGCCGTCAGCTCGATCGGCGTGCGCGAGCGGTTGACCAGCGTCAGGCCCAATGCGGCTTCGAGGCTGCGGATCCGCCGACTGAATGCCGGTTGGGTCACAAAGCGCCGTTCGGCCGCCTGCGAGAAGCTGCGAGTGGCGGCCAGGGCACTGAAGTCCTCGAGCCATTTGCTTTCCAGATTCATCACGTCCTCCCGGACACGCACCAAAACAGGTCACACGTCTGCCGCGCACACGGCGTCACACGGGCATTATGCCGAATGTGCATAGGGCAGTGTTTAACAGCATTGGCCCAAAAAATCCCACAAGCCTAGCATTCGCAGCGTTCCGGCACAGACCGGGTCCATATCGAGATGATTTCTATCATGTCCTCCGCTGCATCTTTCCGCACAGAAAACGACCTGCTTGGCGCCCTCGAAGTACCGGCTCAAGCGTATTACGGCATCCAGACCCTGCGAGCGGTGAACAACTTCCGTCTCTCCGGCGTTCCGATTTCGCATTACCCGAAACTGGTTGTCGGTCTGGCGATGGTCAAACAGGCCGCCGCTGACGCCAACCGTGAGTTGGGTCATCTGAGCGAAGCCAAGCACGCTGCCATCAGCGAAGCCTGTGCCCGATTGATCCGCGGTGATTTCCACGAAGAGTTCGTGGTCGACATGATTCAAGGTGGCGCCGGTACTTCCACCAACATGAACGCCAACGAAGTGATCGCCAACATTGCGCTCGAAGCAATGGGTCACCAGAAGGGCGAGTACCAGTACCTGCACCCGAACGACGACGTCAACATGGCGCAGTCGACCAACGACGCCTACCCGACCGCGATCCGTCTGGGTCTGCTGCTGGGTCACGACGCGCTGCTGGCCAGCCTCGACAGCCTGATTCAGGCCTTCGCGGCCAAGGGTGAAGAATTCAACCACGTCCTGAAGATGGGCCGTACCCAGCTGCAAGACGCCGTGCCGATGACTTTGGGTCAAGAGTTCCGTGCCTTCGCCACCACCATGGGCGAAGACCTGGCCCGTCTGAAGACGCTGGCCCCGGAACTGCTGACTGAAGTGAACCTGGGCGGCACCGCAATCGGTACCGGCATCAACGCCGACCCGCGTTATCAAGCGCTGGCCGTTCAGCGTCTGGCGCTGATCAGCGGTCAACCGCTGGTGCCAGCGGCCGACCTGATCGAAGCCACTTCCGACATGGGCGCCTTCGTGCTGTTCTCCGGCATGCTCAAGCGCACCGCGGTCAAGCTGTCGAAGATCTGCAACGACCTGCGCCTGCTGTCCAGCGGCCCACGCACCGGCATCAACGAGATCAACCTGCCGGCGCGTCAGCCAGGCAGCTCGATCATGCCTGGCAAGGTCAACCCGGTAATCCCGGAAGCCGTTAACCAAGTGGCCTTCCAGGTCATCGGTAACGATCTGGCGCTGACCATGGCAGCCGAAGGCGGCCAACTGCAGCTGAACGTGATGGAGCCGCTGATCGCGTTCAAGATCCTCGACTCGATCCGTCTGCTGCAACGCGCCATGGACATGCTGCGCGAGCACTGCATCGTCGGCATCACCGCCAACGAAGCCCGCTGCCGCGAACTGGTCGAGCACTCGATCGGTCTGGTCACCGCGCTGAACCCGTACATCGGCTACAAAAACGCCACCCGCATTGCCCGTATCGCCCTTGAAAGCGGCCGCGGCGTGCTGGAACTGGTGCGCGAAGAAGGTCTGCTCGACGAAGCCATGCTCGCCGACATCCTGCGCCCGGAAAACATGATTGCCCCGCGTCTGGTTCCGCTCAAAGCCTGAGCCGACGCGTTATTTGTAGCACCGCTCACCAGGTCGAGGGACTAGACACCTCTCACCTTTTGAGGGCTTGGGGATCAGTCCCCAAGCCCTTTTTTTTAACTTTCTGACCCTGAGACCCGTATGTCTGGGGACTGATCAATGTAGAGGTGAGCCTTGTGGTGAGGGGATTCATCCCCGATGGGTCGCGAAGCGGCCCCAAAACCTGCATTCGCGATGTAACAAGTACACCGCGTGCAATGATTTGCGACTGCTTCGCAGCCGATCGGGGATGAATCCCCTCGCCACAGGCTTTGCATCAACACAAATGCAGTTCCCGCACAAGCCCGGCGCCGGTAACGCCGGGTGTTTCAAAGCTTCGTTTCGTCGCTTGCACCACGAGCGTGCAGACGGGCGCCGCACTGATCGGTATAGTGCCGCCCCTCTTCGCGTGAGCGGTCGTCGGTAACGAGGCCATAACCCATGCGAAACCCGAACTAATAACAAACCCGCGAAATGGATCCGGGACGAAACCTTCGCCTCACCTGTCGTGCCGCGCGCAAACCGGTGTAACGCGATGTTTCGGAACATCCAGCATTTGCTTAAACAAAAAACAGCGAGGAAAAATCCATGCTCGAAGTCATCAACGACTTCCTCTCAGGGAAAGTACTGATCGTGCTCATTGTCGGGCTCGGTAGCTACTTCACGATTCGCTCGCGTTTCGTTCAATTGCGCCACTTCTTCCACATGTTCGCGGTATTCCGCGACAGCCTGAAAAGCAGCGGCGGGCAACTCAGCTCGTTCCAGGCCCTGATGCTCAGCCTTGCCGGCCGCGTCGGTGCAGGCAACATCGCCGGTGTCGGCATCGCCGTGACCCTCGGTGGTCCGGGTGCGGTGTTCTGGATGTGGGTGACCGCACTGGTCGGCATGTCCAGCAGCTTCTTCGAATGCACCCTGGCTCAGGTCTACAAGCGCGCCGATGGCGACGGTCTGTACCGTGGCGGCCCGGCCTACTACATCCAGCACGGCCTGAAGTTGAAAGGCATGGCAGTGGTGTTCTCGGTCCTGCTGCTGGTCACCTACGGCTTCGCCTTTATCGGCCTGCAGTCCTACACCGTGACCCACTCGCTGCAAAATGCCTTTGCCTTCGACCCAAGCCACACCGGGATCGTCCTGGCGGTGCTGCTGGCCATCACCTTCATCGGCGGCATCAAGCGCATCGCTGCAGTGTCCGACCTGCTGGTACCGGTCAAGACCCTGGCCTACATCGGCGTGACCCTGTACGTGATCGGCACCCAGATCGAACACGTGCCAGCCATGCTGGAAACCATCTTCAAGAGCGCCTTCGGTCTCGACCCGGCCTTCGGTGGCCTGCTCGGCAGCGCCATCGTCATGGGCGTGAAGCGTGGCGTGTTCGCCAACGAAGCGGGCCTGGGCAGCGCGCCGAACGTCGCCGCCGTGGCCTCGGTGAAACACCCGGGCGCCCAGGGCGTGGTTCAGGCCTTCAGCGTGTTCCTCGACACCTTCGTGATCTGCACCTGCACCGCGCTGCTGATCCTGTTGTCGGGCTTCTACACACCGGGCTTCGAAGGTGACGGCATCGTTCTGACCCAGAACTCGCTGGCCGCCGTGGTCGGTGACTGGGGTCGCATCTTCGTCAGCGTTGCGCTGTCGCTGTTCGTCTTCACCTGCATCCTCTACAACTACTACCTGGGCGAAAACAGCCTGCAGTTCCTCAGCCGCAACCGCGCCTTGCTGATGGTGTTCCGCGGTCTGGTGCTGGCGCTGGTGGTATGGGGTTCGATGCAGGATCTGTCGACCGTGTTCGCCTTCGCCGACATCACCATGACCTGCCTGGCCTTCGTCAACCTGATGGCCCTGGCCATGCTGTTCAAGGTCGGCATGCGCGTGATGCGCGACTACGACGAACAGCGCCGCGCCGGCATCAAGCAGCCGGTGTTCGACTCCAGCAAATTTGCCGATCTGGATCTGGATTTGAAAGCCTGGCCGACCGAGGCGCCAGCTGCCGACAAGACCGCAGCCGAGCCGCAAGGCGTGCCTGCAGCGCAACGCTGACAGGTGAATGACGGGCGCATCCCCTGCGCCCGTCAGTTATTGTGATGCAATACCTGTAGGAGTGAGCCTGCTCGCGATAGCTGTCTTTCAGCCAACATTAATGTTGAATGATGAACCGCTATCGCGAGCAGGCTCACTCCTACAATGTCATCTCTTGTGGAGACCCTCAGATGATTGCCAACACCTTCCCCGCCGCCCAAAACGTCATGGTGCTCTACACCGGTGGCACCATCGGCATGCAGGCCAGTGCCAACGGTCTGGCCCCGGCGTCCGGTTTCGAAGCCCGCATGCGCGACTACCTGCACAGCCAGCCCGAACTGGTGGTGCCGCAGTGGCGCTTCCGGGAAATGTCGCCGCTGATCGACAGCGCCAACATGACCCCGGCCTACTGGCAGCAACTGCGCGAAGCGGTGATCGATGCGGTGGACGTGCAAGGCTGCGACAGCGTACTGATCCTGCATGGCACCGACACCCTGGCCTACAGCGCTGCGGCGATGAGTTTCCAGTTGCTCGGCCTGCATGCCCGGGTGTGTTTCACCGGCTCGATGCTGCCGGCCGGCGTGACCGACAGCGATGCCTGGGAAAACCTCGGTGGCGCGCTGGTTGCTTTGGGCCAGGGTCTGGCGCCGGGCGTGCACCTGTACTTTCACGGCGAGCTGCTGGCGCCGACACGTTGCGCGAAAGTGCGCAGCTTCGGCCGTCATCCGTTCAAGCGCCTGGAGCGTCAGGGCGGCGGGATGAAAGCGCCGTCGATTCCGGCCGCGCTGAACTACAACCAGCCGAAACAATTGGCCAAGGTTGCTGTGCTGCCACTGTTCCCCGGCATCGACGCCGAGGTGGTTGATGGCCTGCTGGCCAGCGGTATCAAAGGTCTGGTGTTGGAGTGCTACGGCAGCGGCACCGGGCCAAGCGACAATCCCGAGTTCCTCGCCAGCCTCGGTCGCGCGCAGGACAACGGTGTGGTGGTGGTCGCGGTCACGCAGTGCCATGAAGGTGGTGTCGAGCTGGATGTGTATGAAGCTGGCAGCCGTTTGCGTGGCGTCGGTGTGCTGTCCGGTGGCGGCATGACCCGTGAAGCGGCATTCGGCAAATTGCAGGCATTGCTGGGTGCGGGTCTGGGATCGGCCGAAGTGCGGCGCCTGATCGAACTCGACCTGTGTGGCGAACTGATCTGACACCACCCGAACCCTTGCAGGAGTGAGCCCCTGTGGCGAGGGAGCTTGCTCCCGCTCGACTGCGCAGCAGTCGCAGTGTTTTGGGGCCGCTACGCGCCCCAGCGAGAGCAAGCTCCATCGCCACAACAGCCCTCACACCGTTTGATCTTCACCCGGCATATAACTTGCTGCCGTTTCCAGTACCTCCAAGGCTGGAAGATCTTATGCTCCACTCCCACCTCACCACGCTCAACGCCGTCTCACTGGTGCTCAACACCTTCAAGGCCGAAGGCTTGTCGAGCGACGCGCTGTTGGCCGGCAGCGGCATCAGTGCGGCGGATCTGGCCCGTGCCGACACGCGCATCACCACCAATCAGGAAATGCAGGTCTGCGCCAACGCGGTCGCGCTCAAGCATGACATTGGCCTGGAACTGGGCCGACGCATGCACGTTTCCTGCTACGGCATCCTCGGTTACGCGCTGCTCACCAGTGCCACCTTAGGTGACGCTTTGCGCCTGGCGATTCGCTATCCGGCGCTGCTGGGAACACTTTTCGAACTGAGCCTGGAAGACGATGGCGAGCGGGTCTGGTTCGTCGCCGCCGATTACCGCGAGAGTCCGTCGATGGCGGTGTTCAACGCGGAATTCTGTCTGGTGTCGTTGAAGGTCATCTGCGACGACCTGCTCGGGCATCCGCTGCCGTTGCTGGCGACACGCTTTGAACATGCCGCGCCGGATTATCGCGACAGTTATGCCGAGCACTTCGCCAGCCCGTTGCACTTCGGCGCCAAGGACAACGCCTTCGCCTTCGATCGGCGCTGGCTCGATCAACCGTTGCCATTGGCCGACAGCATCACCCACCAGGCCATGGCCGACCGCTGCCGCAAACAGAACATCGAGTTCACCGGGCGGCAGGCGTGGCTGGGGCGGATTCGTCAGTTGCTCAGTGCGCAGCTCAACGCCGCGCCGGGCCTGGAGGGGCTGGCCCAGCAAATGAAGTGCTCGCCGCGCACCTTGCGCCGGCACCTGAAGGACATGGGCAGCAGCTATCAGGAACTGCTCGACGAACTGCGCTTCGAGCGGGCCAAGCAGATGCTGTGTGAGGATCAGTTGCCGATCTACCGCATCGCCGAGACTCTGGGCTTCAGCGAGACCGCGAGTTTCCGCCATGCGTTCGTGCGCTGGAGCGGCGTGGCACCGAGTCAGTTCAGACCCTGAAGATCAAAAGATCGCAGCCTTCGGCAGCTCCTACGCCGATCTTTTGATCTGCTGGAAAGGGGCGAATTGCGGTCAGAGTTTTTGGCCATATCGATCCCCTTTTGGCCTTTCCTGCCGTTCTCCGATTCGCCGCGCGCCGCAACACTGGGGGCAACCGAATCAGCCCCCTGCGGAGAACAACAAATGCTGACGATCTACTCGGACGATCACCACCTGCACCACGGCCGCTGCGAACTCATCGACGGCCAGCTCAAGCCTTGCTTCGAGATGCCGTCGCGCGCCGACCACGTGCTGCAACGTGTACAGCACCAGAACATCGGTCCTGTGGAAGCACCGAAGGATTTCGGTCTCGAACCGATCGCGCGCATCCACAGCCGTGACTACCTCGACTTCTTCAAAGGTGCGTGGCAGCGCTGGACTGAATTCAACACCGACGGCGACTTGCTGCCCTACACCTGGCCCGCACGCACTCTGCGGCAGATCAAACCGACCAGCCTGCACGGCCAGCTCGGCTACTACAGCTTCGACGGCGGCGCGCCGATCACCGCCGGCACCTGGCAAGCGGCGTACAGCGCAGCGCAGGTCGCCCTCACCGCCCAGGCCGAAATCCAGCGCGGCGCACATAGCGCCTTCGCCCTGTGCCGACCACCGGGACACCACGCTGCCAGCGACTTGATGGGCGGTTATTGCTACCTCAACAACGCCGCCATTGCCGCTCAGGCATTCCTCGATGCCGGCCACAAGAAGGTCGCGATCCTCGACGTCGATTACCACCACGGCAACGGCACCCAGTCGATTTTCTATGAGCGCAGCGACGTGCTGTTCACCTCGATCCACGGCCACCCGGAAGCCGAGTTTCCGTTCTTCCTCGGCTACGAAGATGAACGTGGCGAAGGCGCCGGTGAAGGCTTCAACTTCAACTATCCGCTAGCGGCCGGCTCCGGCTGGGATGTGTGGAGCGCGGCACTGGAACAGGCCTGCAACGAGATCGACAGCTATGGCGCCGATATCATCGTGGTGTCGCTGGGCGTCGACACCTTCAAGGACGATCCGATCTCGCAGTTCAAGCTCGACAGCCCGGATTACCTGGCCATGGGCAAACGCATCGCCGCCCTCGGCAAACCGACGCTGTTCGTCATGGAAGGGGGTTACGCGGTGGAGGAAATCGGCATCAACGCAGTGAACGTGCTCGAAGGGTTCGAACAATGAACCGACTCAAGCACTGCATTGCGCCAGCCCTGTGCGCCGCGCTGCTCAGCGTCGGCGCCCACGCCGAAGAACGCACCCTGCGCGTCTATAACTGGTTCGACTACATCACGCCCAAGGCGCTGGAAGACTTCAAGGCACAGAACACCCAGACCAGACTGGTCTACGACATCTTCGACACCAACGAAGCACTGGAAGCCAAGCTGCTGACCGGTAACTCCGGCTATGACGTGGTGGTGCCGTCCAACGTGTTCCTCGCCAAGCAGATTGAGGCCGGGGTGTTCCAGCCGCTGGATCGCAGCAAGCTGCCGAACTGGAATCACCTCGATCCGAAACTGATGAAGCTGATCGAAGCCAACGACCCGGGCAACAAATTCGCCGTGCCGTACATGTACGGCACCATCCTGATCGGTTTCAACCCGGCCAAGGTCAAGGCCGCACTGGGAGAAAACGCGCCGGTGGACAGCTGGGACCTGATCTTCAAGGAGGAGAACATCAGCAAGCTCAAGCAGTGCGGCGTCGCCCTCCTCGACTCGCCGTCGGAGATCCTGCCGCTGGCGCTGCAGCACCTGGGTCTGGATCCGAACAGCAACAACCCGGCAGATTACGCCAAGGCCGAAGCGCTGCTGATGAAGATCCGGCCGTACGTGACCTACTTCCATTCGTCCAAGTACATGGCCGACATCGCCAACGGTGACATCTGCGTCGCGGTCGGTTACTCCGGCAGTTTCTCGCAAGCGGCCAACCGCGCCAAGGAAGCGAAGAACGGTGTGGTGGTCGACATGCGCCTGCCCAGGGAAGGCGCACCGATCTGGTTCGACATGCTCGCCATTCCCAAGGGCGCGAAGAACCCGGAGGACGCCTACACCTTCATCAACTACCTGCTGCAACCGGCGGTGATCGCGCCGGTCAGCGACTTCGTCGGGTATCCGAACCCGAACAAGGACGCCACCCAACTGGTCGATCCGGCGATCCGCAACAACCCCAACCTGTACCCGACCGATGCGGCGATGGGCACGCTTTACACCCTGCAACCGCTGCCGCGGGATGCCGAGCGTGCACGCACCCGGGCCTGGACCAAGATCAAGTCCGGTACCTGAGCCGACGCTGACGACAAGACCCGCCGCCGTGCGGGTCTTTTTTTGCCTGCGATATTTATCTACCACCTTCGGTGCTCGGCCCGTCACTACCTTGCAACGCATCGCCCGCCGCCACTTTCGCGGTGCCTGCTGTTCTGACCAAGGATGTGACCATGCCAGAAACCCTCAACTCTCCCGCCGACCACAAGCTGCCGGATGATCAAGACGCCCTGCTCACCCAACTGATCGCCGGCCCCTCAATCAGGGAAGTCGCCACTCGCGCCCTGCAACCGGCACTGAAGACGCTATACCCCAAGTTACAGATCGACCCGCGACTGGCAATGGTGGTGACACCTGGCTGGACCTTGCGTGACCAGCGTGTCGTCCCCGGGCCGCGACACTTCGAATCGCTGACCGATGCGCTGGTGCGTCATGGCGTCGCCAATAAACCGGTGACCTACCTGGATGGCGAGCACTACCTCACCTTGCATCCTGCGCACGAGACGCCGGTACAACTGCCCGTCAACATCGAGGCCATCGCCAGGCTGCTCAATGAACTGGCGCCGCTGCTGTTTGTTGCCTTCGAGGAACAACAGGTCGATTACTGGAACCAGTTCACCCGCGCCTCCGCCCCGCGCTGGCAGGGATTGTCCAGGTCCCTGCGCGAACTGTGGAACGTCGGGACGAACCCGGCGTGGGACGACGACCAGCGCGCCATGGCCCAGAGTCTTTTCGACCATCCGCAAAAAACTGCCCGCAGTACCGATGATCGCTATCAGTCCCGCGCCTGCCTGATCGATCTGGACACCACGCACGATGGCACTTCCACTCACCTGCACGTCCTCGACATGGCCGTACTGATCGGCACGCTCGGCAGCCGCACGCTGATTCTCACCCACACCATCACTCGCGGTTTCCAGGCCTTCGATACCCTGCAGGAACTGGGTGCCTCACTGCAGAGCCAGACGGAGGGACCGCCGCCTGCAACCCTGCAATGGCGGCTGATCGAACCTGACGGTGACTACTTCGATCATCTGGCGTGCAATCTGATCGCCCTGCAGGCCGACGCGATTGGCGAGTTGGCGAATGAACCGGCGACAACCAACCTGACGCCCCACGTCAGCCGCACGACCAACGAACTCGATCCCACGGACAAGCAGTCGTCTTCACGCTTCAACCTGGTCGAGCAAGCGTTGCCAGAGTGGATGGTCGACGCCTCATCCAGCGACCTGACTGCCTACAGCCGTCATCTGATGGATCTGGCGCAGGTGCAAAGTCAGAACGCCGAGCAGTCCTTTGACGACGGCATCAAACCGATTCGCGAGTTCGCGCTGGAGCAACTGGAGGCGGCCCTGCTCAAGGAACATCCCGAAGCCACTGAACTGAATCTGGCCGAGATTCGCATCGTGGTCGACAGCGTGGTGGTGTGGGGCAGTTTCACACCGTTGCTGGAGCCCGAACGCAGCACCTTCAGTCTGGTCGATCTGGCGCTGCAGAATCTGATTGCCTTGCCGCTCGGCAACAAGACCGTGAGCAGTATCGGCAGCACTGCGGTGCCGGCATGGATGACGGCTGATTATCTGGAAAGGTTGATCGTCAGTGTCGACATCGGCCAGACCTATCCTGCGCTGATCAGGCAAAAACTGCGCGATGACCCGCTGGAAAGCCTGCGACGGCAGAACCTGTTCACCAGCCGGCTGCGTGTCGAATTGCCGTTACTGGCGTTGCAGCAGAAGATTCGCGCGCAGGGCGGGGTCGACGAGGCGGGCTATCGCTATGTCGCGGCCGTGGTTCAGTTGCTGGACGCCAATCGCCGGGTGGACGGTCAGGAGATCGTCATTCGACCGCTGGCCTTCAATCCTGCGTGGCGCCCGGGGACGACCACCGATGAAGTGGCCAACATGTTCGTGATCGGGCCCCGACAGATGGACAAGGGACCCTGCCTGCTGTACCGGCCGCTGTCCGATCACGCCTTGCTCCAGTACCCGTCGCCGGCCAACCTGGTGTATGCCATCAAGCATTCACCGACATTGCGTCAGGCGGTCCTCGCTTGGTTGCCGGACAGTGCGCGCGCCAACTATGCCAATTACGTGTTCTGCGATGATCGCCCCTCGGTATGGTCGCTCTCACAACTGCTCGCCGATCCACTGACTTCCTTGCAGATGAGCGGCACGCTGACCTTGGGAACAGCAGTCATCGCTACCGATTACCTGGCTGTTCTGTTCAAGGCCAACGTCAGTGCAATGGTCGAACTGGCGAATCGGCAATCGGTGTCCAATAGCGAAAGTCGCTGGGAGACCTTCAAGCATGCGAGCTGGATGATCCTCAGCGCCGCACTGCCGTTTTTCGGTCGAACCGTCGGTACCGCCGCCTGGATCTGGCAAGTGCTGGACGATCTGCAACAAACCTTCGACGCCGCCGCCACAGGCGACACCGGGCAGCAGAAAACCGCGATGACCGATCTGTTGCTGACCCTGGCCATGGTGCTCGCCCATCACGCCAGCACCCGTAACGCGACGCCTCGGGACATCACTGAAAAGAAGCCGGTGACCGTCGAGACCGAGCCCAGGGAGCCGGTGCCACCAACGCCGGTAAACATCGTGCAACGTCCTGATGTGATCGGTGAGTATCCGGCGCAACATCAGACTTCGCTGATGACCGACACCGCCCTGAGCCTGACCCAAACCCTGGATCGGTTTGCCGTTACGCGCCCCGATGCACTCACCCCGCTCGCCAGCGACGCCGGCCTTTATCGTCACCTTTATCGACATGCCAGCGGGTACTACGCACCCGTGGGTGAGCGCTGGTTCGAAGTGGCGGTCGCCGACACCGGTGAGGTATCGATCATCAATTCGCAGCGACAGCCCGGACGTGAGGGTCCGGGGTTGATCCGCAATCGATGGGGCGAGTGGTTCGTCGACACTCGCCTGCGTCTGCGCGGCGGTGGTCTGTCGAGTCGGCGCAAGGCCAAACGACGGGAAAACAATGAACGCATCGCCGAACTCAAGAAACATCTGACCGAGTTCGATAACACGCGCGAGCAGGCCCGCGCAGAGCTGACAGCCGCCCACACCGCCATGACCGCGGCCAGCGATGACACTCTGGTGGCGCAGCAGACCACGTTTCTTGCAGCACTTGAACGCCGCACCGGGGAATACGCGGCTCCCATCGACCAGCTGAAATCGCTGAACCTGCTTGAGACCGTACCCCATTTCCGCACCGCCATGACCGAGATGCTCGGTACCCAGTTGTTCTTCAACCAGACATGGCTCACTCAACGTGACCCCCTCTTCGCCAGAACCCTCAAGGAAACCCTGGTGCTGCTCGAGGCCGAGGAAACGGCTGCGGGCACCGGTGATCCCGTCACCTACCGCAGAATGTACGATTTGACCGAGGACATGATCAGCAAGATCGAGTTTGCCCAGTCACGTTTTCAGGAGTTGAGCCGACTGGGCAAACGTGCCGCTGAAGTCGCCAATACCTATCGCGCAAAGCTGCCTGTGTTCAGTCTCAATGATCTCAAGGCGCTTCAGGTGTCGCTGGCTCGCGACATCTGCCTGCAAGAGCAGGCTTCGCCAGCGCTGACTCAGGCACAAGGCGATCTGGTACGCCTGCTCGATACAACCAACCTGGTGATTCAGACCTCACAGGAACTGCTGCTCGACCAGACCAGCCTGGGGGCCAACGAGCGGATCGAAGGCCTCAACGGCATGCTCGAACAGTTCGTCGCCATCGATCAGTCGTTCGAGGATTTCGCCCTCAACCACAAGGATGTGTTGCTCGACGAGCCCTTCAGCCACACGCGTAAACGAATCAACGAGTTTCAACGCCAGACCGAAGAGCACCTGGCGCAATTGCTTCTCGAACACCGGCCGGTGGAGCCTCGGCCCGGTCCTTCAAGGCCAGCGCCAGCCTCACGTAAACGGATTATCAAAACCCGCTTCAAGGGCACAGTGGTCGGCGAGTTGCGTTCCTCGGCGCCAGGTCAACCAGTCCTGCTGGACGTGAAAGCGCCCATGACAGGGAACGTCATCGCCACCTTTCACGAGAAAACGCCCGGTGTCTGGGTCGAACGCATTCAGCCCGGACGGCGCCGCCCGCCTGCTCCGGTAGCGGATCTCGCCACCCAGATCAGCCAGGGCCAGGCGCTGCTCGATGGCGTGGAAAGCTTCATCCGGCAAACCGAAGCCCATGCCAAAAAACCCGGTCGGATTCCGGTGGAGATCGAAGAGCAGTTCCAGCGCAAGGCCGAACAGCTCGACGAAAGCGCGAAAAGCCTTGAACAGGCCCGGCTGCGGGCCAACAGCACCGAGGAGCCGCCAGCCCTGATCGCCCAATTGAACCAGGCGGGTGAACGCCTGTACGCCGAGGGCTACCGGATACGGGTCGAGATGACCAAGCAACAACCGCCAACCGCTGCCCGGGTCGAATGGTTATTGCACAAGGATGAGATCGACATTGTGTCTGGCGGTGCCCGGCGTCGCCTCAAAGGCCCGCGCAGGGATTATCTGCAGGAGTACGAAATTCGCGAGCGGCGCAGCGGCAAGACGTTGTGGTACGCGCACTTCCATTACAACAGCCTCGATGCACCGGCTGACGCCTTCACCGCCGCCCATTTGAAACTGCAGGAGCAACGGCGGATGGCCGGCGCCTTCGACCTGGACTCAGCCACCAGCAGCCCGCAAATCATCGCTATCTATCGCAGCGCGATCAGCCCGCAGCTGGCGCGTTCGCTGTTTTTCTCATAAGCCCCAAACGTCAAAAAGGACAATGACAATGACTGAGCATTCAGCGAACACCGAAACCCATGCATTGCTGCAAAAGAGCCAGATCGTCCATCAGACCAGTCGCGGTCCCACGGTCGATGAAGTCGCCAGCGCAGTGCTGCGCCAAGCGCTCGAAGCGCTGTATCCACAACGCAAGATCGATCCCGAGCAGGCCATGATCGGCACGCCACAATGGCAATGGCTGAACGCGGAACGAGTGGCCCTGCCGACCCGATTTGAATCACTGACAGAGGCACTCGTCCGGCAATTTTTCAACGGCTCCAGCGCCAACTATCTGGAGGGTGAACACTTTCTGACCTTGAACCACCAGGCCACGCCAGTGGTGCATATGGATGTCGATATCGAGGCCATTGCCGATCTGCTCAACGATTATTCGCCCCTGTTGTTTGTCGCCTTCGCCGAGCGACAGCTGGATTACTGGAACAGCACCCGACGCCAATTGCCGCGCTGGCAAGAACTCTCCGATGCCCTGCGCGAAGCCCTGAACGTCCATAACGCCGAGGGCTGGGACGATGAACAGTGCCTGGTCGCCCGGGCGATTTCGCGACGCCCGGACAAACAGGAGCGCCAGCGTCACGACATGACACTGTCGGACATCCGCGTGTGCCTGATCGACATCGACTCGGTCGATGCTCAAGGCGCTGCCCGGCACCTGATTCTGGGTGGCGCCGCGGTGATTTTCGGACGCTATGGCCTGCGCGATCTGGTCATGATGTATACCGTGGAAGATGGTTACGAGACATTCGACTCTCTGCAGCAACTGGGTGAATCACTGCCGCAGCGTATCGAACTGTTACCGGCCGGACAGAATCTGCAGTGGCAGTTGTTCGAACCCGAGGGCAATTTTTTCGACCACATGGCTTGGGTCCTGATTGCCAACCAGCTCGATGCCATTCGGGCAATCACCCGGCAGAGTCTCGACGAGGAAAGCGAGGACGCTACCTCCTTCCCGCCCCTGATCGAGCAAGCCAGCGAACCGCAGAAAAATACCCTCATCGACCTCGATGATTCGATACCCGACTGGCTGCTCGACGCTTCGGCTTCCGAGCTCGATCAATACAGCCAATCGATCAATGCGCTGGGCCAGTTGTACCGGCAGGCAGACAAGGCGCTGTTGCCAATCCCGCCGATCGATACCTATGCACGCAATTGCATGCGTGAGGCGATCATTGCCGATCAGCCATCGGCGGCCGGGCTGCCTTTGGACAAATTGCAAATCCGCATCACCAACAGCTTCGAATCGGGAGGCGTGACACTGCCCGATCCGCATGACACCCATATCGAAACCCTGGGCGAGTACGCCTTGCAAAACCGCACGCCGTATCTGGCGACTCTGCAATTCGACCCGCCACAAGCGCTGCCGCAGTGGCTGACTGTCGCCTACCTGACGAAGATGGCAAACAAGATCGACATGGGTGAGGTCTACCCCGGATTGATCAGGGACAGACTGATCAACGATCCGCTGCAGGCCACCCTGCAGCAGCGCTTTTACCTCCACCAGTTGCACGCACTGCTGCCGCTGATTGCACTGGAATCCAAGCTGCGTCGCCTCGGCGGCGTGGATGAGCAGGGTTATCGCTGCGTTCAGGAGTGGCTCAAACCGACTCCGGGCCATCCACACACTGTGGTCATTCGCCCGCTGACGTTTATCCATGCCGGGGAGACTGTTGGTGATGTTGTCACCAACATGTTCATCATTGCCCCGCGTCTTTCTGGAGCCGGGCCATGCCTGCTGTATCGTCCGCTGCTTGAGCAGCCATTGCTGCAATTCCCCTCAACGCAAAACCTGCTGTACGCCATACATCAGCCAGGCGAATTGAGAGATTCGGTGCTGGCGTGGCTGGCGGATTCGCAAACCAGTTTCAAATATGCCCAATACACCTTCCCCATCGGTCTGCCCAGTCCGTGGCTGGGCGCGCAGTTGCTCGCGGAACCCTGGACCAGCGTCAAGTGGGCCGGGCCGGTCGGGCTTGCCTCCACGGCGCTGACCGGCGAGGTGTTCCCGGTGCTGTTCAAGACCCATGCACTGGCGATGGCCGAACTCGCCGACCGACAGTCGTTGTCCAATGCACAACGCCGCTGGGCCTTGCTGCGAGACAGTGGGTGGGCGTTGTTCAACGTTGCCGCGAACTTTCTCTGCGGCCCGGCAGGCGCGGCGATCTGGGTCTGGCAAAGCATCAGCGAAATCGATCAGGTCGTGGACGCCCACAATCGTGGCGATACCCACGCGCAGTGGAGCACCGTCGCCGATATGTTGCTGAACCTGGGCATGATCCTGGCCCATCATGCGGCCACCCAACGCACAACCGGTCCCCGCACAGCGTTGCGCAGCGAAATCGAAAGCGAAGGACTGCCCCGGATCCAGACCACCCCTGCACAAACGCCTGTCCCGCCCACGGTTACACACGTCACCACGCTGTTGAGTGACCCACTCCCGGCCAGCCATTACTCCTCGCTTGAGGCCTACGGCTCGGTGCCCCGGCGCTCGCCCGGTGCCTTGGCAACGTTTCTGAATACTCTGGCCGTGCCGGCTCCCGACCTCACGGCAGCCGCGGTGGAAACCCTGCTGCGGGGCAAGGCGACCTTGTATCGCCTCGCTACCAGCACCTATGCGCAGGTGGGCGACCGCTGGTTCCGCGTGATTGAAAACGATGACCAGCAAGTGCAAATCGTTGATCCGCAGACACCGTCAAAAACCGGTCCGCTGCTGATTCACAATCAGCAAGGCCAATGGTTCGTGGATACCCGACTGCGTCTGCGCGGTGGCGCCGGGGGCACCAGCCTGCAAAGTCAGCTCAAGGCCCAGCGCAAGGAAAAGGAAACCCAGAGGAACCAGCTCGGAGCGGCTCTGGAAGCATTCAGAAGTCAGGAAGCCGTCGGCAACGCTGCACTGGAACAAGCCCAGTCAGCCATGCTTGGCGCCTCCGGACAAGCCCACGAAGAGGCGACCCGGCGTTACCTTGACCAAGTCGAAAAGCTGATCGGGGATTACGACGAGGCCTTGAAAATACTCGGCCAATGGCGCCTCAAAGGGGGGAGCGATGGCTATTTCGTCGAATTGCAGCGCATGACCACTTTGCTGCAAAAAAACCTCAGCCTCTGGTTCGTTTTCAAACGCAACGCTTACGCAGTATTGACCCGTAAATTGGCTCAACACACGGTCATCGATACACCGCAAGCGCTGCAAAGTTACAACGAGGAATTGCACCAGGCTCTGGCTTTGAGCCAGGACATGATCGCCCGCCTGCAGCTGTCCCGTACCTCCTTGGAAACTCTCGACACCATCGGCAGTGCAGGCATGACCACCGCGCAACGCTTGCGCCAACTGCTCCCGGCGTTTAACCAGTGGGACCTGAAATCCAATGCCATCGGCATGTCTCACGAGTTGTGCATGCAGGAAACGGCCACCGAAGCGGCGCGGGAAGCCACCGGTTGGCTGATAATCGAAGCCGCCACCGCCACACACCGCCATGCCGCCCTGATCAGGAAACCCGACAACGGCGACAGCACTGCGCTGCGCATTGATCGTCTGAGCCGACTGATCGATGTCTATGTCGATGCCGATCAGCGTCTGGGGGACTTGCCAGGCGAATATCCGGGCATGGTGGTTGCGGCAGAACTGACGCGGCTAAGGAGCTTGCTCGGCGAATTCAGACAACTGGCGCAGGAGCAACTGAGCGAACTGCTGCCGGAAACCGGAGCCAGCAGCACGCCGGCCACACGGGGCCCCTCTGTCGCAGGACCGTCTCGGCCGGTTGGCAAGGTCACCAAGAGCCGGCCTCGTGACCCTGCGCCCGCCAGACCCGCAGCCGCCAGCGAATCACCTCTGGAAGAAATGCTTCCCGTCAGACCCACCGCCTCCCCGACGACGCAGGTGGGCGACATCGAGTTCATTGCCGATGCCCTGACCCAGAATGAGCGGGTGCAGGCGTTCATTGACCGGACCCGGCGTGACGCTCTTAGGCCCAACCGTATACCGGCAGACATGCAGGATCTGTTCGATCAGCAGGCTCGGCGACTGGAGCAGATTGCTGTCAGCGTCGACCAGGCGCAGGCACGCATTGTCGCCGCCGGCGGCACGCGGTTGCCGGTGGGCAATTTGAGTGCGGAACTCAACAGCGCCGCGATCCGGTTACGTGCTCAAGGCATCGCCGTGCGCGCCAGTCTGCTCAAGGATCGCCAGCCTCGACAAGCCTATTTGCAATGGTTGCTGGACAATCATCAGGTACGGATCGTCAGGAACGCCCTGGGCCGGATCAAGACCAAAAAGCGCCAGGATTACTTTCAGGAGTATCAGATACTCGACAGCACCCAGCATGATCAGCCGTTATGGCTCGCGCATTTTCACTACGACTCGCCCGAAGCTGCGCCGGAACAATTCACCGCGGCGCACCTGAAAATCGCCGATGCGCATTTGAAGACCCTCAGCGCAGAACGTCGACAGGCCCTGACAAGTCTGACGCCAATCGACTACGTGCTGCGCAGGATTGGCGATCCGAGCCTGTTCCTGCAACTCGAAGCACAACCGTGATACCGCCGTCGGGCGCATCGATCCGGGCCCGCTTCAGAGGGTGTGCCACACGGTTCGCAAACGCTCGAGCGCCGCTTCGATTGCGCGCTCAGGCACCGCGGCAAAGCCCAGCACCAGTCCGGCGCGCTGGTCGACCGGGGTCGTGGAATCAGGCAGCCAATAGCTGCTCAGACCATTGATCTCGACGTCAACGCTACGCGCCAGTTCGATCAGTTGGCTTTCTCGCGCCACACTGGCGACCGGTACGCTCAGGTGCAACCCGGCGGCAACGCCGGGCAACTGGCCGACGCCCGCAATATTCTGCGGCCAGCCACCGAGCAGGACATTGCGTCGGCTCAGCGCCGCGCGGCGCATGCGTCGGATGTGCCGCTGGAAATGCCCGGCGGCCATGAACTCGGCCATCACCGCCTGGGTACTGACTTCGGAGTGACGCACATCCACCGCACGCCTTTGCGCAAAGGCCTCCACCAACCCCGGCGGCAACACCAGATACCCCAGGCGCAATGCCGGGAACGCGACCTTGCCGAACGTGCCGACATACAGCACTCGCCCCTGTCGATCGAGAGCGGCCAAAGGCGCCAGCGGCGCGCCGCTGTAACGATACTCGCCATCGTAATCATCCTCGACGATCCAGCCCTGCGTGCGCTCGGCCCACGCCAGCAATTCGAGGCGGCGGGCCAGACTCATTACCACCCCCGTGGGGTACTGGTGGGATGGCGTGACATAGGTCAGGCGGCAATCGGTCAGTCCTGCCAGTTGCTGACAGTCGATTCCCTCGCTGTCCACCGCCACCCCGTGCAACCGGGCACCGGCCACGGCGAAGGCATGACCGGCCGCTCGATACCCGGGATTTTCAATCGCTACGCCGTCGCCCGGCGCTACCAGCAACTGTGCACAAAGGCTTATGCCCTGCTGTGCGCCACTGGTGATCACAATTTGCTCAGCCGTGCACTGCATGCCCCGTGAGCTGCGCAAATAGGCCGCGATCATCCCGCGCAACCGCGCATCGCCCGCCGGATCGCCATAACACAACTGCTGCAAATCCGGCTTGCGCCAGAAAGCCGCGTTCAGCTTGGCCCAGACGTCAAACGGGAACAGATCGAAGGCTGGAACGCCGACCCGAAAAGCACGCGGCGGACCACTGGGTGGCAGGGCCAGATGATTGTTTTCAACTCGCCGCAATGCGTCGCTGTGGATAACTTTACTGGATGAAACCACAGGTAAATCCAGCCAATTTGTGGATAAGGCTGTGGGTAAGCCTGTTGAAAAGCCTGTGGATACTTTTGTGGATAATTTTTTCGTGGGCAATGCGCTTTGCGGCAACTGGGCGACATACGTGCCGTCCCCGATCCGGCCTTCGATGAAGCCTTCGGCGTACAGCTGATCGTAGGCGCGCACCACGCTGTTGCGGGAAATCGCCAACGCCGTCGCCAGATCACGGCTGGCCGGCAGCCGTGTGCCACTGGCCAGACGCCCGTCCAGCACGCGCAAACGCAGCGCCTGGTAGAGCTGGCGGCTCAAACCCTGACGGCGGTCGAGCTCGATACCGGCCGGATTGAATGGCATGGACAGCGTGGGCGACTCGGGCATGGCAATGGACCTATGAAATTGGTCATCAATGGCTCTTACAACAGACCAATAGCCTGCCTAGGATGCAGGCATTCGCCAAGGAAAATCTCTCCATGTACACGCCCCGCGCCTTTGCCATCGACGAACTGTCGCAACTGCACGAACTGATCCTCGCCACTCGCCTCGCGATTCTGGTGAGCCACGGTGAAAACGGCCTGCAAGCCAGCCATGTACCGGTGCTGCTGCACCGCGAACAAGGCCCGAACGGCACGCTGTACGGGCACCTGGCCAAAGCCAATCCGCAATGGAAAGACCTGCGCGACGGCGCTGAAGCGATGCTGATATTTGCCGGCCCCGACGCCTACGTCAGCCCGGGGTTTTACCCAAGCAAGACTGAGCACGGCAAAGTCGTGCCGACCTGGAACTACGTCGCCGTGCACGCCTACGGCCACGCCGAAACCTTCAGCGACGGCGGGCGCCTGCTCGACATCGTCAGCACGCTGACTGATCGCCATGAAGCCGGTCGCGCACAACCGTGGAAGGTCGACGATGCGCCGGCCGACTACATCGACGGCATGCTCAAGGCCATCGTCGGTTTCGCCATTCCCATCGACCGCCTCGAAGGCAAGCGCAAGCTCAGCCAGAACCGCAGCGCCGAAGACATTGCCGGCGTGCGCGAAGGCCTGGCTGCCAGTCCCGACATCGCCGACCGAACCCTCGCCCACTTGATGCGTTAAGGAAATCAGCATGAGTCAGATCCAGATCCGCCCGGTGACTGCCGGTGATCACGCCGCCTGGTTGCCGCTGTGGCAGGCCTACCTGCGCTTCTACAATACCGAGTTGCCGGAGGCCGTCACGCAGAGCACCTGGCAGCGTTTCCTCGACCCGAGCGAGCCGACCCACGCCGCCCTCGCCTGGGCCGACGGTAAAGCAGTGGGCATGGTGCATTTCATTTATCACCGCTCCAATTGGAGCATCGAAAACTCCTGCTACTTGCAGGATCTGTTGGTGGCACCGGAGACTCGTGGCACCGGCGTCGGTCGCTTGCTGATCGAACACGTCTACGCCACTGCCAAGGCCGACGGTTGCTGCAAAGTGCATTGGCTGACCCACGAAACCAATGCCACCGCGATTCAGCTCTACGAGCGCATCGCCGAGCGCACGGGATTCATCCAGTTTCGCAAAGCCATTTAAGGAGCCGCGTACATGACCACTGCACTTGCCGACTGGAAAGGCGTCCCCGCCCCCACCGCCACCTTACTCGAAGGCCGGTTCATCCGCCTGGAACGCCTCGACCCGGCGCGCCACGGCGACGAGTTGTTCAACGCCCTCGAAGGCCCCGGCGCCGACCCGAAGCTGTGGGATTACTTGCCCTATGGGCCGTTCCCCGAGCGCAGCGTTTTCAATGACTGGTTGAACAACCACGCGGCCAGCAGCGATCCGTATTTCTTCAGCGTGATTGACCGCGTCACGGGCGAGGTGCAAGGCATTCTGAGCCTGATGTCGATCGTCCCGGCGCAGGGGCGCATCGAGATCGGCCACGTCACCTTCGGTGCGCCGATGCAACGTTCACCGAAGAGTACCGAAGCGGTTTACCTGTTGGCCAAATACGCCTTCGAACAGGGCTATCGTCGCCTGGAATGGAAGTGCAACAACGGCAACGCCCGCTCCAAATACGCCGCCGAACGCCTGGGCTTCAGCTTCGAAGGCGTGTTCCGTCAGCACATGGTGGTCAAGGGCCAGAACCGCGATACCGCGTGGTATTCGATTGTGGATTCGGAGTGGCCGGCGATTGCGGCAGGGTTCGAGCGGTGGTTGAGCGATGCCAACCAGACGCCGACCGGGCAGGTGAAAGGTTTGGTCGAGTGCCGTAATTAAATCGTCAAAGCAAAAGATCGCAGCCTGCGGCAGCTCCTACAGGGTGAACGTCAATCCCATGAAGGAGCTGCCGCAGGCTGCGATCTTTTGATCTGTTGTTTACCCCAGCTTTTGTGCAAGCACCGCGATGTGTTCCGGGCCGATCCCGCAGCAACCGCCCAGATGACTGGCACCACGCTGCTGCCAATCCTTCGCCCAGTGCAGATACCCCGGCGGATCCAGATCGTCGCGCAACGGATCGAGACCGTCGTTAGCGGTCGCCTCTTTCGGTTGCGGTGGAAACGCGTTGGCATACGCGCCGATGTGAATCTGCACACCCAGGCGTTCGAAGGTATCGCGCGCCGCATCAATCGCCGCACCGATCACTTCCGGCTGGCTGCAATTGAACAGCAGCGTCTCGACGCCCAATTCCGCCGCCACCGCCGCTGCTTCGGCCACCGGTTCGCCGGAACGCAGACGCGGCACCTCGTCGGTGTCTTCATCCTTCAAAGTAAACGACAGCCAGAACGGTTTGCCGTCCTGCGGCAGACCGGCGCGAATGGAACGCGCCTCGATGATCGAGCTCTGGGTTTCCGCCAGCCACAGGTCGACATATGGCGCCAGCCCGGTCACCAGTGGCGTCAGCAATTCGTTCACCCGCGCCGCTTCGAACAGGTCCGGGCGATAGGAGCCGAACAGCGGCGGCAACGAACCGGCCACTCGCACCGCTTTGCCCGAGGCCTGCACCGCACGCTGCGCCAGCTCTCCGGCCAACGCCGCCAGTGCCTGACCTTCAGCGGCAAACCGCGCCTCGCCGATGTGAAACGGCACGACCGCATAGCTGTTGCTGGTGATCACATTGGCGCCGCTGGCGATGTAGGCGGCGTGCACCGCTTCGACCGCTTGCGGTGCTTCGATCAGGGCCAGCGCCGACCACTCGGGCTGCCGAAACGGCGCCCCGGCGCGTTGCAACTCACGGCCCATGCCGCCATCGAGAATTACCGTGCTTGCTGTGCCCATATGCTTTTCGCTCATATGCTTATGAAAATTACTCACTACCAGAGTAGTTCTTATAACTATTTAATACGCACCATTCGGTTAATAACAACCCCTTTTTTCAGGTGTCGACTGTGAAACTTCAACCGCTACTGGCCCTGGGCCTGACGATTCTGGCCGCGTCCACTCAAGCCTTCGGCGGCGCCACACTCGATCGCGTCGAACAGAAAAAACAACTGGTCGGCGTGCTGATGGAAAGCTACCCACCCTTCTCGTTTCTCAATGAGCAGAATCAGCTCGACGGCTTCGACGTGGACGTGGCCAAAGCCGTTGCGGACAAGCTTGGGGTCAAGCTGCGCCTCGAAACACCATCCTGGGACGTGATCGCTGCCGGCCGATGGAGCGGGCGCTATGACATCTGCATCTGCTCCATGACTCCGAGCAAGGCACGCGCCGAAGTGTTCGATTTCCCGGTCGAGTACTACGCCTCGCCCGCCGTGATCGTGGTCAACGCCAAGGACGATCGCATCCACGGCGCCAAAGACTTGAGCGGCAAGAAAGTCGGCCTGACCAGCGCCTCCAGCTACGAAAGCTATCTGAACAAGAATCTGGTCATCGAAGGCGCCGAAGACACGCGCCTGGAGTACCCGTTCGAGGATGTGCAGATCGCACCGTACGATACCGACAACGTCGCCTTCCAGGATCTGGGCCTGGGCGCCGGTGTGCGCCTGGATGCCATCCTCACCAATCTGGTGACCGCGCAGCCGCGCCTGAATCAGGATCAGCGTTTCAAACTGGCCGGCGCGCCGCTGTACTCGGAGCCGAACTCGGTGGCCATCGAAAAGGGTGATGCCGAGTGGGACGCCAAAGTGCGCGAGGTGTTCGCGCAACTCAAGCAGGACGGCACGCTGAGCAAGCTGTCGCAGAAATGGATCGGCGCCGATATCAGCCAATGACTGCCTTCCCGACACCTCCACAGCCGCCGCAACCGGTGGCTGAATCGCGCCTGCAACGGCTGTTAGGTTTCCGCACGCGCCTGTACCTGACGTGGGCGGCGATGTTCAGCCTGTTCGCCGGGTTTTTCCTCAGCTTCGATCTGAAGCTCTCGATCATCCTCGACAAGCTGCCGAATCTGCTCGGCGTGCACCTGGCGCCCAACGGCTTTCTGCAGGGCGCGGCACTGACCCTGTTTCTCTGCGCCTGCGCGATCGTCGCTTCGTCTTTGCTGGGCTTCGTCACCGCTCTGGCGCGCCTGTCGAAAAGCGCCGTGGCATTCGGGATCGCCAGTTTCTACACCTCGTTCTTTCGCGGCACGCCGCTGCTGATCCAGATCCTGCTGATCTACCTCGGCCTGCCGCAACTGGGCGTGGTGCCCGGTGCAGTGGTGGCCGGGATCATTGCCCTGTCACTCAACTACGGCGCGTACCTCAGCGAGATTTTCCGCGCCGGCATCCTCGGCGTGCCCTATGGCCAGCGTGAAGCTTCGCTGGCGCTGGGCATGCGCGAGAGCGTGATCTTCTGGCGCATCACCCTGCCCCAGGCGATGCGCACGATCATCCCGCCGACCACCAACCAGTTCATCTCGATGCTCAAGGACTCGTCACTGATCTCGGTGATGGGCGTCTGGGAAGTGATGTTTCTGGCGCAGTCCTACGGACGCTCGAGCTACCGCTACATCGAGATGCTGACCACGGCGGCGATCATTTACTGGCTGATGTCGATCGGCCTGGAGCTGATCCAGGCGCGCATGGAGCGGTATTACGGAAAGGCTTATGTGCGGCGTAGCTAGGTTAATCAGCACCTTGCGGCAGCGTCGGGTTTTAATTGATCTCTCGTCGGATCCGCACCACGCCCATTTTCAGTCCAAACGGACGAAACACCGCATTCAACGATTTCAATGTCTGATTGCCCTCGCCGTGCTCGATATGCACCAGCGTGCGAACCGATATTTTGCACATCCTGGCAAACTGGGTTTGATGCAGACCGGTCACTTCCACGCGTAGACGACGAACCGCTTCACCGATCTCCAGTGTCCCTTGGGCCAGCGCCTCTTGAATGTTTTCGATGAGCACCGTGCGCTCGGCTACCGTCATGCTCATTTCAGATCCCACTCTTTCAAACGTTGCTCCAGATTTTTCAGATGGATTCCCGGGTGGTTCATCGTTCTGTCGGGCAAACCACTCGCCGTCAATATGTCGGGGAGCGCCGACAGACGCTGGGCATCTTCACGCAAGCGTTCGAAAGGATCTAATGCGTCAGTCAAACCTGCCAAAGGGTCTTTGGGATCGGTGATATCAACCAATGCGCGGCACACTCCCCGCCAATCGACCTCTCCCGCCCTCTCCAGATCTTTTGGCCATTTGGTTGTCCGGGTCACACCCTCGTCATCCATGACCATCGGGGCCAAGTCATAGATCGGCGCCAGACGAAACGAACTTTCCTGGCGAATTATCGCGGTGTTACGACCATGGTTATCCGAGTTACCGAGGATCTTGTTGATCAGGTCCCGACGTAAGTAATCCGTCACAAGTTCGGGAATCTGACTGGCCTGTCCTGCTTTTCGCCAGAGCCCGGCGAGCATGCGGATGACATCCATATGGTTCATTGCACTTCCCGGCGCCGTTACTTGAGCCAGTGAATAAATCGACTCGACAGCAAAACGACTGACTTCACCGTTCGTTACTTCTCGATCAAAGCGCTGCATCCACAAGCTCGGCTTACTCGCCTCTTCTAGTGCCAAACCTTCTACCGCGATCGTTTCAATGCCGAGTTTCTGAAGCGCCTTGTAGTAATGGAACTCGCTGCGCAGGATATCTTGATCGACCAGACTTCCTTTGTTTCTGGCAAATTTTATAAACCAATGCTGCCTGACCTCTTCATCGCCCAATACCGCATCGGGGTACAAAAGGCCGGCCTTGTTTTCAGTCAACAATAGCTTCGGTGCTTCACCGCCTGCCCCTGTAGCACCACCAATTGCCGCACCTTGCTCATAGGCATATTCCAGAAAGCGACTGTCGCGGTGAACAACATCCTCACGCTTGAATCCGATGGGCTCACGCTCATCGACAGCCTCGGCCGACTCTTTTATGCGCATATTGCCAATGGGGGCTGGAGTGCTCTGGCCGAGCAGATACAGATCGGCACCGATATGCGCCGGTTTCTCCTGCCCCAGATGCGCAAGCAGAAATCTTTTTGCTGCTCCTGCGGGGGCAATGTCATAGACAAATGCGGGCGTACTGGAGCGTCGCCCTTCCCAATCCAATGGATACAACGCACTGACGGCCTTGGAAAACGGAGAGCCTATGGCTTCAATATTTTCGACAAGGTATGGCGTCTCGTAGCCGAAACTGCAGCGACTTTCGAACCCCTTTTCAGGATTGTCGAACCTTAGAATCATTGCGTCGTGCCATTTTCCAGCACTGAATATCTGTAATGTCAGGTCGTACATGTCTCAACACCTGCATTTAATTGCATTCAAACAGAGGATTTATTGCCCTCAGATGCAATATAGTGCATTTCGACGGATGATGGGGCGTTGCAATCTGCAACAAAATGCAGATACGACTGAGCTTAAGATCATCTGAACGCAAAGTAATGCAGGTTATGCTCCGACTTCATTCTGTAAGAACCCCTCGCTATACGGACGGCCCGCTAATAACAAAAGGCCCTCCATCCATGCCTTTCTCGCCCTGTAGCGGCGAGATTGGAAGCAACAGTCGCAACCACGGGTTGATTGGCAGTGGCAAATGAGTTTCTGATCATTACAAGCGGCTAATGGCAATTCAATTTGTAGGAAAAGACAACGCGACGGCACGACGTAATCCGCCAATTTTTGTCGAGCCGCTCTTTTCCGAAGATCAAACAGACGCAGCCCGCAGCACCGAGCGATCCGGCTGACATCGGCGCCTGCCGGCTCCAACTTAGAGTTTGGCCTCCTTCCACGAGAGGCTGAACTCGATGCCCGTTCAATTCCACTTTCGACCAAAACACCTGACATTAGCCATTGCTTTGGCCATGGGATGTGCCGATCTGTCCATCGCCCAGGACGCACCGCCCGACACTCAAGGCATCTCTGCCGCCTCCCCTAAAACATTCAAATCAGCGATCACCGCTTTCGCTAATCATCCGGAAACCGTCCAGCTGAAGGTCAGCAAAGCCTATCCGGCACAGGAGGGTGTGGCGCTGGCGCTTGATGAGCGCAATGACCTTGTCACCGTGCAATCTCGGGGCAGCTTCGCCGGCCTCGTCGACGGTGGCGGGGGCGACAACCTGCTGCAACTCGACGCGAACAGGAAAGGCGTGCTGGGTGAAACCCGTAACTTCAGTGGGCTGGAGGTCAGGCGCGGGAGCTGGACCCGCAGCGGACCGGGTGATTTCAGCCTCGGTGTACTGGTTCATCCAAAGGCATTGCTGGTCAATGAAGGGCAAATTCTGGGTACGGCAGTGACCGAGGGCATCTTGATCAACAAAGGGGCGATCAATGGTGGCGCCACTGTCGCGTCTGGCGGTGACCTGACCAACCAGGGCCTGATTGACGGCATTGTGGAGGTTCAGGAAAACGGCCATATAGCCGGGAATGGTGCGATTAATCATTTGAACGTGTACGGACGCATGACCGTCGACGATGTCTATGGCGCACCCAAGGTCGCGGGAGATCTGCGCCTGGCCCGTTCTGCCATGCTGGCCTATGCCGTGGATGCCTCCGGCAACAGTCCCACCGTGATCGTCAAGGGAACCGCTCATTTGGGTGACGCCACCCTGAAACTCGTCACCGCCGGCGACTACCCGCAAAGCAGTCAGCACACCATTCTGGAAGCGGGAAAGATTGAGGGACAGTTCGGCACCGTTGAAAACGATCTGGCATACATGACCCCGACGCTGCACTACGAAACACAACGAGTGGGCTTGCTCTATGCCCGTAACGGTGTGCCGCTTGAAAAACTTGCGACCACGCAGAATAGTCAGGCGCTCGCGCAAAGCATTGACGAGACACCCTCCACCCCTCAGCAACCTCAACAACCTCAGCAACCTCAGCAACCTCAGCAACCTCAAGAAACTGCGGCACCTCGCCAACCAAGCACAGCCATGGGCGCGGTCACACCTCAAAATACTGCTGTCACGGCCCTGCTCGGCGCCAGCAAGCCAACGGCCAGCGTGGCTCTCGAACAACTCGCCGCCGGCAGCAACGCCAACCTCGCCAAAGCCACACTGAGCAGCGTCAATCCGCTCAGCGCCAGCATGCTTTCGGCCATGCATCAACTGGACAACCGCGTCAGAGCGCAGAGCTCAGGGAATGCACCACCTCTGGCTGCTTCCGATGAAGGCAATGGACGGGTCTGGCTGCAAGCGCTGGGAAATGGGGGCAAGGTCGACCGGGACGCCGACGGTGTCCTGAAGCATTCCACTCAAGGTCTGATCATGGGGGCCGACTGGCGAATCGACGAGCAATGGCATGTCGGCCTGATGGGCGCAAAAGCGCAAACCCGCTTCGATGCCCGGCAGTTCGACGGTGATCTCGACAGCTGGCACCTCGGCGCCTACGCGCTACGTCAGGACGGCCCGTTTGCCCTGCGTTTGGGGGCCTCGTACGGCAGTCATGACGGTAGTGGCAAACGTCGCGTTGCCTTCAAGGGTTTCAGTGATCGCCTCAAGAGTAGCTATGACGCCAGCACCCAGCAGGTTTTTGCCGAAGTCGGCTACAACCTGGGACCTGGTAGCGTCAGCATCGAACCGTTCGCCAGCGTCGGTTATCAACGCTACCAGCGTGACGGTTACACCGAGAAAGGTGGCGATGCGGCGCTCAAGGTTCAGGGTCAGACCCAGGCGAATCCGAGCAGCACCTTCGGCCTGCGCCTGGCGAACACCAGTCACCTGTCCAATGGCATGCAGTTGACGCCACGTCTCAGCGCGAGCATGAAACACACCTACGGCGATCTGAGTAACGAAACGCGCCAACAACTGGTCAAGGGTGGTAAAAGCTTCGGGGTGATCGGTGCCGAGATGGATCGCAACAGCTTCACCTTGGATGCAGGTCTGGACCTTACGCTGTCCACTCGCAACACCCTGGGCGTCGGCATCAGCGGCGAAGCCGGCTCTGATAGCCGTAGCTACGGCGTGACGGGTCAGTGGCGCATGGCGTTCTGACACAACGCTAGTGTAGGAGCTGCCGCAGGCTGCGATCTTTTGACTTTGCTCTTGAAGATCAAAAGATCGCAGCCTGCGGCAGCTCCTACAAAGAACACCATATTGCAGGCAAAAAAAGGGGAGCACATGCCCCCCCGAGGTTTAAAACGTTGAATCGCGGCAGTTATCTCAGCCTTCGATCTCGATCAGGATTTCGCCAGGATTCACCCGGTCGCCCTTGGCCACATGGATGGCGGTGACCTTGCCGGCAATCGCTGCCTGAACTTCGGTTTCCATCTTCATCGCTTCGGTGATCAGCACCGCCTGACCGGCCTTGACGGTGTCGCCTTCCTTGACCAGCACATCGACGATGTTGCCCGGCATGGTGGTGCTGACGTGGCCCGGTGCCGATGCTTGTTTGCGTTTGCTGCTGCCACCGCCGACGAACTCGTTGAGCGGTTCGAACACCACTTCTTCCGGCATGCCGTCGATGGACAGGTAGAAGTGACGCTTGCCTTCGGCCTTCACGCCGACACCGGTGATGTCGACGCGGTAGGTTTCGCCGTGGACGTCGATGACAAACTCGGTCGGTACGCCTTCGCCACCGGCCTTCGCCACACCGCCGGCCTCAGGGATCGGCAACAGCACTTCCGGAACGAGGGTGCCGGCGGCACGCTCTTCGAGGAATTTGCGGCCGATGTCCGGGAACATGGCGAAAGTCAGCACGTCTTCTTCAGACTTGGCCAGTGCGCCAATGTCGGCACGCAGCTTGGTCATCTCCGGCTTGAGCAGATCGGCCGGACGTACGTCGATCACCTCTTCGCTGCCGATGGCCTGACGACGCAGTTTTTCGTTAACCACGCCCGGCGCCTTGCCGTAACCGCCCTGCAGGTACAGCTTCACTTCGTTGGTGATGGTCTTGTAACGCTCGCCGGCCAGCACGTTGAAGAACGCCTGGGTACCAACGATCTGCGAGGTCGGCGTTACCAGCGGCGGGAAACCGAGGTCTTCACGCACCCGCGGGATTTCCGCCAGCACTTCGGCCATGCGGTTCAGTGCGCCCTGCTCTTTCAGCTGGTTGGCGAGGTTGGAGATCATCCCGCCCGGTACCTGGTTGACTTGCACGCGGGTATCGACGGCGGTGAACTCGCTTTCGAACTGGTGGTACTTCTTGCGCACGGCGTAGAAGTACAGACCGATTTCCTGCAGCAGCTCCAGGTTCAGACCGGTGTCGTACTCGGTGCCTTTGAGCGCAGCAACCATCGACTCGGTGCCCGGATGGCTGGTGCCCGAGGCGAAGCTGGAGATCGCGGTATCAATGTGATCGGCACCGTTTTCGATGGCTTTCAATTGGCACATCGCCGCCAGACCCGCCGTGTCATGCGAGTGGATGAACACCGGCAGCGACTGCTCGGCTTTCAACGCACGGACCAGTTCACCGGTGGCGTATGGCGTGAGCAGACCGGCCATGTCTTTGATCGCCACCGAGTCGCAACCCATGGCTTCCATCTGCTTGGCCTGCGCCACGAACGCGTCGATGGTGTGCACCGGGCTGGTGGTATAGGCGATGGTGCCCTGAGCGTGTTTGCCGGCAGCCTTCACCGCTTCGATCGCTACGCGCAGGTTACGCACGTCGTTCATTGCGTCGAAGATGCGGAACACGTCGATGCCGTTGACCGCTGCCTTGGCAACGAAAGCTTTGACCACGTCGTCGCTGTAGTGGCGATAGCCGAGCAGGTTCTGCCCACGCAGGAGCATTTGCAGACGAGTGTTAGGCAGCGCGGCGCGCAGTTGGCGCAGGCGCTCCCACGGATCTTCTTTCAGAAACCGTACGCAGGCGTCGAACGTCGCGCCGCCCCAGCACTCCAGCGACCAGTAGCCGACCTTATCGAGCTTGTCGCAGATCGGCAGCATGTCTTCGGTGCGCATGCGGGTGGCGAGCAGCGATTGGTGGGCGTCGCGCAGGATGGTGTCGGTTACGAAAATTTTCTTGGTCATTGTTGTATTCCTCACAGGCCTGCGTGGGCGGCGATGGCGGCGGCGATGGCCAGGGCCAGCTCTTCGGGTTTGCGCTTGATCGAGTAGTTGGTCAGTTCCGGGTGGCTTTCCACGAAGCTGGTATTGAACTGGCCGCTACGGAATTCCGGGTTGCGCAGGATTTCCTGGTAGTACGCGGCGGTGGTCTTCACGCCTTGCAGACGCATGTCGTCGAGGGCGCGCAGGCCCCGGTCCATCGCCTCTTCCCAGGTCAACGCCCAGACCACCAGTTTCAGGCACATCGAATCGTAGAACGGCGGAATGGTGTACCCGGTGTAGATCGCTGTGTCGGTACGCACGCCGGGGCCGCCGGGGGCGTAGTAGCGGGTGATCTTGCCGAAGCTCGGCAGGAAGTTGTTTTTCGGATCCTCAGCGTTGATGCGGAACTGCAACGCGAAACCACGGTGCTGGATGTCTTCCTGCTTAACCGACAGCGGCAGGCCAGAGGCGATGCGGATCTGCTCACGAACAATGTCGATCCCGGTGATTTCTTCGGTGATGGTGTGTTCCACCTGCACCCGGGTGTTCATCTCCATGAAGTACACCTCGCCCTCGGCGAGCAGGAACTCCACGGTGCCGGCGTTCTCGTAACCCACGGCCTTGGCTGCGCGCACCGACAGGTCGCCGATGTAGGCGCGCTGTTCCGGGGTCAGTTGCGGGCTCGGGGCGATCTCGATCAGCTTCTGGTTGCGGCGCTGGATCGAGCAGTCGCGCTCGAACAGGTGCACCACATTGCCGAAGCTGTCGCCGAGGATCTGCGCTTCGATGTGCTTGGGATTGACGATGCATTTCTCCAGGAACACTTCCGCCGAACCGAAGGCCTTGGTCGCTTCGGAGATCACCCGAGGGAAGTTCTGTTCGAGTTCTTCGCGGCTGTTGCAGCGACGAATGCCGCGCCCGCCACCACCGGAGGTGGCCTTGAGCATCACCGGGTAACCGATGCGGTCGCCTTCGGTCAGGGCTTCTTCGATGCCCGACACGTTGCCTTCGGTGCCCGGGGTGACCGGTACGCCGGCCTTGATCATGCTGCGCCGGGCTTCGGTCTTGTCGCCCATGCGGCGAATGACTTCCGCCGACGGGCCAATGAATTTGATTCCGCGTTCGGCGCAGATGTCTGCCAGCTCAGCGTTTTCCGAAAGGAAGCCGTAACCGGGGTGCAATGCATCGCAACCGGTTTCCACCGCCAGGTTCACCAGCTTGCGCGGGTTGAGGTAGCCGGCCAGTGGCTCGGCACCGATGCTGTGGGCTTCGTCCGCACGCTTCACATGCAGGGCATGGCGATCGGCGTCGGAAAAAATCGCTACCGAGCGAATGCCCATCTCGGCGCAGGCCCGCACGATTCGTACGGCAATCTCACCACGGTTGGCGATCAGGATCTTTTTTATCACTTGGAAATTCCCTTGAGCCGGTGGCACCACGACCTGCTAGACCCAGGTCGACGCGTGACTAAATGTTTCAATTTAGTCGCAGCCCCACACTAGCCCTCACAAGGGATTAACAAAAATGAATAAAAATTGGGTCGGGCATAAGCAATGACTTATAGTTAAACCATCAGCCTGCCGTCGGAGCCCATAAAAAATGCGTAAGTCCTTGATGCGCATGACATTACGCCAATTGCAGATTTTCAACGAAGTGTGTGATTTACGTTCCTACAGCCGCGCAGCCGATGAAATGTCGCTCACACAACCGGCCGTCAGCCTACAGATTCGTCAGCTGGAAGAGCTGATCGGGCAACCATTATTCGATTATGTCGGCAAAAAACTCTACATGACCGAGGCCGCCGAAGCCCTGCAGCGCGCCAGCCGGGATATCTTCGGCCGCCTGGAAAACCTCGACATGCAGCTGTCGGACATGCAGGGCTCGCTGCAGGGGCAACTGAAACTGGCGGTGGAATCCAGCGCTAAATACTTCGTGCCGCATCTGTTCGCCGCGTTCAAGCGCCAGCATCCGGAAGTGAATCTGCAACTGACGGTGGTTAACCGTGGCCAAGTGATCCGCCGCCTCTCCGACAACCGCGATGATCTGGTGATCATGTCGATGGTGCCACAGGACATGGGCCTGGAGTTCCTGCCGTTTCTCAATAATCCGATTGTCGCTGTCGCGCGTCCGGACCATCCGTTGGCACACATGGGGCCGCTGCGCCTGCAGGATCTTGAGCCTTACACACTGCTGATCCGCGAACCGGGTTCGGGCACGCGACTGGCCTGTGAAGAGTATTTCAAGGAGAAACGCGTGCACTTCACCCAAACCCAGGAAGTGGCCTCGGCTGAAGCCCAGCGCGAATGCGTAGTGGCGGGTCTGGGCCTGGCGCTGTTGACGCGCCACGCCCTGAACCTGGAGCTGGCGACCGGCGGCCTGGTCGAGCTGCCGGTCGAAGAGTTGCCGCTGTTTCGCAGCTGGTGCCTGGTGCAAGCCAAGGCCAAACGCCTGTCACCGGTGGCGCACGCCTTCCTGGCGTTTATCCGCAGCGAACGGGTGCAGATCAGCGCGCTGGTTGAGCGCTTCGACGGGAAGCTGCGGGCGCTGCCTGCCAGTGATTAAGTTCGAGTTCCTCGGGAAAACCACCGATTTCAGCCTGAAGCTGACGGAGTTCGAAGCGATCTTCGATCGCACGACGGAATTCCATGCGACGCTGGTCTTCCTGCTGACGACGAGTTTTCGCGGCGCTGTTGCGTTCTTCGTAGGGCTGAGCCATTTCGAGTCTCCCAAGGCGAGTACGGGAGTTTCACGATAGGCAGGCGGGATGACGGTTTGATGAAGGCCACCGCCGAAAAGCAAAAGATCGCAGCCTTCGGCAGCTCCTACAGGGATCGGTACAGGAGCTGCCGAAGGCTGCGATCTTTTGATGTTAATCGTCTAAGGCTTTCACGGCCTTGGGCGACAGGCGCAGGCTGCGAAGACTGCGCTTCACGCTCTTCAGGTGGTTGACCAGACTCGGCCCGCGCGCCATGGCCACGCCCATCGCCAGCACGTCGATTACCACCAGATGCGCGATTCGCGAGGTCAGCGGTGTATAGATCTCGGTGTCTTCGTGCACATCGATCGCCAGGTTGACGGTCGACAGCTCAGCCAGCGGTGTCTGGCTCGGGCACAAGGTGATCAGCGAAGCGCCGCTCTCGCGAACGAGGTTGGCGGTGATCAGCAGATCCTTGGAGCGCCCGGACTGGGAAATGCAGATCGCCACATCGGTCGGCTTCAAGGTCACCGCCGACATCGCCTGCATGTGCGGGTCGGAATACGCCGCCGCCGTCAGCAGCAGACGGAAGAACTTGTGCTGCGCATCCGCCGCCACCGCGCCCGACGCACCAAAGCCGTAGAACTCGACACGCTGCGCCTGGGACATCAGCGTCACCGCGCGCTGCAATTCCACCGGATCGAGCTTCTCGCGAACCTCCATCAGGGTGTGCAGGGTGGTGTCGAAAATCTTCAGGCTGTAGTCGGCGACCGAGTCGTCCTCATGGATCGCGAACTGACCGAAGCTGGCACCAGCGGCCAGGCTTTGCGCCAGTTTGAGTTTGAGATCCTGAAACCCGGAACAGCCAATGGCCCGGCAGAAACGCACGATGGTCGGCTCGCTGATGCCGACACTGTGGGCCAGATCGGCCATGGAACTGTGCATCACCGCCGCGGGGTCAAGCAGCACGTGGTCGGCGACCTTGAGCTCCGACTTGCGTAACAGGTGACGTGACTGGGCGATGTGTTGCAGCAGATTCAAGGGGCTGGACTCTTCTTATGGGCAAGGATGTAGCACGCTTGTAGTTATACTACATGAATTGGCTTTTTGCCTGCTCAATGCGTAACTCCATGTCCCCGTATCAGGCGCGATGGAGTGCATGTAGCCCTTAAAGCGGATTTCCCTGTTCGCGTAAAAGCCCAGCCAGACGCTCAGCCTCCACCGGGCGGCTGATCAGATACCCCTGAACTTCGTCGCAGCGCTCAGCACGTAAAAACTCCAGCTGCTCCTGCCGCTCGACACCTTCGGCGACCACTTTCAACGACAGCCCGTGAGCCATGGCAATGATCGCCCGAGTGATCGCCGCATCCTCGCTGCCCTGCCCCAGTCCGCGAATGAACGCCTGATCGATCTTCACGTAATCCACCGGGATCCGTTTGAGGTAACTGAGCGACGAATAGCCGGTGCCGAAGTCATCAATCGCCAGCTTCACTCCCAGATCGCGTAATTGCTGGAAGGTCGCGATAATGTGTTCGACGCTGTCGAGCAGTTGGCTCTCGGTGAGTTCCAGTTCGAGGTAGTGCGGCGCCAGCCCGGTTTCTTCCAGCACCTGGCGCACCAGACTGACCAGTTTGCCCTGACGCAGTTGATGCACCGACAGGTTCACCGATACCCGAATCGGCTCCAGCCCTTGCCGCTGCCACTCGCACGCCTGCCAGCAGGCTTGGCGCAGCACAAACTCGCCGATCGGCCCGATCAGTCCGGTTTCCTCGGCCAGACCGATAAAGTCCCCCGGCGGCACCCGGCCCATGCTTGGGTGATCCCAGCGCACCAGCGCTTCCGCCGCATTCAGACGCCCGGTCTGCAGGCACAGCTTCGGCTGGTAGAACACCTTGAGCTGCTTGTCTTCGATGGCTTTGCGCAGCTGGTTTTCCAGTTGCAGGCGCTCAAGGGTACTGGCCTGCAGGCTGTCGGTGTAGAACTGGAAATTGTTGCCGCCCAGATGCTTGGCGTGTTGCATGGCCATGTTCGACTGACTGACCAGCGCAGAGATTTCCCGGGCGTTGTCCGGCAGCATGCTGATGCCCATCGAAGCACTGACCACCAGTTCATGCCCTTCGACCGTCAACGGCAGGCGCAGCTTGCTCGAGAGCCGCGTGGCGACCCGCGCCAGGCTCGACAGGTTGCCGTAGGCATCGAACAGCACGGCAAATTCATCACCGGACAGTCGGGCGATGGTGTCGGCCTCCGGCAAGGCGTTGACCAGACGTCGGGCCATTTTTTGCAACAGCTGATCCGCCACCTCGTGGCCGAGGCTATCGTTGAGCAACTTGAAGCGATCGAGATTGATGTGCAGCAGCGCCAGACTGCGGCGCCCGCCCTGACGCACGCGCTGATGGGCTTCGTGCAGGCGTTCGCGGAACAGCGAGCGGTTCGCCAGCCCGGTCAGCTCATCGTAGTGCGTCAGGAAGCGCATGCGCTCCTCGGATTCGCGCCGTGCGGACAGATCGGCGAAGAAGCCGACGATATGGCTGACATTTCCTCGACTGTCGCGCACCGCGTTGAGCTGCAGCCACTGCGGATACAGCTCGCCGTTCTTGCGGGTTTCCACCAGTTCGCCCTGCCAACTGCCGTACTGCTCCAGCGCGTGGCGGATCGAAACGTAATGTCGCCGCGCATCACGACTGCACGGCAGCTCGACGACGTTGCGTCCGAGCATGTCTTCAATGTCATAACCGGTGACGCGGCTGAACGCCTGATTGATCGCGATCAAGGCATAGTTCGGGTCGAGAATGACGATGCCTTCACTGGCCGCTTCGAACACCGTGGCCGCCAGTCGCTGCTGTTCTTCGAGGCTTTTGCTCGCGCTGATGTCGCGCCGGGTGCCGACCATGCGGATCACCCGCCCACTGTCACTGCGCTCCACGGCGCGGCCGCGATCCTCGATCCACACCCAATGGCCGTCGCCGTGACGCACGCGGTATTCGATCTGATAGTCCTCGGTGCGCCCTTTCAGGTGTTCGATCAGCGCCTGCTTGAGCCCTGGCACATCCTCCGGGTGCAGGCGTGGCTTGAGGTCGCGCAGGATCGCCGTGACGTATTCAGGCGCGAGGCCGAACAACTCCTGAATCTGCGTGTGATGGACTTCGTCGGTCTGCAGGTTCCAGTCCCACAGCCCCAGCTCACTGGCCTTCAACGCCAGGGCCAGCCGGGCTTCGCTTTTGCTCAGCGCCTGATTGGCCACGTCCAGCTCGCGGCTGCGCTGGGCCACGCGGTCTTCCAGCTCGATCTGTGCTTCACGCAATTGGCCCTCGGCACAGCGCCGCTGTTCGATCTCCTTGGCCAGCGCCTGATTGAGCTGCTCGCTGCGGTTCTGCGCTTGCTGCAGGTGTTCGATCAGGTGCTGATTCTGAAACCGTCGCAGCAAGCCACGATCAATCAGCCGATTGACCTGCCAGGCGACCACGCTCAGCGAACCGAGCAGAATCAGCCCGAGCCAGCCCCAACCGCGCGCCTGCTCATCACCGCCCCAGAACAGGTAGCCTATCGCCGGCAGCAGGCACGGCAAGGTAAAGGACAGAAACGCCGGCAGGCTGACGGCGTAGGCAACGCTGGCCGATAACGTCGCGGCACCGATCAGGCCGAACACCCAGGCTTGCTGCATGAAGTTGTCGGCGGGCACCAGGGCGATGCCGGCACCGGCCAGGGTCAGACCGGTCATGGTCGAGCCGAGCAGGAACATGCGAAACCAGATCGGCTGGGCCTGGCGATCCGGGATCGCCGAATCGAACGCCGCGACCTGAATCACCCGCAGTGCCACCAGCGACAACAACCAGACCAGCCAGATGCTGACCACGAAATAGCGCTGCGGGCTCCAGAGCAAAGCGGCGCAGACCAGACCATTGAGTAACATGAACATCGTCGGCAGCAGCGAGCCCTGATACAGCAGGCGCGTGCGTTCGACCGCCATTTCGACGGCGTAATGCTTGCGGATGACCCGGGGTTCCACAGAGGGGCCCGACAGGTCTGAGCTGAGGGTCTTGTGCAATGTTGTTGTTCTTATAAGAGTGAGCATGGGCCCGAAACGTGGACGGAGCATACACAAGCCAACCCCGTTGCCAAACTGCTCCAGATCATAATTTGCCGGAAACTTTCCGCCGTCCGATCACTGGCAAAACCCGCAGAGTGAGGCGGGCCGAAGCCTGTAGCCAGTGACCGACCGGTCGTCATCGGCGGCACTTTCATCGGCTAATGCAAAGCTCGGTTTGCCCGGGCCTGCGGCGCACCCTAGAATGCCCCGATGCGCGATGATCTCTCCCTTCTGCTGAACTCCCTCAACGATGCCCAACGCCAGGCCGTAGCAGCCCCCGTTGGCCGTCAGTTGGTCCTGGCCGGTGCCGGTTCCGGTAAAACCCGAGTGCTGGTGCACCGTATCGCCTGGTTGATCCAGGTCGAAAACGCCTCGCCCCACTCCATTCTGTCGGTGACCTTCACCAACAAGGCCGCTGCCGAGATGCGTCATCGCATCGAGCAGTTGCTGGGTATCAACCCGGCTGGCATGTGGGTCGGTACCTTCCACGGCCTGGCGCACCGCTTGCTGCGGGCGCACTGGCAGGAAGCGGGCTTGAGCCAGACTTTCCAGATTCTCGACAGCGACGACCAGCAGCGGCTGGTCAAGCGGGTGATCCGCGAGCTGGGACTGGACGAACAACGCTGGCCAGCCCGTCAGGCCCAGTGGTTCATCAACGGGCAGAAAGACGAAGGTCTGCGTCCGCAACACATTCAGGCTAGCGGCGACTTGTACCTGGCGACCATGCGCGGCATTTACGAAGCTTACGAGGCGGCCTGCCAGCGCGCCGGCGTCATCGACTTCTCCGAACTGCTGCTGCGCGCCCTCGACCTGTGGCGCGATCACCCGGGCCTGCTGGCGCACTATCAGAAGCGCTTCCGTCATATCCTCGTCGACGAGTTCCAGGACACCAACGCCGTGCAGTACGCCTGGTTGCGTCTGCTGGGCAAGGGCGGCGACAGCCTGATGGTGGTCGGCGACGACGACCAGTCGATCTACGGCTGGCGCGGGGCGAAAATCGAGAACATTCATCAGTACTCGTCCGACTTCCCGGATTCGGTGACCATTCGTCTGGAGCAGAACTACCGCTCCACCGCCGGCATCCTGAAGGCGGCCAACGCCTTGATCGCCAACAACACCGGGCGCCTCGGCAAAGAACTGTGGACCGACGGCGGCGACGGTGAAGCAATCAACCTGTATGCCGCGTTCAACGAACACGACGAAGCACGCTATGTTGTCGAAACCATCGAAAGCGCGCTGAAAACCGGCTTGGCCCGTAGCGATATCGCGATTCTCTACCGCTCCAACGCCCAATCGCGGGTTTTGGAAGAAGCCTTGCTGCGCGAGCGCATTCCTTACCGCATCTATGGCGGCCAGCGCTTCTTCGAACGTGCGGAAATCAAGAACGCCATGGCTTACCTGCGTTTACTTGAAGGCCGTGGCAACGACGCCGCACTGGAGCGGGTGATCAACGTCCCGGCCCGTGGCATTGGCGAGAAAACCGTCGAGGCGATCCGCGACCATGCTCGCCACAGCGATGTATCGATGTGGGAAGCGATGCGCCAACTGGTCGCCAATAAAGGCCTGACCGGTCGCGCTGCCGGCGCCTTGGGTGCGTTTATCGAGCTGATCGAGAACCTTGCCGCCAAGTGCATGGAGATGCCGCTGCACCTGATGACCCAGACCGTCATCGAGCAATCGGGACTGATCGCCTATCACGAAGCGGAAAAAGGCGAGAAAGGCCAGGCCCGGGTGGAAAACCTTGAGGAACTGGTCAGCGCCGCGCGCAACTTCGAAAACACCGAAGACGACGAAGAGCTGACGCCACTGGCGGCATTCCTTGGCCACGCGTCGCTGGAAGCCGGCGACACTCAAGCCGACGAGCACGAAGACAGCATTCAGCTGATGACCCTGCACAGCGCCAAAGGCCTGGAATTCCCTTACGTGTTCCTGGTGGGCATGGAAGAAGGCCTGTTCCCGCACAAGATGAGCCTGGAAGAACCGGGTCGTCTGGAAGAAGAGCGCCGCCTGGCCTATGTGGGCATCACCCGTGCCATGCAGAATCTGGTGATGACCTATGCTGAAACCCGACGCCTGTACGGCAGCGAAACCTACAACAAGGTCTCGCGTTTCGTCCGTGAAGTGCCGAAGGGGCTGATTCAGGAAGTGCGCCTGTCGAACAGCGTCAGCCGACCGTTCGGCGGCAACCAGTCGATGAGCGGCAGCAACCTGTTCAGCGGTAGCGAGATCCCGGAAACCGGCTTCAGCCTCGGTCAGGCGGTACGACATTCGATCTTCGGCGACGGCGTGATCCTCAACTTCGAAGGCGCCGGCGCGCAGGCACGGGTGCAGGTGAACTTCAGCGAAGGCAGCAAGTGGCTGATGCTGGGATACGCAAAGCTGGAAGCTATCTAAAAGCGAAAAGATCGCAGCCTCCGGCAGCTCCTACAGGGGTGGCGTGCTTATGCAGGAGCTGCCGCAGGCTGCGATCTTTTGATTTACACCCCATTCGGGAAAGGACAGTGCAATGGGCTCAGGCTTCTTCTCTTCCTGGACATTCTGGGCCTTGCTCTCGGCGACTTTCGCCGCGCTGACGGCGATCTTCGCCAAGATCGGCATCGAAAACGTCAATTCCGACTTCGCTACACTGCTGCGCACCATTGTGGTACTGGTCAGCCTGGCCTTGATTTTGTACGCAACGGGCCAATATCAGTCACTGGGATCAATTTCCGCCAAGAGCTATCTGTTCCTGCTGTTGTCCGGTCTGGGTACCGGCGCATCGTGGCTGTGCTACTTCCGCGCGCTGAAAGTCGGCCCAGCCTCGCTGGTCGCGCCAGTCGACAAGCTCAGCGTGGTACTGGTGGCGGTGCTCGGCGTGATCCTGCTGGGCGAGAAACTCGACCTGCGCCAATGGGGCGGCATCGGCTTGATCACCGCTGGTGTGGTGATGTTGGCGTTGCGTCGATAAGCAGGTTTCCCGCTGAACCTATCCCATTTTCCTACAGACAAAAGTACATGGCCTTATTGCTTCGACGGAGCTGAACCTAACCTGTCAGGCAAAAGCCCGAAACACTCTCTCGCTAGCCAGTAACACTTCAGCTGTGCAACATGGCGCGCGTGTCTCCACAAACGGGAATTCCCTTTATGAAACGTTTTCTTAGCATCGCCATGGCGTTGTGCATCGGCCTGACGATGAGCCTCGACGCCAACGCCAAGCGCTTTGGTGGTGGCAAAAGCGCCGGCGCTGCGCCGACGCACCAGACCAGCCAGATGGCTCCTTCTTCCCCAGGCATGGGCGGCGCAGCAGCGACCGCTGGTGCTGCCGGCGCTGCCGGTGCCGCGGCCAAGGCCGGTGGCGCTTCGAAATGGCTCGGCCCTCTGGCCGGTATCGCCGCCGGTGGCCTGCTCGCGTCCATGTTCATGGGCGGCGGCTTCCAGGGCATGCAGATCTTCGACATCCTGATCATGGCCGTGATCGCGTTCGTGATCTTCCGCTTCATCGCTGCGCGTCGACGCAAGCAGCAGGAGCATCTGGCTCCGGCCGGCGCGCCGATGCAGCGTGAAGTCTTCGAGCAGAAGCCTGCCGCCATGGGCTCGATCTTCGGTGGTTCGGCCGCGCCGGTTGCCGCTCGTCCGGTGATCAACGCACCGGCCTGGTTCAACGAGCAGAACTTCCTTGCCGCTGCGCGCAGCCACTTCCAGTCGCTGCAGCAGCACTGGGACGCCAACGAAATGGACAAGATTGCTGAGTTCGTGACCCCGCAGATGCTCGACTTCCTCAAGCGTGAGCGTGCGGACCTGGGCGACGGCTTCCAGTCGACCTACATCGACAACTTGCAGGTACAGCTGGACGGCGTGGATGATCGTGCCGACAAGACCATCGCCACCCTGACCTTCAGCGGTGTGTCGAAGACCTCGCGTTTCGACCAGGGCGAAGTGTTCAGCGAAAGCTGGAACATGGAACGTCCGCAGGGCGAAAACCAGCCTTGGCTGGTGGCCGGTATCCGCCAGAACGGCTGATCCCCATCGCGTTACGCATGTGGTAATAAAAACCCCGGCCTCGGCCGGGGTTTTCTATTTCACGGTTGCATCTATAGCGAGCTACTGTATAAACCGGCCCATATAAACCGCGCCATTCAAGCAAGAGGATCCCGGACGTGGAAGAAATCATCGAACAACTGCGCGAAGCCAACGAACCCGTACCGGTTCCCCTGGAGTTGCCTGACGAAGACCAATTGGTGGAGATCGAAGAAGAACTCTTCATCAACATCCCGTTCGTCTTCAAAGAGTTTCTGCTGACCGTCAGCGACGTGGTGTACGGCAGCCTCGAGCCGGTGACCGTCACCGACCCGCAATCACACACTTACCTGCCGGATGTCGCGGCCAACGCCTGGGACGCTGGCGTACCGCGCGACCTGATCCCGATCTGCCAGGACGGCGACAACTACTACTGCGTCGAAGAAGACGGCACCGTGGTGCTGTGGTCCGGCGAAGAAGAGCTGATCACCGAAGAGTCCTGGGAATCGGTGTGGCACTGGGCGCGGGACGTCTGGCTGGAAAGTTGATTCGCCAGACGCCCGGGCCGGTCAGTGCCCCGACGACTCCTTGTGATTATCGAGGGTTTCCAGCAGGGCTACCTGCATCCGCGTGTGCACACGGATGAACCAGCGCCAGAGCAGCGCCGCCACGGCGGCCGCGACTACGGCGACCAGCACCAGCAACTTGTTGGTCGGCAAAATACTGGCCGACAAGGCTGCCAACAGCAGGAAGATCACCAGCAGCGAGAGGATCGGGATCACTTCGGAGATCACCCGACGCACTCGCTGCGTGTGCCGCCCAGCCATCTCCGGTTTCACGCCCATCTCTGCCAGCAGCATCGACAGCGCCTTGAGCTTGCGATACGCCGCAATCAGGAACGGCAGCGACAGCAGCAGCGCTCCGCCCCAGATCAACGCCTTCTGCCAGCTCGGGTCAGCGATCCAGTCCTGCATCCACACCGACAGCCGTCCGGCAAAGAACGCGCCGCTGAAGAAGATCGCGATCACCAGCGCCAGATTGACCCCGACCTGCAACAGGATCCGCCGGATCATCGCCGCCAGCATCGCGCCCTCACCTTGCGGCTGAATGCTGCGCAGCCATTCGCCATACATACTGAATACCCGGCCCAGACGCTTGGGCACCGCTGCCGAGAGCTTGATCGACAGCGGATCGGCCGCACGGATCAGATACGGCGTCAGCAGCGTGGTGATCACCGACACCGCCACCGCAACGGGATAAAGGAAGTTGCTGGTGACCTGCAGCGTCATCCCGAGCGCGGCGATGATGAAGGAAAATTCGCCAATCTGTGACAGCCCCATCCCCACACGCAGTGAGGTGCGTCCGTCATTGCCGGCGATAAACGCCCCGAGGCCGCAGGACAACATCTTGCCGAGCACCACCGCCACGGTAATGACTGCAATCGGCCACGCGTATTGCAGCAGGATCATCGGATCGAGCATCAGGCCGATGGCGACGAAGAAGATTGCACTGAACAGGTCGCGAACCGGTTCGATCAGGCGTTCGATCTTCAGCAACTGCCGCGACTCGGCCATGATCGCGCCGATCAGGAAGGCGCCGAGCACCATGCTGTATTCGAGCTTGACCACCAGCAGGCAGAAGCCGAAACACAGGCCGAGCACGGTGATCAGCAGCATCTCGTTACTTTCGAATTTGGCGACATAAGCCAACAGACGCGGCACCAGCAGAATGCCGACCACCAGCGCAACGATCATGAACAACGACAGTTTGCCGACCGTGGAGAACACTTCGCCGGAGCTGACCGTGCCGCTGACCGCGATGCTCGACAGCAAGGCGATGATGCCAATGCCGAGGATGTCCTCGACAATCAGTACGCCGAAGATCAGCTGCGCAAAGCGCTCGTTCTTCATCTTCAGGTCGTTGAGCGCCTTGACGATGATGGTGGTCGAGGAGATGGCGAGGATCGCGCCGAGGAACAGCGAGTCCATGGTGTTCCAGTCGAACCAGCGGCCGATTTCGTAGCCGATCCAGATCATCAGGACGATTTCGAGGAACGCTGCGATAAACGCCGTGGCCCCGACCTTGAACAACTTGCGCAGACTGAATTCCAGGCCGAGACAGAACATCAGGAAGATCACCCCCAGCTCGGCGAGGGTCTTGATGGTTTCTTCGTCGTGGATCAGACCGAACGGCGGTGTGTGCGGGCCGATGATGAAACCGGCGACGATGTAGCCGAGCACCACCGGCTGCTTGAAGCGGTGAAACAGCACGGTGACCACACCTGCGACCAACATGATCACTGCCAGGTCCTGAATAAAGCTGATGGCATGCATGGTGTGGGCTCCTTGTATGACGTGACTCGCCGTCAGACATCAGAAAGGTCTGAGCGAGTTGGGTAAAAATCCGCTTTTCGTGTAGGAATTGCCCTTGGGCAGGGCCTTTTGCAGGTTAACACCGCGACTTCCGGCTGGAAGGCGGTGCAATATAAGGAAACAGATCGGTCGCGGCGTGACGGCAGCCAGTCGTCTGGCGTCCCGATAACGGTGCTTTTGAAAAAGCCACCAGGCACCCGCAGAGGTGCGTCCAGCCATCCAGCCTTGATCCGTGAGAACGTTATGGAACCCGGAAACGCCCAACTGTCGATGACGGTGTTGATGACCCCCGACATGGCCAACTTCTCTGGCAATGTCCACGGCGGTACCCTGCTCAAATACCTCGACGAAGTGGCCTACGCCTGCGCGAGCCGCTATGCCGGCCGCTATGTTGTAACGCTGTCGGTGGATCAGGTGATTTTCCGCGAGCCGATCCATGTCGGCGAACTGGTGACCTTCCTCGCATCGGTCAACTACACCGGCAACACCTCGATGGAAGTCGGCATCAAAGTGGTGACCGAAAACATCCGCGAGCGCTCGGTGCGTCACACCAACAGCTGCTTCTTCACCATGGTCGCGGTGGATGACCAGCGCAAACCGGCCCCCGTGCCGCCGCTGCAACCGCAGAACAGCGAAGACAAGCGTCGCTACATGCAGGCGCAGCAGCGCCGGCAGATTCGCCAGGAGCTGGAAAAGCGCTATCAGGAGATCAAGGGCGACGCCTGAGATCAAAAGCAAAAGATCGCAGCCTGCGGCAGCTCCTACAGAGGATTAACGTTTACCTTGTAGGAGCTGCCGCAGGCTGCGATCTTTTCGCTTTTAGCTGGTTACAGACTGATCGCCGTCGCCTCGAACTTCACCCGCGGATGCGCAATCCGGTCCTGCGCTCGCACCAGTTGCAGCTCGTAACTGGCACACGCCTGGGTTTCCAGCAGCACCTCATGCACCGCCGCTGCGGTGAACTCAAACGCCGCCACCAGACTGTCACCCAGCAGCACCCGCGCCAGGAACAGCCCAGACGTCAGATCGCCGACACCCACCGGCTGACGCGGAAACGCCAGCAGCGGACGGCGCAGGTGCCAGCTTTCGTCTGCGGTCACCAACAACATCTCGAAACCGTCCGCCGGCTTGCTCGGATAATCCAGATGCTTGACCAGCACCGCTTTCGGCCCACGTGCCAGCAACGCCCGAGCCATCGCCAGGCAATCGAACAGCGACTGCGGCTTGCGCCCGGAGAAGCTGTCCAGCTCCAGTTGGTTCGGGCACATGATGTCCGCCACCGCAGCGGCTTCCTCCAGCAGGAAATCGCTGACTTCGGCCGGCACACTGCAGCCCTTCTCCGGATGGCCCATCACCGGGTCGCACAGGTACAACGCCTTCGGATTCACCGATTTGATGCGCTCGACGCCACTGAGAATCGCCCGGCCCTGCGCCGCGCTGCCCAGATAACCGGAAAGCACAGCGTCGCAGTTACCCAGTTCGCCAATGGCGGCAATGCCTTCGACCAGTTCGGGGATCTGCTGCGGCGCCAGCACTTCACCGGCCCACTGCCCGTACTGGGTGTGATTGGAAAACTGCACGGTGTTGAGCGGCCAGACATTCACCCCGACCCGCTGCATCGGAAACACGGCGGCGCTGTTGCCGGCGTGGCCGAAGACCACATGGGACTGAATGGCGAGCAGATGAGGCGTACGTTTCATTCGGGTTATTCCGTAAAACGATTGAAATTCAAGCCGCGCAGTATGCGACGAAACACAGCCTGTACGACAGACCGGCGACGCAGTTAAGCTGAGCTTATCTTTTGGAGTTTCCTGTTGATGCTGACCCTCGAAAACATCTTCGTGCTGATGCTGTTCGCCGCTGCCGGCGCATGGTTATGGCACAACCACGGCTTGCGCGAGCGGGCGCTGGAGCGGGTCAAGCAGCATTGCATCAACGTCGGCGTCGAACTGCTGGACGGTAACGTCGCGTTGAAAAAAATCGGTCTGATCAAGGATGCCAGCGGGCGGCGGCGCCTGGCCCGGGTCTATAACTTCGAGTTCACCGTGACCGGCGAAACCCGGCACAACGGCACCATTACCCAGTTTGGCGCGCACAGCGCACAGATCGAACTGGCGCCCTACCCGGCGCCGTTCGACGATACGCCGCCGGTGGTCGAAGTTACCCGCCCACGGGCCGAAGTGATCGAACTGAGCCAGTGGCGCCAGGAACACAACAAGTGGAAGCCTTGAGCTAACCCGCCTGCACCCGGCATTGCGTCAGGCCTGACTGCAAAGCATCGATACGTTGTGCATCGGCAAAGATCAGCTCTATACGTGAATCCCGTCGCCACTCACTGGGTTGCCAATCAAGACCAGCGTTATCCAAGGCATTGGCCGACACCCAGCCCTCGGCGCTGTGGATAACCAGTTTGGCCCGCCGCCAGTCCAGGCTCTGCAGCCATTGGCTCAGACGTTGCCTAACAAACGTCTGTCCCGGGTGCCAACGCCAACCGATGCTCCAACCGCCCTCCTGTGCCTGACTCAGGCAGATCGGCACGGCCGGATCGCTCCAGAGCGCCGGAATCGGTCCCGCCCCCTGCGGCACGACGAGGTTATCCACACCCGCCATTGCTTGCGCCGTGACACCCGGCAACTCGCGTAAAGACAGTTGCGCCTGCTGCGTCCAGATCAGTTTGACTGCCGGCAAACGCTCGGCGATGGTCTGCCGCACAGCCTCATCCAGACTTTCTGCCTTGTTCAGCAACAGCAGACCGGCGCTGGCCAGAGCCTCCCGCTGAGCGGGCGGCAAGGCTTTCCCGGCGGCCAGCGCCTGAGCATCCAGCACTAACACACAGGGCTGCAGCGCCAGTACACCCAACCACGGCGCCTCGCCTAACTGCGTGAGTAACTGCGCCGGATGGCCCAGTCCGGACGGCTCAATGAACAGCCGATCCGGCCTGGCTTTGCGCAGCAAACGGCCGAGGCCGATCTGAAACGGCGCACCGTTCACGCAACAAAGGCACCCTCCGGCGACCTCGCCCAGTGCGATACCATCGGCGTCGCGGGTCAGCAACGCAGCATCGAGGCCGATCTGACCGAACTCATTGATCAGCACCGCCCAGCGCTCGCCTTCCGGCCGTTGGGCCATAAGCTGGCGAATCAGGCTGGTCTTGCCGGCGCCCAAAGGGCCGGCGATGACATGGGTAGGAATGTTCTGCAACATGACTGGGCGTTTTCTGAGGGGATTGGACATGCGTTGGATGGGATGGTCGTTGCTGTTGATGCTGCTGTCGAGCGAAGCATGGGCCCAGGCTTGCGTGGTGCACAGCCAGGGTGTGCGGCTCGACGTCAAAGTCTGCCAGCAGAACCGCAATATTCCCGAGAAGCTGTTCAGCGACGGCTTCTGCCAACCGACATTGGCCGGGCAGAAAGTCGAGGTGCAGTACGTCGATCAATGCCCGAGCGGCGCGTTCGGCGTGTGTAGCAACGCACAAGTCGCCAATATGCCCTATCGCCAGGATATCCACTATTACGGCGTCGCCTCTGACGCCGCGTATTTACAGCCATACTGCGAAAGCCAGAGCCACGGCAAGTGGCTCAAGCCTTGAGCCGTCAGCCGAGCCAATCGAGGGTCAGCAGCAGGCGTCGTTCGCCCGCTGCCGGTTGCGGAGAACGATGAATCAGGCCGAAGCCCTCGTTGCCGTGCCACTTCTCGCCTTTCAATAGCGCCACGTCACCACGCTTGAGTTGCTGGATTTGACTCGTGCCGTGTGGCTCGGCGTTGGCCTGACCCAATTGCTCGCGATCCATCACGCCCTCCTTGAGCCATTGGCTGCCAATCCCGGCATAGGTGGTGATCAAGCGCACCGGCACATGATCGACATGGAAGCGTGGGCACATGGCTTTGTCCAACACCCGCAGGCGCAAACCGATGCGGCGAGCGCCCAGCAGACAGGCGAAGGCACTCACCAGCCATTGCAGGTCAGCGATGAAGCCCTCGTAGCCTTGCAGATCACGGAACCCGGCGGCCAGTCCTTGCAGATCTAGGTCGGCGTCTTCATTCGGCAATTCGATGCACAGCGATTCCGCCAAAGGCTCGTTGAGCGACAGCAGCAACTCTGCGAAATCGGCGATGTGCAGCGGCATTTGACGCTGCCAGATCGCGAGATTGACGTCGTCTTCGAGGATTCGCGCCAGCGTTTTCGGCGTCGCTCCCTGATGCTGATGGCGTGCCCGGTTTTGCTGCAGTTTCAGCGCAAGCATCAGGCGGCCTCTTCGTGCCAAGGGCCGAACGGATCCGCCAGCCTGCGCCAACCGTCTGCGCCAATGGCCATTTCTTCGTCAGTCAGCAGGCAGGCGTCGAGCTCCGACTTGAGCTGTACGAAGTCGATGTTCTGGCCGATGAACACCAGCTCCTGACGACAATCTCCGACGCTCGGTGTCCAGTTTTCCATGATTGCTGCAGTACTTTCCTGATCCTGCGGCCATTGGTTTTTCGGCACGAAACGCCACCAGCGACCGGCGAAACCATGGCGCATCAAACCGCCGGCCTGCGACCAACTGCCTGCGTCGGAGGGTTTGCTGGCGAGCCAGAAGAAGCCTTTGGAGCGCAGCAGTTTGCCGTTCGGCCATGGACGATCGATGAAGTCGAAAAAGCGCTGCGGATGGAACGGGCGACGTGCGCGGTAGGCCGTCGAGGCGATGCCGTATTCCGTGGTTTCCGGCACGTGCTCACCACGCAATTCCTGCAACCAGCCCGGGGCCTGAGCGGCTTTCTCGAAATCGAAACGCCCGGTGTTGAGGATCTTCTCCAGCGGCACCTCGCCCATCACCATCGGGATGATTTCCGCCTGGGCGTTGAGGCGTTTGAGGATGGCCATCAGCTCTTCGCGCTCCTGACGGCTGATGAGGTCGATCTTGCTGATCAGCAGTACATCGGCGAACTCGATTTGTTCGATCAGCAGATCGGTGATCGAGCGTTCATCTTCATCGCCCAGTGTCTCGCCGCGGGACGCGAGGCTCTCGGCAGCCTGATAGTCGAGGAGGAAATTCACACCGTCGACTACCGTGACCATGGTGTCGAGCCGCGCGACGTCAGCCAGGCTCTCGCCCTGCTCATCGCGGAAGGTAAACGTTTCGGCGACCGGTAGCGGTTCGGAAATACCGGTGGATTCGATGAGCAGGTAATCGAATCTTCCTTCGCGGGCGAATTTGCTGACTTCTTCGAGCAAGTCTTCGCGTAACGTACAGCAGATACAACCGTTGCTCATCTCCACGAGTTTTTCTTCCGCACGGTTAAGGCTGACATCGCGCTGGACTTCGCTGCCATCAATGTTGATTTCGCTCATATCGTTAACGATGACCGCAACGCGCAAACCTTCTCGATTACGTAGTACGTAATTCAAAAGTGTACTTTTTCCGGCGCCGAGAAAGCCCGATAGAACGGTCACGGGAAGCGGTGATGACATTGGATAATCCTCATCATGTGGTGGCCGATGTGCGTTTTGGCCTGGTTTGGCGTAGCGCACCGCGCTCTAGAGCTTCAAAACAGCGATATGGCAGAAGCAGACGCTTGAAATCGGCGAGCTCAGGCTCAATTCAATTTTATGTTATAGCATAACAACATGAATAAGCCAGTCCTGCTCTTGTCCGAAACGATGAAGAGCAGGAAGCTGTACGCAATCCGCCCATCGGGAACCGCGATGAAAGATGCCATGAAATGCTCGCTGCTGAGTCTCGCGTTGCTGTCGGGAGCCAACGCGTGGGGGCAAATTCCCGCGCTCGCCAACTGCACACACAGCGCCAATCTGCTGGCCTGCATCGACGCGCAGGGCAATGCCTACAGCGTGAACACGGTGGGCAGCACGATTTATCTGCGAGGATTTGAAAAGGACGGCAAGCGTTATTGGGCGCAGACCAACAGTCGCTTCGGACAACTGACGTTCTTCACTGGGATCGCCTCTGATGGGGAAGCGTGGGTCGGCTACACCCGTCGCGTCGGCTGGACGACGATCAATCGCTTTTCCAGCTCTGGCGGCAGTAGCGCCAAGTTCACCTGCAGCCGGATCACCGGCTGCTAAACCTGCGCTTTTAGCTGCTCCTGCCGCCAAGCGATGTAGCTGTCGGCCGGTGGATTCTTCTGAAAGTAACGCTGCAGCCCTTCGAACAAACCATCCGCCACGGCTTGCTGATGTCGTGGAGTGACCAGGCGCTGACTGTCACGAGCATTGGAAATGAAGCCGGTTTCCACCAGAATCGATGGCACATCCGGCGACTTTAAGACGGCAAATCCTGCTTGTTCCACGCGCTTCTGATGCAGCGTGGTAATGTTCGCCAGACTGCCGAGAACGGTGTTGCCGAGTTGCAGGCTCGCGGCGATGGTGGCGCTCATCGACATGTCGAGAATCACGCCCGCGAGCATTGGATCCTTGTCTTTGAGATTGAGCAGACTGGTCGCACCGAGCAGGTCCGCGCCGTTCTCCCGCTGCGCCATGAAGCGTGCAGTCGCTGACGTTGCACCACCTTCGGACAGGCAATATACCGACGCTCCCGACGCCGTCAGACGCGGTGCCGCATCGGCATGCACCGAGATAAACATGTCGGCCTTATGCTGACGGGCGATGTCCACACGCTTGCGCAGCGGCACGAAGAAGTCGTCATTGCGTACCAGTTTGACGTCGAAACCTTTCTCTTTTTTCAGGCGCTTGGCGAGCAACTGGGCGATGGCGAGAACCACATCCTTTTCCCGCTCACCCTTGGCGCCAACCGCACCTGGGTCTTTTCCGCCGTGCCCGGGATCAACGACAACGATGATGTCGCGCTTGGGCTGAGTCTGATTCGAGGGTGTTTCACGTGGAACCATTGCGGGACTTGATGCTTGTTTGGCGTTTACTAGATCAAGCACCAAGCGGTGTCCTTGGCCATCTTGAGGCGCCAAAAGGAAGCTGCTCAATAGCACTGGATGGTTCAGATCGAGAACGATGCGTGTATCACCCTGACCAAAGTGCCCTGATCGAATCGAACGAATAGCTGTATCGGCAAGCGTCAATTGGCTGAAATCGCCACTCAAACTCGCCCCGGAAAGGTCAATGATCAAACGTTCGGGAGCGCTCAGGGAGAAGGTTTTGTAGCGCACCGGACCGCTAAGATCGAAGACCAATCTCAGCTTGTCATCCGAACGCCAGAGGCGTGCATTGCGAATTTGAGTGGCCGAAACAGTAAAAGGAAAAGCCAAGGCCGTGCTGGCCAGAAGCAGATTGAGCAGATGACGTCTGTGCATATGAAAGCCTGTTAATTAAAAAGGCATCGTGATTTGAATTGTTATAATGTAACATCTAATTCAATCAACACGATGGTTCCGAACATGAATTCGCTGACACTTCCGGATATTGCGACTCAAGCCGCTCGGCAGGCTTTACCGCTTGATTGGGTGGGAATGTGCGGCATTGCTCTGCCTGTTCTGTTGGAAGGCCAACGTCTGAGCGCAAAAGCAGATGCAGGCGTCAGTCTCGATGATGGCGAGGCGCGCGGTATTCACATGTCGCGGCTATATCTCGCATTGGCGGCACTTGAGCGGCAGGACCTCTCTCCCTCCTTATTGCGCCAGGTTCTCGAGGAATTTCTGGTCAGCCACGATGGTTTATCCAACAGCGCCTACCTGAAAATCCACTGCGAAGTGCTGCTGAAAAGGCCTGCGTTAGTCAGCCCTCTGGCCGGTTGGAAGAGCTACCCAGTGAGCATTTTTGCGAGCCTGAAAAACAAAGTGTTCCACGTGGAACTGAAAATTGAGGTGCCCTACTCCTCAACCTGCCCCTGTTCAGCAGCGTTGGCGCGACAGTTGATTCAACAACAATTCATCGATGACTTCGCCAACAAACCATTGCAACATGCCAAAGTGTTGGCCTGGCTAGGATCAAGCCAAGGCATTGTCGCCACCCCGCACAGCCAACGCAGCACCGCGCAACTGCATATGCATCTCGACGAGTTCATCGACGAGCTACCCCTGAGTGTGATCATCAATGACGCCGAAACAGCGCTCGGTACTGCCGTACAAACCGCCGTGAAACGCGCCGACGAGCAAGCCTTCGCGTTGGCCAATGGGCAGAATCTGATGTTCTGTGAAGACGCCGCGCGACGACTTAATCTGGCCCTGCGTCGCTCCCCCGGGGTGAGTGGATTCCACCTGCGAGTGATCCATGCTGAAAGCCTGCACGCCCACGACGCTGTCGCTGAAAGCCACTGGCATCGAGAACTCGCATGATCCGTTGCCACACCCTGAGTTGGGGCGCACCCGGCCAACCACTGACTTCGCCACTGACCCTCTCGCTGGAACACGGCAGCCTCAGCGCCATCATCGGCGCCAACGGCTGCGGTAAGAGCAGCCTGCTGAAAGTCATAGCCGGATTGCAGAAGCCGTTATCGGGAAAGGTCGCGCTGGGTGTTCCACGCCAAGGCGGTCTGGCGTTCCTGCCGCAACAGCAACACCTCGACCGACAGTTCCCCATCAGCCTCGAAGAGCTGGTGGCTGCGGGTTTCTGGGGCCGTCGACTGTCGACGCAACTGCGCACGCAACGACTCTTCAATGCCCTGGAAAACTGGCACTTGAGCGGATTGGAAAAACGTTCGCTGATGGCTCTTTCCGGTGGCGAATTACAACGCGCTCTACTCGCCCGCTTGAGTCTGACCGACGCCCCGTTGCTACTCCTCGACGAACCCCATGCCGCGCTCGATGAACTGGGTCAGCAATTGCTTTGGCAGCACATCCACGCTTGGCACTCCGAAGGACGGACACTCTTGATGGTCTGCCATGACCTCGCCGCCGTCCGTCAACACATCCCGCGGACACTGCTGATCAAAAACCGCGAATGCCTGTTCGGCCCCAGTACCGAACTGATCCAGCAAACACCCGATATGCAGGTGGCCTGATGCTCACCGTCGCCCACCTCTGTCAACCGTTCAGCGAGTTCGTGTTCATGCGCCGAGCGCTGCTCGGCGGACTGGTATTGGCCTGCAGCACAGCGCCGCTCGGCGTTTTTCTGATCCTGCGGCGCATGAGCCTGATCGGTGACGCCGTCGCCCACGGCATCCTTCCCGGCGCAGCATTGGGCTTCTGGTTCGCCGGTCTGAGTCTGCCCGCGCTGACCTTCGGTGGTCTGGGCGCCGGCCTGGGCATGGCCGGTCTCGCCGCCTGGATCACCCGTCGCACCGGTCTGCGCGAAGACGCCAGCCTCGCCGCGATCTATCCGATCTCGCTCGCCAGCGGCGTGTTGATTCTTGGCATCGCCGGCAAACGCCTCGACTTGCTGCACCTCTTGTTCGGCTCGGCACTGGCGGTCGACGGCCCTACTCTTCACGGCATGCTATGGGTCTCGGCCTTTAGCCTGATTGCCATGGCACTCATTTACAAACCACTGCTGCTCGATACCCTCGATCCACTATTCCTGCAAACCGTCAGCCGCCTCGGCCCCCTCGCCCACGGCGTGTTCCTGACCTTGGTAGTGCTCAATCTGGTAATCGGCTTCCAGGCCATTGGTGCCTTAATGGTGGTCGGCCTGATGATGCTGCCCGCCGCCGCATCACGGTTCTGGAGTCGTCGCCTGCCGAACCTGATTGCCATCTCGGCGCTTATCGGCTGCCTGTCGGTGTGGCTGGGATTGCTGATCTCATTCTACTACTCGCTGCCCAGCGGTCCGGCGATCGTTCTGGTCGCCGGTATCGGTTATCTGCTGTCCGTGGTGTTCGGACCGGTGCACGGCTTGTTGCGCCGCCCGCCTTTGCTCACATCCCAATGAGGTGTTTCCCGATGCGCGCTCTACTCGTGTTGTTCGGCCTGCTGCTGTCGATGTCGTTGTCGGCGGCGGAAAAATTACCGGTGGTCACCAGCTTCAGCATCCTCGCCGATATGGTTCACCAGGTGGGTGGCGAGCATGTCCAGATCACCAACATGGTCGGCCCGGACGCCGACGCGCACACCTATGAACCGACACCGGACGACGCCAAAGCGCTGCTTAAAGCCAAACTGATCATCAAGAACGGCCTCGGTTTCGAGCCTTGGCTCGATCGCCTGGCGACCAGCACCGAGACCAGAGCCCCTGTCATCAGTGCCAGTCATGGCGTGATTCCACGCTCGTTGGAGGAAGACGGCGAGACCATTCCCGACCCGCACGCCTGGCACAATCTGGCCAACACCGAGCTGTACATCGCCAATATCACCAAGGCGCTGAGCGCCGCCGACCCGGCGAACAAGGCCGACTACCAACGCAACAGCCAGACCTACCTGAAACAGATTTACGCCCTGCTCGCCGAAGCCAAGGCCAAGCTCGGCTCGCTGCCACCGGGCAATCGCAAAATCGTCACCAGTCACGATGCCTTCGGTTATCTCGGTCAGGCCTACGGCATCGACTTCATGGCGCCGCAAGGTCTGTCCACCGAGCGTGAACCTTCGGCTGCCGAAGTCGCCGCACTGATTACCCAGATCCGTAAGGCCAAGGTCAAAGCGGTGTTCATGGAAAACATCAAGGACGCGCGCCTGCTCAAGCAGATCGCCGAGGAAAGCGGCGCGTACATCGGCGGCACGTTGTACTCCGATGCCCTCGCTGCCAGTGGTCCGGCCAGCACCTTTACCGGACTGTTCGAATACAACCTCAACACCCTTTACGACGCACTGAGCCAGCCATGATCCGTAAAAATCCTTCCGGCGATCTTCCGCAAATTGCCGAGTCGGCCTACGTCGACAAAACCGCGATCATCTGCGGCAAGGTGGTCATTGGCGAGAACGTCTTCGTCGGCCCCTACGCAGTGATCCGCGCCGATGAAGTAGACGCTTCAGGCGCGATGGAGCCGATCACCATCGGCGCCAATTCGAACATCCAGGACGGCGTGGTGATCCACTCCAAATCCGGCGCTGCCGTGACCATCGGCGAATTCACCTCGATCGCTCACCGCTCGATCGTGCACGGCCCGTGCGTAGTCGGCGACCGAGTGTTCATCGGCTTCAATAGCGTCCTGTTCAATTGCGTGGTCGGTGACGGCTGTGTGGTGCGGCACAATTCGGTGGTCGATGGCCGCGATTTGCCGGACGCGTTCTACGTGCCCTCCACCACCCGCATCGGTCCCAATACCGACCTCTCGCAATTCCCGCCGGTGAGTGTCAGCGCCTCGGAGTTTTCCGAAGACGTGGCACGCACCAATGTCGATCTGGTACGCGGCTACAAAGCCTTGCAGAACGAGTTCTGAATCATGAGCAGTGTGCTGATTCGCAACGCCAGACTGGTCAATGAAGGACGCGAGTTCGACGGTGATCTGCTGGTCAGCCATGGCCGCATCGTCAAGATCGCGCGCAGCATCGACGGTGAAAATGCCTGTGTGGAAATCGACGCCAACGGCCAATGGCTGTTGCCGGGGATGATTGATGATCAGGTGCATTTTCGCGAACCGGGGGCGCCGGCCAAGGGCTGCATCCACACCGAGTCGCGCGCAGCGGTGGCGGGCGGCATCACCAGCTTCATGGACATGCCCAACACCCAACCGGCCACCCTCACCCTCGAAGCGCTGGCGGATAAAAAACGCCGGGCGGCGATCAACTCCGTGGCCAACTATGGCTTCCACTTCGGTGTGAGCCGGCACAACCTCGACACCGTCGCCGCACTCAACCCCTGCGAAGTGGCCGGGGTCAAAGTGTTCATGGGCGCGTCCACCGGCAACATGTTGGTGGACGATCCGAGGACTCTCGAGCGTTTATTCGCCGAAGTGCCGACAATACTGCTGGCGCATTGCGAACACACGCCGAGCATCGAGGCCAATGCAGCACGTCTGTGCGAACGCCTCGGCGAACACCTGCCAGCGAATATCCATGCACTGATTCGCGATGCCGAGGCTTGCTACCGCTCCTCTTCGCTGGCGGTGGAACTGGCCAGACGTCACGGCACCCGCCTGCACGTTTTGCATCTGACCACCGCTCGCGAACTCGAGTTGTTCGAGGACAAGCCGCTCGCACAGAAACACATCACGGCCGAAGTCTGCCTGCATCATCTGCTATTCGATGACCGCGACTATCCGGCCCTCGGCAACCTGATCAAGTGCAATCCGGCGATCAAGACACAAGCCGACCGCGATGCCTTGCGCGCGGCGCTGTTGAGCAATCGACTGGATGTGATCGGCAGCGATCACGCTCCGCATACCTGGGCAGAAAAACAGCGCCCGTATGCCGATGCGCCTTCCGGTTTACCGCTGGTCCAACACGCCTTGCCGGCACTGCTGGAGCTGGTGGCCGATGGCGTGCTGCCGATCACCACGTTGGTGGCGAAGACCAGCCATCGGGTGGCGGATCTGTTTGCGATTCCGGATCGTGGTTATTTGCGTGAAGGGTATTGGGCGGATCTGGTGCTGGTGGAGCCAGCGGCGCTGGAAGTGTCTCGGCAACCGATCCTGTCACAGTGCGGATGGACGCCTTTTGCTGACAGGACTTTTCGCTATCGGGTGAATACCACGTTGGTGTCGGGGCAGATTGCCTGGCGGGAGCAGCGTATCAACGAAGGATGTCAGGGGCTGGCGCTGCGGTTTATGCGCTGAATGATCAGCCGTTTGACAGGACGTCTTCGCGAGCAGGCTCGCTCCTACAGGAATAGCGCCAGCCCTGTGGGAGCGAGCTTGCTCGCGAAGCTTTTAAGCTCTTGGCTTCACAGTGCCGCAATCCTGACCCAACCACACAGCGCGGGTTTCCAGGCTGCCCTTCTGGTTGATCCCGATCGCATTGAACGTGCCGTTGGCCACCGTGGTGAACTCACGATCACTGAGGAACGTCGCGACACCCGTACCTTGCGCTTTCGGGCAGCTGAAGCGGAATTTCCACTGGTTGCCGGTGCGTTCGGTGATCTGCTGTTTGCAGCCCGATTGCGGATCGGCCAGCGGAATATCGTTGGTCGCCACTTGCTGCGGCGTCAGGCAGGCACGAATGCCCTTGCCGCCGATGTTGATCCCGTTCTTCTCCAGCGCCGCGCGCTGTTGCGGGGTCATCTGGCCTTGCAACTGGCCAAGAATCGATTGCACATCCATGGGCTGGTCATCGACCTTGACGTTGCTTGAGGTCATTTCCCACAGCCCCGGCTGCAGCATTTGCGCCTGCGCTACCAACGGCATTGCCAAACCCAGGCCCAGCGCCAAACCCAGCAGACGAACGTTCATCGAAAAACTCCTGATCAGTAGTGGCCGTTAGACGTCGGCCGATTGCTTCGGTTCATGCACCAATTAAATAGCGACATTCGCCTCGGAACATGGTCTGTTACGCATTGAGTCTTCAGGAGCAAGGCTGCCCCATGGATTATTTTGGACCGCACATTTTCGGTTATCTGATCGCCCTGATACATAGCCTCGGCTTGATCGCCGCCATCCATGCGGTGCTGACCGTACGCACCGCCCAAGGCTCGATCGCCTGGGCATTGTCGCTTATTTTCATTCCCTACCTGACCCTCATCCCTTATCTGGTTTTCGGCCGCAGCACCTTCGACGGCTATATCAAGGCGCGACGTCAGGCCAACGAACAGATGCGTCAGGCGATCTCCGAGTTGAACTGGCGCCCATGGGTCGAAGAAGCCCTCACCGCTCGCGCCTCGAATGCCTACGCCTCGCTGCGCGCCATGCCCAAACTGGGGCGCATGCCGTGCCTGGCGAACAACCAAGTGCAACTGCTGGTGAATGGCCACGCGACCTTTGAGGCGATTTTCCAGGCTATCGATCAAGCGCGCGAAGCCGTACTGGTGCAGTTTTTCATCATCCATGACGACCGCCTCGGGCAGCGCCTGCGCGACCTGTTACTGAAGAAGGCCGCGGAAGGTGTGGCAATTCATCTGCTCTACGACCGCATCGGCAGCCACGCCCTGCCCCACAGTTATGTGCAGGCGCTGCGCGATGGCGGTGTCGAGGTCAAAGCCTTCGCCACACGCAGCGGCTGGCTCAATCGCTTCCAGGTGAATTTCCGCAACCACCGCAAAATCGTAGTGGTCGATGGCGTACTCGGCTTCGTCGGCGGGCATAACGTCGGCGATGAATACATGGGCGAGAAACCGCCCCTGGCGCCGTGGCGCGATACCCATGTTCAGGTGCGCGGGCCGGTGGTGGCCTGCATGCAGGAGTCGTTTGCCGAGGACTGGTTCTGGGCAGCACGGACGTTGCCACCGCTGATCCTGCCGGATGTCTACCCGGAAGATGGCGTGCTCTGCCAATTGCTGGCGAGCGGCCCGGCGGATGCCTACGAAACCTGTTCACTGTTCTTCGTCGAAGCCATCCACGCGGCGACGGAACGAGTGTGGATCACCAGCCCGTATTTCATTCCCGATGAGGCAGTATTCGCCGCGTTGCGCCTGGCGGTGCTGCGCGGCGTCGACGTGCGCCTGCTGCTGCCCTCACGCCCTGATCACCGCATCGTTTACGCCGCGTCCAGCCTCTACGCGTTCGAAGCAGTACGCGCCGGCGTGCGGGTATTCCGCTACGAGCCGGGGTTCCTGCATCAGAAAGTGGTGTTAATCGACAGCGAAATCAGCGCCATCGGCAGCGCCAATCTGGACAACCGTTCGTTCCGGCTGAATTTCGAAGTGATGCTGCTGACCGTCGACAGCGAATTCGCCGCCCACGTGGAACGCATGCTCAACGATGATTTCGAGCAGGCTTATGAAGTCGCCAAAGAAGAAAGCCGAGAGATCCACCGCCTGCAACAGCTCGGCATGCGGATCGCCCGGCTTATTTCACCGATTCTTTAACCGGCCGCTCGCTCGAACGAGCGAACGGTCGTCAGGCCTCAGGGGTGATAAATGTCGTCGCGGGTCCAGGGCAGTTCATGGCTGCCATCCGGATGCGCCTTCACCGCAAGAATCTGGTGCAGGTTGATCCAGCCACGCGCGAACGCGTAGGCACATCCAGCCAGATACAGCCGCCAGATACGCAACGCCTGATCCGGTACCAGTTTCCCGGCCGCTTCGAGGTTGTCCTCAAGACGCTCGCTCCAGTGATCCAGCGTACGCGCGTAATGCAGACGCAGGCTTTCGACGTCGACAATCTCCAGCCCGGCTTCGCTGATCTCGGCCGAGATCATCGCCAGGTGCGGCAGCTCACCGTTGGGGAACACGTATTTCTCGATGAAGTCGCCAGCGCCGCGTCCTACCGGACGGCCGTCGGTATGTTTTGCGGTGATGCCGTGGTTCATCACCAGACCACCCTCCTTCACCGCGCCGAACAGGACCTTGCAGTACTCGGCGAGATTGGCGTGACCGACGTGTTCGAACATTCCGACGCTGACCACCTTATCGAAACGCCCGTCCTGCGGCAGATCGCGATAGTCGAGCAATTGCAGTTCAACCTGATCTTCCAGGCCCTCGGCTTTGACGCGCTCGCGGGCCAGTTCCAGCTGTTCCTTGCTCAGGGTGATGCCGAACACCTTGGCGCCGAATTCACGCGCGGCGTAACGCGCCAGACCACCCCAGCCGCACCCTACATCCAGCAGGTAATCGCCAGGCTGCAAACGCAGCTTGCGACACAGATGGCGGAACTTGGCCTGTTGCGCTTGTTCGAGGGTTTCACTGCCGGTTTCGAAATACGCGCAGGAATACGCCATGTCGCTGTCCAGCCACAGCTGATAGAACGCGTTGGACAGGTCGTAGTGATAGGAAATGGCTTTGGCGTCGGTTTCCTTGTCGTGCACCGCACGCACTGGCTGGGCGCTTTCGTCCTCATCGAGCAAGGCGCTGCTCAATTCGTCGCAGACCCGGATGACCTCGCTGATCGAGCCCTCCAGTTCGAGCCTGCCTTCGACAAACGCCGCCCCCAGCGCGTCGAGACTTGGATGGGTGAACTGGGTGACCATCGTCGGGTCCTTGACCACAATGGTAACGCTGGGCGTCGGCCCCAGATTGAACTCATGACCATCCCAGAGTCGCAAGCGAAGCGGAAGCTGCAGATTCTGTAAGGCCGGTGGAAGTTGCGCGAGCATGGAAAATCCCCCCTTGTTTCAGACGTCAGATCTGAGGGTAGACCATCCTTGAAAAATAGCAGGCTATCGATTTAATTAGCCGAGACTATCGTTTCAGACGCTCCAACAGGCCGGAATGCAACTCGTGTTTTCGACACCGAAACCGGCAATGAAGTGTGCGCCTTCTACATAAATGACTGCCTATTCGGCGCACAGTTCGCTGAAACTCATTTCAGTGATCATCCTTGAGCTTGAGCAATGGCTCCTGAAACCGCAGCAGTCGTCCGGCATTGCCCAACACCAGCAACGTACTGAGGTTGTGCAGCAGAGCGGCGATCATCGCCCCGGCCGCGCCGAGCCAGCCGAATGCCGCAAACACCACGATCGCCAGGGTCCAGCCCAGGCCGATGATCACGTTGACCTGCAAGGTTCGACGGCACTGACGACTGAGCCGCACACAGGTGCCCAGACGGCGCAGATCGCTGCCGATCAACACGATATCCGCCGAGGCCAGCGCAATGTCGGCACCGCCGGCGCCCATCGCCACACCGACCACACCGGCCTTGAGCGCCAGCGAATCATTGATGCCGTCGCCCACCACCATCGGCCGGAAGCCATTGTCGATTTCCTTGAGTACGCGGTTGAGCTTGTCCTCAGGCAGCGCCTGCGCTTCCACCTCTTGCAGGCCGACCTCGTGGGCCAGTGTCTGCGCAACACTTTGGCGGTCGCCGGTCAGCAGCAGTTGGCGACCCAGCCCCAGTTCGCGCAATTCAGCGAGGGCAAAGCGCGCTTCCGGTTTGACGCTGTCGGCCAGCAACAGCCAGGCGACAAATTCGCCGTTCAGCGCCAATCCGGCAATCGGCCCGTCGTGCTCGGGAACGATGGTAGTGACGATGCCCAGTTGCGCGAACAGTTCGGGACGTCCCAGCGCCGCCTCGCCTTGCGCGGTCATGGCCACGACCCCGAGGCCCTGACGCTCGTGAATGTCCGTCAGCGGCAGGCTCTGCTCCTGACTGACCAGCCCCGCCAGTGCCCGGCTGACCGGATGACTGCTGGCCGCGCCAAGACTGGCCGCCAACGCCATGACCGCGGACTGTTGCAGACGCGGGCTGTTGATCGATTGCAGACGCAAGGTGCCGTAAGTCAGGGTGCCGGTCTTGTCGACCACCAACGAGGTGAGGTCCGCCAGTTCTTCGAGAAACGCCGAGCTACGGATCAGAATGCCGTGGCGCGCTGCCACCGCCACTCCGGCAATCGCCGTGGCCGGTGCCGACAGCACCAAGGCACAGGGACAGGCCGCCACCAGCACCGCGAGCATCGCTTGCGCGTCATTAGTGACAAACCAGGTCACCGCCGCCAACAGCAACACCAGCACCATGTAGCTGCCGGCATAACGTTCAAGCAGGCGGGTGATCGGTGGCTTCGAGCGCTCGGCGTTCTGCATCAGCGCGATGACTTTGCCCAACGTCGATTGATCGCCGGTACGGGTCACCTCAACGCGCAGCAAGCCGTCGAGGTTGATCGCCCCGCCAAACACCGTCATGCCCACCGCCGTTTCCACCGGAACCGATTCGCCGGTGATCGACGCCGTGTCGAGGCTGGCCTGACCGAACAGCACCCGGCCATCCGCCGGCACCCGATCTCCTGCACGCACCTCGACCGTGTCGCCGGGTTTGAGCGTGCCGTTATCGACTTCGATGATCGAGCCGTCCGCCTGAATCTTGCGCGCGTGGCTGCGGGTCAATTGGCCGAGAGCATGAATCGCTTCCTGCGAGCCGATCACGCTGCGCTCTTCCAGCACATGGCCGAAGATCATAATGATTGGCAGCAACGCCGCCGTCAGCAGATCGCCGGTCGCCCACGCACCGAGCATCGCCAGGGCAATCAGTTGATCGGTGATGCCGTGCAGGCTTGGATAACGCAGGCTGTACCACGCCGAGCGCATCACCGGCACCGCCACTAATAAGGAGGCGAAACCCAGCAGCAACTGACTGACACCGGTTTGCTCCGGCACCAGCCAACGCCAGATCAGACCGAGGCCGAGCAAGCCAAGGGCGAGCATCGCCAGTGTCAATTGCCGTGCAGCGCGGCGCTGTTCGGCCGAGGACAACAGGCTCGGTGCAGCGGTGGTCGCAGTCATTTACTGGCTCCCTGAATGATCAGGCGGGAATCATCTTTCGGATCGACCGTGGTCACTGACCCGGCCTGGCCGAGGATCTTCGGCATGCGTTCGCGGTATAGCCGCAGGAGCATCTGCGGGTCGGTGCCCTGTTGTTGCGCCTTGGCCAGGCTCATTACCGTGGCAGTGTCGGCAGAGGCTTTTGCCAGCCGTTCGCCGGCCTGAGCATGGGCCACTTGCAGAGTACGGTCGGCTTGTTCGTTGGCGGTTTGGGTGAGTTTTTCCGCCTCGGTGCGTGCATTGGCGACGGCTTTGTCGGCCTGCTGACTGGCGGTCAACACCGCATTAAAGGCACTGACGGCCGGGTCGGGCAGACTCGATTGAACATCGACCCGCGCCACTTCGATGCCGATGCCCTGCCCGCTCGCCTTCAATTCAGCCAGACGCTTGTTGATGCCTTGCACCAGATCACCGCGCAGGCGTTCGCGGCGTTCAGCGGCCTGATTGTCGGCGCCGATCAACTCCGGCCGTGCGACCAGAATCGTATCCAGATCCCGAGCAGCGGTCAGTGCCACCGCGCTGCGGGTGACCAGCCGATCCAGTGCCGGCAGCACATGCTCCCCCTGCAGCACGAAGTCATAGGGATCGCTGACCTTGTAAAACACCCGCACATCCAATTGCACAACGCCGGCGTCGCCGGTCAGCAAATAGCCGGAACCGGCCAGTGCATCGCTCAGTGGCGTGGCGAAGGTTGCTACACGATCAGCTTTGATAGCCTCACTGCTGCGCAGCAGGTTCTCCACTCGGCGCTCGATGACCCGATCCGCTGCCGGCAGCAAAACCACCTGCTCGAACGGCTGCGGCCAGGCCAGCAACAGCCCGGCATTCTGGACGCGTTGCAGTGCGCCAAAGTGCAGAACCACAGCGCGATTTTGCGGATCAATTTGCCGCACATTGGAAAACGCCCACGCCAACGCAGCCAATACCGTCACCGCATATAAGGCGAAAAACGCCAGACGTCCGGCCTGAATCCACGGACTGCTCAACGAATGTGTTCCACGTGGAACTTCATCACTCATGGCTGCGATCCGAATTTATTTTCAACATTCGGCGGGCCGTCCACCAGCACGCGGAATGGCGCGGCGTCGGTACGCAGGATCAGCTTGGTGTCCGGGGTCACGATGGTGCCGAGGGTATCGAGCGAGCGCAGCAGGTTGTACAGCTGCGGCGAGCCAGCGTAGGCACGGCCGTAGATTTGCGCGGCTTCGACTCGGGATTGCGCTTCGATTTCTGCAGCTTTAACTGTCGCGTCAGCCTGAACAATTCGCGCATCGCGCTCGGCAGCAGAGCGAATTTGCGCGGCTTCCCGCTTGCCGATGGCGGTGCGTTCGGTGGCAATTGTTTCACGCTCGGCGCGCATCCGATCAACCGTGGCCGTGAGCGTGACCGAAGGCAAAGTCAGGCGTTCGATGCCGACTTGCACCACGCGCACACCGTAAGTGGCGAGCAGTTGCTGGTCGATCTGCTGACGCAGTTGCGTTTCGAAATCGGCGATACGCACTTTGCTGGCATCGGTATTCACCAGATCCGCCAGATCGAAACTGCTGGCGGTGGTTTCCAGCGCCGAGCCGACAAAGGTGCGAATCTGCCGCGCCGCTTCGTCCGGCTGGTTCTGCACCGCGCGCATGAAACGCTGCACATTGTCCGGGTCGCCCTGCACCTGCCACGCCACGTAAGCCTGAACGATGATGCGCAAACCGTCGCGGGTGCCGACATCCTGCAAACCACTGGAGGTGGTACGCAGGCGCAGATCCACCGGGATCGCCGCTTCGAACGGCGCCGGCCAGCGCCAGCTCAAACCCGGCTCAAGCAGTACCCGCGACGGATTACCGAAACGAGTAATGACGGTGGCCTCGCCCGAGCGCACTTGCACCAGGCTTGCCGCCGCAATGGCAAACCCCACCAGCAACAACGCCCAGCCCATGCGCCGCCACGGGAATGGACCCGGCTCTTCCGGCGCTCCGTGGTGATGGTGATGATGCCCATGATGATGGTGATGCCCGGCGTGGCCATGATCGTGGCCGCTGTGGTCATGCGAATCGTGAGTGTGCGACTGGCTCAAGGGGCAACTCCTGGTTGAGCGGTGGTGCGCGCAGGCGTCGGATCAGCCGGCAGCGTAAACGTACGCAGATCGATGGTCGGCGCATTGCTGCTGCCGCCTAAACGGTGGTCGAGTACCAACAATTTGGCCTTGTTCAGACCCAGGCTGAGCTGACTCAGATATTGCTCGAGCACGAACGCCTGGCCAGCGCTGGCATAGGCTTTCTGCTCAGCCTTGAATTTCAGATCCGCCGCCTGCGCGGTGGCGTTGATTTCACGGGCGCTGGCACTCGCCTGATCGCGGGCGAGACTGGCCTGCAACTGCGCCTGGTTACTCGCCTCTGCCGCAGCACCGCGCTCACGGGAGATCAACGCCTGCGCGCCGATCTGCGCCGCCTGTACGCCGTGATAAGCGTTGGCGGCACCGGCTGGCGGGTGAATTGCTTCGACCACGGTGGCGAGAATCTCCACACCGCTGTCGAGTTTCTGTAGATCGCCTTGCACCGCATGGCCGATTTCTTCGCCCAGCCCTACCCGGTCAGCACCGAGCAAACCGTCGAGGGTGCGCGAGGCAAAATCGTGCACCAGAATCCGGCTCGCGGTGCTGCGAATCAGCGTCGGCACATCAGCGTTGTTGTAAGTGGCGGCCAAGGCATCCTGATCACCCAGGCCAATGCGATAAACGAAGCGCACGTCCATGTTGACGATTTGAAAGCTCTGCTGATCGCCACGGCTGCTGGCGATCACCTGGGATTTGTCGTTGACGTGGCTGGCATCCCACAAGCGGTTGGCGGCCATCGGCGCCGGGCCTTCGGCAGGATCAGCCTGGGTCGGGGCAGGAGCATCGCCGACGCTGGTCGCCAACTCATGCACCACGCCATTCTCGACGTTCAATACACGGCCCAATGGCCACGGCAGACCGGCGTGCAATCCCGGACCGAACACTTGCACCGGCTTGCCGAAGCGCTCGTAGATGCCGCGCCCTTGCAGCGGGATTTCGTGGATACCGGTCAGCAACCAGCCGATCGCGGCGACCAGCGCCAGCACCGGCAGAAAGGCCCGGCGCATGTAGCTGAACGCCCAGATCTGACGCAGATCGATGCCGAAACGGTTGTGCAATTCGTGCTGCAAGGCGAGCAACGGCTGCGGTGGCCAGCGCAGCATATCGGCAACAAAACTGCGCGCCAGCACGGTCGGTTCGAGCTGCTCGCGTCGAGGGCTGAACACCGATAGAAATGCGCGCAATAGCAACTCGATCGCGACGAATGCCGGCAAGATCCCGATCAACACCGCAAGCCGTACTGGCCACACCGACGCCTCGCTGGCGAACAGCAGGCACAACGCGCCCAGCACCAGGCTGATGATCGCCACTCGCGTCAGTTGCGCGAGGGCCCCGGCTTCCGGCCATTGCGCTGGACTCTCCTGAGCCAGTTGCCGCTCCAGCACCAGCAAGCCGAAACCCAACAGCAACATCAGCGCGGCGCCCACCGTGGCCGATAACCCGACTGCTGCGGCAGGCAACGTCAGATTCCACACCTGCCCGATGGCGAGCACAATCAGCACTGACCAGCCGCCCAGCCACAACGTGGCCGCACCAATCTGACCGAGCAGGTGAAGACCACGCTGACTCAATCGCTCCAGCAGCCGTTCGTACCAACCATCTGGCGCTACTGGCTCCAGCTCCTCGGTCAGCGCCACCGATATCGGCGGGTCAATCACCCCTGCACGCCATTGCGTCACCCACCACGCCGACTGCAGGCCGGCGACCAGCACCAGTAACGCCGCACCCAAATTCACCAGCAAGACCGGCCATATCGATTGCGCGGCAAACAGCTCGACAAACAACGCCAGCAGCCACCCTGCCCCGGCCAATCCGCCGAGGCCGATGGCCAGACGACGCAAGCGTCGCCCTTGCGCGGCCGCTTGTTGAAAGCGCGGCAACCCGGTCACTTGCGTGCCATCGACATTCAGATCGACTTGCATATCACCCCAAAGCCATTGATTCACCGGTCTTATCGTTACGATATAACGAAAAGCGTGAAATATTCGTACACAAATTCGCTTATCTAAAGATGCGCAACCTGTCGCTTGCCTGAAGCCTTGACCGAAATGTCCGGAAACGCACATATTACGTTCGTAATTTTATCGACCGACTACTTTTAGCGATCCGCATCCCCAACGAGGAGCAACAGCATGAGCAACTACGACGTGGTCATTCTGGGCGGCGGCCCCGGTGGTTATAACGCGGCGATCCGCGCCGGCCAGCTGGGCCTGAAGGCAGCCTGCGTGGAAGGCCGCGCCACCCTCGGCGGCACCTGCCTGAACGTCGGTTGCATGCCGTCGAAGGCCTTGCTGCATGCTTCGGAGCTGTACGACGCGGCCATGGGTGCGGAATTCGCCAACCTCGGCATCGAGGTCAAACCCACGCTCAACCTCGCGCAAATGATGAAACAGAAAGACGAGAGCGTCAGCGGACTGACCAAAGGCATCGAGTTTCTGTTTCGCAAGAACAAGGTCGACTGGATCAAGGGCTGGGGCCACATCGATGGCCCGGGCAAAGTCAGCGTGACCGACGATCAGGGCAACAAGACCGAATTGAGCGCCAAGGACATCATCATCGCCACCGGCTCCGAACCCACGCCCCTGCCCGGCGTCGAGATCGACAATCAACGCATCCTCGACTCCACCGGCGCGCTGTCGCTGAGTGAAGTGCCCAAGCATCTGGTGGTGATCGGCGCCGGGGTGATCGGCCTGGAACTGGGCTCGGTCTGGCGGCGTCTCGGCGCCCAGGTGACCGTGGTCGAATATCTTGACCGCATCTGCCCCGGTGTCGACGGCGAGGCCGGCAAAACCCTGCAGCGTTCGCTGAGCAAGCAAGGCATCAGCTTCAAATTGAGTTCGAAGGTCACCAGCGCCACCCCCTCGGTCAACGGTGTGCAACTCAGCGTCGAACCCGCCGCCGGTGGCAGCGCCGAGTTACTGGAAGCCGACTACGTGCTGGTCGCGATCGGCCGGCGCCCGTACACCAAAGGCCTGGGCCTGGAGAACGTCGGCCTGAGCACCGACAAGCGCGGCATGCTCGCCAACCGCCAGCACCGCACCGAAGCCTCCGGCGTCTGGGTAATCGGTGACGTGACATCCGGGCCGATGCTCGCGCACAAGGCCGAAGACGAAGCGATGGCCTGCGTGGAACAGATCGTCGGCAAGGCCGGCGAGGTCAACTACGAGCTGATCCCCAACGTCATCTACACTCGGCCGGAGCTGGCCAGCGTCGGCAAGACCGAAGAGCAGCTCAAGGCTGAAGGGCGTGCTTACAAGGTCGGCAAGTTTCCGTTCACCGCCAACAGCCGGGCCAAGATCAACCATGAGACCGAAGGCTTCGCCAAAGTCCTCGCCGACGAACGCACGGACGAAATTCTCGGCGTGCATCTGGTCGGCCCGAGCGTCAGCGAAATGATCGGTGAGTACTGCGTGGCCATGGAGTTCAGTGCGTCTGCCGAAGATATCGCGCTGACTTGCCATCCGCACCCGACCCGCTCCGAGGCGCTGCGTCAGGCGGCGATGAATGTCGAGGGGATGGCGACGCAAATGTAGGTGGTCACCCAAACCCTGTGGGAGCTGGCTTGCCAGCGATGGCGTCAGTCCTTTAACCGTTGCGGTCGCTGACACACCGCTATCGCTGGCAAGCCAGCTCCCACAGTTGACCGTGTTCCCGCTGGAGGATTGCGGTCGAATGTGGGAGCAACCCGCTCTACAGCGGAAGATGCCCCAACGGCAACGCCCCCGGCGTCTTCACCGTGTGAATCGCAAAGTTGCTGCGAATGTCACTCACCCCCGGCAGCTTCAGCAGACAGCCGCTAAGAAAGCGGTCATACGCGCGCAGGTCCGGCACCACCACCTGCAACAGAAAGTCCGACTCCCCCGACACCAGAAACGCCGAGATCACTTCCGGCAGTGCGGTGACTGCCGCGTAAAAAGCTTCGGCCTGCTCATCGTTGTGGCGCTCGACCTTGACCCCGACAAACACCGTCAGCCCCAGTCCCACTTCATCACGATCGAGGTTGGCCTGATAGCCACGAATCACCCCGGCCTCCTCCAGCATCCGCACCCGGCGCAGGCAAGGTGACGCCGACAGGCCGATCTCGTCCGCCAGCTCAACGTTGCTCAGCCGTCCGTTGCGCTGCAGGGCGGCGAGAATCTTGCGATCAAAAGCATCGAGTTTCATGGTTGGCAGATCCTGCTGGTCAAGGCGCAAAAAGAAAGCAGGTTATGCCAATCCCAAGGGTTTTTGAAGCTGACTTCGCAAGCACCTGCCCCGCCCTTGCGCCATAGACTTTGCTCACCGAGTCGATAACGAAAGGGCTGCGACATGACGAGTTTCTGGCTGTTTTTTCTGGCATTGGCGGTGGTCTTCCTGTTGCCCGGCCCGGACATGATTCTGTTGCTGCAAACCGGTGCCCGCCAGGGTCGCGGTGCGGCGCTGGCAACCGCCGTTGGCCTGGCGATCGCCCGGGGCTGTCACGTGGCATTGGCGGCATTGGGTCTGGCGGCGCTGTTCAAGGCGGCGCCGTGGACGTTTGATCTGGTGCGCCTGGCTGGTGCGGCGTACTTGCTGTGGATCGGCATTCAATGCTTGCGCAGCAGCTTGCTGCCGAACCTGAATACGGCTGCCGTGACTGACACCCAAGGACAATGGCGCGAGGCGATTCGCCGTGGCCTGCTGACCAATTTGCTCAACCCCAAGGCGCTGCTGTTCTGCTCGGTGCTGTTACCGCAATTCATCGTCAGTGACGGCGCAGCGGTGCTGACCCAATTTGCCACCCTCGGTGTTCTGCTGGTGGGCGTGGGGCTGCTGTTCGACAGCGCCTATGCCCTGACCGGCGCGGCGCTGGGCCGTTGGCTGCAACACAGTCCAACCGCCCAACGCGTTCAGCAATGGCTGTTCGGCAGCCTGTTGATCGGCTTCGCCGTGCGCTTGACGTTTATCCAGCAGGCCTAGGGTTTGCGGGACTTGCGTTGGCGCCGGCTGATCAGCGCCAATGCAACGCCGACCGCCAGTACGATCGCGCCGATCTGTACCGGCCATTTGTAAGGCCGCAGAGCCATGCGCGCGGCATCGGTCACCTGGGTGACGTAACGCTTGTCGGCGTTTTCGAAATCCGGATAGGGGCACTGATTACCGAAGTCCACCGCCCACAGCACGTACGCGCCTTCATTGACGTAACGCCGATACAGCGCGCTCTGCTCTTCCAGGCTGCTGTTGAAACCGACGGCATTGCATAACACCGCAGCAAACGCCTGACTGGTGTGCGGCAAGTTATCCGCGGCCCGGCTGGCCAGCGCGGTGGCGACAAAACGGTAGTGATAACGCTCGTCCGGCTGCGCCTGGCTGGCCTTCTGACGCTGTACTTCAGCCTCGGCCACCAGCGGCCCGACTTTCAGCTCGGTGCTTTCCAGGCTGTAGTTGCCGCCAAACGTGGCGTAGTCCGGCGCCATCTCGTAACCGAGAATGTCCATGCCCCATTCACGCGCGGTCCACGCCGCGTTGTACAAGGCGCTGGCGCGTTTGGTCGGCCACCACGCAGCGTCAGCCTTCATCCTTTGCTCGCCGTACAGACGGGCCTTGTGCTGCAGATCGGGATTGTCGAAATAGCCGACCGCTTCCTCGTAATGCCCTTCACGCAGCAAGCGTCGCCCCAGCAGATTGCGCAGGCTGGCGGCGACCGGCAGCGGCACGTAATTGTCGCGCTGTTGCTGGGTCAGCGCCGGCGGCGCCGGCACGTTGTCATCGACATAACGCTTGAGCTCATCGACCGTCAGCACGCGCTCGGCCACCGTCGCCGCGTCGAACCAGTAGATGCTGTTGCTGCGATACAGCTGCACGAACGCTTGCAGGTATTCGCCGCGTTGCAGCGCGAGAATCGCGCTTTCGCCCTCGACCCGGCATTTCGGCTGAACGGTTTCAAAGTCCCAGTCCGGAGTGCGTCGGTAACCCCAATCTTCGCTCTGCGGAAACGCCTGCGCGGCTTTGGCATAGGCGGCAGCCGCGGCATTTTTATCGCCGTCACGCACTGCCAGCTTGGCCCGCAGCCACCACGCCAATCCACCGTCACCGGCGTTTTCAAGGAAGGCCTTGGCGCTGGCGTAATCACCCTGTTGATAGTTCATCGCTGCCAGCCGATCGGCGTTTTCCAGGCTGCCACGGGTGCTGTCCTGCAGCAGCTTGATGAGTTTCTTCTCATTCGGCGGTTGCTCGTCGAATGACCAGCCCATGCGGCTGATCAACGAAGCGGTGACCAGTTGCTGCACCGCCTTGCGCTCCAGCAGCTTCGCCAGTTGCGGCTCGGGCAGTTCGGCCAGCTCATTCATCAGTTGTTTCAGCGAGGTGTAACCCACGGCCGAACCGTGCAGGTTCTGCGCTTCGTACAGTTCGATGGCGCCGTTCCAGTCACCGGCGTTGCGCAGCACCCGCGCCTCTTCACCGAGGCTGGCAACCCCCAGCTCCAGCGGATCGCTGAAACCATCGATGCTCAGTTGTCGAGCCTGACGGAAGGCCGCACGTGCGTCCTCCAGCACTTCGATGACATCGCCCGCCTCGGCACTCGTGGCAAACCAGGCACGGCCCAGGGAATAAGCCGCCCAGGTGCTGCGCAGCGGGCGCTGATCGGCCGGCAGTGCCAGCACTTTGTTGAAGTATTCGATCGCCAGCGGATGATCGCCAGTGGCAAACGCCACCGCGCCGGCCACGTACAAGCGGATTTCCGCTGGCAGGCTGGCGCCCTGCGCCTCGACCTGACGCGCATCGCTCAGGCCACGCAGTTGCTTGACCAGTGCCTGTTGCTCGGCGCTCAGACCGACCTGCTCGGCTTTTTCGCGCAGCGCAGCAGGCTCGCTTGCGTCGCCGTACATGTCGTCGGGATTGTGCGTCGCAGCGGTGACGTTCTTCAGCCCGGCAATGGTCTTGCCGAGGCGGCTGATCTCGAAGTTGAAGTTGCCCTCCGGCAAATCGGCCAGGCTTTGCCCGCGATTGTCGAGCAGGCGCATCGGGAAGTCCGGACCGCAGGCCAGCGCCGAACCCAGCGGCAGGCTGAGGCTCAGGCAGAGCAGATGGCGGGGCCAGTTACGGGTCAACATGCGAACCTCCTTGATCAATGAATGCACAGCGTGCCCAACCGATGGCGCGCTGTCCGCCCGCCGGCAGACGACCGTCGCGCAGGCGGGTGAAGGTAAGCAGATCCGCGCTCTGTTGCAACGAGTAACCGGCAAGCGCATCAGCGCCTTCGCAAGCGCTGGCCTTGACGGTGATACGTGCGGGCCAGGCACTGTCGAGGTTTCCGACATTGCGCAGGGCGATGTCCTGCAGGCCATCGTGGTCGCTGAACGCCAGACCGAGTTGGCTGCTCAACGCATCACCGCGGGCCACGGCGCGCAGCGTGCCCAGGCTCCAGGCGCGGCGATCATTGGGTAGCGGCAGGCGAAACCAGATCAACCCGGCCAGATGTTCCGGGCGATCCTCGCGCATGTCATTGGCCAGTCGGCTCAGTTGTTGCGGATCGGCGAGCAATTCGCGCCGCTGGCCGCCGCGCTCGAGTGGCACTTCACTTTCCACCACCGGGGCGCCATCGGCATCCGGCAGCAGCGCCACGCCGTAGGCCGGCAGCGCCAGATAAAACGCTTTGTCGGTCACCTGCCCCCAGGCCTTGGCCCAGCGCCGCGCCTGCTCGGGGTCGAACAGACCACGACGCGGATCGCTGACCGCGTGCACCTGCAGCACACTGCTGTCGACGCTGGCCAGCAGCGCCGGCAGTTGCGGACTGTCGAGCCAGGCCGGTAACGCAGTGATGCTCAGCGGCAGGTTGGCCGGCAATGCGCCACGCAGGTTCACAAGGAAATCGGTATAGGCCGGCAGGCGCGCATTACCGGCGTCGTGATCGATCTCGACCCCGCTCACGGTCAGCCCCTGCGCTTGCCAGTCAGCCAGCATCTGAAGGATCTTTGCGCTCACCTGCTGCTGATCGAGCGCCTTGAGCTGACCGTCGAGGCGAATCACCGCGATCAGAGGCCGGCCATCGCACTTGAGCAACGGCGCATCGATACGCGCCCGATGCCAGCCGTCATTGGGGAATGCCTGCAAAGCCAGCACGCGCAGGGTCGAAAAGTCGCTGCGGCTGTCTTTCAGCGCGAGCTCATGGGCGGACGTCCATTGGCGTTGCCAGACGTAGAGTTGCTGATCGAGTGGCGCTGCGTCCTGTCGTTCACAAGCACAGAGCAACAACACCGCCAGCATGGCCGACAACCCGACGATAACGCGCATACCTTGCAGATCCCTGAGACATCAGGCTGCAAGGTTACACAAAAGCACTCAGGGCTTGCGGGCAATGATCACCTGACTCTTCGCCACCACTGCGTCCAGCGCCTGCTTGATCTGCGCACCACGCGGCGAATCGAGCACCGCTTGCCAGGTGTTGGCCCAATGCTCGAGCAACGGGTGATCCGGGTTGCTGAAATCGACCTTGGCTTCCCAGAACAGCAGCATCCACATCGACCAGTAAAAACCGTACTGGCTGTGGCTGATGAGCTCCAGCCCGGCGTCGCTGACCATCGTCTTGAACTGCTCTTCACTGATGATGCGAATGTGGTTGGGCTTCTGGAAATACTCCGGCGCCGCAATGTCCTTCTGCAAATCTTCCGAGCTTGGGTGCGGCACGCTCAGCAGATACAACGCACCGGACTGGCCGACCCGCACCAGCTCGGCGAGGAACTGCGCCGGGTCGTCGACGTGCTCGATGACTTCGGTGGACACCACGCGGGTGGCGGTGCCGTCGGCAATCGGCAACGGATTGCAGTCGGTGACGTGGCACTCGACGCTGCGCGCCGGGGTATCGCTCAGGCGCTGGCGAGTAGCCTCAACCTTGGCGCCATCGATGTCGGCAATGATGATCTTCGCCCCGCGCATGCCGCAGAAATGCACGTTGCCGCCGTCACCACAGCCGACATCGAGCAAGGTGTCATCGGCGGTGACCGGGAAGCCCTTGAACAGCTCGCCGGTCTCCTGATTGAACCAGCCGCTGAGCTTGGCATCGTAGAGGCCGAGCATGTACGGATCGACCTTGTCCGCTGCCGGGGCGACGGGTTGCGCGGGGGCCGGTGCAGGCGTCGCCGCCGTGAGTTTTTTCAAGAGGCTCAGCATGAGGTGGCTCCGGGGGTTGAAACGGCGGTTCGGGACGTATCGAGGCGCCGCACCAGAGCAGCACCGCGATTACGCATCGGCATTTCGATGAAGCGGTAGTTCAGCTCGCTGAGCAGCACGATCAGGCCGAAGGCGATCAGCAAGGTGAGAATCGGGTGCCCGGCCGGGCTCGGTAAACCGGCAGCCTGCAAACGGAAGATCAGCTCCCGCACTAGCAGATAGGCCGGGATATGAATCAGGTAAATGCCGTAGGAACGACTGCCGATCCACGCCATCAGCCGCTGCAAATGGCCCGCCGGCAGCAGGTAATCGCGGTTGTACGAAGCAATCCACACCAGCAACGCGCCGAGCACGGCAATCGAGCCGATGCGATAAGGCGCGAAAGTGAAACGGTCGGTGGCCATGAAACTCATCAGCAGCGCCACGCCGATCAACACTGACACGCCAGCCCACGGTCGCCGCAGAAACGTCGGCTGCCAGCGCTGGTAAGAAGGTTGCGCACTCCACAGCGCCAGCAGCACGCCGAGCGCCAGGGCATCAGTGCGCACCACCATCAGCAACGGCGTGCGCAGGGTGAAAAGTTGTACCGCCACCAGCGCCAGCAAGGCCCAGACCAGATGCTTGCGGCACAGCACAATCAGCAGCGGGAACAGCAGGTAAAACTGCTCCTCCAGCGCCAGGCTCCAGTAGACGAAACTGCTGCCGTACTCGTAATGAAAGAAACTGTCGGCAAAACGGAAATTGGCGTACTGCAACACCCCCGCCAGCGTCGCCTGCAGGTTGGCGTGCAAGCTGCCAAAGGCACCGGAGCGGTTGAGAAACACACACGCGAGGAGAATCAGCGCCAGCCACAACCAGGCCGACGGCAACAGGCGAAACACCCGCCGCAGCCAGAAATTGCGCGTCTGCTGCCAGTACTCCTGACGCGTCGTGCAGCCTTGCAGCGCGGGGATCAGGCTGCGCGCGATGACGAAGCCGGAGATCGCGAAAAACAGATCGACGCCCCACCACGGTTGCACCCAGGCATGGATTTTTTCCAGCAACGGCACCGTGTCGGTGAACAGACTGCCCTGCAAGTGATGGAACAACACCCCGAGCACCGCAATGGCGCGCAGCACCTCGATGTCCATGATTCGCCTGGCACTCATGGCTGACTCCGGGCTTCGCCAGCCAGCGGTTTGCGGGCGATGATCACCTGGCTCTTGGGCATGAAGCGGTCGAGCATCTGCTTGATTGCCAAACCGTCGGGCTGCGCCAGCAGGTCTTGCCAGGTGCGCGCCCAGCTTTCCATCAACGGCGGATACGGCGCCTGAATCCGGTCGCGCACCGCGCCACCGAGGTCACGGCCCGCAGCGCGTTCGCTGGCCCAGAAGAAAATCATGCCCATCACCCAGAAGAACCCGCTGGCCTGTCGATGCTCTATCACCAGCCCGGCGTTCTCCACCAGTTCGGCAAAGCGCTGCTCGGTGAAAATCTGCACATGATTGGGCGTCTGGTAATAACTGGCCGGGGCAATGCCCTGTTGCAGGTGCTCGCCTACCGGTGCCGGAACACTCAGCAGGTACTGCGCGCCCGGGCGGCCCATGCGCACCAGTTCGGCCATGAACGGTTCGGGCTGGTCGATGTGCTCCAGCACTTCCATGCACACCACTTTGCTCGCACAACCGGCGGCCAGCGGCAGTGGCAGACTGTTGCTGACCAGCCCCAGATTCGGCTTGGTGCTCTGCGCCTCAACCTGCCGGGCCAGATCGCGGACCTTGGCATGTTCGCTGTCGGTGAAGATTACCGAGGCGCCCTGCCGCACCGCGAACAGCGTCGCCACGCCTTCGCCGCAACCGACGTCGAGCAAGGTGTCGTCAGCCGTGATCGCGAAGCCCTTGAGCAACTCGCCGCTGCCTTGCAAAAACCAGCCGTCGAGAATCGCGTCATGCAACCCCACATCCCGTGGCGAAACCAGGCCGGGCGGCTCAGGTGCGACAGGCAAGGGTGCCGGACGCAAGCGTGCGAGCAGGCGCCGGATCATGCGCTCGCGGCTTCCACGGACGACGGTTTGATGGCTTGCGCACGCTGGGCCAAAAAGCTCCGCAGACGTTCTTCAGCGCTCGCCTGACTGCAGAATTTCTGCAGGTTGTGCACGGCATGCCGGGACATCCGCGCATAGCGTTCGACATCGTTTTTCGCCACCGCGTAGCTGTCGCGATACGCCGCGCACAGCGAGTCCCAATCGGTCATGTAGCGCAGGGTACGGTAGGCGGCGCGTGGGTCGTGGGGCCAGGCCGTCAGCTCCTCGGTGGAAGCGACGATGAATGCGTTTTCGCTGTCGACGTAGTCGGCCATCGCCGTGTTCAACGGGGCGATGGCCGGTTTGCCACAGGACATGAACTCCATCAGCGGCAGGCACTGCCCTTCGCCATAGGAACTGTTGACCACGTAGCTGGTGGCCTGCACCAGCGCCTCATAATCGGCGTCCGCCAGATACCCGTGGATCAGCACGATCCGGCACTGGTAGGACTGGTTCTTGTACAGGTGATGCAGCATGTCGCTCAGGGCGTTGGCGATGTCATGGTGCGTGAGCTTAAGCACCAGGGTCGCATCGGCGACCTCACGGAACGTGGTGCAGAAGGCACTGATCATGTCCTGCCAGTTCTTGCGCCCGTCGTACGGGTTGAACACCGAGGTGTAGACCACGCCGTCCAGTTGCAACTGGCAGTCCTGCGGCGGCCCGGCAAACGACAGCGGCGTGCCTTCGCACAACCCCGGTGGACCGTACGCGCGTAGATCCACCGTACGGCTGTCGAGCAACAGGCCGCGCAACTTCAACTGCACCGCTTCAACCACCGGCTGCTTGCGCAACTGCGCACCGCGTGCGGCGAAGCGATCCCACACGGGAGCGGGAATCGCGCAGATCGGATAGTCCGCGCCCATCACGTCGCAGACCGCGTTCACCGTGAAACTCGAATGGGTAATCGCCATGCCGCAGGCGTTCAACACCACGCGCCAGTCGTGACGCGGCTCGCCGTGCCAGCTCTCGGTGGGGATGGTGCTGAACTCCCAGGCAAATACCGGGATGGTCGGGCAGGCGTAATGAATCGGCGTGCGATGCGGCGGTGAGAACGACAGAAATACGCACGCCTCGCCACGGCTCAGGCAATCGAAGTACAGGCGATCGACCAGGTCGTCCGGATTGCTCACTTCAATCACTTGCCCCAGGCGCTCCAGAACCGGGCGGAATTCCTTGAGCACAAAGTAGTAGCTGTATTCGGGCCGGCCGAGGTTCTGCTGAATATTGCTCTTGTTGGTTTCGGAATGAATGATGATCAGCATGATGCAGTCCCTGCCTCGGCGATCAGCTGCGGCGTTGCACTCGGCGTCAATTGAAGAAACTGCGCCAGACGCTGCTGCACCGGAGCAAAACTGCAGTACTCGCGCATGCGCTCATTGGCAGCATGAGCCATGGCCTGATAGGCCTGAGGATCGTTCTTGGCCATGGCGTAGCTGTCCTCGTAGGCCTTTTTCAACGAGCCCCAGTCCGGGCGATGGCGCAGAGTGCGGTAGAGGATCCGCACATCATCCGGCCAGATGGTCGGCTCACGGCTGGACTTGACGATGAAACCGACACGTTCGTCGATGTAGTCGTGCATCGCCGTATGGTCCGGCGCAATCACCGGACGCGCGCAGGACATGAACTCCATCAGCGGCAGACACAGACCTTCGCAGCGCGACGCATTGACGTAGAAACTGGCCGCACCGTAAAGCCTGGCGAACTCTTCGTCCTCCAGATAGCCGTGCATGACCACCACCCGGCAGGCGAACGGTGACAACTGCGACAACAAGGTGATCAGGTGCACGTAATAGGTCGCCAGATCGTTCTGCGTCATCTTCAGCACCAGCGTGGCATCTTCGACATCGCGCATGGCCCAGCAGAAAGCCGTGATCAGGTGATGCCAGTTCTTGCGCCCGTCTTCGGGGTTGAACACGCTCACATACACCACGCCGCTGACCTCGGCCTGGATCGTGGAACTGGTGTCCGGCAGGCAGGCCTGTGGATGCTCGGCCGCCGTCGGTGCGTCGACACTGACCGCTGGCGGCAACGGCTCAGGGGCTGGAGTGCGCAACCGGAAGAGCTGGCGGCGTAGAGCGACCGGCAGCAAATCGCGCACGGCTTCGCGGTACCACAGCAGCAGGTTGTGCTTGAGCAGAAACAGCGGCCCGTGCTCGTTCGGTGTCGCGGCGGCCCGGTAACTTTCGCGCAGGTAGTGTTTGGTGATGAACGCACGTCGGCGCAAGGTCAGTGGCGGCAGTGGCGCGGCTTCGGGCTTGACCACCGCTTCGGGCTGCGGCTCCTGCACATCGACTGCGGGCGCGATCAGCCCATCGGCCGACAACCCGAGCGTGCGACTATCGATAATGCAGCCCTTGATCTGCAACACCGCGCCCGGGTTCACCGCAGCAGGCGGGAACTGCCGGCGCACCCCGGCGAAGCCTTCCCACAAAGGTGTCGGCAACACCAGGACCGGGAAATCTTCGCCCATGGTCCGGCGAATGGCCTGTGCCGTGTGGCTGGACAGGGTGATCGCCCGACCGTGACGCGCGAGGATCTGGCTCCAGTCATGGTGAGCGTCTTCTTCGCGAGGAGCGACCGGGATCGAGTCGTACTCCCACGCAATCACGCAGACCACCGGGCATTGCAGGTCGGTCGGGGTTTTATGCGGCGGAGCGAACGAAAGGAAGAGACAATCCTGACCGGCCAGTTGCAACTGGCGGTACAGCGGGTCGACTTCGGCCGCCGACGACACCACGTGCACTTGCCCAAGGCTTTCCAGCACAGGACGGTAGGCCTTGAGCACGAAGTAATAGCTGTATTCCGGACGCCCCAGGCTCTGGCTGATGGAGCGATCGTTGACGTCCGAGTAAAGAATGAAATTCATGGCATCCCACGGTGAAACCACCATCCCGGCAGTTTCACGCTATGACGGCCAAGCGCTGGAGCGAGTCGGGATCACCGCTGCTCGTCCTTCGTCATGGAGCTCGTCTTCGTTCTTGTTTTAGTGGCTGGTTTCACCCTGTTGCGCAACCACCCCGGCGAACCTGGGGAGATGGCGACGAGGGCCATTCTAAACACATCCGTCGCGAATCCGGGAACCGCCCGACGAGAATAAATCGGGCTACGCTGACGAGAACTGACCGGTCACGGTTTGCGCTGTTGAAATTGCTGCGCATTTGGCACAGATTGGTAACAAACAACTACAACAACGACTTCGCCTGCCATCATGTCGGTCTTTTCATCCGGCCTGACAGACTTCTCCTCAAAGCCTGTGGGAAAGTGGCGAAAGTTAAAGACCAAGGGGTCGCTGTTTGAAAAAGCGTCTGTTCATCACGGGCCTCAGTGGATTCGTGGGACAACATCTCCAGTCGCGTCTGGCTCAGCCTGACTCGACATGGGAACTGCTGCCTGCTGCTGCACCCTACGATCTCACGGCACCTGCCAGCCTCGTCGACCTGTGGCCACAATTGCCCGACGCGGTGATTCATCTGGCCGGCCAGACCTTCGTTCCCGAAGCCTTCCGCGATCCGGCCCGCACGCTCGAAATCAATCTGCTCGGTACCCTCAATCTGTTACAGGCGCTCAAGGCGCGCGGATTTCAGGGGACTTTCCTGTATGTCAGCTCCGGCGACGTCTATGGTCAGGTTGCCGAAAGCGCCCTGCCCATCACTGAACTGCAACCGCCATGCCCGCGCAATCCCTACGCCGTGAGCAAACTGTCGGCGGAGTTTCTCTGCCTGCAATGGGGCCTGAGTGAAGGCTGGCCGATGCTGGTGGCGCGGCCGTTCAACCATATCGGCAGCGGGCAGAAAGACAACTTTGTCATCGCCAGTGCTGCACGCCAGATCAACCGCATCAAACAGGGCCTGCAAGCCGCGCAACTGGAAGTCGGTGACATTGACGTCACGCGCGATTTCCTCGATGTCGGCGATGTGATCTCGGCGTATTTCGCTCTGCTGGAAAAGGGTACGCCGGGGCAGGTCTACAACATTTGCTCGGGCCGCGAGCAAAGCATCCGCAGTCTGATCGAACAGCTGGGCGATCTGGCCGAGGTCGACCTGCAACTGGTGCAGGATCCGGCGCGCATGCGCCGTGCGGATCAGCGCCGCGTTTGCGGCAGTCACGCAAGGCTCGCCCAGACCACGGGATGGACGCCGAAAATTACAACACAACAATCCCTGCGGACGATCCTGTCCGACTGGGAGCAGCGAGTACGACAAGAATGAAAAGTGCACTGATCACAGGGATCACCGGCCAGGACGGCGCTTATCTGGCCAGACTGCTGCTCGACAAGGGCTACAAGGTTCACGGTCTGGTCGCACGGCGCAGCAGCGATTCGCGCTGGCGCCTGCGCGAGATGGGCGTCGAAGGCGACATCGTCTACCTGGACGGTGACATGGCCGATGCCTGCTCGGTGCAGCGCGCGGTGATCAAGTCGGCACCGGACGAAGTCTACAACCTGGCTGCGCAAAGCTTCGTCGCCGCGTCCTGGAATCAACCGGTGACCACCGGCATCGTCGATGGCCTGGGCGTGACCCACCTGCTCGAAGCGATCCGCCAGTTCAGCCCGCACACGCGTTTCTATCAGGCCTCGACCAGCGAAATGTTCGGCCTGATTCAGGCTGAGCAGCAGGACGAGAACACCCCGTTCTACCCGCGCAGCCCCTACGGTGTTGCCAAACTGTATGGTCACTGGATCACCGTCAACTACCGCGAAAGTTTCGACCTGCACGCCAGCAGCGGCATTCTGTTCAATCATGAATCGCCACTGCGCGGCATTGAATTCGTCACCCGCAAGGTCACCGACGCCGCCGCCCGCATCAAACAGGGCAAGCAGCAGGAACTGGCCCTGGGCAACATCGACGCCAAACGCGACTGGGGCTTTGCCGGCGATTACGTCGAAGCCATGTGGCTGATGCTGCAACAGGACAAGCCTGACGATTTCGTGGTCGCCACTGGTGTCACCACCACCGTGCGCGAGATGTGTCGCATCGCCTTCGATCACGTCGGTTTGAACTACCGCGATTACGTGAAGATCGACCCGGCGTTCTTCCGCCCGGCCGAAGTCGAAGTGCTGCTCGGCAACCCGGCCAAGGCGCAGCGCGTGCTGGGCTGGAAACCGAAAACCGACCTCGACACCCTGATCCGCATGATGATGGATGCGGACATGAAACGCGTCGCCAAGGAGTAGGCCATGCTGATCCCCGTGATTCTGTCCGGCGGCGCCGGCACTCGTCTGTGGCCGGTGTCCCGCGAGGGCCATCCCAAGCCGTTCATGACCCTGCCCGACGGCCAGTCGCTGCTGGGCAAGACCTATCAGCGTGCCGCCGCATTGCTGGACGGCTGGGGCGACATTGTCACGGTGACCAACCGCGAATACTACTTCCAGAGCAAGGATCACTATTGCGCCGCCCACGTGTCGCGCCATCGCGGACACTTCCTGCTGGAGCCGACCGGGCGCAACACCGCCCCGGCGATTGCTGCGGCTGCCCTGTCGCTGCAGGCGCTGCACGGCGACGATGCGATCATGGTGGTGATGCCCGCCGACCATCTGATCGTTAATCAGGAAGCGCTCAAGAGCGCCGTCGAACACGCGGTCAACCTGGCGAAGGACGGTTATCTGGTGACCTTCGGCGTGCTGCCGACCGCCCCGGAAACCGGCTTCGGCTACATCGAAACCGGCGCTCCACTGGATGCCAAAGGCGCAGCAAAAGTGCAGCGTTTCGTGGAAAAGCCCGACCTGCAAACTGCCACGCATTACCTGGAAAGCGGCAACTTCCTGTGGAACTCGGGCATGTTCTGCTTCACCACCGCGACCCTGATCAACGAGTTGCAATTGCACGCGCCGGAGTTGCTGGAGCAGACCCGTGCCTGCATGGAGGCCAGCGCCCCGGTGGAAACCGTCGGCTGTCTGCAACAGGAACTGTCGCCGACACTGTTCGCTGAAATCACCGACATCTCTATCGATTACGCGTTGATGGAACGCTCCGACAAAGTCGTGGTAGTGCCCGCTGGTTTCGACTGGAGCGACATCGGTTCGTGGGGCGCCGTGGCGGCACTGGTGCCGGCCGATGCCGACAACAATCGCGCCAGCGGCGAAGCGGTGTTCATCGACAGCCACAACAACTTCGTGCAGAGCGAAGGCCGACTGGTGGCCGCCGTGGGTGTGGATAACCTGATCATCGTCGACACCGCCGACGCGGTCCTGGTGGCCCATGCTGATCGCGCCCAGGATGTGCGACGCGTCGCCAAACAGCTCAAGGACAAATCCCACGAAGCCTACCGCCTGCATCGCACGGTCAGCCGTCCGTGGGGCACCTACACCGTGCTCGAGGAAGGCCCGCGCTTCAAGATCAAGCGCATCGTGGTCAAGCCCGGCGGCAAGCTGTCACTGCAAATGCACCATCACCGCAACGAACACTGGGTGGTGGTCGAGGGCATGGCCAAGGTCACCAACAACGGCAGCGGCACGCATCTGGTGGCCAAGAATGAATCGACGTTCATTGCCGCCGGCCACCGCCATCGCCTGGAAAACCCCGGGGTGATCGACCTGGTGATCATCGAAGTGCAAAGCGGCGAATACCTCGGTGAAGACGATATCGTGCGCTTCGAAGACCAATACGGCAGGACGGTTTGATGCTGCTTTCCCTGTATCGCTCGCTACGCAGCTACCGCGGATTCATCCTCGGCAGCGTCAAGCGGGAGTTTCAGGCGCGTTATCGCAATTCGCTGTTCGGCGCGCTGTGGACCGTGCTCAACCCGTTGTCGATGATCGTCGTGTACACGGTGATCTTTTCCCAGATCATGCGCGCGCGCCTGCCGGGCGTCGATGACGGTCTGGCCTACAGCGTGTACCTGTGCGCCGGCCTGCTGACCTGGGGACTGTTCGCGGAAATCACCTCGCGCAGTCAGAGCATGTTTCTGGAAAACGCCAACCTGCTGAAGAAAATCAGCTTCCCGCGGATCTGCCTGCCGGTGATTGCGCTGCTCAACGCCGGGATCAACTTCGCGATCATTCTCGCGCTGTTCTTCGGCTTTCTGCTGATCAGCGGGCGTCTGCCCGGCATGGCCTTGCTGGCGCTGATTCCGCTGTTGCTGGTACAGGTGATCTTCGCCGCCGGGCTGGGGATGATCCTCGGCATTCTCAACGTATTCTTCCGCGATGTCGGGCAGATGTTCGGCATCTGCCTGCAGTTCTGGTTCTGGCTGACACCGATCGTTTACCCGCTGTCGATCCTGCCGCCGGGCATCCAGCACCTGATCAGCCTCAACCCGATGACGGCGCTGATGAGCAGTTACCAGAACGTGTTCCTCTATAACCAGTGGCCGAACTGGCCGTCGCTGCTGCCGTTGCTGATCATCGGCCTGCTGTTCTGCGCCATGGCCCTGCGCCTGTTCCGGCAACGTGTCGGCGAAATGGTGGATGAACTCTGATGGGGCATATACGCGTCAGTGGCCTGGGCAAGGCCTACAAACAATACCCCAATCGCTGGAGTCGGTTGTTCGAATGGCTGGTGCCATTTTCCGGCACCCGACACCACTTGCACTGGGTTCTGCAGGACATCGATTTCGAGATTCAACCCGGTGAAGCGGTCGGCATCGTCGGGGTCAACGGCGCGGGCAAAAGCACGCTGCTGAAGATGATCACCGGCACCACGCAACCGAGTTGCGGGCAGATTCAACTGCAAGGCCGCGTCGCCGCCCTGCTGGAACTGGGCATGGGTTTCCATCCGGACTTCACCGGCCGCCAGAACGCGTTCATGGCCGGCCAGTTGCTGGGCATGCAGGTCGAAGAGATCGAAGCGCTGATGCCGCAAATCGAGAGTTTTGCCGAAATCGGCGAAGCCATCGATCACCCGGTACGCACCTACTCCAGTGGCATGCAGATGCGCCTGGCCTTCAGCGTTGCCACCGCCAGGCGTCCGGACATCCTGATCGTCGATGAAGCACTGTCGGTGGGCGACGCCTACTTCCAGCACAAAAGCTTCGAGCGCATCCGCAACTTCCGCAAGGCCGGTACCACGTTGCTGATCGTGTCCCACGACCGCTCGGCGATTCAGTCGATCTGCGACACCGCGATCCTCCTGGAGAACGGCCGCCTGGCCATGCGCGGCAAACCCGAAGAGGTCATGGACTACTACAACGCCATGCTTGCCCAGCGCGAAGGCCAGATCGTGCGCCAGGAAATGCTCGCCAACGGCCAGGTGCAGACCATTTCCGGGACTGGTGAGGCGGGGATTGTCAGCGTGCGTCTGCTCGACGCTCAAGGACGCAGTCTGGAAGTGGCGGAAGTCGGCCAGCCGGTGGTGCTGGAAGTTCAGACCGCCGTGCGCGAGGACATCGAACGGCTGGTGCTGGGCTTTCTGATCAAGGACCGCCTCGGCCAGGCGATCTACGGCATCAATACCCATCGCCAGGATCAAGCGATCAGCGAACTGAGTGCAGGGGAACAGGTGACGTTCCGCTTCGCCTTCGACATGCGCCTGGGCAAGGGCAGCTATTCGGTGGCGCTGAGCCTGTCGCGCCTGGATTCGCATCTGGATCGCAACTTCGAATGGCGCGATTACGGTCTGGTCTTCCACGTCATCAACAACCGTCAGGAAGACTTTGTCGGTTGCTCATGGCTGCAAGCCCGGACCGAGATCAGCCGCTCCAGCGAAAACACCGAGCAACTGCCTGATAGGGAAATCTCGCAATGACACGACTGTTGGTGGAGTGCACCTACGTTTTCGAACACCCGTCCGCCAACTCGGGCATTCAACGGGTAGTGCGCAACGTCATTCAACAGTTGCCCGACGCCAACGCCGAGCGCGAATGCATCCCGGTGGTGATGCTCAACGGCGCTCTGTATCAGGTTAAAAGCCTGGCGCCGATCAAAACCCCGAAAATCAATCTGACCAGCCTGCGGGTGAAGCTCGAACAATGGGCCAACGGCTTCTGGCTGCGCCATCGCGCTCTGGAACGACGCTGGCCTTTCAGCCGGTCACATTTCACCCGGCGAGTGTTGTACGTACTCTGCCGACTCACCGCGTTCGCCTGTTTGAGCCTGCCGATGCGCGTGCTCGGGCGCCTGCTCAAGGGCAAGCCGGTGCCCGAGCGCTGCGTGCCATTGCAACATCAGGCTGGTGATCAACTGGTATTGCTCGACTCGTCCTGGCACGCCAACTTTTTCCCCTTGGCCGAACAACTCAAACGCGACGGCGTCGGTATCGTGTCGGTGATCTACGACCTGATCCCGCTGACCCATCCACAGTTTTGCGACGCGGGTCTGGTCAAGGTGTTCAACGACTGGTTCGACTGGATTGCGCGCACCGCCGATGGCTATGTCGCGATCTCGACCACCATCCGCGATCAAGTACGCCAGGAGATGCTGCGCCGGATCGGCACGCAACAGGTGCAGCAGCGCTGGTTCGATTATTTCCACCTCGGTTCCGAACTGGACTTGACCGACGCCGCAGCGGAGGTCGATCGCAACCTGCTGAACCTGTTCAATACCCCGGAGCCGGTATTCCTGATGGTCAGCACCATCGAGCCGCGCAAGAACCACGCCTACCTGCTCGATGCCTTCGAACAGGCCTGGGCTGCCGGCTCCACGGCGCGCTTGTGCATTGCCGGGAAAATCGGCTGGAAGTGCGAGGCGCTGATCGAGCGAATCCGCCAGCATCCACAACTCAACCGTCGCCTGTTCATGTTCAACTCGCTCTCGGACAAAAGCCTGGAGCACGCCTATTCCCACGCCACGGCGCTGGTGTTCCCGTCGCATGTCGAAGGGTTCGGCCTGCCTCTGGTGGAAGCCATGCAACGCGGGCTGCCGGCGATGGCCAGCGACATCCCGGTGTTCCGCGAAATCGGCGGCGATTACATGGCGTATTTCGATCTGCACAACCCGCAGAGCCTTACCGACCTGGTGCTCGGGATGGAGCGCTCGGGGCAGTTTCCGGCGCCCATGAGCCTGGATCAATGGCGCTGGCTGAGCTGGCGCGAAGCGAGCGCGCAACTGGTGCAGCGCATCGAGCGCAATCTGAACCATCCACTGCCCGCATCCGAAGGCCAGCATGCGCATTGCTCTTAACGCGCGGATTCTTCAGGCGCCACGCGCCGGCATCGGTCATTACGTCGCCGAACTGGTCCGCGCCTTGCGCAGCACCACCGACGTCGAAGTAGCGTTGTTCCATGGCTGGGGCTGGAGCTCGGTCTTGCCGGAGGCGGCCATGCCCGGCTACTCGCGCCTGACGCCACTGCTGCGGCAGATCCCCGGGGCCTATCAGGCACGGCGCTGGCTGGAGCAGAAACGTTTCGATCAAGGCCGTGCGCAAGGCATCGATCTGTATCACGAGCCGAGCCTGTGGCCGCTGGCCTTCGACGGCCCGACCGTGATCACTCTGCACGACCTGACTCACCTGCACTTTCCTGACACCCAACCGGCGGCGCGTCTCAAGGAAATCGAACGGCGTCTGGTGGCTGGCGTGCAACAGGCGCAACGGATCATCACCGACTCGCAGGCAATTGCCGACGAGGCGCAGGCTTATTTTGGTCTGCCGGCCGAGCGTTTCGTGGTGGCGCCACTGGGTGTGGCCGAGCGCTTTCATCCGCGGGAACCGGACGCCATCGAGGCGGTGCTCAAGGCCCACGCCGTTGTCGCACGCGAATACTTCCTGTGTGTCGGTACCCTGGAGCCGCGCAAGAATCTGAGCCTGGCGCTGCGTGCCCACGCCCTGCTACCAGAGGCCGTGCGCCAGCGTTTTCCGCTGCTGATCGTCGGCATGGCCGGTTGGCAACAGGCCCAGTTCAGCGATGAACTGCGCCAGGCCCTGGCCTCAGGGCACGTTTGCCTGCTCGGCTATCTGCCGGATGAACAGGTCGCACAACTGCTGGCCGGCGCCCGTGCGCTGGTGTTTCCGTCGCTGTATGAAGGTTTCGGTTTACCGGTACTGGAAGCCATGGCCAGTGGCACCCCGGTGATTCTCACCCGTTCTTCAGCCATGCCGGAAGTCGCCGGCGCGGCAGGCAACTATATTGAACCTGACGATGCACACGGCTTGCGCGATGCGCTGAACCGTCTGATCGACGATCAAGCGCATTGGCAGGCCTGCCGAGAAGCCGGATTGCACCGGACGCGGCTTTTTTCCTGGGAACGTTGCGCACAGGCCACCGCCGGTGCCTACCGCCAGGCCATGGGAGGCTGAATGCGAGTTCTTCATTTTTTCAAGACGTACCTGCCAGATTCGGTCGGCGGCATCGAACAAGTGATCTTCCAGCTCTGCGAAAGCGGCGCGCATCACGGCATCGACGGCCAGGTGCTGACCCTCAGCGCCGACCCGACCCCTGCCGTGATGCAACTCGGCCAACACGAAGTGCATCGCGCCCGACTCGACATCCAGTTCGCCTCCACCGGGTTTTCCTGGAGCGTGTTCAAACAGTTTCGGGAGCTGGCGGCCGAGGCCGATGTAGTCAACTACCACTTCCCGTGGCCGTTCATGGACCTGGTGCACTTTGCCAGCGGCATGAACAAACCGAGCGTGGTGACCTATCACTCGGACATAATTCGCCAGAAGCATCTGCTCAAACTCTACCGGCCGCTGATGAACCGCTTCCTTGCCAGCGCCGACCGGATTGTCGCGGCCTCGCCGAACTACCTGCACACCAGCGATGTGTTGCAGCAGTTCCAGGACAAGACCCGGGTGATTCCGTACGGTTTGAACAAGGCCGGTTATCCACAGGCCGATCGCGAACGGATGAATCGCTGGCGCCAGCAGCTTGGGGATAAGTTTTTCCTGTTCGTCGGAGTCATGCGTTATTACAAGGGCCTGCACATCCTGCTCGATGCCTTGAAGGACCTGGACTATCCGGTGGTGATCGTCGGCGCCGGGCCGCTCGAGCTGGAGTTGCACGCCCAGGCTGCGGCGCTGGGCCTGCGTAACATCCACTTCCTCGGGCGCCTGGGCGATGAAGACAAGGTCGCCCTGCTGCAACTGAGCTACGCCATCGTGTTTCCGTCGCACCTGCGTTCCGAAGCGTTCGGCATTTCGCTGCTGGAAGGCGCGATGTACGGCAAACCGATGATCTCCAGCGAAATCGGCACCGGCACCAGCTACATCAATATCCACAACGAAACCGGGCTGGTGGTGCCGCCGAGCAATCCTCAGGCGTTTCGCGAGGCGATGCGCACCCTCTGGGAAAACCCCGAACGCGCGGCGGCCATGGGCGTCAAGGCCGAAGCACGCTACCGGCAGCTGTTCACCGCCGATGAAATGGGCCGCAAGTGGACCGAGTTGTATCAGGAGCTGCTCGAAGAGAAAGATCTGTCTTACGCCTGATCCACCACAACACATCAATCCTCTGTAGGAGCTGCCGCAGGGGGGCATTACAGATCCAGCACCAACGGCCGCTCGCTCTGCGCCGGCACCGCGCAGCAAATCAGCACCTGCCCCGCTTCCGGCATGTCTGCCGGGGGCTGTGGATAATTCACCGCACCACTGACCAACCGCGTCTTGCAGGTGCCGCACGAACCTCCACGGCAACTGAACTCCGGGCGCAGGCCGCGGCTTTCCGCGAGCTCCAGCAGACTGCCGCCGTCCGGCTGCCAGCGCGCCTCCTTGGCAGAACGTTCGAACATCACCGGTACGGACGTGATGGCGGCCGGTGGTTGCTCGATGACCGTCGCATCCGGATCCGGCTGGCGCTTGAGCGTCGACGGGCCGAAGGTTTCGGCGTGTATCCGCGCGTCGCGAATGTCCAGCTCACGCAGGCTGTCGTAGATGCTTTGGGTAAAAGCGCCGGGACCACAGACAGCAAAATCGATCTGGTCGTAATCCTCGACCTCCAACAGATCGCGCAGCAGTGCCCCGTCAATGCGCCCATGCCGGTCGAAATCCTCGCCCTCGTGCACATCGGCTTCCGGCTGGCTGAGCAGGCGAATCACCCGTACCGCATCGCCAGCACTTTCCAGCACGCGATCGATTTCCTCGCGAAACGGCTGATCGACCAGGCTACGCGAACTCTGCAACAACCACGTCGGCCGAATCCGCCGGGTGCGCAGACCTTGGTACACCACCTCACGCAGCATCGACAGCAACGGCGTGATACCAACCCCCGCCGCCAACAGCACCAGCGGCCTGTGTTCCAGCGGCGCCACCGTGAAGTGCCCCTGTGGCGCCCGTGCCTCAAGGACATCGCCGACCCGGACCCGCTGGTGCAAATGGCCTGAAACCAGGCCCTCGCGTTTCACACTGATGCGCAGGAAATCATCCGATGGCGCACTCGACAGGCTGTAAGTGCGAATATGCGTTTCACCGCCCAGATTGAAGCGCAGCGGTAGATGCTGGCCGGCCTGAAACACCGGCATCCCCGCACCGTCATCCGGTTGCAGATAAATCGAGCGGACGTGCTGGCTCTCCCTTTCGATACGGGTCACCCGCAGCGGCCGCCAGCGGTCACCCAGGGCCTTGGCCTGCAAGCGTGCATCGGCCTGGGCCCAGGTGCCGGTCAGCAGGCTGGTGGGCGACATGCCGTCGAAGCGCCAGCGCAAGGCCAATGCCGCCGGACGCCGCACTAACTTCTCCACCTCGAACGTCCACAGGCGCTCGGCGCCTTGGAACGCTTCGATCTGCGGCCCGTCGAGGATGATTTCGGTCCGCCCGCTCAGTTGCAGCACATCGCCTGTGGAAAAGTCGATGAACAGCAGACCAGCCTTGGGATTGAGCAGCAGATTGCCGAGCGTGTTGAAGTGCAGGTTGCCGGCAAAATCCGGGATGGTCAGGCGATTACCTTCAACCCGGACAAACCCGGCCTGCCCGCCACGATGGGAAACATCCACCGCACGTTGTCCGTCCACATCGACGTAACTGGCGACAAAGAAGGTATCGGCGCCTTCGATCATGGCTCTGGCTGCGTCATCAAGACCGTCGTCGTGCTGCGCTGGCCGCGTCTGCGGATCGCTCAGCGGCACGCGCTGGAACTGGCGCAGTTGAATGTATTGAGGACAGTTGCCGAAAGCCTGATCCACGCTCACCTCAAAACCCTGCACGGTCAGATTGTCGACATGACCGTTGAGGCGATTGCGGCGGCGGGTATGCAATTCAATGCCGAGCAACCCGATCGGCTCGCCATTGCGCAATTGCGCCGGGTCATCAGCAACGGGTTGGCTGGCGAAATGCAGATGCTCGGGATCAGGCGAATGAGCAAACCCCGGCGCGCCTTCGAGCACGCTGGCCCATGGACGCCCGTCGGTATCGACCGCGCCGTACAGCATGAACGGTAATTGCTCATAAAATGCGCGGTGCTGATCCGGCATCCAGTCGCGAATCACTTTTCGGCCGAAGGCCTCCATACGCTCGGCAACGCCGACATGGGCCTGCAGTTGTTGCTCGCCAGCGTGCCACGGTGAACGTTCCATCACGCATCTCCCCGCGCCGCCGGCGCATTGTGGATAACTCGATCAGATCGGGCCGACCTCTCAGGCAGTCTTTTGCAGACCGGCGACCGTGCGCGGCATGCCGACAAAACCGGGCAAGGCTTCGACACGCGCCAGCCAGGCACGCACGTTGGCGTAGTCGTCCAGCGACACGTTGCCTTCCGGCGCATGGGCGATGTAGCTATAGGCGGACACGTCAGCGATGGTGGGTTCGCTGCCGGCCAGGTAAGTGTTCTTGCCCAGTTCCACCTCCATCACTTTGAGCAGGTTGTGCGCGCGGGTGATCGCTTCTTCAGCATTCAACTGTGCGCCAAACACCGTCACCAATCGTGCAGCAGCAGGTCCGAAAGCAATCGGCCCGGCAGCGGCCGACAACCAGCGCTGTACCCGTGCCGCACCGACCGGATCGGTCGGCAACCAGCGGCCATTGCCGTACTTGAGCGCCAGGTACACCAGAATCGCGTTGGAGTCGGCCAGCACCACGCCGCCGTCGTCAATCGCCGGTACCTGGCCGAAACTGTTGATTGCCAGATACGGTGCCTGCTTGTGCTCACCCTTGGCCAGATCGACCAGGATCAGTTCGGTCGGCAGTTGCAGCAGGGACAACATCAGCTCCACCCGATGGGCGTGGCCGGAACGCGGGAAGTTGTAGAGTTTGATCGCTTGCATGGTCGACTCCGCTGGAGAGGGCGCCGTTCGGGATGGCAGCGCCGATGGAGGCCATCTTCCACCCATCTTCAAAGCAACAGAATCACCAGCAATCGCAATCAATTATTTCACCGGATGAAATAAAGCCGCGTTCTACAGCGCCGGATGCTCACGCAAGGCCTTCACCGCATGGTCGACAAAACTGCGCACCCGCGCCGGAGCCTTGCGTCCGCCCTGATACACCACGTGAATCGGCAGCGGTGGCAGTTCGAAATCGGCGAGGACAATTTCCAGTTCACCACAGGCCACCTTGCCGGCGACCTGATAGGACAACACCCGAGTCAGTCCCAACCCCAGGCAGGCCGCGGCAATCGCCGCCTGGTTGGCGGTGACCACCAGTCGAGGCTCGGGTCGCACGCTGAGCGCTTCGCCCTGATCCACAAACGGCCAGCTGCGCAACTGACCGATGGCCGAGGTCGCCACCACCGGCGCACCAGCCAGTGCCTGCGGATGCGCGGGACGGCCGTGTCGAGCCAGATAGTCCGGCGAACCACAGATCACTCGCCGCACCTCGCCGACCCGGATCGCGTGCTGATTGCTGTCCGGCAACTCACCAATGCGCACCGCGACATCGATGCCCTCCTCGACCATGCTCACCACCCGATCGACCAATAGCGCATTGATCGAAACGTCTGGATACTGCGTCAGATAACTGGTCATCAGGGGCGTGACAAACAACTCACCGAACAGAACCGGCGCGGTCACCGTCAATTGCCCACGGGGTTGGGCGTGACTGCCGGCCGCCGAATCCTCGGCTTCCTGCACCTCGGCGAGAATTCTCCGACAGTCTTCCAGATAACGCTGACCGGCCTCGCTGAGGTGCACAGTGCGTGTCGTGCGAATCAGCAACTGTGTACCGATGCGCTGCTCCAGCGCCGCCACGGCGCGGGTGACACTGGCCGCGGACAAGCCAAGACGCCGCGCCGCTGCCGAGAAACCCTGCTCCTGGGCCACGGTGGCGAAGATCTGCATTTCCTGGAAGCGGTCCATGGATGTCCTCGATTCAGATACAAAAATCGCAGCCGAGGCTGCGATTTTTGCGGGTCAATGTCAGCTGTGGATAACTTATTCCACCGTCACCGACTTCGCCAGGTTGCGCGGCTGGTCGACGTCGGTGCCCTTGAGCACGGCGACGTAGTAAGACAGCAACTGCAGAGGGATGGTGTAGAGGATCGGCGAAAGAATGTCATGGATGTGCGGCATCTGCACCACATGGGTGCCTTCGCCGTTGGTCATCCCGGCCTTCTCGTCAGCGAATACGATCAGTTCACCACCACGGGCGCGGACTTCCTGCAGATTGGATTTGAGCTTCTCCAGCAGTTCGTTGTTCGGCGCTACGGTGACCACCGGCATGTCGTTATCCACAAGCGCCAGCGGGCCGTGCTTCAGCTCACCGGCCGGGTAGGCTTCGGCGTGGATGTAGGAGATTTCCTTGAGCTTCAAGGCGCCCTCCATTGCGACCGGGAACTGCGCGCCACGGCCGAGGAACAGGGTGTGATTCTTCTCGGCGAACAGTTCGGCGATTTTTTCCACCGTGCTGTCCATCGCCAGCGCTTCGCCGAGACGGGTCGGCAGGCGACGCAACTCTTCCACCAGCGTGGCTTCAACGCCTTTGCCGAGCGTGCCGCGTACCTGACCCAGAGACAGGGTCAGCAACAGCAGGCCGACCAGTTGCGTGGTGAACGCCTTGGTCGAAGCCACACCGATTTCGCGACCAGCCTGGGTCAACAGCGTCAGGTCGGACTCACGCACCAGCGAGCTGATGCCGACGTTGCAGATCGCCAGGCTGGCGAGGAAGCCCAGCTCTTTGGCGTTGCGCAGCGCGGCCAGGGTGTCGGCGGTTTCACCGGACTGGGAGATGGTGACGAACAGGGTGTCCGGCTGCACCACCACCTTGCGGTAACGGAATTCGCTGGCGACTTCGACCTGACACGGAATACCGGCCAGTTCTTCGAGCCAGTAACGCGCGACCATACCGGCGTGGTAGCTGGTACCGCAGGCGACGATCTGCACGTTGCGCACTTTGGCGAACAGTTCGGCAGCCTGTGGACCGAAGGCCTGCACCAGCACTTGGTTCGGGCTCAGACGACCTTCGAGGGTGCGCTGCACCACGGACGGCTGCTCGTGGATTTCCTTGAGCATGTAGTGGCGGAACTCGCCTTTATCAGCGGCCTCGGCACCATCGCTGTACTGCACGGTCTGGCGCTCGACGGCGTTGCCGTTGACGTCCCAGATCTGCACGTTATCGCGACGAATTTCGGCGATATCGCCTTCTTCCAGGTACATGAAGCGGTCAGTGACCTGGCGCAGGGCCAATTGGTCGGACGCGAGGAAGTTCTCGCCCAGGCCCAGACCGACCACCAACGGGCTGCCACTGCGTGCGGCAACCAGACGATCCGGCTGTTGTGCGTTGATCACGGCCAGACCGTAGGCGCCGTGCAGTTCTTTGACGGTGGCTTTCAGCGCGACGGTCAGGTCAGGCTGATCCTTGAGTTTGTGGCTCAGCAGGTGCGCGATGACTTCGGTGTCGGTGTCCGAAGTGAACACGTAACCCAGCGCTTTCAGTTGCTCACGCAGGGCTTCGTGATTCTCGATGATGCCGTTGTGCACCACAGCGATATCACCGGAGAAATGCGGGTGCGCGTTACGCTCGCACGGTGCACCGTGGGTCGCCCAACGGGTGTGGGCGATACCGAGACGGCCAACCAGCGGCTGTGCGGCCAGCGCCGCTTCCAGCTCGCTGACCTTGCCCGGACGGCGCATGCGCTCGAGCTTTTCGTCGTTGGTGAAAACTGCCACACCGGCGCTGTCATAGCCGCGGTATTCAAGGCGCTTGAGGCCTTCAAGCAGGATGGCGGTGATATTACGTTCAGCTACTGCGCCGACAATTCCACACATGCTTATTTCTCCTGACTGACAGCCGCGCAAATCACGCTGATACCGCGGGCCTGAATCTGATCGCGCGCATCTTCAGGCAGGCGATCATCGGTAATGAGGGTATGGACGCTGCTCCACGGCAGCTCCAGGTTGGGAATCTTGCGGCCGATCTTGTCGGCCTCGACCATCACGATGACTTCACGCGCCACGTCAGCCATCACCCGGCTCAGGCCAAGCAACTCGTTGAACGTGGTGGTACCGCGCACCAGATCGATACCATCGGCGCCGATGAACAACTGGTCGAAGTCGTAAGAGCGTAGTACCTGCTCCGCCACTTGGCCCTGGAAGGACTCCGAATGCGGATCCCAGGTGCCGCCGGTCATCAGCAGCACCGGCTCGTGTTCGAGTTCGCTCAAGGCGTTGGCCACGTGAAGGGAGTTGGTCATCACCACCAGACCCGGCTGCTGGCCAAGCTCGGGAATCATCGCCGCAGTGGTGCTGCCACTGTCGATGATGATGCGGGCGTGCTCGCGGATACGTTTGACGGCGGCGCGGGCAATCGCCTGTTTGTACTTTGAAACGCTTTGGCCCGGTTCAGCGACCAATTCCTGCGGCATGGTGATCGCCCCGCCGTAACGGCGCAGCAACAGACCATGGCTTTCCAGCGCAGCCAGATCCTTGCGGATCGTAACTTCCGAGGTTTCGAAGCGCTTGGCCAGTTCATCCACGCTGACTTCGCCCTGCTCATTGAGCAAGGCGAGAATATTATGTCGGCGTTGAGGCGTATTGCGTTTCGACATGTTGGTATAAGTTTCGATTCGAAAGATAACGGAAGCAATCAAAACCCATTGCCCGTCGATCGTCAAGCTCAGGCCATAAAAAAATCGCAGACTCGGCACCCCATGTAGGAGCTGCCGAAGGCTGCGATCTTTTGATCGTAAAGCTACTGTGGATAACTCAACTCTTCTTGATCTTCTCCGGCCGCTTCCAGCCATCGATATTTCTCTGCCGCGCCCGACCAACGGCCAACTGCGCGTTATCCACATTCTGCGTAATGGTCGAACCAGCCGCGGTGGTTGCCCCGGACGAGATATCCACAGGTGCGACCAACGAGTTGTTGGAGCCGATGAACACGTCCTCGCCCAACACGGTTTTCCACTTGTTGGCGCCATCGTAGTTGCAGGTAATGGTGCCCGCGCCAATGTTGGTGCGGGCGCCGATTTCCGCGTCGCCCAGATAGGTCAGATGCCCGGCCTTGGCGCCCTCACCCATGCGCGCGTTTTTCAGTTCGACAAAGTTACCCACATGCGCGCGTGCTTCGAGCACCGTGCCCGGACGCAGACGGGCGAACGGACCGGCATCGCTGCCTTCACCGAGAACCGCACCTTCGATGTGGCTGTTGGCCTTGATCACCACGCCTTTGCGCAAGGTGCTGTCCTTGATTACACAGTTCGGGCCGATCACCACGTCGTCTTCAATAACAACGTTGCCTTCGAGAATCACGTTGACATCAATCAGCACATCGCGACCAACGGTCACTTCACCGCGCACATCGAAACGCGCCGGGTCACGCAGGGTCACGCCTTGAGCCATCAGACGGCGGCCGGCGCGCAACTGGTAATGCCGCTCCAGCTCGGAGAGTTGCTTGCGATCGTTGGCGCCCTGCACTTCCATCGGGTCGTGCGGTTGCTCGGTAGCTACCACCAAGCCGTCGTTAACCGCCATTTCGATTACGTCGGTCAGGTAATACTCGCCCTGCGCGTTGTTGTTCGACAGGCGGCTCATCCAGTCGGACAGGCGATTGGCCGGGACGGCGAGGATGCCGGTGTTGCCTTCGGTGATTGCGCGCTGGGCTTCGCTGGCATCTTTGTGCTCAACGATGGCTGCGACCTTGCCGTCAGCATCACGCACGATGCGGCCGTAACCGGTCGGATCTTCCAGCTCGACGGTCAACAGGCCCATCTGCCCCGGCACGACATGTTTAAGCAGGCGCTGCAGGGTTTCGACTTCGATCAATGGCACGTCACCGTAGAGGATCAACACGGTGTCGGCGCTGATGAACGGCACAGCCTGAGCCGTTGCATGACCAGTGCCCAATTGCTTGTCCTGCAGCACGAAATTCAAGTCGTCAGCCGCCAGACGCTCACGCACCACATCGGCACCGTGGCCGATCACCACATGAATGCGCTGTGGATCGAGCTGCCGTGCGCTGTGGATAACATGCCCAAGCATGGAATTGCCGGCTACCGGGTGCAGCACTTTCGGCAACGCCGAACGCATACGGGTGCCTTGACCGGCCGCGAGGATAACGATTTCGAGAGACATGACTGGCTACCAATCCTGGGTGGTCAGCAACTGCGACCGGGTTGTAAAAATCGGAAAAGAAAAAAGGGTAGCCGAGGCTACCCTTTTTTATCAATCGCACAACAAGTGGCTGACGGATTAACCGCCAAACTTCTTGCGGATCTGCTGGACGGTGCGCAGCTGAGCTGCGGCCTCGGCCAGACGTGCGGACGCAGCTCCGTAGTCGAAATCTGCGCTCTTCTCGTGCAGAGCAGCTTCGGCAGCCTTGAGAGCTGCCTGGGCTTGAGCTTCATCCAGGTCGGCGGCACGTTGCACGGTATCGGCAAGCACCTTGACCATGTTCGGCTGAACCTCGAGGAAACCACCGGAGATGTAGAACACCTCGGCTTCCCCGCCTTGCTTGATCAGGCGGATCGGACCTGGCTTCAGATTAGTGATCAGCGGCGCGTGACCCAGAGCGATACCAAGATCACCCAGTGCACCGTGCGCAATCACCATCTCGACCAGGCCGGAAAAGATTTCCCCTTCCGCGCTGACGATATCGCAATGGACTGTCATAGCCATCTGATTGCCTCAACCTAAATTAGCGCCCGTTGCCGGGCGCCGGGATTACAGTTTCTTGGCTTTCTCGATCGCTTCTTCGATGCCGCCAACCATGTAGAACGCTTGTTCTGGCAGGTGGTCGTAGTCACCGTTGAGGATGCCTTTGAAGCCAGCAATGGTGTCTTTCAGGGAAACGTATTTACCCGAAGCACCGGTGAAGACTTCAGCCACGAAGAACGGCTGCGACAAGAAGCGCTGGATCTTACGAGCACGGTTAACCAACTGTTTGTCGGCTTCCGACAGCTCGTCCATACCCAGGATCGCGATGATGTCTTTCAGCTCTTTGTAACGTTGCAGAACGTACTGAACGCCGCGAGCGGTGTCGTAGTGGTCCTGACCGATTACGTTCGGATCCAGCTGGCGCGAAGTCGAATCCAGTGGATCTACCGCTGGGTAGATACCCAGGGAAGCGATGTCACGGGACAGAACGACGGTGGCGTCCAAGTGGGCGAAGGTGGTCGCTGGCGACGGGTCGGTCAAGTCATCCGCAGGTACGTATACCGCCTGGATCGAGGTGATCGAACCTTCCTTGGTCGAAGTGATACGTTCTTGCAGAACGCCCATCTCTTCAGCCAGGGTCGGCTGGTAACCTACTGCCGAAGGCATACGGCCCAGCAGTGCGGATACTTCAGTACCGGCCAGGGTGTAACGATAGATGTTGTCGACGAACAGCAGAACGTCGTTACCTTCGTCACGGAACTTCTCGGCCATGGTCAGGCCGGTCAGTGCTACGCGCAGACGGTTACCCGGCGGCTCGTTCATCTGACCGTAAACCAGTGCCACTTTGTCCAGAACGTTGGAGTCCTTCATCTCGTGGTAGAAGTCGTTACCCTCACGAGTACGCTCACCCACACCGGCGAACACGGAATAACCGCTGTGCTCGATGGCGATGTTACGGATCAGTTCCATCATGTTTACGGTTTTGCCTACACCGGCACCACCGAACAGACCGACTTTACCGCCTTTGGCAAACGGGCAAACCAGGTCGATAACCTTGATGCCGGTTTCCAGCAGGTCGTTACCGCCTGCCTGTTCAGCGAACGAAGGCGCTGGACGGTGAATGCCCCAACGCTCTTCGGTGTCGATCGGGCCAGCTTCGTCGATCGGGTTACCGAGGACGTCCATGATCCGGCCCAGGGTCGCTTTACCGACCGGTACGGAGATGGCTGCGCCGGAGTCGGTAACTTCCAGACCGCGCTTCAAGCCCTCGGTGGAACCCATCGCAATGGTACGAACCACGCCGTCGCCCAGCTGTTGCTGAACTTCCAGAGTGGTGCCGGCATCGCTTTTAACTTTCAAAGCGTTGTAGATGCTCGGTACGCTGTCGCGTGGAAATTCCACGTCGATAACGGCGCCGATGATTTGAACGATACGTCCGCTACTCATAGCTGGATCCTCTGAATATTTGAACCGTTAAACCGCGGCAGCGCCGCCGACGATTTCCGAGATCTCTTGGGTGATCGCAGCCTGACGCGCCTTGTTGTAGATCAGCTGCAAATCGCTGATCAAATCACCGGCGTTGTCGGTAGCGTTCTTCATCGCGATCATCCGCGCAGCTTGTTCAGCTGCGTTGTTCTCGACCACCGCCTGGTAAACCTGCGACTCCACGTAGCGCACCATCAAGCCGTCAAGCAGCTCTTTGGCGTCTGGTTCGTAGAGGTAGTCCCAGTGGTGCTTGAGTTCTTGATCCGGGGTTGCCACCAGTGGAATCAACTGCTCCACGGTAGGCTGTTGTGTCATGGTGTTGATGAACTTGTTGGATACCACGGACAGGCGATCGATACGGCCCTCCAGGTAGGCATCCAGCATCACCTTGACGCTGCCGATCAAATCATTGATCGACGGCTCTTCACCCAGGTGGCTGATAGCTGCAACGACATTACCGCCGAAGTTGCGGAAAAAGGCCGCACCCTTGCTACCGACTACACACAGATCAATCTCGACGCCGTTTTCGCGGTTTACCGCCATGTCCTTGACCAGGGCCTTGAACAGGTTGGTGTTCAAGCCGCCGCACAAACCACGGTCACTGCTCACGACGACATAACCAACGCGCTTTACTTCACGGTCGATCATGAACGGGTGGCGGTATTCCGGGTTGGCGTTGGCCAGATGCCCAATTACCTGGCGGATACGCTCCGCATAAGGACGGCTGGCTGCCATGCGCATTTGTGCCTTGCGCATTTTGCTCACCGCCACTTTTTCCATGGCGCTGGTAATTTTTTGCGTGCTTTTGATGCTCGCAATCTTACTGCGAATCTCTTTTGCGCCTGCCATGTAACACCTATCAGGTTAGCAAGCGGGAGCCTTGCGGCTCCCGCTGCGGCTTACCAGGTTTGGGTGGCCTTGAACTTCTCGATACCGGCTTTCATGCCAGCGTCGATTTCGTCATTGAAGTCACCTTTAACGTTGATCTTGGCCATCAAATCGGCGTGATCGCGGTTGAAGAAAGCAATCAGCGCCTGTTCGAAGCTGCCGATCTTGGCGATTTCAATGTCAGTCAGGAACCCACGCTCAGCGGCATACAGCGACAGCGCCATGTCAGCGATCGACATTGGTGCGTATTGCTTCTGCTTCATCAGCTCGGTAACGCGCTGACCATGCTCAAGTTGCTTACGGGTCGCTTCGTCCAGGTCAGAAGCGAACTGGGCGAATGCCGCCAGTTCACGGTACTGAGCCAGAGCGGTACGGATACCACCGGACAGCTTCTTGATGATCTTGGTCTGAGCGGCACCACCCACACGGGATACCGAAACACCGGCGTTCACTGCAGGGCGGATGCCCGAGTTGAACATGGCCGATTCCAGGAAGATCTGACCGTCGGTGATGGAAATCACGTTGGTCGGAACGAATGCGGAAACGTCGCCAGCCTGGGTTTCGATGATCGGCAGTGCGGTCAGGGAACCGGTTTTGCCGGTCACTGCGCCGTTGGTGAACTTCTCTACGTATTCTTCCGAAACGCGGGATGCGCGCTCCAGCAGACGGGAGTGGAGATAGAACACGTCGCCTGGGTAAGCTTCACGGCCTGGTGGACGGCGCAGCAGCAGGGAAATCTGGCGGTAAGCCACTGCTTGCTTGGACAGATCGTCATAAACGATCAGCGCGTCTTCACCGCGGTCGCGGAAGAATTCACCCATGGTGCAACCGGAGTACGGTGCCAGGAATTGCAGCGCAGGAGATTCCGAAGCACTGGCAGCCACGATGATCGTGTTGGCCAGGGCGCCGTTTTCTTCCAGCTTGCGAACCACGTTGGCGATGGTCGATTGCTTCTGACCGATCGCTACGTAGACGCAGAAAATGCCGCTGTCTTTCTGGTTGATGATCGCGTCGATCGCCAGAGCGGTTTTACCGATCTGACGGTCACCGATGATCAGCTCACGCTGGCCACGGCCGACAGGGATCATGGCATCGACAGCCTTGTAGCCAGTCTGTACAGGCTGGTCTACCGACTTACGCCAGATCACGCCCGGTGCAACTTTCTCGACCGCGTCGGTCAAGGTGTTGCCCAGTGGACCTTTGCCGTCAACAGGGTTACCCAGTGCATCGACTACGCGACCCAGCAGTTCCTTACCAACCGGAACTTCGAGGATGCGGCCGGTGCACTTGGCGCTCATGCCTTCAGCCAGACTGGTGTATGCGCCCAGTACAACGGCACCTACGGAGTCTTGCTCCAGGTTGAGGGCCATACCGTAGACGCCGCCCGGAAACTCGATCATCTCGCCGTACATGACGTCGGCCAGACCGTGAATCCGCACGATGCCGTCAGATACGCTGACGACAGTGCCTTCGTTACGGGCTTGGGAGGTCACATCGAGCTTGTCGATGCGGCCCTTGATAATTTCACTTATTTCGGAAGGATTGAGTTGCTGCATTGCTCTGCTGCCCCTTCAAACTCAAGATTTCAATGCTTCGGCAAGTTTCGCGATTTTGCCGCGAATCGAGCCATCGATAACCAGGTCGCCGGCGCGGATAACGACACCCCCTATAAGGGCAGCATCCTCCGCAACTTGCAGGCGCACTTCCCGGTTGAGTCGTGCACTGAGAACCTTGGCGAGTTTGTCTTGCTGTTCTTGGTTCAATGCGAAAGCACTGGTCACTTCAACGTCTACCGACTTCTCTTGTTCGGCCTTGTACAGGTCGAACAGAGCGGCGATCTCCGGCAGAAGCGGGAGACGGTCGTTTTCGGCAACGACATTGATGAAGTTCTGTGCCTTGGCATCAAACTTGTCGCCGCACACGTCAATGAACGTGGCGGCCTTTTCTGCGCTCGTCAGTCGCGGGGCCTTGAGCACGCGCTGCATGGTGTCGTCTTGCGACACCGCTGCAGCCAGGCCGAGCATGGCTGACCAATTGGCCAGTTGCTGGTGGGCCTGAGCGTGCTCGAAGGCCGCCTTAGCGTAAGGTCGGGCCAACGTGGTCAGTTCTGCCATGATCGCCCTCGCTTAGATTTCAGCAGCCAGTTGGTTAACCAGCTCTGCGTGCGCGTTTTGATCGATTGTGGCACCCAGGATCTTCTCGGCGCCGCCGACAGCCAGCAAGCCCACTTGGGCGCGCAGCTTGTCTTTGACACTGTTCAGTTCCTGTTCGATCTCGGCTTGAGCCTGAACCTTCACACGGTCAGCGTCGATACGGGCTTTTTCAACAGCCTCTTCAACGATCTGGTTACCGCGTTTCTTGGCTTGCTCGATGATTTCAGCTGCCTGAGCTTTCGCTTCGCGCAGTTGCTGACCCGCTTTCTCTTGGGCCAACTCCAGGTCGCGAGCTGCACGGCTGGCAGCGTCCAGACCATCAGCGATCTTCTTTTGACGTTCGTGCAGTGCCGCGATGACCGGAGGCCATACGAACTTCATGCAGAACAGTACAAAAATCAGGAACGCAACGGACTGGCCAATCAGGGTCGCATTAATGTTCACGCCAACACCTCGCAGTTACGTTGTCCATCACACCAAATTACTCGGAAGAATCCGGGTAATTAGCCAGCGATCTGACCAACGAACGGGTTCGCAAAGGTGAAGAACAGAGCGATACCAACACCGATCATGGTTACGGCGTCGAGCAGACCGGCAACGATGAACATTTTAACTTGCAGCATTGGAACCATTTCTGGCTGACGCGCTGCGCCTTCCAGGAACTTGCCGCCCAGCAGGCCGAAACCAATTGCGGTACCCAGTGCGCCCAGGCCGATCAACAGTGCAACAGCGATAGCGGTTAGACCAACTACAGTTTCCATCTTTCCTCCCGACTTTTACGTCGTATGGTTTAGGTTTTTTAGATTAAAGCGGTAAAACAAATCGTTTCAGAGGCCCGGTTAAGAGCCCCCTCCCGTTTGACCGGGAGGGACATCAGATCAGCCAAGGCTGCTCTTAATGGTTTTCTTCGTGCGCCATCGACAGGTAGACGATGGTCAGCATCATGAAGATGAACGCCTGCAGAGTGATGATCAGGATGTGGAACACAGCCCACGCCCACTGCAGAACAACGCCCAAGCCGCTCAGCCAGAGCAGGCCGCTGCCGAACATCACAGCGATCAGAATGAACACCAGCTCGCCGGCATACATGTTGCCGAACAGACGCAGGGCCAGAGAGATCGGCTTGGCGATCAGGGTCACGAATTCCAGCAGGAAGTTCACCGGGATCAGCAGGGCCTGAACGAAGATGTTCTTGCTGCCGAACGGGTGCAGGGTCAGTTCGCCGATGAAGCCGCCGATGCCCTTGACCTTGATGCTATAGAAAATGATCAGTGCGAAAACCGAGAACGCCATGCCCAGGGTCGCGTTCGGGTCGGTGGTCGACACGGCACGGAACGGGATGTGGTGGTCGCCGGTGATCAGGATGGCCAGCTGAGGAATCCAGTCGACCGGTACCAGGTCGACGGCGTTCATCAGGAACACCCAGACGAAGATGGTCAGTGCCAGCGGTGCGATCACCGGGCTACGGCCATGGAAGCTGTCTTTCACGCTGCCATCGACGAATTCGACCAATACTTCAACGAAGTTCTGCAAAGCACCTGGCTGACCCGATGTTGCTTTCTTTGCCGCCATGCGGAAAAGGAAAACGAAGATCAGACCCAGCGCGACCGACCAGCCGAGGGTATCGACGTGGAAAGCCCAGAAGCCCATTTCCTTGGCTTCTGCTGCGGTATGGGCAAAGCCCCAGCCGCCGTTAGGTAGCTGACCGAAGGTCAGGTTCTGCAAGTGGTGCTGGATATAGCCCGAAGCGGTTGTTTCTGCCATGGTTGCCTCAAACGCCCTAAGGTCTCGAAAGTCTTGTTCTCATCAGCAGGGGAGCGAACCAGCTGACCGACTGAGTCAGCACGAAAGCGCCGAATACTGCGATCGGCGCCAATGGCTTCACACCTGCAAACACCAGTGCAAACAGCACTGCCGTCAAAATCAGTTTGCCTGCCTCGCCGGCATAAAATGACCGGACGATGGACTGGGCTGCTCGGGCGCCGGAAAACCGAAATGCCTTGTGAGCGAAATAAACATTGGGCAGCAAGGCTATCAGGCCTCCGCAAAGTCCCGAGTATCCGGCAACGACTCCGTGCCATTGCCAGAGCGCCAAAGCGGCAATGAGCAAAATGACAAATTGAGCCATCAACACCGGAAAAACCGCCAGGCGATGGAACGGCAGGCGGTTTGGCTTGCGGGTTTCCATCACGTTTGCTCTCCAATGGTCGGCTGCCAGAATTCAATAACTTGGCATAATTTGTGCCGACAAAATGCGCGCAGAGTATAGGGGCGGTTCTGCCCCTATTCAACTGTCAGGTAGTGATTTCCGACTGCGCGCTACATGAGGAAATGTTTCAGCGGATGTGTGCGAGCACACCTTGAAGCTCATCGAGTGAGTTGTAACCGATCACCAGCTGACCTTTTCCCTTCTTGCCGTGGCGAATCTGCACCGCAGAGCCTAGGCGCTCGGCCAGACGCTGTTCGAGCCGGGCGATATCCGGGTCGGGTTTGGCCGCTTCCACAGGCTCCGGTTTGCCACTCAACCACTGACGAACCAGTGCCTCGGTTTGGCGCACAGTCAGGCCGCGTGCGACAACATGTCGCGCCCCTTCCACCTGCTGATTGTCCGGCAGACCGAGCAAAGCACGGGCATGACCCATTTCCAGGTCACCGTGGGACAGCATGGTCTTGATGACTTCAGGCAGTGCAATAAGTCGCAACAGGTTAGCCACAGTCACGCGGGACTTACCCACAGCCTCGGCCACCTGCTGTTGAGTGAGCTGGAATTCCTGCTGCAGTCGCTGCAAGGCGACGGCTTCCTCGATCGGGTTCAGGTCTTCACGCTGGATGTTCTCGATCAGCGCAATGGCGATCGCGGTTTCATCCGGCACATCACGGACCATCGCCGGGATGGTTTCCTGGCCAGCCTGCTGGCTGGCGCGCCAGCGGCGTTCACCGGCGATGATTTCGAAGCGGCCACCGCCAATCGGGCGCACCACGATCGGCTGCATCACGCCTTGCGCCTTGATCGACTGCGCCAGCTCTTCCAGCGCCTGCGGGTCCATGTCGCGGCGTGGCTGGTATTTACCACGCTGCAGCAGATCCAGCGGCAGGTGTTGCAGTTCACGGGTATCGGCCTGCGCCGCCTGTTCTTCCAGCGCGCTGACGGTCGGACCACTCAGCAGTGCATCCAGTCCACGTCCGAGACCTCGTTTCTTGACGGCCATGGGGATTCCTTAAGTTGGCTGGGCAGCGGCGATGCGTGAATTTTTGCGCTGACGGCGAACCATCTCGCCCGCCAGGGCCAAATAGGCCAGCGCGCCGCGCGATTGCTTGTCGTAGGCCAGTGCCGGCATACCGTAGCTCGGTGCTTCGGCCAGGCGGATGTTGCGCGGGATCACCGTGTCGTACAGCTGCTCGCCAAAGTGTTCCTTCAGCTGCACCGAAACATCGTTCATCAGGCTCAGCCGCGGGTCGTACATGGTGCGCAGCAGACCTTCGACCTTGAGGTTGGGGTTCAGCAGTTCGGCGATGCGCTTGATGTTATCCACAAGGTCGCTCAAGCCTTCGAGCGCAAAGTATTCGCACTGCATGGGGATAATCACCCCGTCAGCGGCAACCAGTGCGTTCAATGTGAGCATCGACAGCGACGGCGGGCAGTCGATCAGAATGTAATCGTAGTTTTCACGGATCGGCGCCAGCGCGCTGCGCAGACGGCTTTCCTTCATCTGCATTTCCAGCAGAACCACTTCTGCCGCGGTCAGGTCGCGGTTGGCCGGCAGCAGTTGATAACCGCCGTGCTCGGAGTAGTGCATGGCCTGGGCCAGATCGCATTCGCCGATCAGCAGGTCGTAGACCGAGTTTTCCAGGCCATGTTTATCCACACCGCTACCCATGGTGGCGTTGCCCTGTGGATCGAGATCGATCAACAGCACCCGGCGCTTGGTCGCGACCAGGGATGCTGCGAGGTTGATGCAGGTGGTGGTCTTGCCCACACCACCCTTCTGGTTCGCTATCGCGAATACCTTAGCCATTCTTGCTTGTGTTCCCAATCATGCCGTGCGGCGCAGTATCAGCAGATGGCGTTGGCCTTGGCAACCGGGTACGGCCAGGGCGTGTTCGCTATCGAGTTTGAAGTCTGCCGGCAATGCTACCAGCTCATCGGCCGGATGAACGCCCTTCATTGCCAGCCAGCGCGTATCGGCATCGCCGAGGTGGCGAGTCCAGTTGGTGAAGTTCTCCATACTGCTGAAAGCCCGGGAAATGATCCCGTTGAATGGCTGGGCAGGCTGGAAGGCTTCGACGCGACTGTGGATAACTTGCAGGTTATCCAGTTTGAGTTCGAGTTTGACCTGAGTCAGGAAGCGGGTTTTCTTGCCGTTGCTGTCCAGACAGGTGACTTGCGAGTCCGGATACAGGATCGCCAACGGGATCCCCGGCATGCCGCCGCCACTGCCGACGTCGAGCCAACGGCCGTTTTCGATGAACGACATCACGCTCAAGCTATCGAGCAGATGCCGCGAAACCATTTCATCAGGATCGCGCACTGCAGTCAGGTTGTAGGCCTGGTTCCATTTGATCAACAGGGCCAGGTAACCCAGCAGCAATTCGTGCTGGGCTGCGCTGAGATTGACACCGAGCTCGCGGGCTCCTGTGGATAACTCTTCGGCGTGTTGCGAAGTGACCTTAGAACTCAAGCGCTTTGCTCCAACTGACGGCCCGCGCCGCGTTTTTTCAAATGAATCATCAACAGCGAAATCGCTGCCGGGGTCACACCCGGGATCCGCGAAGCCTGGCCGAGCGTCTCCGGACGCGTGGCACCGAGCTTGCTCTGAATCTCCTTGGAGAGACCGGAAATGTTGGTGTAATCGATATCCACAGGCAATTTCGTGTCTTCACTGGCGCGCAGACGGGCGATTTCGTCCTGTTGACGGTCGATGTAACCGGCGTATTTGGTCTTGATTTCAACCTGTTCGGCGACCTGTGGATCTTCGGCGCCCTGCCCGGTCACTTCGACCAGACCAGCGTAGTCGATTTCCGGACGGCTCAAGAGGTTGAGCAAGTTGTATTCGTGAGTCAGCGGCGTGCCGAATTTTTCCGCAATCGCATCGCCCTGCTGAGTGCCTGGGCGAACCCAAGTGCTTTTCAGACGTTGCTCTTCGAGTTCGATGCTTTCGCGTTTCTTGCAGAAGGCCGCCCAACGCGCGTCATCGACTAGACCCAGCTCGCGACCTTTTTCGGTCAGACGCAGGTCGGCGTTGTCCTCGCGCAGAATCAGGCGGTACTCGGCACGGGAAGTGAACATGCGGTACGGCTCTTGGGTACCGAGGGTGATCAGATCGTCGACCAGTACGCCGATGTACGCCTCATCGCGACGCGGGCACCAGGCTTCTTTGCCCTTGGCACGCAACGCGGCGTTGGCCCCGGCGAGCAAACCTTGCGCACCGGCTTCTTCGTAACCGGTGGTGCCGTTGATCTGGCCAGCGAAGAACAGGCCGCCGATCACCTTGGTTTCCAGGCTGTACTTCAGATCACGCGGATCGAAGTAGTCGTACTCGATCGCATAACCCGGACGCACGATGTGCGCGTTTTCCATGCCTCGGATCGATTGCACGATTTGCAATTGCACGTCGAACGGCAAGCTTGTGGATATCCCGTTCGGGTACAGCTCATGGGTGGTCAGGCCTTCCGGCTCGATGAACACCTGATGGCTTTCCTTGTCGGCAAAGCGATGGATCTTGTCTTCGATCGACGGGCAATAACGCGGACCGATGCCCTCGATCTCGCCGGCAGCGGAGTACATCGGCGAACGATCCAGGTTCGCCGCGATGATTTCGTGGGTGCGGGCGTTGGTGTGGGTAATCCAGCAACTGACCTGGCGTGGATGCTGTTCCTTGTTGCCCATGAACGACATGACCGGGATCGGCGTATCGCCTGGTTGCTCGGTCATGACCGAGAAATCCACAGATTTGCCATCGATGCGCGGTGGCGTACCGGTTTTCAGGCGACCGACACGCAGCGGCAGTTCACGCAGACGATGTGCAAGGGCAATCGACGGCGGGTCACCGGCACGACCGCCGGAGAAATTCTGCAAACCGATGTGGATAAGTCCACCGAGGAACGTACCAGTGGTCAACACCACGGAATCGGCGAAGAACCGCAGACCCATTTGCGTGACAACACCGCGTACCTGGTCCTGCTCGACGATCAAGTCGTCAGCGGCCTGTTGAAATATCCACAGGTTCGGTTGGTTTTCCAGAATTTCGCGGACAGCGGCCTTGTACAGAATACGGTCGGCTTGCGCACGGGTCGCCCGTACGGCCGGACCTTTGCGGCTGTTCAACACGCGAAACTGGATGCCACCCAGATCGGTAGCCATGGCCATCGCGCCACCAAGGGCGTCAATTTCTTTGACCAGATGGCTTTTGCCAATGCCACCGATGGCCGGGTTGCAGCTCATGGCACCGAGGGTTTCCACGTTATGCGTCAGCAACAGGGTTTTTGCCCCCATACGTGCTGAGGCCAGTGCTGCCTCGGTACCGGCATGACCGCCGCCGATGACGATCACTTCAAAACGGGAAGGGAAATCCACCACGCACCTCGTGCCTGCTTAAGTAGGTATTCAGGAATATTTTGAGATCAGGTTTCTGGACCTGGTCGACAAGTATAGGGACTTCGCCCTTCCTAAAGAACCCTTTGCACAAAATTTAACCAGCTGTGGAGAACTCGAGGTTAAAAGAATAAAAAAGAGAGAAATTTATAAAACCTTTGTTTTAATGCTTATTCTTACTGACCGACCTTTCTGTGGATAGATTGCTACAGGCCTTATTATTCAATGTGTACAGAGTTTCAAAACCCTGTGGCTAGGTGGCAATGAGGCCCTTGGATAACCGGTTTAAGCCTGTGGATGAATGGGGTGGTTATCCACAGGGGCAGTTATATCCAGTTTTCAGGCCCTGTTATCAACTGGCCTCAGAGGCGGTTATTCACAGGGCTTAATCCACAGAAATTCAACCAAACGGTTTTTTCAGGACGCAATAAAACGCCACCGAGAGATCGATGACGAGCAGGAAGCCGATAGAGGGAGGTGACAGGGCTATTGTGAGAGAACGTAACAGAGGCTAATAATAGCTATTATCATTAACTCATCAGTTTCTCCCATGTCCCTACCCGCCCATCATGCTGCGATCGAGCAAATCTACGAGCAACACCATTCGTGGCTGTATGGATGGCTCAAGGGCAAACTGCATGACGCCTGCGATGCTGCCGATGTCGCGCATGACACTTTCGTGCGGATCCTCGCGGCACGTAACGCGTCGCAGATTCGCGAACCGCGGGATTATCTGGCGACCATTGCCCGCGGCCTCGTCATTGATCGCTATCGAAGACAGGCCATCGAAGTTGCCTACTTGCAGACCTTGGCTGCTCGACCAGAAGCCACCGCCATCAGCGAAGAAGACAAGGCGCAGATCATCGAAACCCTGATCGCTGTGGATAAAGCCTTGGCCGGTCTGGGCGCGCGAACCCAGAAGATCTTCATGCTTTCGCAGATCGACGGCCTGACTTATCAACAGATCGCTGTGCAGTTGCAGGTTTCCCTGACCACAGTAAAGAAGCACATGATCCGCGCTCTGACGGAATGTGCCCTGATCATGGCGCAGCGTTGATGGCCACTGCACCGAACCGCAAGGTTTTCGAAGCGGCTGCCAGTTGGTACGTGCAGTTTCAGGCCGATCCGCCGACTCTCGCCGATCAAAAAGCCTGGCAGCTGTGGATAGATAGCGATCCAGCACATCTGGCGGCCTGGAACCAGATGGAACAACTGCAGCGTCAGCTCGGCACTTTGCCGCTGGATTTGAAACGTCGCGCACTGAATACCGGCCAACAAAGGCGTCAGATCCTGAAACTGTTGCTGTTCGCGACCGGGACGGGGATTCTGGGTTGGAACGCCCAACAACATACCTCCCTTGGAAATGCCTGGGCTGATTACAAAACCGGCGTTGGCCAGCGTCGCAACATCTCATTGGCGGATGGCAGCCAGATCCAGCTCAATACCGATACGGCCATCAATGTGTCTTTCGACGCAACGCAACGGCTGATTCGTTTGCGCTCGGGTGAAATCCTCATTCAGACCGGCAAGCTCGGCGATCAGCGGCCGTTTTTGGTCGAAACCGGGGATGGCCGAATTCAAGCGTTGGGTACCCGTTTTTCTGTGCATAAGCTGTCGGGTTCAACGCGGGTTGGCGTGCTGGAAGATCGGGTCAGCGTGCAACCCGCTGATCAATCAACGCGCGCGATGATCTTGAAAGCAGGCGAAGGTGCGGATTTCGATAGTCGGCATATCGGGCTCATTCAACCCTTCGAATCCTCGGCAGTGGCCTGGACCAATGGCCAGCTGATTGTGCTCGATGCGCGGCTGGGCGAGGTGATCGAAGAGCTTGGGCGTTATCGCAGCGGTGTTATGCACTGCGATAGTCGTGCCCGGGATCTACGGGTATCCGGCACCTTTCGGCTCGATTCCACCGATGCCGTGCTGGCCAATCTTCAGGCCTCGTTACCGATCAACGTTCGCTACTTCAGTCGTTACTGGGTCTCGATCAGCCATAACGTCTGATTGAAAATCACCAGGGGAAAATAAATCGAAAACAGGGTTATCTTTTTTTTTCCTGACCCGGCCCTACAGGTAATCGCGATAAACGCGGCTCTTCGCCACCTTCAGGGCTTATCCACACATGCGTCTTCCCACGTTCCGTCAGCGCTTTTCCCACCACTGCATTGCCTACAGCCTACTGATGACCAGTGCCGCGTCCTGCCTGGTAATGACCAATAACGCCTTCGCGGCAACGGTCGCGCAGCGCTACACCATTGCTGCCGGCCCGCTGGACAATGCTTTGAGCCAATTCGCCTCCACTGCAAACGTGATTCTGTCGTTCTCGCCGCAGCAGACCAGCCGTTTACGCAGTACTGGACTGAACGGCAACTTCACCGTCGAACAGGGATTCGCCCAACTGCTGCAAGGCTCCGGTCTGCAAGCCGTGCCTCAGGCGCCGGGCAGCTACATTCTGCAGGCGCTGCCGACTGGTGACTCGCTGGAACTGGCACCGACCAACATCAATGGCCAGCTCGCCAACCCGATGGATCTGGATTACGCCGCCGACGTCGGTTACAAGGCACAGAACAGCCGGATCGGTACGAAAACCAGCACGCCGTTGTCGGAAACACCACGTTCGGTGTCAGTCGTCACCGCACAGCGCATGGAAGATCAGAAATCTCAGACACTCACCGAGGTACTCGGCTACGTTCCCGGCATCTTTGCCCCACCGTTTGCAGCGGGCGACAGCCTGGCCGGCGATCTGTTTTACATACGAGGATTCAACGCCACCGATTACGGCTACGGCCTGTTGCGCGATGGACTTCGTGTGCAGGGCAACCGTTATGACACCAGCACCGAACCTTACGGTTTGGAACGCGTGGAAATTTTCCGTGGACCATCGTCCTTGCTCTATGGGGAAAACGCACCGGGCGGCCTGGTGAATCTGGTGAGCAAGCGGCCGACCGCAGCTCCACGCGGCGAAGTGCAACTGGGTTATGGCTCGAATAATCGCCGGCAGATCGGCGTCGATGTATCCGGGCCACTCAACGACAGCGGCAATGTGCTGGGGCGAGTGGTGATGCTCGGGCGCAAGTCGGACACCCAGACTGATCAAGTACCGGATGACCGTATTTACGTCGCACCGTCGCTGACGCTGAATTTCGACGACTTCAACACCCTGACCCTGCTGGCCAACTACCAGAATGATCACACCAATATGGAACTGGGTCTGCCGGCGGCCGGCACATTGCTGAGCAATCCCAACGGCAAGCTATCCAAAGGCACCATGCTTGGCGATCCGGACTGGAACACCTTCGAACGGGAAACCTGGAGCACCGGTTATGAGTTCAGCCATTCCTTCAACGATGACTGGCAGTTCCGCCAGAACTCGCGCTACATGCAGTCGCGGATCACCCGCCATGAAACCTGGCCGGGCAACCTCAATAACGCAGGCTTCGGCACGCGCCTGAACATGACCGCGTACGATCGCTTCAACAAATCCATGGTGTATTCGCTGGATAACCAGCTGGAAGGCAGATTCCAGGTCGGCGAGCTGGAAAACACCGTGCTTTTCGGCGCCAGCTACGACCGCACTTCGTTCAATCAGGACTGGAATGCCGGCATCGTCGGGCCGATCGACATCTATAACCCAGTTTATCTGCGCGACCCGACCACGCCGATTGCAGTGCAGAACACCTTGCTTGAGCAGCAGATGAAAGGTGTTTATGCACAGCTCCAGAGCAAGTATGACCACTGGCTGTTCCTGCTTGGCGGTCGTCAGGACTGGGTCGACAGTGACTTCCGCGACAAGGTGGCCAAGGGCAGCAACATCAGTTCCGAGGACAAGAAGTTCACCTACCAGGGCGGCGTGATGTACCAGTTCGACAACGGCATGACGCCGTATGTCAGCTATTCCACGTCGTTCGTGCCGGTGCAGCAGATATCCAATGCCGGCGCGCCGCTCGATCCGATCACCAGCAGCCAATACGAAGTGGGCCTCAAGTACGAACCGATCGGCTGGGATACCGCGTTCACCGCGTCGGTATATGACCTGCGCAAAAAGGACGACACCTACTTCGACTCGACCACATCGACCTACCGCCAGGTAGGCGAAAGCCGTTCCAAAGGCGTGGAGCTGGAACTCAACAGCAATCTGACCCAGAACCTCAATGTGACAGCGGCGTACACCTACACCGACGCGCGGATTACCAAGGACGCGGTGACCTCGTTGGTCAAAGGCCACCAGATGACCGGCGTGCCACGAAATCAGGCGTCGGTCTGGGCCAAGTACCGTGTCCTCAATGGCGATTTGAAAGGTTTGTACGTGGGTGGTGGCGTGCGTTACTTCGACAGTGCCTTCGCCTACACCTCGCCTTCGCTCTACGGGAAGCTGGATGCCGGCGACGTCACCTTGGTGGATGCGGCCATCGGCTATCAGATCGACACACACTGGAGCGTCGACCTGAATGCGAAGAACCTGTTCGACAAGGAATATGTGTCGGGATGCAACGATGCCGGCCGTTGCTATTGGGGCGAAGATCGCACCTTACTCGGTACGGTGTCTTACAACTGGTGAAACGAAAAGGGGCTGTGGATAAATTGTCCACAGCCCCTTTGGTTATTTGCCGATGCAGAAGCTGGAGAAGATCCGGCCAAGCAGGTCATCGGAACTGAATGCCCCGGTGATTTCTCCCAGAGAGTGCTGGGCCTGACGTAAATCCTCGGCAAGCAGTTCACCGGCACCGGCCAACGTCAGCTGTGCGCGACCATGTTCCAGCGCTGCACTGGCATGGCGCAGAGCCTCCAGATGACGGCGACGGGCACTGAAGCTGCTTTCCGAGGTTTGCTCATAGCCCATGCAGGCCTTGAGGTGTTCGCGCAGCAACTCCAGACCTTCGCCAGCGGATTTGGCGCTGAGGCTGATGGTTACGTGACCATCGTCGCTGACTTCCAGGGCAATCGTCTCACCTGTCAGATCAGCCTTGTTGCGGATCAAGGTGACTTTGGCCGGATCCGGCCGGGTTTCGAGGAATTCCGGCCATAGGGCAAACGGATCTGCAGCTTCCGGCGCGGTGGCATCGACTACCAGCAGCACCCGATCCGCTTCAGTAATCGCTTTCAACGCACGCTCGACGCCGATCTTTTCCACCTGATCGTCGGTGTCGCGCAGACCTGCAGTGTCCACAACGTGCAACGGCATGCCGTCGATGTGGATATGTTCGCGCAGGATATCCCGGGTGGTACCGGCAATTTCGGTCACGATCGCGGCTTCGCGTCCAGCCAGGGCATTCAACAGGCTGGACTTTCCGGCATTCGGACGACCGGCGATCACTACCGTCATGCCATCACGCAACAAGGCACCCTGCCCGGCTTCACGCAGCACGGTGGATAACTCTTCACGTACCTTGTCGAGCATGCTCAGCACGTGACCGTCGGCCAGGAAGTCGATTTCCTCTTCCGGGAAGTCGATGGCGGCTTCGACGTAGATGCGCAGGCCGATCAGTTGTTCGGTTAGGTTATGCACACGCTTGGAAAACGCGCCCTGCAGGGAGTGCAAGGCATTGCGTGCAGCCTGTGCAGAACTGGCTTCGATCAGGTCGGCGATGGCCTCGGCCTGAGCCAGGTCGAGTTTGTCATTGAGGAACGCGCGCTCGCTGAATTCACCCGGGCGAGCCAGACGGCAACCCAGTTCCAGACAGCGCTTGAGCAACATGTCGAGAACGATCGGGCCACCGTGCCCCTGCAGTTCAAGCACGTCTTCGCCGGTAAACGAGTTCGGTCCCGGGAAATACAGCGCAAGACCTTCGTCCAGCACCTGCTGATCAGCACTGAAAAACGGACCGTAATGCGCGTAACGCGGTTTCAGTTCACGGCCGCTAATGGCTTTGGCCGCAACGCTGGCCAGCGGCCCGGAAATGCGGACAATGCCGACACCGCCGCGACCTTGAGCGGTGGCGACAGCGGCGATGGTTTCACGAGGTGCGCTCATAAACCGGTATCCAGACAAAAGTGGCAGATAGCAAAACGCCCCACTAGGGGGCGTTTTGAGTGGTGTTATCCACAGAGTAAGTTACGCCTCGGCTTTTTTCGTCGCCGCTTCGATCTTACGCGTGATGTACCACTGTTGGGCAATCGACAGGCAGTTGTTCACAACCCAGTACAGCACCAGACCAGCAGGGAACCACAGGAAGAAGAAGGTGAAGATGATTGGCATCATTTTCATGACCTTCGCCTGCATCGGATCCGGCGGAGTCGGGTTCAGACGCTGCTGGATGAACATGGTCGCGCCCATGATGATCGGCAGGATGAAGAACGGATCCTTGATCGACAGGTCGGTGATCCACAGCATGAACGGCGCCTGGCGCATTTCCACGCTTTCCAGCAGAACCCAGTACAGCGAAAGGAAAACCGGCATCTGCACGAGGATCGGCAAGCAGCCGCCCAGCGGATTGATCTTCTCTTTCTTGTACAGCTCCATCATGGCTTGCGACATTTTCTGCCGGTCATCGCCATGTTGCTCTTTCAGTGCAGCCAGTTTCGGTGCTACGGCACGCATGCGCGCCATGGATTTGTAGCTGGCAGCCGACAGCGGGAAGAAGATCCCTTTGATCAGCATGGTCAGGAAGATGATCGACCAGCCCCAGTTACCCACGATCGCGTGGATGTGTTGCAGCAACCAGAAGATCGGCTGAGCGATGAACCACAGAATGCCGTAGTCGACTGTCAGTTCCAGACCTGGGGACAACTGTTTCAGCACGGCCTGGCTTTTCGGCCCGGCGTACAGAATGGCGCTGGTTTCAACTTTCGCACCCGGTGCAGCGGTCAACGAAGGACCGGTGTAACCGATGATGTAGTTGCCTTTGCTGTCTTTACGCGTCTGAACGATGTTGTTTTCGCCCCTCGGCGCAACCCATGCAGTCACGAAGTAGTGTTGCAGCCAGGCTACCCAGCCACCGGTGACGGTTTCCTTGAGCTGACCTTTGTCCATGTCTTTCATGGACACTTTCTTGTACGGCTCGGAACTTGTCCACAGGGCAGCACCCAGGTAAGTCGCGGTGCCGGTGGCAGTGGTCGACGAAGGGTCGGCACTGGCGTCACGCTTCAGCTGGGCGAACATCGAACCCGACCAAGGCTGCGCGCTCTGGTTATCCACAAGGTAGGTCACGGTTACGTCATACAGGCCGCGTTTCAGGGTGAAACGCTTGATGTAGTTGACGCCATCCTTGCTGAACTTCAGGTCGACGACCAATTGGTCCTGACCGTCAGCCAGTTGATAACTTTTCTTCTCCGAGGCGTAAACCGGACGACCGGCCGGGCTTGCGTCCGGACCGTTAGTGCCGATCAGGCCGCTTTGTGCCAGATAAGTACGCTCGCCGCCGTTGTCGAACAGCTGAAACGGCACATCAGGACGATCCTGACGACGTGGATACAGTGGCAAAGTCAGTTGAGCAACGTCACCGCCCTGTGGATCGATCGCCAGATCGAGCACGTCGGTTTTGACCTGGATCAGATCCTTGCTGGCAGCGACCGGGGTTTCCACAGGTGCGCTGGTATCGCTTGCGGCGCGCGGAATATCGTCACTGGCGGAAGCGTTATTGCCAGGAACGGTGTCCGGCAAACCGGATGCAGTCGTACTGGAAGCAACATTCTGAGTCGGCAGGGCAGCCTGACCATAGTCCTGGTTCCATTTAAGAACCATAACGTAGGACACGATTGCCAGGGCGACGATCAGGATCGTGCGTTTGATATCCATGATTACTCGGCCATCGAAGAAGAACGGGAGGTAGGGATAGGTGGAACCGGGTCATAACCACCGGGATTCCACGGATGACAGCGACCTAAACGACGAAAGGCCAGCCAGCCACCGCGCAGAAGGCCATGATTTTCGATGGCTTCATACGCGTAGCAAGAACAACTGGGGTAGAAACGACAGTGACTGGCCATCAAAGGACTAATGGCGTAGCGATAAAACTGGATCGGAACGAGTGCCAGTTTACGCATCTGGACTGTCTACCCCTACAGTTTCGGTTTTGACCGCTGGAACTGGCTTGTTACGGGCCAGACGCTTCCAGAGTTTGCCGAAATGCTGAATCAATTCGGGGTTTTCTACGTCGCCCAAACCTTTGCGCGCGACGATAACGATATCCCAGCCGACCAGAGAATCCTGGTGCAGACGGAACGATTCGCGCATCAGACGTTTGAGGCGATTGCGCTCAACGGAGAGCTTTACGCTCTTTTTCCCGATAACCAGCCCGAGACGGGGGTGATCAAGATCGTTGTTGCGCGCAAGGAGCAGGAGATTTTTCCCCGGAACCTTGCCGGTAGGGGAGTCAAAGACTGCCTTGAAATGCCGGGGGGTAAGCAGACGCTTTTCCCGACTGAAGTCCTGACTCACCTCCAGTACCGGATTATCAAACTGCCAGACGCGCACGACCTTTGGCGCGACGACGCGACAGGACAGCGCGACCGTTCTTGGTAGCCATGCGAGCACGGAAACCGTGGGTACGAGCGCGTTTGATAGTGCTTGGTTGGAAAGTACGTTTCATGTCGTGTTACCTGGTTCGTCCACAACGGGCCGGAATGGCCCCCGTTTTAAGAGACCGGGGATTCTAGAGAAAGCAAGCCTTCAGGTCAATTTCCAACCAGCGTTTCCTTATAAATAGATCTCTGGAGCTTCCGGAACCGAAAACCTGTTTGCCAGACATAAAAATAAAGAAGGGAATTATTTAAAGCTTTTCTGTAAAGCTTGTAAAAGCTAGGGCCGCCCTCTTCTGTGGATAACCATCTTCAGCCCTTGTACAGCATGATGTACAGAGAATGACAACTACAGTGGAAAACCGTGGTCAGCCTGTGCTGCGCTGTCGGATAACCTGTGTGTGGAATGGCCTGTTATCCACAGGCTGGTTATCCACCGAGTTCCACCCCCAGTTGTCCAGTGCCCTCAGAGGCGGTTATCCACAGAGCTTATGCACACACCGTTGGTCGCCTTTTTACCGGTTAACGCATTGATTAATCATGGTCACCACACAACCTGCATGTGGATAAGTGGACGGCTCGCCGCTACAATGGCCGCTTGTTTTTGCCTCACCGGCTTTCAACTTAGGGGATATCCGTGTCAGTGGAACTTTGGCAGCAGTGCGTGGAGCTTTTGCGCGAGGAGCTGCCTGCCCAACAATTCAACACCTGGATCCGTCCACTACAGGTCGAAGCCGAAGGCGACGAGTTGCGCGTCTACGCACCGAACCGTTTTGTGCTGGACTGGGTCAACGAAAAGTACCTCGGTCGCGTCCTTGAACTGCTGGATGAGCACGGCAACGGCATGGCGCCAGCGCTTTCCTTATTAATAGGCAGCAAACGCAGCTCGGCACCGCGTGCCGCGCCGAATGCGCCCTTGGCCGCTGCGCAGGTGTCTCAGGCTCAGGCCAATACCGCGCCGGCCAGTGCCCCAGCCCCTGCTCCAAGTGCAGCCCCGGCGAAGCGCTCGACGCAGAAAACCGAGGAAGTCAGTGAAGAGCCTTCCCGCGACAGCTTCGACCCGATGGCCGGTGCAGCCTCGCAACAGGCCCCGGTTCGCGCCGAACAGCGCACGGTGCAGGTCGAAGGCGCGCTCAAGCACACCAGTTACCTGAACCGCACCTTCACCTTCGAGAATTTCGTCGAAGGCAAGTCCAACCAGCTTGCCCGCGCGGCGGCCTGGCAGGTGGCGGACAATCCCAAGCACGGCTATAACCCGCTGTTCCTTTATGGCGGCGTCGGCCTGGGTAAAACCCACTTGATGCACGCAGTGGGTAACCATCTATTAAAGAAGAACCCGAATGCCAAGGTCGTGTACCTGCATTCCGAGCGTTTCGTGGCCGACATGGTCAAGGCGCTGCAGCTGAACGCGATCAACGAGTTCAAGCGTTTCTACCGTTCGGTGGACGCTCTGCTGATCGACGATATTCAGTTCTTCGCCCGTAAAGAGCGGTCCCAGGAAGAGTTTTTCCACACCTTCAACGCTTTGCTTGAAGGGGGCCAGCAGGTCATTCTCACCAGTGACCGCTACCCGAAAGAAATCGAAGGCCTTGAAGAACGCCTCAAATCCCGCTTCGGCTGGGGCCTGACGGTTGCCGTCGAACCGCCGGAGCTGGAAACCCGCGTGGCGATCTTGATGAAGAAGGCCGACCAGGCCAAAGTCGAGTTGCCTCACGATGCGGCGTTCTTCATCGCCCAACGAATTCGTTCCAACGTCCGTGAGTTGGAAGGTGCGCTGAAACGCGTGATCGCCCACTCGCACTTCATGGGCCGCGACATCACCATCGAGTTGATCCGCGAATCACTGAAAGACTTGTTGGCACTGCAGGACAAACTGGTCTCTGTGGATAACATTCAGCGCACTGTCGCCGAGTACTACAAGATCAAGATTTCCGACCTGCTGTCCAAGCGCCGTTCGCGCTCGGTGGCACGTCCGCGTCAGGTGGCCATGGCGCTGTCCAAGGAGCTGACCAACCACAGCCTGCCGGAAATCGGCGATGTGTTTGGTGGTCGCGACCACACGACGGTGTTGCACGCCTGCCGCAAGATCAACGAACTTAAGGAATCCGACGCGGACATCCGCGAGGACTACAAGAACCTGCTGCGTACACTGACCACTTGATGAACACCAGCGCAGCTTATTAAGGCAAGGGACTAGACCATGCATTTCACCATTCAACGCGAAGCCCTGTTGAAACCCCTGCAACTGGTCGCAGGCGTCGTCGAGCGCCGACAGACCTTGCCGGTACTGTCCAACGTGCTGCTGGTCGTCGATGGCCAGCAACTGTCGCTGACCGGTACCGACCTGGAAGTCGAGCTGGTCGGTCGCGTGCAACTTGAAGAGCCGGCCGAAACCGGTTCCATCACCGTGCCTGCGCGCAAGCTGATGGACATCTGCAAGAGCCTGCCCAATGACGCGCTGATCGACATCAAGGTCGACGAGCAGAAGCTGGTCGTGAAGGCCGGTCGTAGCCGTTTCACCCTGTCGACCCTGCCGGCCAACGATTTCCCGACGGTTGAAGAAGGCCCGGGTTCGCTGACCTGCAGCCTGGAGCAGAGCAAACTGCGTCGACTGATCGAACGCACCAGCTTCGCCATGGCCCAGCAGGACGTGCGCTACTACCTCAACGGCATGCTGCTTGAAGTCTCGGCCGGTGTGATCCGCGCCGTGGCCACCGACGGTCACCGTCTGGCGATGTGCTCGATGCAGGCCGATATCGGACAGCCGGATCGCCACCAGGTGATCGTGCCGCGTAAAGGTATCCTCGAACTGGCGCGTCTGCTCACCGAGCCGGATGGGAACGTCAGCATCGTTCTGGGTCAGCACCACATCCGCGCCACCACCGGCGAATTCACCTTCACTTCGAAGTTGGTCGACGGCAAGTTCCCGGATTACGAGCGCGTTCTGCCGAAGGGCGGCGACAAGCTGGTACTGGGCGATCGTCAGGCCCTGCGTGAAGCGTTCAGCCGTACCGCAATTCTGTCCAACGAGAAATACCGTGGTATCCGTCTGCAACTGGCTAACGGTCAGTTGAAGATCCAGGCCAACAACCCGGAGCAGGAAGAAGCGGAAGAAGAAGTGGGCGTTGAATACAACGGCGGTTCGCTGGAAATCGGCTTCAACGTGAGCTACCTGCTCGACGTGCTGGGCGTGATGACCACCGAACAGGTTCGCCTGATCCTGTCCGACTCCAACAGCAGTGCGCTGGTGCAAGAGTCTGACAATGACGACTCGGCTTATGTTGTCATGCCGATGCGTCTGTAATCAGCTGATTCTGGATGTCCTTAAGTCGTGTTTCGGTCACCGCGGTGCGCAATCTGCACCCGGTGACCTTCTCCCCCTCTCCCCGCATCAACATTCTTTACGGCGCCAACGGCAGCGGCAAAACCAGTGTTCTGGAAGCCATTCATCTGCTGGGGCTTGCCCGTTCGTTTCGTAGCACGCGGCTGTTGCCGGTCATCCAGTACGAGCAACTCGCCTGCACCGTGTTCGGTCAGGTCGAATTGGCCGAGGGTGGCCACAGCGCGTTGGGGATATCTCGCGACCGTCAGGGCGAGTTTCAGATCCGCATCGACGGGCAGAACGCTCGCAGTGCCGCGCAACTGGCCGAGATCCTGCCGCTGCAACTGATCAACCCCGACAGCTTCCGCCTGCTCGAAGGTGCGCCGAAGATTCGCCGGCAGTTTCTCGATTGGGGCGTGTTCCACGTCGAACCGCGTTTCATGGCGACCTGGCAGCGTTTGCAGAAGGCCTTGCGCCAGAGAAACTCCTGGCTGCGGCATGGTACACTTGACGCCGTTTCGCAAGCGGTTTGGGACAGGGAACTGTGCCAGGCTAGCGCTGAAATCGATGAATACCGCCGCGCTTACATCAAAGCTTTGAAACCAGTCTTTGAACAAACCTTGAGCGAACTGGTTGAGCTTGAAGGTTTGACGCTCAGCTATTACCGAGGCTGGGACAAGGACCGGGAATTGAGTGCCGTACTGGCTGGCTCCGTGCAACGGGACCAGCAAATGGGTCATACCCAGGCCGGACCGCAACGGGCTGATTTGCGCCTTAGATTGGGCGCACACAATGCCGCGGACATCTTGTCCCGGGGTCAGCAGAAGCTGGTGGTCTGTGCCCTGCGGATAGCCCAGGGGCATCTGGTGAGCCAGGCTCGTCGCGGTCAGTGTATTTATCTGGTGGATGACTTGCCGTCCGAGCTGGACGAGAGCCACCGTCGTGCGCTGTGCCGCTTGCTGGAAGACTTACGCTGCCAGGTTTTTATCACCTGTGTAGATCACGAATTATTGAGGGAAGGCTGGCAGACGGAAACGCCAGTCGCTCTGTTCCACGTGGAACAGGGCCGTATCACCCAGACCCACGACCATCGGGAGTGAAGGCATTGAGCGAAGAAAATACGTACGACTCAACGAGCATTAAAGTGCTGAAAGGCCTGGATGCCGTACGCAAACGTCCCGGTATGTACATTGGTGACACCGACGATGGCAGCGGTCTGCACCACATGGTGTTCGAGGTGGTCGACAACTCGATCGACGAAGCCCTCGCCGGCCACTGCGACGACATCAGCATCATCATTCACCCGGATGAGTCCATCACCGTCAAAGACAACGGCCGTGGCATCCCGGTAGACGTGCACAAAGAGGAAGGCGTTTCCGCCGCTGAGGTCATCATGACCGTCCTCCACGCTGGCGGTAAGTTCGACGATAACTCCTACAAGGTATCCGGCGGTCTGCACGGTGTAGGTGTGTCGGTAGTGAACGCCCTGTCCGAAGAGTTGGTACTGACCGTACGCCGCAGCGGCAAGATCTGGGAACAGACCTACGTCCACGGTGTGCCTCAGGCTCCTATGGCAATCGTTGGCGACAGTGAAACCACAGGTACCCAGATCCACTTCAAGGCTTCCAGCGAAACCTTCAAGAATATTCACTTCAGCTGGGACATCCTGGCCAAGCGCATTCGTGAACTGTCCTTCCTCAACTCCGGTGTCGGCATCGTCCTCAAGGATGAGCGCAGCGGCAAGGAAGAGCTGTTCAAGTACGAAGGCGGCCTGCGTGCATTCGTTGAATACCTGAACACCAACAAGACTGCGGTCAACCAGGTGTTCCACTTCAACATCCAGCGTGAAGACGGCATCGGCGTGGAAATCGCCCTGCAGTGGAACGACAGCTTCAACGAGAACCTGTTGTGCTTCACCAACAACATTCCGCAGCGCGACGGCGGTACTCACCTGGTGGGCTTCCGTTCCGCACTGACGCGTAACCTGAACAACTACATCGAACAGGAAGGTCTGGCGAAGAAGCACAAAGTCGCGACCACCGGTGACGATGCCCGTGAAGGCCTGACCGCGATCATCTCGGTAAAAGTGCCGGATCCGAAGTTCAGTTCGCAGACCAAAGACAAGCTGGTGTCTTCCGAAGTGAAGACCGCGGTCGAGCAGGAGATGGGCAAGTACTTCTCCGACTTCCTGCTGGAAAACCCCAACGAAGCCAAGCTGGTCGTCGGCAAGATGATCGACGCGGCCCGTGCCCGTGAAGCGGCGCGCAAGGCCCGTGAGATGACCCGCCGCAAAGGCGCGCTGGACATCGCCGGCCTGCCGGGCAAGCTCGCTGACTGCCAGGAAAAAGATCCTGCGCTGTCCGAACTGTACCTCGTGGAAGGTGACTCCGCGGGCGGCTCTGCCAAGCAGGGACGTAACCGCAAGACCCAGGCGATCCTGCCGCTGAAGGGCAAGATCCTCAACGTCGAGAAAGCACGCTTCGACAAGATGATCTCGTCCCAGGAAGTGGGCACGCTGATCACTGCACTCGGCTGCGGTATCGGTCGCGAAGAGTACAACATCGACAAGCTGCGCTATCACAACATCATCATCATGACCGATGCTGACGTCGACGGTTCGCACATCCGTACCTTGCTGCTGACCTTCTTCTTCCGTCAGTTGCCGGAGCTGATCGAGCGCGGCTACATCTACATCGCCCAGCCGCCGCTGTACAAGGTCAAGAAAGGCAAGCAAGAGCAATACATCAAAGACGACGACGCCATGGAAGAGTACATGACGCAGTCGGCCCTGGAAGATGCGAGCCTGCACCTGAACGAAGAGGCCCCGGGCATTTCCGGTGAAGCGCTCGAGCGTCTGGTGAACGACTTCCGCATGGTGATGAAGACCCTCAAGCGTCTGTCGCGCCTGTACCCGCAGGAGCTGACCGAGCACTTCATCTACCTGCCGGCCGTGAGCCTGGAAATGCTCGGCGACCACGCCAAGATGCAGGACTGGCTGGCTCAGTACGAAGTGCGTCTGCGCACCGTCGAAAAGTCGGGTCTGGTCTACAAGGCCAGCCTGCGTGAAGATCGTGAACGCGGCGTTTGGCTGCCAGAGGTCGAGCTGATCTCCCATGGCCTGTCGAACTACGTCACCTTCAACCGCGACTTCTTCGGCAGCAACGACTACAAGACCGTCGTCACCCTCGGCGCTCAACTTAGCACCCTGCTCGACGAAGGCGCGTACATCCAGCGTGGCGAGCGCAAGAAAGCCGTCACCGAGTTCAAGGAAGCCCTCGACTGGCTGATGGCCGAAAGCACCAAGCGCCACACCATCCAGCGTTATAAAGGTCTGGGCGAAATGAACCCGGATCAGCTGTGGGAAACCACCATGGACCCAAGCGTGCGCCGTATGCTGAAAGTCACCATCGAAGACGCCATTGGCGCGGATCAGATCTTCAACACCCTGATGGGTGATGCGGTCGAACCTCGCCGTGATTTCATCGAGAGCAATGCGCTGGCGGTGTCCAACCTGGATTTCTAAGGTTGCCGACGCTGCTCAGGAAAAGCCCGCGCAAGCGGGTTTTTTTTTGCGTTCAATTTCGTCTTGAGGCGCGATACGATGCGGCTCTTGCGTCGCAGACAGGCGGCGGCCGGATTGTAGAAAAACGACTAAAAAAAGAGCAATCAATTGACTCATCAATGCGTAACGAAGGATTCCGTTAGACGTCCATGGGTCAATGCGTTGCCCCTGCTGCTGGGGGTTGTGGCGTTTTTTTTCGTCATCGGCCCCAGGGCGTTGAACCCGCAAAATATTGCATGGCTGGGCAGTAGTGATCCCGCTACCCACTACCTGGGCTGGGTGTTCTTCAGGCATTCGCCCTGGTCGTGGCCGCTGGGGCTCAATCCCTCCTATGGCCTGGAGCTGAGTAGCGCGATCATCTTCTCGGACTCGAACCCGCTGCTGGCGTTGATCTTCAAACCTTTTGCCGCGTGGCTGCCCGAGCCTTTCCAGTATTTTGGTCTGTGGTTGCTGACCTGCTTTGTTCTGCAGAGCTGGTTTGCCTGGAAACTGATGGGGCTGGCTACCAGTAATACGACCTTACGTTTGTTGGGCACTGCGCTGTTTCTCTTCAATCCGGCGATGATAGTGCGCATGGGTGTGCATCTTTCCCTTGCGGGGCATTTTCTGCTTCTGGCCGCGCTGTATCTTGCTCTGCGACCCGAGAATGGCAGGCGAACCGTGGGGTGGGGACTGCTGCTCTGTACATCGGCTCTTGTGCACGCGTATTTACTGGCGATGATCGCGTTGCTCTGGATTGCCGATCTGCTGCACCGGACAATTGATAGGCAATTAGCCGGACGCAAAGTGGTTGCCGAGCTGATCTGTCTGCTGGCGCTGACAGCAGTTTGCTGCTGGCAAGCAGGTTATTTCACCATTCAAGGTAATGGCCTGGCTTCTTTCGGCTTCGGATTGTTTCGAGCTAATGCGTTGACGTTCTTTACATCTGCTGGCTGGTCATATGTATTGCCCTCACTGCCGGGGGTGCCAGGTGACAGCGATGGCATTGCCTTTCCGGGGCTTGGGATAATATTTTTACTCGCCTGTGTGTCGCCGCTGGTGCTGACACGCAACAACAGGATTCTGACCGCTGTAAGCAAACGATGGGTATTGTTGCTGGCATTGCTCGGTCTGACGGTTTTTGCATTTTCCAACAAGGTCGGCGTAGGCTCGCTCGAGTTCGACTACTGGTTGCCAGACTCCGTTATTGCAATGGCGAGTGTCTTTCGTGCATCGGGGCGGATGATCTGGCCTGTCATGTACGCAGCGATCTTCGCTGTAGTCGTTCTGATTGCCCGTGAGCATCGGCCTCGCACCGCGATTCTGCTGCTGGCTGTGGCCATGGTTATTCAAGTCGCCGACACCCGGGCAGGCTGGGCAAACACGCGTCGCCATCTGATGGCATCGCCGACCAAGGAATGGCCAAGCGCATTGGTCGATCCCTTCTGGCACAACGCGGCGTCACACTATCAGAAGGTGCGGTGGGTAATTCCTCAAAATTTTTCCACCCACTGGATGATGCTTTCCGATTATGCGGGAAAGTATCACCTGGCGACGGATGCGGTTTATCTGGGGCGGGTAAGTGCATTGGCTCAGGAGACGGCGCAGCGTACTGCAAGCCTGAGGCTTGAGTATGGTCGCTATGATTCCGACACCTTGTACGTGCTCGATCAGCGCGCGGCGCTTCAAGCTGCAGTCAACCTTGATCGCAAGGCAGATGTCCTGACCCGTATCGACGGCTTCTATGTGTTGGCACCAGGCTGGAAACGCTGCGCTGATTGTCCTGCCATCAGCGCTACGCATCCGCAAGAGCTTATTCCGACATTCCAGCCAGGTGAAAAACTACAATTCACCGATACCAGTGCAGGATCCGCCGGCCTTGCCAGCGGCTGGTGGATCTCTGACGACTGGGGTACCGGTTCAGTGGGAACAGACGCAGAAATCATCTTGAGACCGAAGAGCGGTGTGACTTCGTTGTCGCTTGAAGCCAACGCGTTTGTGGCGGAATCACACCCGCGCCAAACGGTGGATATCAGCATCAACAACGTGCCAGTCGTCTCTGCCAACCTGACTGACGCCAGCAAAAACACAATCGACATCAACCTGCCCGCCGAGGTCCAGGCGCTCGTCGCTCAGCAAGGCGTTCTGCGTATCCAGCTGCATTTTCCGCTGGCAATCAGCCCGCATGACCTGGGCTGGAGCGAAGACACCCGCAAACTGGCGATCGGCTTGCTGGCGCTGACCTTTCATTGAACAAGGGGGCCAACGCAATGCCGTTGGCCTGCCCTTCTCACTCGCTTGTTGCTGCGACGCTCTCCAACCGATATCCATACCCATAAATCGTCAGCAACTGCCAACCACGATCCGCCGTCAGCCCCAGCTTGTTGCGCAGGCGATAGATGTGCGTATCCAGCGGTCGTGACGAAGCGACTTCTTCGTGGGGCCAGAAGCGTTCGTACAGGTACTCCCGCGACAACGGCCGACCCAGGTTACTGAACAGGCAGCGCGCCAGGCGGTATTCACGCTCCGTCATGACCACGGCCTTGCCCTCGCGGGTGACGCTCAGTTCGGCGTCGTCGAAGGTCAGGTCATTGAAGCTCAGGACTTCGGCAGCGCTGCTGCGTTGCTGGCTGTGCCGGCGCAGTACGGCGGCGACTCGGGCTTTCAGCTCGTTGGGGCGGAACGGTTTGCTGACATAATCGTCAGCCCCGGCGTTCAGCGCCTGGACGATATCGCTTTCGCCGTCGCGGCTGGTCAGCATGATCGCGGCGGGAGGCGCCTCCATGTGTTCGCGGGTCCAGCGCAGCAGCGCCAGGCCGGTCAGATCGGGCAGTTGCCAGTCGAGGATCAGCAGGTCGAAGGTGTCCCGGCGCAATTGGCGCAACAGATCCTCGCCTCGTTCAAAGCTGTGCAACGACCAGGGCTGGTCTCCCTCCGTAGCCATCTGCTGCAGGGTTTGCTCGACCCGACGCAGTTCGGCGGGTTCATCGTCCAGTATCGCAACGCGCATACGCGTGGGTTCCTTGTCGCTTGGGCAGTGGCCGGCAACCCTGAAGGCTTGGCCTGTGCGGTAAAAGTAAGCAGTCCACCATCGGTCGACGTCCGCTATGATTCTTCGGATCTACATCCTCAGACCTGTGGCCCATGAAACCATTCACTGTCCCCTGCCCTGTTTGTCATGAATAGCCCGCGTCGGCGTGAAAGCCGCGAGCCAAGTCAGGTCCAGCGTCTGTTTCGACGGCTGGTGCGTGAGTGGTTGTGGATAAGTCTAGTGCTATTGCCGCTGACTGCCTTGTTGTCGTATCGCGCGCAGATCAATCTGCATGATGTGGTACCGATGTGGAGTGCGCTGCTTTCGGTAGGGCTGGTAGCCTGCGTACTCGGATTGCTGCTGTGGCGCCCGCGCTGGGCGATCTGGGTGACATCGTGCGGTGTGGCTTGTGTGCTGCTGACCAGCGCCGGGCTGGCGGAAGTTCGGCACTGGTGGTCACCGACGCCGGCTGCGCTGGGCATGTTGTTCGGCTACCTGATCTGGAACTGGCGGCGCCTGAGTGTGGTGCTGACGTACTTTGGCTGGGAGCTGGCGCGGCTGGACCGCGAGCCGAAAGTGTTCCCCGAACGGCGCCGCGCAAAATTCACCAGCGCAGACCAGTTACAGGGGCAGATCATGGCGCTGGAACAAGCCATGAGCCGCACGCGCGATACCCGGCGCTTCATTGCCGACGGTCTGGAATACCTGCCGGTGGCGACGCTGATCAGCGATCCCAAAGGGCAGATCCTGTTGGGTAACCGCAAGGCCCGGGTATTGTTCGATCACCCGCTGGTGGGCGAGGACGTTCTTGAGCAATTGGCCCGCCTCGGTTATCCGGAATTATCCACAGCACCACACCCGGCCTTATCAGCCCTGCCCTTGCTGGAGTTTCGCGATCACAAGGAGCGCAGCCTGCGTCTGGAGCGTGCGGCACTGTTGCCGGTGGATGGCGATACGCCGATCGGCTGGCTACTGAGCCTCACCGACCTGAGCGCCGAACGCGCTGCCGAAGAACAGCGCGGGGTCTTGCTGCGTTTTCTTTCCCACGATCTGCGCGCCCCGCATTCGGCGATTTTGGCGCTGCTCGATGTGCATCGCCATCAGGCCGGAGCAGATTCACCGCTGTTCGAGCAGATTGAGCGCCAGGTGCGCCGGGCGCTCGATCTGACTGACGGTTTCGTTCTGTTGGCGCGGGCCGAGTCCGAGGCTTATCAGTTCCAGCCCAGTCTGTTCGCGATGCTGGTGCTGGACGTACTGGATCAGGCGCTGCCCATTGCTCAGCAGAAAAGCATCAAACTGCTGCACACGATGGACGAACAATCCCAGGAGCGTCTGATCAACGCTGACCAGGGCCTGCTGACCCGCGCCTTGTTCAACCTGCTGGAGAACGCCATCAAGTACAGCCCGGTCGGTACCACGATCAAGTTGAACGTCAGTTGCCGGGGTGAGTGGCTATGCTGTGAATTGACCGATCAGGGCAAAGGCATTGCCGCCGAGGAGCTGCCGGATCTGTTCACCCAGTACCGGCGCTTTTCGTCGGCGCAGGGGATTGATGGCGTCGGGTTGGGGCTGTCGATGGTCAAGGCAGTAGTCGACCATCATGGCGGTAACATCGAGTGCCACAGTATCGTCGATCAAGGCACCACGTTCCGGCTGCAGTTACCGCTGATCTGCGAGTGAACAGGCACAAAAAAACCGGCTATATCAGCCGGTTTTTTTACTTCCGAAAAAAACTTATGCACCTTTTACGGTGTTTTATGAGCTTGAGAAATATATAAGTAAATCAATCGGTTACTTTCAAGATTCAGGCTTTTTCAACAAAACCGTACACAGGTTATCCACAAAATCTCAGACAGCCACCTGATCATTCGCGGCAGGCGCCTGCGGTGCTGGTGGCAGCGAACCCATTTCGCGCTGGGTCTGTTCGTTCCAGGCCTGTACCCGGTCGTTCAGTTCGGCGATGGCGCGCGGACCAGTGCCTTCGGCATACATCGGCTCACCGATGACCACGGTGATCACGCCCGGCGTCTTGCCCCAGCCGATTTTCGGCCAGAACTTGCCGGCATTGTGTGCAATCGGTAGCACCGGAAGCGCCGCATTTACCGCCAACGCGCTGCCACTGCGCGAGAACTTGCCGACGGTGCCGTAAGGAACGCGGGTGCCCTCAGGGAAGATCAATACCCAGACGTTATCCTTGAGCAGTTCATCGCCCTTGGCCGCGACTTGTTTGAGCGCCGCTTTCGGGTTGTCGCGGTCAATCGCGATCGGCCGCAGCATGGCCATGGCCCAACCGAAGAACGGTACGTAGAGCAATTCACGCTTGAGCACTTGGCTCAAGGGCGAGAAATAAGCAGAGAGAAAGAACGTCTCCCAGGTGCTCTGGTGGTTCGACTGAATCACGCAGGGCCGATCCGGCACGTTTTCCGCGCCTTTGATCTCGTAACGAATGCCGAGAAACACCTTGGTCAACCACAAGGCGCAACGGCACCAGTACACGTTGATGAAACGATAGCGCGCCTTGAATGGCAAAAAGGGCGCGATAAAAAAGCTCAGGCTGCACCACAGCAAGGCAGTGGTGCCCAGCAGCAGGTAAAAGAGAAAAATTCTGATGGCCTGCAGTATCGACATGGCGACGTTTACCGTTACGGGCGATGCCCGACTGTTCAAGCGCACTCCCGATCAATCCCTGGTCAGGAACTTCAGAAGCACTCTAGTTGTGGATAAGTTCTGCGGCAATCGCCGCCAGATCGTCAAAAATCAGGGTGCCGACCGGAAGGGTCTTGCCCAGAGTTTTTTCGCCTTTCCCGGTCTTTACCAAAACGGGCTGTGAATCGACGGCTTTGGCGGCCTCCAGGTCACCAAGGCTGTCGCCGACGAACCAGACATTCGTCAGCGTCACGTTGTAATGCGCCGCGATGGTTTGCAACATCCCCGGCTTCGGCTTGCGGCAATCGCAACCCTCGTCCGGACCATGCGGGCAGTACACGATCAGCCCGACTTCACCGCCCTGCTCTGCCACGAGCGTGCGCAGGCGCGCGTGCATGGCGTCGAGGGTGGCAAGGTCGTAATAGCCGCGAGCAATGCCCGACTGGTTGGTGGCGACCGCCACCGTCCAGCCGGCCTTGCTCAACTGCGCAATCGCCTCGATCGAGCCGGGCAGTGGAATCCACTCCTCCACCGACTTGATGTAAGCGTCGGAGTCGTAATTGATCACTCCGTCCCGATCGAGAATCAGCAGTTTCAACAGCAATCCCTCAACCCAACAGCGAAATGTCGGCAACCCCGAGGAACAGACCACGCAGACGCGCGAGCAGCGCGTAGCGGTTGGCCCGGACCTTGGCGTCTTCGGCATTGACCATCACCGCGTCGAAGAACGCATCCACCGGCTCACGCAATGCCGCCAGACGCGCCAGCGATTCGTTGTACTGACGCGCTGCGGCCATTGGCTGCACCGCCTGATCCGCTTGCTGAATCGCCGAGTACAGCGAGAACTCGTTGGCGTTGTCGAAGTACTTGGCCTCGACCACGGTCGGCACCGAGCCTTCAACCTTGCTCAACAGGTTCGATACACGCTTGTTCACCGCTGCCAGCGCTGCCGCTTCCGGCAGTTTGCGGAAGGCCTGAACCGCTTGCACACGCTGGTCGAAGTCCAGCGCCGAACCCGGCTTCAGGGCACGTACCGACAGGTAAGTGGCGACATCGACGCCCTCGTCTTCGTAACGCGCACGCAGACGGTCGAAGATGAATTCCAGCACCGCGTCGTTCAGACCGGCAGCCTTGACCTTGGCACCGAACGCATTCACGGCGAAAGCCACGGCGTCGTTCAGGTCCAGATCCAGTTGTTTCTCGATCAGGATGCGCAGCACGCCGAGGGCCGCACGGCGCAGGGCATACGGGTCTTTGCTGCCGGTCGGCAGCATGCCGATACCGAAGATCCCGACGAGGGTATCGAGCTTGTCGGCGATCGCGACGGCCGCACCGGTCAGGGTCGCCGGCAGTTCAGCACCGGCACCGCGTGGCATGTACTGCTCGTTCAGCGCCAGCGCGACGTCTTCCGGCTCGCCGTCATTGAGCGCGTAGTAGTAGCCGGCGACACCTTGCATCTCCGGGAACTCGCCGACCATTTCGGTGGCCAGGTCGCACTTCGACAGCAGGCCGGCACGGGCCGCCCACGAAGCGTTGCCGCCGATTCGCGCGGCGATGTAGGCCGCCAGTTTCGAAACGCGCTCGGCCTTGTCGTAGACGCTGCCGAGTTTTTCCTGGAACACCACGTTCTTCAGGCGATCATTGAAGGCTTCGAGTTTCTGCTTCTTGTCTTGCTTGAAGAAGAACTCGGCGTCGGTCAGGCGTGGGCGAACCACTTTCTCGTTACCGGCGATGATCTGCTGCGGGTCTTTGGATTCGATGTTGGCGACGGTGATGAACCGTGGCAGCAACTTGCCGTCGGCATCCAGCAGGCAGAAGTACTTCTGGTTGTCCTGCATGGTGGTGATCAGTGCTTCCTGCGGCACGTCGAGGAAGCGTTCCTCGAACGAGCAAACCAGCGGCACCGGCCATTCGACCAGCGCGGTCACTTCATCCAGCAGCGCCGGCGGCACGATCGCGGTGCCTTCCTGACGGGTCGCCAGTTCTTCGGTGCGCTTGCTGATGATCTCGCGACGCTCGTTGGCATCGGCCAGCACGTAGGCGGCACGCAGGTCGGCCAGGTAGCTCGACGGCGAACCGATGCGCACGCTTTCCGGGTGGTGGAAACGGTGACCACGGGAGTCGCGGCCAGCCTTCTGCGCGAGGATGGTGCAGTCGATGACCTGGTCACCGAGCAGCATGACCAACCACTGGGTCGGACGCACGAACTCTTCCTTGCGCGCACCCCAACGCATGCGTTTCGGGATCGGCAGGTCGTTCAGCGAATCTTCGACGATGGTCGGCAGCAGGCTCGCGGTCGGCTTGCCGGCGATGTTCTGGCTGTAGCGCAGTTTCGGACCGCTCTGGTCGATTTCGCTCAGCTCGACGCCGCACTTCTTGGCAAAGCCCAGGGCTGCCTGAGTCGGGTTGCCTTCAGCGTCGAACGCAGCCTGACGCGGCGGGCCGTCGAGGTTGATGCTGCGATCCGGTTGCTGGGTGGCCAGCGCCGTGATCAGCACGGCCAGACGCCGCGGTGCGGCGTAGACGGTTTTGCTTTCGTAGCTCAGGCCGGCAGCTTGCAGGCCCTTGTCGATACCGGCGAGGAACGCTTCAGCCAGAGTGTTCAGGGCTTTTGGCGGCAGTTCTTCAGTGCCCAGTTCAACCAGAAAATCTTGCGCACTCATTGTGCAGCCTCCAGCTTGGCCAGTACTTCGTCACGCAGGTCCGGGGTCGCCATCGGGAAGCCCAGCTTGGCGCGAGCCAGCAGGTAGGCTTGCGCAACGGAACGCGCCAGGGTGCGTACGCGCAGGATGTATTGCTGACGCGCGGTCACCGAGATCGCCCGGCGCGCATCCAGCAGGTTGAAGGTATGCGAGGCCTTCAGGACCATTTCGTAGCTTGGCAACGGCAGCGGCTGGTCGAGCTCGATCAGGCGCTTCGCTTCGCTTTCATAGAAGTCGAACAGTTCGAACAGTTTGTCGACGTTGGCGTGTTCGAAGTTGTAGGTGGACTGCTCCACTTCATTCTGGTGGAACACGTCGCCGTAGGTCACCTTGCCGAACGGGCCGTCAGCCCAGACCAGGTCGTAGACCGAGTCCACGCCCTGCAGGTACATGGCCAGACGCTCCAGACCGTAAGTGATCTCGCCGGTCACCGGGTAGCACTCGATGCCGCCGGCCTGCTGGAAATAAGTGAACTGAGTCACTTCCATGCCGTTGAGCCAGACTTCCCAGCCCAGACCCCAGGCGCCCAGGGTTGGCGATTCCCAGTTGTCTTCGACGAAGCGGATGTCGTGGACCAGCGGGTCCAGGCCGACATGCTTGAGCGAGCCCAGGTACAGTTCCTGGAAGTTGTCCGGGTTCGGCTTCAGCACGACCTGGAACTGATAGTAGTGCTGCAGACGGTTCGGGTTTTCCCCGTAGCGGCCGTCAGTCGGACGGCGGCTTGGCTGCACATACGCGGCGTTCCAGGTTTCCGGGCCGATGGCGCGCAGGAAGGTCGCGGTGTGGAAAGTGCCGGCGCCTACTTCCATATCGTAGGGCTGAAGTACCACACAACCTTGCTCGGCCCAGTATTGCTGGAGCGCGAGGATCAAGTCTTGGAAGGTACGCACGGCTGGCGTAGGCTGGCTCACGAAATTCACCTGTTTCTTGGGCTGCGATTTAAAGAGCGGGAGTATACCCGATTCAGTCGCACCTCCACCCCCTGGAGCCTTATGCCACGCTGCTTTTGGTGTACCGAAGATCCGCTGTACATGGCTTATCACGATCAGGAGTGGGGCACGCCGCTACGCGATGCGCAGGGTTTGTTCGAGTTGCTTTTGCTCGAAGGGTTCCAGGCCGGGCTGTCGTGGATCACCGTGCTGCGTAAACGCGAGCGCTACCGCGAGGTGTTGTACGGCTTCGACGTGCAGCGTGTGGCGCAGATGAGCGACGCCGAAATCGACGAACTGATGCTCGATCCGGGGATCATCCGCAACCGCCTCAAACTCAATGCCGCCCGGCGCAACGCCCAGGCCTGGCTGGCGCTGGAAGATCCGGAGGTGTTTCTCTGGTCGTTCGTCGGCGGCCAACCGATCATCAATCATTTCAAGGATCGCAGCGAAGTCCCGGCGATCACTCCCGAAGCGCTGACAATGAGCAAAGCCCTGAAAAAGGCCGGTTTCACCTTCGTCGGCCCGACCATTTGCTACGCACTGATGCAGGCTTCGGGCATGGTCATGGATCACACTCAGGACTGCGACCGCTACGCGCAGTTGGTCAACGGCGGTTAGAATGGCCGCCTTGCGCACAGCACAAAATCAGGAGTGACCTGTGGAAAAGTTTAAAGGCGCCTTGCTGGTAGGCGCTCTGCGGCTGTTTGCCCTGCTGCCATGGCGGGCCGTGCAGGCCGTGGGTTCGGCGATCGGCTGGATCATGTGGAAAACCCCCAACCGCTCCCGCGATGTGGTGCGGATCAACCTCGCCAAATGTTTTCCACAGATGGATCCGGCCGAACGTGAGCGCCTGGTCGGCCAGAGCCTCAAAGACATCGGTAAATCCCTGACCGAAAGTGCCTGCGCGTGGATCTGGCCGGCCCAGCGTTCGATCGATCTGGTGCGCGAAGTCGAAGGCCTCGACATCCTCAAGGATGCGCTGGCCTCGGGCAAAGGCGTGGTCGGCATCACCAGCCACCTGGGCAACTGGGAAGTGCTCAACCACTTCTATTGCAGCCAGTGCAAACCGATCATTTTCTACCGCCCGCCAAAGCTCAAGGCTGTGGATGAATTACTGCGCAAGCAACGCGTGCAGCTGGGCAACAAGGTCGCTGCCTCCACCAAGGAAGGCATCCTCAGCGTCATCAAGGAAGTGCGCAAAGGTGGTGCAGTGGGCATTCCGGCTGACCCGGAACCGGCCGAATCCGCGGGGATCTTCGTGCCGTTCTTCGCCACTCAGGCATTGACCAGCAAATTCGTGCCGAACATGCTCGCCGGCGGCAAAGCGGTCGGCGTATTCCTGCATGCCCTGCGCCTGCCGGACGGCTCTGGCTACAAAGTGATCCTCGAAGCGGCGCCAGAAGCCATGTACAGCACCGATACCGAGGAATCCTGCGCGGCCATGAGCAAGGTGGTCGAGCGTTACGTCGCGGCGTATCCGAGTCAGTACATGTGGAGCATGAAGCGCTTCAAGAAACGTCCGCCGGGCGAAGCGCGCTGGTACTGAGCAAGTTGGCACACTCTGTGGATAACCCGTAGGAGCTGCCGCAGGCTGCGATCTTTTGATCTTGCTTCTGCGGCTTATCCACAACCCCGTTCATTCAAGGGCGCATAAAGATGTCCGAACAGCGCAAATCCTTCCGCATCAAGATCACCCACGACAGCTTCGGTGAATGCCTGGGGCAGACGCGCAATCTGTCGGCCACCGGCGTGTACGTGCAGCATCCGCGCCTGGCGTCATTGCCCAAGGGTGCAGTGGTTTATGGCCAGGTGCAGGATTTACCCACAGGCGCGCCGCGGGTGCGAATGGAAGTGGTGACGGTGGATGCCGAGGGCATCGGCCTGCGTTATCTCTAGCTTATTGCGCCTGACGGTCGAGTTTCTTCAGAAACACCGTCATTCCCTTCTCGGCCTGCTTGTCGCCATGGGCGCGGGCGGCTTCCAGACCTTGTTCCCACGCCTGCCGCGCGGCCGCGTGATCGCCGAGTGCAAGTTGCGCTTTGCCCAATAGCTTCCACGCCGCCGAGTACTTCGGATCGAAGTCGACGCAGCGCTGTAAATGCTCGGCGGCCTTGGCGTTCTCTCCCAAATCCAGATAACCCTTGCCGAGACCGAAGCGCAGCAATGAGTTATCCACACCCTTGGCGAGCATTTTTTCCAGGGATTCGAGCATGGGCCTACTCCTTTTCAAGATCAAAAGATCGCAGCCTCCGGCAGCTCCTACAGCGATCGGTGTAGGAGCTGCCGAAGGCTGCGATCTTTGCTTTTGGTTGATCAGAAGAAGCTGAGACCCACATGAAACAGCTTCTCAACATCACGAATGTGCTTTTTATCCACAAGGAACAGAATCACATGGTCGCCGGTTTCGATCACCGTATCGTCGTGGGCGATGATCACTTCTTCGTTGCGGATGATCGCGCCAATCGTGCTGCCCGGTGGCAGGCCGATTTTCTCGATCGGCCTGCCGATGACTTTGCTCGACTTCGCATCACCGTGGGCAATCGCCTCGATGGCTTCCGCCGCACCCCGGCGCAATGAGTGCACGCTGACGATATCGCCACGCCGTACGTGAGCCAGCAAGGTGCCGATGGTCGCCAGTTGCGGGCTGATGGCGATGTCGATATCGCCGCCCTGAATCAGATCGACGTAAGCCGGGTTGTTGATGATCGTCATCACTTTCTTCGCGCCCAGCCGTTTGGCCAGCAGCGACGACATGATGTTGGCTTCGTCATCGTTGGTCAGCGCAAGGAAGATGTCGGCGTCGGCAATGTTCTCTTCCAGCAGCAGATCACGGTCCGACGCACTGCCCTGCAGCACCACGGTGCTGTCGAGGGTGTCGGAGAGATAGCGGCAGCGGGCCGGGTTCATCTCGATGATCTTCACCTGATAGCGGCTTTCGATGGCCTCGGCCAGACGCTCGCCGATCTGCCCGCCACCGGCAATCACGATGCGCTTGTAGGTTTCGTCGAGACGGCGCATTTCGCTCATCACCGCGCGAATATTCTCACGGGCGGCGATGAAGAAGACTTCGTCATCGGCCTCGATCACCGTATCGCCCTGCGGCAGGATCGGCCGGTCGCGGCGGAAAATCGCCGCGACACGCGTCTCGACATTCGGCATGTGCTCGCGCAACTGGCGCAGTTGTTGGCCCACCAGCGGCCCGCCGTAATAGGCGCGCACCGCCACAAGTTGCGCCTGGCCTTCGGCGAAGTCGATCACTTGCAGCGCGCCCGGATGCTGGATCAGGCGCTTGATGTAGTTGGTCACCACCTGCTCGGGGCTGATCAGCACGTCGACCGGAATCGCTTCGTTCTGGAACAGCTGTTCTTCGCGATTGAGGTAGGACGCTTCGCGCACCCGGGCGATTTTGGTCGGGGTGTGGAACAGGGTGTGCGCGACCTGGCAGGCGACCATGTTGGTCTCGTCGCTGTTGGTCACCGCCACCAGCATATCGGCATCGTCGGCGCCGGCCTGGCGCAACACCGACGGCAGCGAGCCGCGGCCCTGAATGGTGCGGATGTCGAGACGGTCGCCGAGGTCGCGCAGGCGTTCGCCATCGGTGTCGACCACGGTGATGTCGTTGGCTTCGCTCGCCAGGTGTTCAGCCAGCGAACCGCCGACCTGTCCCGCACCGAGGATGATGATTTTCATCCAGTCACTCCATTGAATCCGTTTAGCCGCGCGCGGCAGCGATCTTGATCAGCTTGGCGTAGTAGAACCCGTCATGCCCGCCCTGCTGGGCCAGCAATTGGCGACCATGGGGCTGTTTGATCCCGGCCGTGGTGGCCAGGTCGAGTTCGCGGGCACCGGGCGTACGCTCAAGGAACGCGGCAATGACTTCGGTGTTCTCGGTCGGCAAGGTCGAGCAAGTGGCGTAGAGCAGGATGCCGCCGACTTCGAGGGTTTTCCACAGGGCGTCGAGCAGTTCGCCTTGCAGTTGCGCGAGGGCAACGATGTCGTCCGGCTGACGGGTCAGCTTGATGTCCGGGTGACGGCGGATCACGCCGGTGGCCGAGCATGGCGCGTCGAGCAGGATGCGCTGGAACGGCTTGCCGTCCCACCACGCGGCGGTATCGCGACCATCGGCAGCGATCAGTTCGGCGCTCAGCCCCAGCCGCTCAAGGTTTTCCTTTACGCGCACCAGACGCTTGGCTTCCAGATCCACCGCCACCACGCCGGCCAGCGCCGGTTCGGCTTCGAGGATGTGGCAGGTCTTGCCGCCGGGGGCGCAGCAGGCGTCGAGCACCCGTTGGCCCGGGGCCAGATCAAGCAGATCGGCGGCCAGTTGCGCGGCTTCATCCTGCACGCTGATCCAGCCTTCGGCAAAACCCGGCAGGCTGCGCACGTCGGCGGCGGCTTCAAGGACGATGCCGTCGCGGCTATAGACGCAGGGCGTGGCAACGATGCCGGCGTCGCTGAGCAAGCCGAGGTAGGCATCGCGGCCGTGATGCCGGCGGTTGACCCGCAGGATCATCGGTGGATGCGCGTTGTTCGCCGCGCAGATCGCTTCCCATTGCTCCGGCCAGAAGGCTTTCAGGGATTTTTGCAGCCAGCGCGGGTGGGCGGTGCGCACCACCGGATCGCGCTCCAGCTCGGCGAAAATCGTCTCGCTTTCGCGCTGGGCATTGCGCAGCACGGCGTTGAGCAAACCCTTGGCCCACGGCTTTTTCAGCTTGTCCGCGCAACCGACGGTTTCGCCGATGGCCGCGTGCGGCGGCACGCGGGTGTAGAGCAGTTGATAGAGACCGACCAGCAGCAGCGCCTCGACATCGGCGTCGGCAGCCTTGAACGGCTTCTGCAGAAGTTTTTCCGCCAGCGCCGACAGCCGTGGCTGCCAGCGCGCGGTGCCGAACGCCAGATCCTGGGTGAAGCCGCGATCACGGTCTTCGACCTTGTCCAGTTGCGTCGGCAGGGAGCTGTTCAACGAAGCTTTGCCGCTGAGCACGGCGGCGAGTGCCTTGGCGGCGGCCAGACGCGGGTTCATTGCGCGTCCACCACGGCGCCGAGCACGGTGCCGACGGCGAATTTCTCGCGGCGGCTGTTGAACAGGTCGCTGAAGTTCAGCGCCTTGCCGCCGGGCAGCTGCAGGCGGGTCAGGCACAGCGCCTGCTCACCGCAGGCCACGATCAGGCCGTCCTTGCTGGCGCTGAGTATTTCACCCGGTGCGCCTTTGCCGTCAACCAGCGTCGCGGCCAATACCTTCAGCGCTTCACCGTTGAGGGTGCTGTGGGTAATCGGCCAGGGATTGAAGGCGCGTACCAGACGCTCCAGCTCAACCGCCGGACGGCGCCAGTCGAGGCGCGCTTCGTCCTTGTTCAGTTTGTGGGCGTAGGTGGCGAGTTCGTCGTTCTGCACTTCGCCTTCGAGGGTCTCAGCGGCCAGGCCGGCAATTGCCTGAACCACGGCGGGCGGGCCCATTTCGGCGAGACGGTCGTGCAGCGTGCCACCGGTGTCATCGGCGCTGATCGGGGTCACGACCTTGAGCAGCATCGGCCCGGTGTCGAGGCCGGCTTCCATGCGCATCACGGTCACGCCGCTTTCGGCATCACCGTGTTCCACGGCGCGCTGGATCGGCGCCGCACCGCGCCAGCGTGGCAGCAGGGAGGCGTGGCTGTTGATGCAGCCCAGACGCGGAATATCCAGCACCGCTTGCGGCAGGATCAGGCCGTAGGCGACCACCACCAGCAAGTCCGGTTTCAGCGCGGCCAGCTCGGCTTGAGCGTCAGCGTTGCGCAGGGTCGGCGGCTGCAACACCTGGATATTATTTTCCAGGGCCAACTGTTTGACCGGGCTCGGCATCAGTTTTTGCCCGCGACCGGCCGGACGATCCGGTTGGGTGTAGACCGCAACGATCTCGTAAGGGCTGTCCAGCAGGGCCTTGAGGTGCTCGGCGGCAAATTCCGGAGTGCCGGCAAAAACGATGCGCAGTGGCTCAGTCATGAAGGGAATCTCACAAAAAGAAAAAGGCTTGCCGCAGCAAGCCTTTGAAGAGGGGCATCAAGCGTTCTGGCGGTGGAGCTTTTCCAGTTTCTTCTTGATCCGGTCGCGTTTGAGCGTGGACAGGTAATCGACGAACAACTTGCCGTTGAGGTGGTCGCATTCGTGCTGGATGCACACCGCGAGCAGGCCTTCGGCGATCAGTTCGTAAGGCTGGCCGTCGCGGTCCAGCGCCTTGATCTTGACCTTCTGCGGGCGGTCGACGTTTTCGTAGAAGCCCGGCACCGAGAGGCAGCCTTCCTGATACTGATCCATCTCGTCGGTCAGCGATTCGAACTCGGGGTTGATGAACACCCGGGGTTCGGTGCGGTCTTCGGAAAGGTCCATCACGACGATACGTTTGTGCACGTTGACCTGGGTCGCGGCGAGGCCGATGCCCGGCGCTTCATACATTGTTTCAAACATGTCATCGACCAACTGACGCACTTCGTCGTCCACTACAGCCACAGGCTTGGCGATAGTACGCAGACGCGGGTCCGGGAATTCGAGGATGTTTAAAATGGCCATAGGCTGATTGCTGCACGTATTGAGTAAAGTCGGGTCGATGGCCTGGCAGGTCCGAAGATGCAGGCTACCGTTGTGAAGCGTAGCTAATGCAATTTGCAGTAGCGAGCCACGGGGGCTCTGACGGTTCACGCGAACGCACATGATAAAGGGATTCGCTGCATGAGGAAAACACTACTCGCCCTGCTGCTTCTGGCTTCGGCCGCGGCTGCGCAAGGGCAAGTGCAACTCAGGGATGGTTTTCCACAGCAATACACGGTGGTTTCGGGAGACACCCTCTGGGACATTTCCGGCAAATACCTGCGCGAGCCCTGGCAATGGCCACAGCTGTGGCGGGCCAATCCGCAAATCGAAAACCCCAACCTGATCTACCCCGGCGACACGCTGACGCTCCGTTACGTCAACGGCCAGCCGCAGCTGACCCTCAATCGCGGCGAGTCACGGGGCACCATCAAGCTGTCGCCGCGCATCCGCACCAGCCCGGTGGCCGAGGCGATTCCGAGCATTCCGCTGAAATCAATCAACAGTTTCCTGCTGAGCAACCGCATCGTTGACAAGGTCGAGGACTTCGACAAGGCGCCGTATATCGTCGCCGGCGATGCCGAGCGCGTGTTGAGTGGCACTGGCGACCGGATCTTCGCCCGGGGCCACTTCGATCCGAATCAACCGGTGTACGGCATCTTCCGCCAGGGCAAGGTCTACACCGACCCGCAGACCAAGGAGTTCCTCGGGATCAACGCCGACGATATCGGTGGCGGTGAAATCGTCGCCACCGAAGGCGACGTCGCCACCCTCGCCCTGCAACGCACCACCCAGGAAGTACGTCTGGGCGATCGTCTGTTCAGCGGCGAAGAGCGCTCGATCAATTCGACTTTCATGCCCAGCGCCCCGAGCACCAACATCAACGGCCTGATCATCGACGTGCCGCGTGGCGTTACGCAGATCGGCGTGATGGACGTGGTCACCCTGAACAAAGGCAAGCGCGACGGTCTGGCCGAAGGCAATGTGCTGGTGGTGATGAAAACCGGGGAAACCGTGCGCGACCGGGTCACCGGCCAGCCGCTGAAAATTCCCGATGAACGGGCCGGTCTGCTGATGGTGTTCCGCACCTACGACAAGCTCAGTTACGGCCTCGTACTCAACGCATCGCGCTCGCTGGCGGTGCTCGACAAGGTGCGAAATCCTTAGCAGGCTTCACAAGTTACCAACAGAGTTATCCACAGCTTGTTCCGAATGGTTCGGGACTTATAACGATCAAGGATGATCCACGATGCTGTCTGCCTGTACGCCGCTTTCGCCTGCGGAACTGGAAGCGCGTTTGCGCCTGCACCGCCTGCCGGAAATCGGTCCGAAACGTTTTGCCAAACTGCTTGAAGCCTTCGGCTCGGCGTCAAAAGCCCTGAGCGCGCCGGCTAGTGCCTGGCGAGCGCTGGGTCTGCCAGCGGCGTCGGCCGAGGCCCGACGCAGCCCGCAAGTGCGCGACGGCGCCAGCCATGCATTGCGCTGGCTAGAGCGGCCCGGCCAGCATCTATTGATGTTGGACCAAGCGGATTATCCGGCGCTGCTGGCGCAGATCCCTGACCCGCCACCGCTGTTGTTCGTCGCCGGTGATCCGCTGATTCTGGAAAAACCGCAACTGGCGATGGTCGGCAGTCGCAGCGCGTCGCGCCCGGGAATGGATACCGCCGCCGCGTTTTCCCGCAGCCTCGCCGGGGCCGGTTTTGTCATCACCAGTGGCTTGGCGCTGGGTATCGATGCGGCTGCGCATCAAGCGGCTCTGGACGTCGGCGGGCAAACCGTCGGCGTACTCGGCACGGGTCTGGAAAAGTTTTATCCACAGCGCAATTGTCGACTGGCCGACGCGATGATTGCCTCGGGCAGCGCAGTGGTTTCTGAGTTTCCACTGGACGCCGGGCCGACGGCGAGCAACTTTCCCAGGCGCAACCGGATCATCAGCGGTTTGTCCCTCGGTGTGCTGGTGGTCGAGGCGAGTGTCGCCAGCGGTTCACTGATCACCGCTCGGCTGGCGGCGGAACAGGGCCGCGAGGTGTATGCGATTCCCGGCTCGATCCATCACCCCGGCGCACGCGGTTGCCATCAGTTGATCCGCGACGGCGCGGTGCTGGTGGAAACCATCGAACACATTCTCGAAGCCCTGCGCGGCTGGCAGCATTTGCCGTTATCCACAGACTCGCCGGATTCCGCGCATCCCTTGCTTGATCTGCTGCACGCCGCGCCGCACACCAGCGAAGCCTTGGTCGAGAGCAGCGGCTGGGCGTTGCCCAAAGTCCTCGCGGCGCTCACCGAGCTGGAAATGGACGGCCGCGCAGTGTGTGAAAACGGTCGCTGGCTGGCGAGGACACGCTAGGTTTTACAGGGAAGATCGGTAAACTGCGCAAAACCTGTTTTCGGAGAGTTTTTTCATGGTCAACAGTTGGCGTGTGCAACAAGCCGCACGAGAGATTCGCGCCGGGGCGGTGATTGCCTATCCAACCGAAGCCGTCTGGGGGCTGGGTTGCGACCCGTGGAACGAAGAGGCAGTGGATCGTCTGTTGGCGATCAAGAACCGTTCGGTGGACAAGGGCCTGATCCTGGTCGCCGACAACATCCGCCAGTTCGACTTCCTGTTCGAAGACTTCCCGCAAGAGTGGCTCGACCGCATGGCCAGCACCTGGCCGGGGCCGAACACTTGGCTGGTGCCGCATCAGAACCTGTTGCCGGAATGGGTGACGGGCGTGCATGACACGGTGGCGCTGCGGGTCAGCGATCACCCGCAGGTGCGGGATCTGTGCTCGATGGTCGGGCCGCTGATTTCCACCTCGGCCAACCCGCAGGGGCGGCCGGCGGCGCGCACGCGGTTGCGCGTCGAACAGTATTTCCGTGGGCAGATCGACCTGATTCTTGGCGGTCAACTGGGCGGGCGCAAGAACCCCAGCGTGATTCGCGATCTGGCAACCGGCAAGGTCATTCGTCCCGACTGATCCTGCGTCGAAAACCTTTACCGTGAGTCTTCCTCGCCTTGATGGTGAGGAGGACTACGCGCGCCTGCGATTTATCCCGCAATGACGCCAGTTTCTCTGTCGGAAAAGTCGCCAAGTCCCCAGATTCATTGGCTTTTCCCACTTGATTATCAGACTTTCTGGCGTGGCGGAATCGGCAAAAGCAACCATCCTTTCCCTGCACTCGAAACACTTCGATAAGTTAAGGTCTGCGGAGAAAGAATGGACACTACCAATTTGCAACTCACGGATTACCTGCAGGCGCTTCAGGTGACGTTGAAGAGTCACCATGAGGGTTGTCGCATCGTGATGCTTGAGGCTGGGGCGGATACTCAGGAGTTCGACCGGTTTATCGATCGGCAATTTCGGCTTCGGTTGCAGCATTACATGCTGACTTCACGGGCGCGGATGCTCGAAACCAGACTGGCGATAAAGTCGCGCAGTACCCATTTCCTGCTGTATCGGCACGATCAACTGTTGGCGGTATTGAGAGCGACTCCGGCACCGTTCGAGTGGGTATCGCTGGCGCAGCAACACGTTTCTCCCACAGTAGCGCTGTCGCGCCATGTCGAATTCAGTCGATTGATGTCGTACACGCCCAATCAGTTGCCCATCGCGGTCAACGGTCTGCTGGCGGCCGCTACCGAGTGGGCCATTAAACGCGGTTATAACGGGGTAACCGCGTTGTGCAGATCGCAACAACTGCGCTTCTACCAGCGTTTCGGCCTGATGCCGATCGCCTCCAATGCCCTGCATATCGACCAGCGCGCACGCGGCGATTACTGGGTATTGTCAGCCGAGTGGCGGCAAATCCTCGCGGCGGTGCAACAGCCTGATCACGCGACGGTCGGCCACGTGGTGCAAAAACCGTTGGAGTGTCATCTGCCGAGGTGCTGAACGCGTTAGAACCGACTTGCCAGCCGTGGGTTTGCAACCCTGACTGGCAAGACGCCGAAGGTTTGTCAGGGCAGCAGGATGGTCGAACCGGTGGTGCGCCGTGCCGACAATTCGGTCTGCGCCTTCGCCGCATCAGCCAGTGGATAGCGCTGGCTGATGCTCACCTTGAGCTTGCCGCTGATGATCATCTCGAACAGCTCGTCGGCCATGCGCTGCAGGTTCTCGGCGTTGTTGGCGTAGGTCGCCAGGGTCGGGCGGGTCACATACAGCGAACCCTTGGCCGAAAGAATCCCCAGATTCACCCCGTCCACCGCACCGGAGGCGTTGCCGAAACTCACCACAAGCCCACGCGGCGAAACGCTGTCGAGCGAGGTCAGCCAGGTGTCTTTGCCGACGCCGTCATAGACCACCGGGACTTTCTTGCCATCGGTCAGCTCCAGCACCCGCTGTGCCACGTTTTCGTGGCTGTAATCGATGGTTGCCCAGGCACCGTTGGCCTTGGCCAGTTCGGCTTTCTCCTTGGAGCTGACGGTGCCGATCAGCTTGACGCCCAGTGCCTTGGCCCATTGGCAGGCCAATGAACCGACACCCCCGGCAGCGGCGTGGAACAGAATGGTTTCGCCACCCTTGAGTTCATAGGTCTGGCGCAGCAGGTACTGCACGGTGAGGCCCTTGAGCATGACCCCGGCAGCGGTCTCGAAGCTGATTTCGTCCGGCAGCTTCACCAGATTGGCTTCGGGCAGGGTGTGCAACTGGCTGTAGGCACCCAGCGGGCCGCTGCCATATGCCACGCGATCACCGACCTTGAACCGGGTGACGTCGCTGCCCACGGCATCGACGATGCCGGCGCCTTCAGCGCCGAGGCCGGACGGCAAGGCTGGCGGGGCATACAGACCGCTGCGGTAATAGGTATCGATGAAGTTCAGGCCGATCGCCTTGTTCGCCACCCGCACCTGATTCGGGCCGGGCGCGGCGGGTTCATAGTCAACAAACTCGAGCATTTCGGGACCGCCGTGGGCGCGGAACTGGATACGCTTTGCCATCTGCCTGCTCTCCTTGGGTCTTTTGTAAGCCCCCTATCCAACTCCCCTGCTTGATCTTCGTCAACTGCGGCGCGCAGGTTTGCGGTGTTATGCTACGCGCCCATTTGCGCCGCCCCCTGCCTGCGGGGCGCCCGCGTAGTTATGCCCGATTCAAGGTGAAGCCATGACGACCCGCACCGACGCCGTAAAGGCCTATCTGCTCGACCTGCAAGACCGCATCTGCGCCGCGCTGGAAACCGAGGACGGCGGCACGCGCTTCGTTGAAGACGCCTGGAGCCGGCCTGCCGGTGGTGGCGGTCGTACCCGCGTGATCGAGAACGGTGCGGTGATCGAAAAGGGTGGCGTCAACTTTTCCCACGTGTTCGGCAGCGGTCTGCCGCCGTCGGCCAGCGCCCATCGTCCGGAATTGGCCGGTCGTGGCTTTGAAGCCCTCGGCGTGTCGCTGGTGATTCACCCGCACAACCCGCATGTGCCGACGTCCCACGCCAACGTGCGCTTTTTCATCGCCGAGAAGGAAGGTGAAGAGCCGGTCTGGTGGTTCGGCGGCGGCTTCGACCTGACCCCGTATTACGGCAACGAAGAAGACTGCATCCACTGGCACCGCGTCGCCGAACAGGCCTGCGCGCCGTTCGGGCCGGACGTCTATGCGCGTTACAAGGCCTGGTGCGACACCTATTTCCACATCAAGCATCGCCATGAACCGCGCGGCATCGGCGGCCTGTTTTTCGACGACCTGAACGAGTGGGACTTCGACACCAGTTTCGCCTTCATGCGTGCCATCGGCGACGCTTACATCGACGCTTACCTGCCCATCGTGCAGCGCCGCAAGAATGATGTGTTCACTGCGAAACAGCGTGAATTCCAGGAATTCCGCCGTGGCCGCTACGTCGAGTTCAACCTGGTCTACGACCGTGGCACCCTGTTTGGCCTGCAATCGGGCGGACGTACCGAGTCGATCCTCATGTCATTGCCGCCGCAAGTGCGCTGGGCCTATGACTTCAAGGCCGAACCCGGCAGTGAAGAAGCGCGCCTGACCGACTACTTCCTGCAAGACCGCGATTGGCTGGCCCAGGCCTGAGGACTGCTGATGGATCGTTACGTCGTTTTCGGTAACCCGATCGGCCACAGCAAGTCGCCGATGATTCACAAACTGTTCGCCGAGCAGACCGGCCAGCGCCTCGACTACAGCACCTTGCTGGCGCCGCTCGACGATTTTACTGGCTGCGCCATGGCGTTTTTCCAGGACGGTCGCGGCGCCAACGTCACTGTGCCGTTCAAGGAAGAAGCCTTTCGCCTGGCCAACAGCCTGACCGCTCGCGCGCAACGCGCTGGTGCGGTGAACACCCTGAGTAAACTGGTCGACGGTTCGCTGCTGGGCGACAACACCGACGGTGCCGGACTGGTGCGCGACCTGACGGTGAATGCCGGTTTCAGCCTGACCGGCAAACGCATTCTGCTGCTCGGCGCTGGTGGCGCGGTGCGTGGTGCGCTGGAGCCGTTGCTGGCCGAGAAGCCGGCGTCGGTGATTATCGCCAACCGCACGGTGGACAAGGCCGAGCTGCTGGCCGAGCTGTTCTGTGATCTGGGGCCGGTGTCGGCCAGTGGTTTCGACTGGTTGCAGGAGCCGGTGGACGTGATCATCAACGCCACCTCCGCCAGCCTCACCGGTGACGTGCCGCCGATTGCCGCGAGCCTGATCGAGCCGGGCCAGACCCTTTGCTACGACATGATGTACGGCAAAGAGCCGACCGCATTCTGCCGTTGGGCCAACGAGCATGGCGCAGCAGTGTCGATGGATGGTCTGGGGATGCTGGCTGAACAGGCGGCCGAGGCGTTTTTCCTGTGGCGCGGGGTGCGTCCGGATACGGCGCCGGTGCTGGCCGAACTGCGTCGCCAGCTGGCGCAGTAACAGAGCCTTTGTAGCGAGGGAGCTTGCTCCCGCAATTGGGTTTGAGCTGCTGCGCAGCCAGCGGGAGCAAGCTCCCTCGCCACAGAGGTCTGGAAGTGGCCAGCAGGTCAGTCCTCAAACCGGATCGGACACTTTTCGGGCCCTTCCAGCTTCCGCAACTCCTCCACCACCTGCGGCCGCGCCCGGCGCAGGGTCAGGCTGCGATCCTGACGCAGCAGGCGCCGCGCCTCCTGATGCAGCATCTCCACCCCCGAATAATCGATGAAGTTGATCTGCTGCGCCTCGATCACCACCCGCCTACCGTGCAGCCGTTGCAGGCGCACTTGCAGGTAATGGCTGGCGCCGAAAAAGATCGAGCCACCAACCCGCAGCACATCGTCCTCGCCATCGCGCCAATGTTGCACCCGTGGTTGCGAGGTACGCTTGAGATAAAAGAACAGCGACGCCAGCACCCCGGCGTAGATTGCCGTCTGCAATTCCAGCAGCAGCGTGGCAAGGCAGGTCAATGCCATGACCACGAACTCGGCGTGGCTGACCCGCAGCAACGAGCGGATCGCGCGATGATCCACTAAGCCCCAAGCGATCAGTAGAATGCTCCCGGCCATCGCCGGAATCGGAATGTGTGAAATCAGCCCGGCGCCGAAAATCGCGAACAGCGCGACCCAGATCGCCGAAAAAACCCCGGCCAGCGGCGAACAGGCACCCGCCTCGTAACTCAGGCCTGAGCGGGTGAACGAACCGGCGGAGAGCGATCCGGAAAAGAACGCCCCGACAATATTCGACAAGCCCTGTGCGCGGACTTCCTGGTTGGCATCAAGCAACTGCTGCGAACGTGTAGCAATCGAACGGGCAATCGACAGGCTGGTGACCAGACCGAGCATGCCTACCGCCACCGCGCTCGGCAGCAAGCGCAGCACCAGATCGAGATCCAGCGGCAGCGCACTGAGCGGCGGCAGGCGTCCGACAAAGGCGCTGACCAGATGCACATGGTCGAACATCGCCGGCCATAACCACACCACTGCGCTGCCCAGCACCAGCGTTATCAACAGAGTCGGCCAGCGCGGCAGCAGTTGTCTGAGGACAAAACCGACCAGCACCGTGGCCACACCCAACACCAGTGATGGTTTATCCACAGCCCGCAGGTGTTGCAGCAGGTCCATCAGACTGGCCAGCGCCGTGGCTTTGGCCGGCAGATCCAGCCCCAGCAGATTGGGCAACTGGCCGATGGCAATCACCACCGCCGCGCCGAGGGTGAAGCCGAGCACCACCGAGTGCGAGACGAAATTCACCAGTGCACCGAAGCGCAGCAGGCCGAGCAGCCACTGGAAAATCCCCGCCAGAAAGCTCAGCAGCAGGATCAGCGTGATGTAGTCCTGGGATGCGGGTACGGCCAAAGGACTGACGCTGGCGTAGAGCACAATCGAAATTGCTGCAGTCGGGCCGCAGATCAGATGCCACGACGACCCCCACAGGCAGGCGATCAGCACCGGGATGATCGCCGCATAGAGGCCGTATTCCGGCGGCAGGCCGGCGATCAGTGCGTAGGCGATCGACTGCGGCAACGCGAGAATGGCACCGCTCAGGCCAACGACCAGATCCCGGCCGACGCTGGCGCGGGTTTGCCGGGGCAGCCAGGTCAGGAAGGGCAAGAGTGAATGGCGACTTGGCAGGGCCATGGGTCCTCGCGGGCGGGTTTTGTTCAAGGTTATCAGGGTGCCAGGGTAAAGGCCCTCACCCTAACCCTCTCCCGGAGGGAGAGGGGACTGATCGAGGTGAAAGAGGGAAGTACGCCGACCTGAGATATCCAGTCGAACTCAGGTTCTGAACAACATAAAGATCGGCTCCCTTCCCCCTCGCCCCCTCTCGGGGAGAGGGCTGGGGTGAGGGGGCAAAAATCTCAAGCCGAGCAAAATTCAAAGCCATCCCACGGTCAAAGCTTTGCCTTTACAGCCGCCAAAGCATCCTTGCCATCCACGGTCTTCACCCCCTCCAGCCAATTGTCCAGCACCGCCGGATTGGCCTTGATCCATGCCTTCACCGCATCGGCATTGCTGACTTTCTTGTTCACCACCTCAGCCATGATGCTGTTCTCCATGTCCTGGGTGAACGTCAGGTTGGTCAGCAACTTGCCCACATTCGGGCAGGCCTCGGCGTAGCCTTTGCGCGTCAGGGTGTAGACGCTGCCGGTGTCGCCGAAATACTTCTCGCCGCCCTTGAGGTAATGCATCTTCAACTGCACGTTCATCGGGTGCGGGGTCCAGCCGAGGAAGGTGACGAATTTCTGCTTCTTCACTGCCCGCGAGACTTCGGCGAGCATCGCCTGTTCGCTGGATTCGATCAGCTTCCACTGACCGAGGTCGAAGTCGTTCTTCTTGATGATTTCCTGCAGCGAAATGTTCGCGGGTGCGCCGGAACCGATGCCGTAAATCTTTTTCTCGAACTTGTCGGCGTATTTGTTCAGGTCGGCAAAGTCATGCACACCGGCGTCCCACACATAATCCGGGACGGCCAGGGTGAACTCGGTGCCGTCGAGGTTCTTCGCCAGTTGCGTGACGTCACCGGTGGCGACGAACTTGTCGTAGAAGCCCTGCTGCGCCGGCATCCAGTTGCCGAGGAACACATCCACCTGACCGTCCTTCAAACCGCCGAAGGTGATCGGCACCGCGAGGGTGTCGACCTTGGCCTTGTAGCCCATGCCGTCCAGCAGAAACCCGGTGATGGCGTTGGTCGCGGCGATGTCGCTCCAGCCCGGGTCGGCCATTTTCACCGTTTCGCAGCTTTGCTCGGCGAATGCCGAGGCACTGCCCAGAGCCAGCAGGCCAATCGTCAGTGCTGTGGATAACTTGCGCATGGACTTCCCCTTACATTATTGATTTTGGCAGGGTTGTGGATAACGGGCCTTGCGCTCCAGATCGTCGAGGTCGATGTGGTTGCGCATGTACTGCTGACTGGCGTCCACCAGCGGCTGGTGATCCCAGCTCTTCAGCTTGCCGATGGTCAGGGCATCCGCGACAAAACGCCGGCGGCGCTGGCTGCCGAGCACTTCGCGGTGAATCGCCGGGATGTCCCACTTGGCCCGGGCTTCGGCGAGAAAATCGTCGAACAGCTGGCGATGTTGCGATGACTGGCTGAGTTCTTCGAGCTCACGCGGGTCGTTATGCACATCGAAGAGTAGGCACGGGTCGCTTTCACTGTAGATAAATTTGTAGGCGCCGCGACGGATCATCATCAGCGGGCTGACGGTGCCTTCGGCCATGTATTCGCCGAATACTTCGTCATGCCCGCCCTGCCCTTGCAGATGTGATAACAGCGAACGGCCATCCAGCGGCAGGCCTGGCTCCAAGGTGCCGCCGGCCAGTTCAACGAAGGTCGGCAACAGGTCGGCGGTGGACACTGCCGCGCTAACCCGGCCGGCAGCGAACTGCCCTGGCGCACTGATCAGCAGCGGCACCCGTGCGGCCATCTCGAACCAGTGCATTTTGTACCAGAGGCCCTTCTCTCCCAGCATGTCGCCGTGGTCGCCGGAGAACACGATGATGGTGTCGTCGATCAGCCCGGTATCTTCAAGGGTTCGCAGGAGTTTGCCGACGTTGGCGTCGATATAGCTGCACGCGCCGAAGTAGGCGCGCCGTGCATCGCGAATCTTATCCACAGGCAGCGGCTTGTCCCACAGATCGTAGACCTTGAGCAGGCGCTGCGAGTGTGGATCGAGGGAATGTTGATCCGGGGTGCTCGGCAACGGGATGTCACCGTCGTCGTACAAATCCCAGAACGCCTTGGGAATGGTGTACGGGTCGTGTGGGTGAGTCATCGAAACGGTCAGGCAGAACGGCTGATCGCCGTCCTCGCGAATGTGATCGAACAGGTATTGCTGGGCCTTGAACACCACCTCTTCATCGAAGTCGAGCTGGTTGGTGCGCACGCACGGTCCTGCCTGCAGCACCGACGACATGTTGTGATACCAGCTCGGGCGCACGTCCGGCTCGTCCCAGTTCACCGCCCAGCCGTAGTCGGCCGGGTAGATGTCGCTGGTCAGGCGCTCTTCATAACCGTGCAACTGATCCGGGCCGCAGAAATGCATCTTGCCCGACAGCGCGGTGCGGTAACCGAGGCGACGCAGGTAGTGGGCGTAGGTCGGAATATCGGCAGGGAAATCGGCGGCGTTGTCGTAGGCGCCGATCTTGCTCGGTAACTGGCCGCTGACCAGAGTGAAACGCGACGGCGCGCACAGCGGACTGTTGCAGTAAGCGGCATCGAACACCACGCCCTGAGCGGCGAGGCGCGAAAGATTCGGCAGTTTGATTGGCGACGGGCCGTAGATTGGCAACATTGGCGCGGCCATTTGATCGGCCATGATGAAAAGAATGTTCTTGCGCTTCATGTGATCGCGGCATTCCATAGTGAATATTTATGCGAAATTGCTACGATCGAGCATGAAGACCATGCCCCGTCCGGTAAAGCCTGCGCCGGACAATGACTAGGATAAGCACAGCTTATGTATGACGCCCTCGGCAATCTGTCCCTCGACCTGTTGCGCGCATTCGAAGCGGCGGCGCGTCATCACAGTTTTACTGCGGCGGCGGTTGAGCTGGGCACCACGCAGCCAGCGATCAGCCAGCAGATCAAGCGTCTGGAAGAACAGCTGGGCGCGCGGTTGTTTGACCGGATCTATCGGGGAATTGAACTGACAGAGGGCGGGACGATACTGTTCGAGCAGGTTCAGCTCGGATTGCAGAATATCGACGCAGGATTGAGCGCGATCAGTACGCAGCAGCAACATGAGGTATTGCAAGTCGCCACCGATTTCGCCTTTGCCGCTTACTGGCTGATGCCACGCCTGCACCGCTTCCACGAAGCCAATCCGAACGTCGATGTCAGCCTGGTCACCAGCGAGCGCAACCACAACATGCTGCGCACCGACATCGATGTCGCGATCCTGTTCGGCGACGGGCGTTTCAAGCAGGGCGAAAGCCATTGGCTGTTCAGCGAGGAAGTGTTTCCGGTGTGCAGTCCGCAATTGCTCAAGGAGCGCGCCCTGCCCTTGCCCGCCCAGGCTTTGCTGGAGTTGCCGCTTCTGCATCTGCGCGGGGAAAACAGCAGCAACTGGTTTGACTGGAGCGGGCTGTTTCGCGAACTGGGCATCAGCACCCCGCCAGCACCGGGTCAATTACGTTTCGACAATTACACGCTGTTGATTCAAGCGGCGATTGGCGGTCAGGGTGTCGCGATCGGTTGGCGCCACCTTGTGGATAACTTGCTGACCCAGGGCTTGCTCTGTCGGCCGATCGCCGAGACCACGTTGTCGCGCCTGGGTTATTACGTGGTGCTGCCGCAGCGCAAACGCCGGGGCGCGTTGATTCAGCAGTTTGTCGACTGGTTGATGGCGGAACAGGCCAGCAGTGCCGAATCTCTGACTGGATTGGGGTTACCTTCGATTGCGGTGTGAACAGCAAAAGATCGCAGCCTGCGGCAGCTCCTACAGGGGAATCGCCTTTCAAATGTAGGAGCTGCCGAAGGCTGCGATCTTTTTACGTACCTGAGGTCGCGACAAAATTCACATGCTGCCCCACATGCAGATTCAACCGCAGCTCATCGGCAATCCCCACCGCGACCCGGTTCAGTCGTTCCAGTGGCTCCGCCAGCCCCGGCTCCAGATTGCCGCCCACCTGACTGAAATGCTCAATGGTCAGCCCCGCCACCCCGTGCGGCGCATTCACCAGTGTCCACTGCAGCGGGCTGCTTTGCAGGGCCTCGCGGATTTCTTCGGCGGCGTGGCGTTGCAGTGCGTCGTCCAGATCTGGCTCGTCGAGCACGGCAAAATTACCCACCAGAAACAGCCGTGGCACGTTGGCCATTTGCAAACCGTCGACCAACGCATCGACCGCCAAAACCTGTTCCACCGGGCCGAGCACCACGGACCTTTCCACATGGTCGCTGCTGAACGGCAGACCCGGTGCGTCCAACAAGCAGATCACTGCCGAGCTGCCCGCTACGCTCTGCTTGACCCGCTCGGCATCGAACAGATCGCCGCTTTTGGTGCGCAGGCCCGGACGTGGTGCGAGTACGTTCAAATCGTCGAGAATCGCGATGACTTCGTGCTGCCGTCGCAGCAATTCAGCCATCAACGCACCGCCCAGGCTGGCCATGGCACCATAGAGCACCACTTTCACCGTCGGGGTTTCGGCATTTTTCATGGCTGATTCCTTTTTGTTGTCCCTCGTATGACGTGTGACACGCAGCCTGCGCCGAGGGTTCGAACCGATTCAGAGGCTTTCAGATGCACGCAATCATTGGCTATCACGCCCACGTCTATTTCGACGCTGACTCAATTGATCAGGCGCGCGCTTTGTGTGAACAGGCGGCGCAGTTGTTTCCTCTGAAGATGGGGCGCGTCCATGAGCGCCCGGTCGGCCCGCATCCAGACTGGAGCTGCCAGTTGGCTTTCGGCCCGGAGCTGATCGGTGAGGTGTTGCCGTGGCTGGCGCTCAATCGCAAGGGGCTGGTGGTGTTTTTGCACCCCGACACTGGCGATGATTTGCTCGATCACACCGAGCACGCGATTTGGATGGGCGCGATGCGGCCGCTGGATCTGTCTATTTTCTGATCAAAGGGTTTCTTCGGGCTCGCCCGGCAGATGCTCGTCCAGATGCAGCCAGGGCAATTGGCTGTTCGTCCAGATGTGCCGCTCGGCCGGCGCCCGCTCCGGGTGATCCAGCGTGGCGATGGTCACATTGATGCTCTCAGGGCTGAGCAATGTCACCAGCGCCAGCTGCGCGCCACAACGTGGACAGAAATACCGCGCGCAACTGCTCGACGAGTCATAGCGCGATGGCGTGCCGCTCAGCCACTGGAAGCTGGCCGCCGCCACGGTAATCCACGTGGTGACACTCCCACCGCTGACTTTGCGGCAGATCGAGCAGTGGCAGTGGGCAATGTCGTGCAACGGCCCGCTGAACTGATAGCGAATCTGTCCGCAGTGGCGGCCACCACTGTGCACTTCTTCCATGTCCCAGCCCTCCCGTCCCCGAAATGATTGACTCTAGCCGCATCCGACAGCCGGTTGGCCATTCGCCTGAAGCTTTCGTCAGCGAAAGGTAGCTGAAAGGTTGCCCGATTAGGATCGCCGCCACTACCGGCAACAGACCGGTTGGCCAACGCGTGTGATCGCTCGCATGTCAGGCCCAATTAACAACAACAATGGTGATTCTGATGTCCTCTGTAGCCCGCCTTTTCGCTGAAACTCCGCCCGTACGTCTCGTGCTTCCCGTTCTGCGCTGATCCCTTCCGATCCGCTCACTCAATTAGCCGCGCTACGCCTGGAGTAATCCCATGCTGACTTTCCTTGGCTTCGCCATGGTCATCACGTTCATGTTCCTGATCATGACCAAGCGCCTGTCTGCGCTGATCGCCCTGATCATCATCCCGATCCTGTTCGCCCTGTTCGGTGGTTTCGCGCCGAAGATCGGCCCGATGATGCTCGAAGGCATTACCAAGCTTGCGCCGACCGGCGTGATGCTGATGTTCGCCATTCTGTACTTCGCCCTGATGATCGACTCCGGCCTGTTCGACCCGGCCGTGCGCAAGATCCTCAAACTGGTCAAGGGCGACCCGTTGAAAGTTTCGGTCGGTACCGCCGTGCTGGCGCTCGTCGTTTCCCTCGATGGTGACGGCGCGACCACTTACATGATCTGCGTGGCCGCCATGCTGCCGCTGTACAGCCGCATCGGCATGAGCCCGCGGATCATGGCCGGTCTGATCATCCTCGCCGGTGGCGTGATGAACATGACCCCGTGGGGCGGCCCGACCGCCCGTGCCGCCAGTGCGCTGCATGTCGACCCGTCGGACATCTTCGTGCCGATGATCCCGGCGATGGCTGCCGGTGTGGTGGCGATCCTGATCATTGCCTACTTCTACGGCAAACGTGAGCGTGCGCGTCTGGGCGAGCTGCACCTGATCGGCGACGAGATTGATCACAGTGAAATCAGCGTCTCGCAGTTCCCCGATGCCCGCCGTCCGAAGCTGATCTGGTTCAACGGCCTGTTGACCCTGGCGCTGATGTGCACCCTGATCGCCGGCCTGCTGCCGCTGCCGGTGTTGTTCATGGTGGCGTTCAGCATCGCGATGATCGTCAACTACCCGTGCCTGCAAATGCAGAAGGACCGCGTTGCGGCCCACGCCGGCAGCGTGCTGTCGGTGGTCAGTCTGATTTTCGCTGCGGGTATCTTCACCGGTATCCTGTCCGGAACCGGCATGGTCGACGCCATGTCGAAAAGTCTGCTGGCAGTGATTCCGGACTTCCTCGGCCCGTACCTGGCGGTGATCACGGCGCTGGTGAGCATGCCGTTCACGTTCTTCATGTCGAACGACGCGTTCTACTACGGCGTATTGCCGGTGCTCTCCGAAGCGGCCAGCCATTACGGCATCACCGCAGTGGAAATGGCCCGTGCCTCGATCGTCGGTCAGCCCGTCCACTTGCTCAGCCCGCTGGTACCGTCGACGTACCTGCTGGTGGCGCTGGCCGGTATCGAATTCGGTGATCACCAGCGTTTCACCCTGAAGTGGGCAGTGCTGGTCTGCCTGTGCATACTGGTGGCCGCCTTGCTGCTGGGGACGTTCCCGCTGTTCAGCACGTTGTAACGGCATTCACTCACCATGACGCCAGCTGCTTGCTGGCGTCATGGTTTAACACTCGCTCAAAGGAATACACATGGATTGGCTGACCAACCCCGAAATCTGGGTTGCCTTCTTTACCCTGACCGCCCTGGAAATCGTTCTGGGCATCGATAACATCATCATGATTTCGATCCTGGTCAGCCGCATGCCCAAGCACATGCAGCAACGCACGCGGATCTTCGGCCTGGGCCTGGCGATGATCACGCGGATCCTGTTGCTGCTGTCGATCACCTGGGTCATGCGCCTCACCGCCGACCTGTTCGTGGTGTTCGGCCAGGGTATTTCCGGGCGCGACCTGATCCTGTTCTTCGGTGGCCTGTTCCTGCTGTGGAAGAGCTCGCAGGAGATGTACCACGCGCTGGAAGGCGAAGACGAAAGCGGCGACGAGCCTTCGGGCAAGGGCGGCAACTTCCTTTACACGATCATTCAGATCGCGATCATCGACATCGTGTTCTCGCTGGACTCGGTAATCACTGCCGTCGGCATGGTCTCCCATGTGCCGGTGATGGTCGCGGCAATCGTCGTCGCCGTGCTGGTGATGATGGCGGCCTCGGGCAAGATCAGCGAGTTCATCGACAAGCACCCGTCGCTGAAGATGCTGGCGCTGTCGTTCCTGCTGGTGGTCGGTACCGTGCTGATCGCCGAGTCGTTCGACGTGCATGTGCCGAAAGGCTACGTCTACTTCGCCATGGCGTTCTCGCTGGCGGTGGAAGCGATCAACATCAAACTGCGCGGCGCGATGGCCCGGAAGAAACAGCAGCAGGATCCGGTGAAACTGCGCAAGGATGTTCCGGGGCAGTAACCCGGTAGTCCTGAATCACGCAACACCCCTGTGGGAGCGAGCCTGCTCGCGAAAACGGAGTGTCAGTCGACAACAATGTTGGCTGATCCACCGCTTTCGCGAGCAGGCTCGCTCCCACAGTTGTTTAGGGGTACTGAAGAATCTGGGGCAGCCGTAATACCTGTAGGAGTGAGCTCGCTCGCGAGCGCTCCTTCAGTCAGCAACGATGTTGATGCTGATGGCCCTATCGCGAGCAGGCTCACTCCCACAGGGGCGCGCGTTGATTTCAGATGAGGTGGTTGAACCTGTTTTCATGACACTTTTGTTTCAATCCGCACTTTAGCTGTGCAATGCTGGCGTCCAGTCCGTTAGCCAACTACAGCTTAAGTATCAAAAACGTAGAAACCGCGCGGTACCGTCCACTTGCCCCTTTGGGGCGCTGCAACTACAGGGGGTCTGCATGCTCACCCTGCTCAATTTGCTATCTGCCGTGGCCTTGCTGATCTGGGGCACGCACATCGTCCGAACCGGCATCCTGCGGGTGTACGGCACCAATCTGCGGCATGTGATTGGCCAGAACATGTCCAAGCGCTGGCTCGCGTTCGTCGCCGGCATCGTCGTGACTGCGATGGTGCAGAGCAGCAACGCCACCGCCATGCTTGTCACTTCTTTTGTCGGTCAGGGCTTGATGGCGCTGACCCCGGCGCTGGCGACCATGCTTGGCGCCGACGTCGGTACGGCGCTGATGGCGCGGGTGCTGACCTTTGACCTGTCGTGGCTGTCGCCGCTGCTGATTTTCCTTGGGGTGATTTTCTTTCTGTCGCGCAAACAGACGCGGCTCGGGCAGATGGGCCGGGTCAGCATCGGTCTGGGGCTGATCATTCTCGCCCTGCAACTGATCGTCGAGGCCGCCGCACCGATTACCCACGCCCAAGGGGTGAAGGTGATCTTTGCTTCGCTGACCGGCGACATCCTTCTCGACGCCCTGGTTGGTGCGTTGTTCGCGATGATTTCCTATTCCAGCCTCGCCGCCGTGTTGCTGACTGCGACGCTGGCCGGCGCCAGCGTGATCAGCCTGCCGGTGGCGATCGGTCTGGTGATCGGCGCCAACATCGGCAGCGGCGTGCTGGCGTTCATGAGCACCAGCATGCAGAACGCCGCCGGGCGGCAAGTGGCGCTTGGCAGCCTGTTGTACAAACTGATTGGGCTGTTGCTGATCATCCCGGTGCTCGATCCGCTGGTGCACTGGATGGACGGCCTGGATTTCAGTCCGCAGGAAATGGTCATCGGCTTCCACCTGCTCTACAACACCGCGCGCTGTCTGATCCTGCTGCCCAGTGTTTCGCCGATGGCACGGCTGTGTGCCTGGCTGCTGCCGGAGCGCCCGGAGGTCAACGGCACCGCCAAGCCGCGGCATCTCGATGCGACGGCGCTGGTCACCCCGAGCCTGGCGTTGGCCAACGCCGCCCGCGAGACCCTGCGCATGGGCGACCTGATCGACAACATGCTCGACGCGATGCTCGATGTGCTGCGCGGCAAGCAGACCGCCATTACCCAGGAAATGCGCCGACTGACCGATGACGTCGAAGCGCTGTACAGCGCGATCAAGCTGTATCTGGCGCAAATGCCCCGCGAGGATCTCGGCGAACAGGACAGTCGGCGCTGGGCAGAGACCATCGAATTGGCGATCAACCTGAAACTGGCCAGCGACCTGATCGAACGCATGCTGCGCAAAGTGCAGCAGCAGAAGACTTCGCAGCGGCGGTCGTTTTCCGAAGAAGGCCTGGAGGATCTGGCCGGGCTGCATCAGCAACTGATCGCCAACCTGCGCCTGGGCCTGTCAGTGTTTCTCAGTGGCGACAAGGAAAGCGCCCGTCAGCTGTTGCGCGAGAAACGTCGCTTTCGTGCACAGGAACGGCGTCTGGCCCATGCCCATGTCAGCCGTTTGCAACGTAAGATCGTGCAGAGTCTGGAAACCAGTTCGCTGCATCTGGAGCTGATTGCGGATATGAAACGCTTGAATTCGCTGTTTTGCAGCAGTGCTTATGTGGTGCTGGAAACGGCCGATACCGGGGCGCTGGAAGCGGATGATATTGCCGACATTACGCATTCGCCTTGAACGTCTGGGGCTGGGGTCAGTCAGTAACATTGATTCAGCCTTAAGACCTTCGCGAGCAAGCTCGCTCCCACATTTGAAATGCATTCCCCTGTGGGAGCGAGCTTGCTCGCGAATGCCGGCCTGAATAGCGACACGGATCTCCAAATCAGCCGTATGGAAGCCTGTTATGCGTTGCCTGTTGTTCGCCTGTCTGTTGCTCGGTTCCCTGCCCGCCTTCGCCGTTGATCGCTTTCAGGTCGAAGGCTACGCGCTGCCCAACGGTTTGCAGCTGTTGCTCAAACCCGGCACCGAGCGCGGGCATGTGGCAATTCGTCTGGTGGTGGGCGTCGGTCTCGACGATTTCGACTGCGATGAAAAAGAGCTGCCGCACCTGCTTGAGCACCTGCTGTTCAGCGGCGTCGATGCCACCGGCGAAGGCGGCCTCGAGGAGCGCATGCAGGCGCTGGGCGGTGAGTGGAACGCGTTTACCAGCAACGCCGACACCACGTTCGTCATCGAAGCCCCGGCGAAGAACCAGCGCAAGGTCCTCGACCTGTTGCTCGACCTTTTGACCCAGACCCGCATTGACGACAACGCGATCAACGCTGCCAAACGTGTGGTCGAGCGCGAGGACGGCGGCCATTACACGCGCCTGCAACGCTTTCTCGACCGCCAGGATCTGGGCCACACCGCGAGCAATCAACTGGCGGTGGAATTGGGCCTGAAATGCCCGCAGCGGGCCGAGGTCGGTCACCTGACCCAGAAGCAACTGGAGAAGGTGCGCAAGACCTGGTACGCGCCGAACAACATGACGCTGATCGTCGTCGGTGAACTCGACAAACTGCTGCCGGCCTATCTGGAACGCACCTGGGGCGCGCTTGAAGCGGTGGACCCGGCGGAGCACCGTGAGCTGCCGGACATCCGCACCAGCGCCGCCCATGAACGCACCCTCACCCGTGGCTTCATCGGCGACAGCGCCAAGTTGCACTGGCTGGTGCCGGAGCCGATGCTCGACGATCAGTACGACGAGACCTTCGACATCCTCAAGGACTACCTCGACTGGGCGCTGTACCGGCAGATTCGCCTGAATCACGGCCTGTCCTACGGGCCATGGGCCGAACGTGAAGTGTTTGGCGGGGTCGGCTTCATGAGCCTCAACGCTGACGTGGATCGCGATGACCTCGCCGAAGCCCAACAGGTGCTGGAAGACCTCAAGGCCGACCTGCTGAAAAACGGCCTCGACCCGGACACCTTCGCCCGGATCAAACAAGCCGCCATCGCCCATCAGGCCTGGGCGGTACAGGGCAACAGTGCCATGGCGGATTACTACTGGAGCGCGCTGGGCGATTACGAGGACGGGCGCTTTGCCAACCCGGCCCGCGAGCTGCAAGGCGTGACCCTGGAAACGGCGAACAAGGCCATGCGCGAGTTGCTGTTGCAACCGGGATATCTGCGGATCGAGAAGCCGTTGCTCAGTGATGATGAAGTGTTGTGGCTGATTGCCGGTGGTCTCGGGGTTCTGCTGTTGATCCTGATCGGCTGGCGCCTGCATCACCGCCGAAAACCCGCCGAACACTGACCCTGTGGGAGCGAGCCTGCTCGCGAAGGCGTCGTATCAGTTGATGCAATGTTGTATGACCCACCGCATTCGCGAGCAGGCTCGCTCCCACAGGGATCTGTGGTGATTTTACTGACCGCGAGCCTCGCCACGTCGCCCGGCGGACGGTACTCTGTCGAGGTTTTTTCCTACTCAGTCGTGAACCGCCACCATGCAGAAAATCCCCCTCCTGATCCAGCGCATTCTCGAACTGATGAAGCGCTATCCCGGGGTGATTGCGCTTGGCGGTTTCATCTCCGGGGTCGGCAGTTTCATTCTGGTCGATCGCCAGCAGGGACTGGCGAGCTGGATCACCATCATCATGCTGCTGAGCTGGATCTGGCTGATGCTGGAAAACACCCTGACCGGCCTGTTCACGCGCATCTTCAAGCGGGAGATCCCCCAGCCACTGCTGCGTTACGCGACGCAGATGATCCATCAGGAAAGCCTGTTTTTCGTCCTGCCGTTCTTCTTCATCACCACCACCTGGAACAGCGGCCAGCTGATCTTCACCGGCCTGCTGTGCATCGCCGCGTTGATCTCGATTGTCGATCCGCTCTATTACAAATGGCTGGCGCCACGGCGCTGGGCGTTTCTCGCGTTGCACACCCTGACCCTGTTCGCCGCCCTGCTCACCGCGCTGCCGGTGATCATGCACCTGACCACCGCGCAGAGTTTCAAATGGGCACTGGGCACGGCGGTGGTGTTGTCATTCCCGAGCCTGGCGTCGATCTTCCCGATCCGCACCGTGCGCAACGCGTTGGCCATTCTGTGCATCACCTTCGGCATTGGCGCGGTCGGCTGGACCCTGCGCTCGTGGGTGCCGCCGGCGACGCTGTGGATGACCGACGTGGCGATCAGCACCCAGTTGCAGGATCGCACCCCGGGCGACAGCCTCGAACAGGTCAGCGCCGAGCAGATCCGCAACGGCGGCCTCTACGCCTACACCGCGATCAACGCGCCGCGCGGGCTGGATGAGCGGATCTACCATGTGTGGCAGTTCGACGGCAAAGAGGTCGACCGCATCGCTCTCGATATCCACGGCGGGCGCAAGGAAGGTTATCGGGCGTGGACGCACAAGCAGAACTTCCCCGGCAACCCGGCGGGCAAGTGGCAGGTGCGGGTGCTGACTGAAGATGGTCAGGTGATCGGCGTGTTGCGTTTCGAAGTGACAGACAGCACAGCGATCAAAGAAAAGTAATCCGGTTCGTGCTATTACGTTAGTTCGCTTAATAGCCGGACAAGCACGGAGCTTATGATCAGCAGCTCAATGAGCGGTAATGCCCAGCTGGACACGTCAATCAGCCCTGCCCGCCTGCGGGTTTCCGGGGACTGGACGCTTGCCCATTACGCCGACCTCAAGCACCTGACCGAAAAACTGACCGGCCAGTACGACGCCAATACCGTGGTCGACCTCAACAGCCTCGGTGCGCTCGACACCGCGGGCGCTTCCTTGCTGGTGGAACTGCTCGGTTCCGAGCGCCTCGGAAAATCCGCCGAACACCCCGATTGCACGATTTCCCAGGCTGACCGGGCGCTGCTGCAAACGGTGTATCGCTCGCTGACTGATTTCTGTGTGCCGGTGAAAGAGCCGGAAGTCAGTGTCAGCGTGCAACTGCTGACCCGCATCGGGCGCGCCGTGGAAACGGTCTGGCAGGACACCCTGCAAGTGCTGGGTTTCATTGGCCTGATCCTCGAAACCATCGCCCGCAACCTGTTGCGCCCCAAGCGCTGGCGCATCACCCCCGTCGTCGCCCACATCGAACAGACCGGTCTCGACGCTGCGCCGATCGTGGCGCTGCTGACCTTTCTGGTTGGCGCAGTGGTGGCGTTTCTCGGCGCCACGGTGCTGGCCAGTTTCGGCGCGACGATCTTTACCGTGGACCTGGTGGGCTTCTCTTTCCTGCGTGAGTTCGGCGTGTTGCTCACGGCGATCCTGATGGCCGGGCGCACTGCCAGCGCGTTCACCGCGCAGATCGGTTCGATGAAGGCCAACGAGGAGATCGACGCGATCCGCACCCTCGGCCTCGACCCGATGGAGCTGCTGGTGGTGCCGCGCGTGCTGGCGATGCTGGTGGCGCTGCCGATGCTGACGTTTCTGGCGATGCTCTGCGGAATCATCGGCGGTGGCGTGGTGTGCGCGGTGTCGCTGGGGATTTCGCCGGCGATGTTTCTCTCGCTGCTGCAGAGCGACATCGGTATTCAGCACTTTCTGGTCGGCCTGGTGAAAGCGCCGATCTTTGCCTTCCTGATCGCCACGATCGGTTGCCTGGAAGGCTTCAAGGTCAGCGGCAGCGCCGAATCGGTCGGTGCGCACACCACGTCTGCCGTGGTGCAGTCGATTTTCGTGGTGATCGTGCTCGATGCGGTGGCTGCGCTGTTCTTCATGGAGATGGGCTGGTGAGTCGTCTACCCCGCGCGCCCTCGGAGGCGGTGATCGAAGTCCGTGGCCTGTGCAATCGCTTTGGCAGCCAGAGCGTGCACGAGAATCTCGATCTGGATTTGTACAAGGGCGAAATCCTCGCCGTGGTCGGCGGCTCCGGCAGCGGTAAATCGGTGCTGTTGCGCAGCATTGTCGGTCTGCGTCGGCCCAGCGAAGGCACCGTGAAGGTGTTCGGGCAAAACCTGCCGAGCCTGTCCGAGCATGAGCGTTCGCTGGTCGAGCGGCGCTTTGGTGTGTTGTTCCAGAAAGGCGCGCTGTTCTCCTCGCTGACGGTGACCGAAAACGTCGCCCTGCCGCTGATCGAACACGCCGGCCTGAGCCGCAACGACGCCGAGCATCTGGCGGCGGTTAAGCTGGCGCTGGCCGGGCTGCCGCTGTCGGCGGCGGACAAATACCCGGCCTCGCTGTCCGGCGGGATGATCAAGCGCGCGGCGCTGGCGCGGGCCCTTGCGCTGGATCCGGACATCCTGTTTCTCGACGAACCCACCGCCGGCCTCGATCCGATTGGCGCGGCGCAGTTCGATCAACTGATCCTGACCCTGCGCGATGCGCTGGGCCTGAGCGTGTTTCTGGTGACCCACGACCTCGACACGCTCTACACCATCACCGACCGGGTGGCGGTGCTGGCGCAGAAGAAGGTGCTGGTTGCCGGCCCGATCGACGTAGTCTCGGAAACCGACGACGCGTGGATTCACGAATACTTCCACGGCCCGCGTGGCCGCTCGGCGCTGGACGCCGCCAAATTGCTCAACGAGGTCTGACATGGAAACCCGAGCCCATCATGTGTTGATCGGCCTGTTCTCAGTGATTGTCGTGGCAGGCGCCCTGCTCTTCGGCCTGTGGCTGGCCAAGTCCAGCGTCGACAGCGAGTTCAAGGATTACGAAGTAGTGTTCAACGAGGCGGTCAGCGGCCTGTCCAAGGGCAGCCCGGTGCAGTACAGCGGGATCAAGGTCGGTGACGTGGTCAACCTGCGTCTCGACCCGAAAGACCCACGCCGAGTGCTGGCGCGGATTCGTCTGGGCGGTGACACCCCGGTCAAGGAAGACACCCAGGCCAAACTGGCACTGGCCGGGATCACTGGCACCTCGATCATCCAGCTCAGCGGCGGCACCCCGGAGAGTCCGAAGCTGCGTGGGCATGACGGCGAGCTGCCGACCATTGTCGCGGCACCCTCGCCTATTTCCCGGCTGCTCAACGACAGCAACGATTTGATGAGTGGCATCACCGCGCTGCTGAGCAACGCCAACCAGATGTTCTCCCCGGAGAACGTCGAGCGCGTCAGCAACACCTTGGCGCATCTGGAACAGACCACCGGTTCGATCAACGATCAGCGCGGCGACCTGCGTCAGGCCATGCAGCAACTGGCGAGCGTCGGCAAGCAGGCCGGCAGCATGCTCGAGCAAACTTCGGCGCTGATGCGCAACGCCAACGGCCTGCTCAACGATCAGGGCAAGCAGGCGCTGGGCAGTGCCGAGCAGGCGATGAAGTCGCTGGAGCAAAGCAGCGCCACCATCAACGGCCTGCTGAGCAAGAATCAGAACTCCCTCGACAACGGAATGCAGGGCCTCAATGGCCTGGCGCCGGCGATCCGCGAACTGCGCGAGACCCTGACTTCGCTGCGCGGCATTTCCCAACGCCTTGAGGCCAACCCCAGCGGCTACTTGCTGGGCAGTGACAAGAACAAGGAATTCACCCCATGAAGCTGACTCACTTCGCTCTCCTCGCCAGCCTCGCCTTGACCAGTGCCTGCTCGATCCTGCCCAAGGCCGAACCTTCGGATGTCTATCGCCTGCCTGCCGCGCAAGCGCCTGCCTCGGCCAGCTCAGTGGCGACCCAGCATTGGTCGCTGCGCCTGAACAAGTTGCAGGCCAGCGAAGCGCTGAACCGGCCGAACATCGCGGTGATCCCACAGGGCGACGTGATCAGCAGCTACAAGGCCTCGCGCTGGAGCGATCCGGCGCCGGTGCTGGTGCGTAATCGGCTGCTGGATGGTTTTGCCCGGGATGGTCGGGTGACGCTGCTCAGCACCGATGACAGCAACTTCGCTGCGGACCTGGAACTGGGCGGCAGCTTGCAGGCGTTTCAGACCGAGTATCAGGGCAATCAGGCCAGCGTCGTAGTGCGGGTCGATGCGCTGCTGGTGCGCGGCTATGACCAGAAGATTCTCGCCAGCCGCCGCTTTGAAGAGCGTCAGCCTTTGAATGATGTACAGGTGCCGGCGGTGGTCGCGGGGTTTGGACAGGCCAGTGATCGGCTGACGGCCAAGGTTGTCGCTTGGGCTGTTCAGCAAGGCCAGCAATTCACCCAACAACCCAGACCTTAAACCTTATACATAACCCCTGTGGGAGCGGGCTTGCTCGCGAAGGCGGTGTGTCAGTCAATATACAGGTCGACTGACCCGCCGCTTTCGCGAGCAAGCCCGCTCCCACAATGGGGATTCGTGGTTAACCGAAGAACCAGTAGCAGACGCCGATGGCGCCGAGTACGCCGGCCAATTCGGCCAGCAGCGCGCATCCAACGGCGTGCCTTGCGCGCTGAATCCCCACCGCACCGAAATACACCGCCAGTACATAGAACGTGGTCTCGGTGCTGCCCTGAATCGTCGCCGCCACCAGTGACGGGAAGCTGTCGACGCCGGAGGTCTTCATGGTCTCGATCAGCATCGCCCGTGCGGCGCTGCCGGAAAACGGTTTGACCATCGCCGTCGGCAACGCATCGACAAAACGCGTATCCCACCCGGCCCACTGCACCAGATGCCGAATGCCATCCAGACCAAAGTCCAGCGCGCCCGAGGCACGCAGCACGCCAATCGCGCAGAGCATCGCCACCAGATACGGCAGCAGGTTCTTGGCGACGTCGAAGCCCTCCTTCGCGCCCTCGACGAACGCTTCGTAGACCTTGACCTTGCGTAACGTGCCGATCACCAGGAACAGCATGATCAGGCCGAACAGCGTCAGGTTGCCAAGGATCGACGACAGCCCGGCCAGCGCTGTGGCCGACATCGTCGCCAGCAGCGCCATGAAGCCGCCGAGGATCAGTGCGCCGGGAATCAGATAGGCCAGCACCACCGGGTCCCAGATACGCAGGCGCTGCATGAACGCCACCGAAAGGAAGCCGACGATGGTCGAGCAACTGGTCGCCAACAGGATCGGCAGAAACACCAGAGTCGGGTCTGGTGCGCCTTGCTGGGCGCGGTACATGAAGATTGTCACCGGCAACAGGGTCAGCGACGAGGCGTTGAGCACCAGGAACAGGATCTGCGCGTTGCTGGCGATGGTCGCGCTGGGGTTGAGCTCCTGCAGCGCCTTCATGGCCTTGAGGCCGATCGGCGTGGCGGCGTTGTCCAGGCCCAGGCCGTTGGCGGCGAAGTTCAGGGTAATCAGACCGAGCGCCGGGTGCCCGGCCGGAACTTCCGGCATCAGCCGCAGGAACAGCGGCCCGAGCACCTTGGCCAGCCACTCGACGATCCCGGCCTTTTCAGCGATGCGCAGAAAGCCCAGCCACAGGGTCAGCGTGCCGAACAGCAGCACCATGACCTCGACCGAGAGTTTGGCCATGGCGAAAATGCTTTCCACCATCGCCGCGAAAATCCCGGCGTTGCCACCGACCAGCCACTGCACCAGCGCAGATATTGCTGCCACGACGAAGAAGCCAAGCCACAGGCCATTAAGCATCAGTCAAATCCCCCGGAAGATGCGGCGAATGATAGCGGGGTCGCCAGAAACGACAAACCCCGGATTGCTCCGGGGTTTGTCTGGCCTCAATCACCTGTAGGAGCTGCCGCAGGCTGCGATCTTTTGATTTTGTTTTAAAAGCAAGATCAAAAGATCGCAGCCTGCGGCAGCTCCTACAGAGGTTCAGCTATCAGTTCTTGGAAATTTCGCCAGCCGGCAGTTTTTCCTTGCTGCGCCAGTGCGGCAGGGAGTTCCAGTAGCGCTCGCCCTTGGCGTCGTCGTACATGCCTTCCCAACGCGCGATAACCAGCACTGCCAGGGCGTTGCCGATCACGTTCAGTGCGGTACGCGCCATGTCCATGATGCGGTCGACACCGGCGATGAACGCCAGGCCTTCCAGCGGGATACCGACGCTGCCCAGCGTCGCCAGCAGCACCACGAAGGACACGCCCGGTACGCCGGCGATGCCTTTGGAAGTGACCATCAGGGTCAGCACCAGCAGCAGTTGCTGGCTGATCGACAGGTCGATGCCGTACAGCTGGGCAATGAAGATCGCGGCGATCGACTGGTACAGGGTCGAACCGTCGAGGTTGAACGAGTAACCGGTCGGTACCACGAAGCTGCAGATGGCTTTCGGTGCGCCGTAGGCTTCCATCTTCTCGATCACGCGTGGCAGCACGGTTTCCGAGGAGGCGGTGGAGTAAGCCAGGACCAGCTCATCTTTGAAGATGCGCATCAGCTTGATCACCGAGAAGCCGAACAGCTTGGCGATCAGGCCCAGCACCACGAAGGCGAAGAAGGCGATGGCGACGTAAACCAGGATCACCAGTTTGGCCAGCGGCAGCAGCGAGGCGAAACCGAAGTTGGCCACGGTCACCGCGATCAGGGCGAACACGCCGATCGGCGCGTAGTTCATGATCATGTGGGTGACTTTGAACATGCTTTCCGAGACGCCCTGGAACATCTTCACCAGCGGCTCGCGCAGGTCCGACTGCAGGCTCGACAGACCGAGACCGAACAGCACGGAGAAGAAGATGATCGGCAGCATTTCGCCACGGGCCATGGCCGCGAAGATGTTCGACGGGATCAGGTTGAGGATGGTCTCAATGAACGCGTGTTCATGCTGCACTTCGGCGGCGGTCGCCTGGTACTTGGAGATATCCACCGTGCCCAGGGTGCTCATGTCGATGCCGGCGCCCGGGTGGAACAGGTTGGCCAGCAGCAGGCCGACGATGATCGCGATGGTGGTGACGATTTCGAAGTAGATGATGGTCTTCAGACCGATACGCCCGAGTTTCTTGGCGTCGCCCACGCCGGCAATGCCGACGATCAGGGAGGAGATGACGATCGGGATCACTATCATCTTGATCAGACGGATAAAGATATCGCCTGCCGGTTGCAGGACGTTGCTGATCCACCAGGCTTTTTCGGCACTGAAGTGGTTGAGCAACGCACCAATTGCAATCCCTAAAACCAGACCGATGAGGATCTGCCAGGCGAGGCTGAGTTTTGCCTTCTTCATTATCTTTACCCTTACTTGCGTTTGACTCAGGCACATGCAGGAACTGGAACGCTCTGTCAGCGGAAAAGTCTGTGCATCTGCCTCCGTATAAGGTGCCCCGAAGCGCGTATTTACGGCTCTTCGGCAGGCGAAAAAAGGCGCAACTATTCCGATGCAAGGTTGCGCCGTCTAATGCCGTAAACGCCTACCCTATGCCGAATCGGCATGAGCTTTTTTAATTGAAACTGGCGTCCCAACCGGTTCGATTACGACATTTCAGCCGGCATAAGTGCCGTGAACCGGCCATTGCAGCGTAGATTGGTTATTTTTTAAACGAGAAATTTCGACGGAAATCTTAAGAAAAAGCCTACGTTTGCAGACTAGATGTCCCACTGTTTAAAGGGACTCTTTCTCGATATACGGTCGCCAGGAAACACCGCGTAATGTTTTCGCGCGCAGTGTGAGGCATAAAAAGATGAGCAGGACGCTCTGGATCAATGTTTTTGCATCGGATAAAGCTCAGCGCAAGTCCGTCGAACCACTGAGGGTCGGCGAACCTGCGTCGCAGCTTTTACCCTGACCCGGCCCTCGCGCAGGCACTCCCTGTGCCCGTAGGTCACTCCGACCCTGCAACAGTCAGAACGTCCCGGCCCCCTGGTCATGCGCCAGCCTTCCTCGGGTAGGCGCAATAAAGGGCAGCGGGGCGCTGCCCTCATGTTCGAATCAATACCACTTCGGGTCTTTCTTCAGCGTTTCCATCAACAGGTTCTGCATACCCTCATCCGGTTTGCCGAGGAAGCGGTAGGTGGCATGTCGCGTTGGCGACTTGTCGGCCGGCAGTCCTTCGGGAACATCGACGAGCATGGCGTACGCGTCTTTCTTGTCGAAGCTGAAAGCCACGATCAAGCGGTGGTTGAGGCACTTGTCTGCGGATTCACAGAGCGGGCCGACCAGGTACTTGTCGCCGTCTTCAGTCACGGCATTCATCTGCTGGTCTGGCGTGCCGGACAGGTTCATCACCCATTCCGGCAGGCGTTCTTCGTGCTTCACAACGCCTTGCCAGGTTTCCCGGTATTGCGGGTCGGAGCTGAGCAGCTCGTTGACCCGCGCCTGGCCATCATTGGCCGCCATCGCCATGGCACTACCGCCCATAAGCAGGGCGGCTGCCAGTGTCTTCAAAGCAATCATCGTTAACCTCGGCCGCGACGGCCAAAGAAGAAGGAAGCGATGAACATCACCAGGAACACGACAAAGAGAATCTTGGCGATACCCGTGGCGGTGCCCGCGATACCACCGAAGCCCAGTACGGCGGCGATGATGGCAATGATCAAGAATGTAATTGCCCAGCTCAACATGGTGATTCTCCTTACTTCTCTATTTAGGGATATTGCGTGTTCCGGCGCGATGCGCCTGAATTCTTCAGTTCGTCAGAAAACCCAGCGCTCTTCACGTGGCAGTTGATCCAGCGGCTGCGGCTGATCGACATCCATCATGCGCATCGAGGCGCTTTCGGCCTGACTGCTGCTGACGGCGCTGAAGTGCGTCTGCGTGCTGTGCTGCATCGAGATCAGTGGCTCAGGCTTGCTGCTGTTTTCCCAGCTCAGGTATTGCTGGCAGGCGATCAGGGTGATCAACAGTGCAAGTACGCCAAACAGGCCTTGCTGGATATGCAGTGGCGAGATACGCACTTGGGCGGCACGTTGGCGAGTCATCCTGGGTTCCTCACTCTCTTATTCGGTTGGGGCAGTGGAATCTGCCCGGGCTGAATGAGGTATTGCAGGCTGCATGCCAGTTTTTTATTTGAAAAATATTCAATAAAATCAATTATTTGCGAGTGAGTGAAATTCAGCGACGGACGCATCCTGCACGATGGGCCATCTACGGTCGTGCGAAATGCATGATTATTTCGTAGGAGATTTCATTCTTATGGAATTGAGAGCACGTCCCGGATGTCAGAAAAGTACGCAGGGAACTCTCTGCAAATCGGTGATTGTTTAAAAACTCAACAAAATCAACGGATTGGCCGTCAAGGCAGGAGAGAGCTACCCTCCTATGGCTCGCATCGTTCAGAATCAACCATGCAACTTGCCCGATTTTTCCGGGACTAACCCAAGATCAATCACTATGGAGCGTAGGAAAAATGGAATCTGCCACTGAGCATCAAGGCCGCATTCTGCTGGTGGACGACGAGTCCGCCATCCTGCGAACCTTTCGTTACTGCCTCGAAGACGAAGGTTATACAGTGGCCACCGCCAACAGCGCAGCTCAGGCTGATGCACTGTTACAACGCCAGGTATTCGACCTGTGCTTCCTTGATTTGCGTCTGGGTGAAGACAACGGTCTCGACGTACTGGCGCAAATGCGCGTTCAGGCGCCGTGGATGAGGGTGGTGATCGTCACCGCGCACTCGGCGGTCGATACCGCGGTGGACGCGATCCAGGCGGGCGCCGCCGACTATCTGGTCAAACCGTGCAGCCCCGACCAGTTGCGTCTGGCTACCGCCAAGCAGCTGGAAGTGCGCCAGCTCTCGGCGCGTCTGGAAGCCCTCGAAGGCGAGATCCGCAAACCCAAGGACGGCCTCGACTCTCACAGCCCGGCGATGAAAGTGGTGCTGGAAACTGCGCGGCAGGTTGCCGGTACCGACGCCAACATCCTTATCCTCGGCGAATCCGGCACGGGTAAAGGGGAACTGGCCCGGGCCATCCATGGTTGGAGCAAGCGCGAGAAGAAATCCTGCGTGACCATCAACTGCCCGTCGTTGACCGCAGAGTTGATGGAAAGCGAGCTGTTCGGTCACAGTCGCGGTGCGTTTACCGGCGCCAGCGAAAGTACGCTTGGTCGAGTCAATCAGGCGGACGGTGGCACGCTGTTTCTCGACGAGATCGGCGATTTTCCGCTGACTTTGCAACCCAAGTTGCTGCGTTTTATTCAGGACAAGGAATACGAGCGGGTAGGGGACCCAGTGACTCGCCGCGCCGATGTGCGGATTCTCGCCGCGACCAACCTCAACCTTGAAGACATGGTGCGCGACGGGCGCTTCCGTGAAGACCTGTTGTATCGCCTCAATGTGATCACCCTGCATCTGCCGCCATTGCGCGAACGTGCCGAGGACATCCTGACCCTGGCCGACCGCTTCCTCGCGCGCTTCGTCAAAGAGTACGCGCGTCCGGCCCGGGGCTTCAGTGACGAGGCGCGAGAGGCGCTGCTGGGTTATCGCTGGCCGGGCAATATTCGTGAGCTGCGTAACGTGGTGGAGCGGGCGAGCATCATCTGCCCGCAGGAACGCGTGGAAATCAGCCACCTCGGCATGGCCGAGCAGCCGGCGAACAACGCACCTCGAGTCGGCGCCGCGTTGAGCCTGGACGAGCTGGAAAAAGCCCACATCGGCGCGGTGCTGGCGACGGCGGGCACTCTGGATCAGGCAGCGAAAACCCTCGGTATCGACGCGTCGACCCTGTATCGCAAGCGCAAGCAGTACAACCTATGAGCGCCCGACGATGAAACTGGCGATGAAGTTGCGCACTCGCTTGTTCCTGAGCATTTCTGCGCTGATCACGGTCGCCTTGCTCGGGCTGTTGCTCGGGCTGGTCAGCGTGATGCAGATGGCCGGTACTCAGGAAGCAACGATCCGCAGCAACTTCGTGACCCTCGACCTGGGGCTCAAATTGCGCCAGACCCTCGGCGACCAGTTGGTGCTGATGCTGGCCGAGAAACCCGATCCCGCCGCGTTCGAAGCGTCAAAGCAGCATTACCTGCAATTGCTCGATGAAGGCATTTCGCAGGAGGCCGACGGCGATGGCCGCCAGTACGGGTTTACCCAGGCCAAAGCCGACTACCTGAGTTTCCTGCAGGCGTTCGAGCTGTCGCGTAATCCGGGCAATGTGCTCAGCGGCAACAGCGACCTCAGAGAACGTTTCAACATCTTGCGCAATGGTTTGATTGCCGAGCACAAGCATGCGCTGGACAACATCAACGCGGTGCAGCATGACGCCCGGGAAAGGGCGCTGCTGGTCTCCGGCCTGCTCGGGCTGGTGGGACTGGCAGTGCTGATCATCGGCTTTGTCACCGCGCATGCGATTGCCAGGCGTTTCGGCGCGCCGATCGAGGCGCTGGCGCAAGCGGCGGACAACATCGGCCAAGGCAATTTCGAGGTGACGCTGCCGATTTCCTCGGCGATGGAAATGAACCAGCTGACCAAGCGCTTCGGGCTGATGGCCGAGGCGCTGCGCGAGCATCAGGCGACCAACGTCGACGAACTGCTGGCCGGTCAGCAACGCTTGCAGGCGGTGCTCGACAGTATCGACGATGGCTTGCTGATGATTGACCGCGAAGGGCATCTGGAGCACCTCAATCCAGTGGCCCAGCGCCAATTGGGCTGGGACAGTGATCGACTCGGTCAGGGCTTGGGCACAGCGCTGGAGCGCCCGGAGCTCGACGCACAACTGCAACTGGTGCTGCGCGGCGGCACCCTTGAGCGTGCTCCGGAAGATTTGAGCATCGAGGTCGATGGCGAATCACGTCTGCTGACTTACAGCCTGACGCCGGTCAGCCATACCCAGGGGCATATTCTTGGCGCGGTGATGGTGCTGCATGACGTCACCGAGCAGCGCGCCTTCGAGCGGGTGCGCAGCGAGTTCGTGCTGCGTGCCTCCCATGAGCTGCGCACGCCGGTCACCGGCATGCACATGGCGTTCGGGCTGTTTCGCGAGCGGGCGAAGTTTCCCCCGGAGTCACGCGAGGCGGACCTGCTCGACACGGTCAACGAAGAGATGCAGCGCCTGATGCAGTTGATCAACGACTTGCTCAATTTCTCGCGTTATCAGAACGGTTTGCAGAAGCTCACCCTGGCGCCGTGCTCCATCGAAGACTTGCTGGAGCAGGCGCAGTCGCGCTTCGCCGATGCGGCGGCGGCCAAAGGCATTGCGTTGAACGTCGAAGTGCAGGGGCCGTTGCCGCGCCTGCAAGCCGATCAGGCGCAACTGGACCGGGTACTGGATAACCTGATCGATAACGCCCTGCGCCATACCGCCCGCGACGGGCAGATTCGCTTGCAGGCGCGTCGGCATGGCGAGCGGGTCATCATCAGCGTCGAGGACAACGGCGAAGGCATTGCCTACGGGCAGCAGGGGCGGATTTTCGAACCGTTCGTGCAGGTCGGGCGCAAAAAGGGCGGCGCCGGCCTTGGCCTGGCGCTGTGCAAGGAAATCGTCCAGTTGCATGGCGGGCGGATGGGCGTCTATTCGCGGCCGGGGCAGGGCACGCAGTTCTACATGGCGCTGGCGGTCTAGGCTTCGTCATCCAGCCGGCGTCCGGCGAGGCGCCGTCCACGGGTGATCAGTTCGATGAACTGCACCGCACTCAAGGCTTGGGCGAACAGCCAGCCCTGACCGAACTTGACTCCCTCACTGCTTAGAAACACGGCTTGCGCTTCGTGCTCGATGCCCTCGGCAATCACCTTCAGATCCAGTGCCTGCGCCATGTGAATGATGTGCGGAGCAACGCCACTGCTCGCCGCGTCATGACCGAGTGCGTCGATGAAGGCCTTGTCGATTTTCAGGCAATCCACCGGCAGCGTCTGCAGATAGGCGAGGCTGCAATAACCGGTACCGAAATCGTCGATCAACACTTGATGGCCGACATCGCGCAAGGTTTGCAGGTTCTCCCGCGCCACCACCACATCGATCAGCCCGCGCTCGGTGACTTCGAAGGCAATCTGCCGCGCCGCAACCCGGTGCAGGGTCAACAGCCTGGCCATGACTTGACCGATGCGCGGCACCATCACGTCGCACGCCGCAAGGTTGACCGAGATGTACAGTTGCGGATTGGCGCGCAGCACCGGACCCAATTGTTCCAGCAGCCGCTGCAGGACGAAATCGGTCATCTGCCGAATCTGCCCGGTGTTTTCCGCCAATGGAATGAACAGGTCGGGGCTGGTCAGGGTGCCGTCCGGGCGACGCCAGCGCAGCAGGGCTTCGGCGCCCACGCAATTGCGGCTGTCGAGGTCGAAGATCGGTTGATACAGCACTTGTAGCTCGCCACGCCGAATCGCACCCTGCAGCTCGGCGTCCAGCGATTGGCGCTGGCGCACCAGCAAAAACACGAAGAACCCGGCAAACGCCCCCAGCAGCAGGCAGACTGGCACCATCCACCACCAGACGGTGGGAATGTGCATGCCACTGCGCGGGGTGATCAGCACCAACTGATATTCCGGATTGTTGGTTGGCATGCGGTAGATCAGCCGTGACTGGGTGACTTGCAGGGCCTCACGGCTCTTCGGTGGCCAGGTTTCGGTCGGTGGCCAGGTCTGGGCTGTGCCGAGCACCGGAATCGCTCGCCTGCCATGATCGAGTACCACCAGCAGGCTACTGTCCGGTGGCAGGTCGACCATGTCGGTCAAATGCCCGCGCGATGTCGCCACACGGAAGTTGCCGCGCCCGAGCATCAGCGCCGCGCGGTTTTCATCGGGTTCGGTGGTGGTGTTGAGCCAGTAGCTGTAAGTCGGGCCCTTGATGTCCGGCGCGCGGACGACCGACAGTCCCTCCTGCCGGGGGCGGTTGGAGCAGATCCGCGAGCCGTCCATGTAGGCCGCTTCATACACGAAGCGATAGTTGAACGTGACCTGTTGCAGGGTGGCGATCATTTCCTCATCGCAACTGCGCAACGGCTGCGCCTGGAGGTCGTCGAGACTTTCGCGCAATTGCCCGAAGAGTTGCTCGAGGCGGGCCAGAAAACGCTCGCCCTGGGCGTTCATCTCCTGACTCTCGTTCTGCTCGATCTGGCGCATGGCGACGAACATTCCGCCGGCGATCAGCAGGCTTGCACTGAGGACAGCCGCGATCATCGCCAAAAACCACGGGCGATAAAACCAGCTACGCAGCGTCGCTCGGGTAGCAACCATTATGGAATATCCGAAGAATTACCAATGAGTTATAGCTGCTGATTGCGATTTCGCCCTGACCGTCGGGCGGGCGTCATTATTTTGTCTGATTGAGTACCAGCAACAACGCGGCTGTTTGCGCGTCCGGCATACCGTCGAAACGGGAAGGGCGGAAATGCATCTGGAACGCTGCGAGCACATGGCGCGTCGCTACATCCAGCTCGCCGGTTTGCGGGGTGTCGTAACCGACGCGCGCCAGTTGTTCCTGGAACCAGCTGATGCTCGGCAATTCGGCGTTGAACAGCACCTGCTGCCGCGCCACCGCTTGTTCATTAGGCCATACGCCCAGGCCTTCGGCGGCCAGACGTTTCCATGGGAACAGTGGGCCGGGGTCGAGTTTGCGCAGGGGCGCGATGTCGCTGTGACCGATGATATGGCGCGGGCTGATGCCTTGGCGCTTGCTGATGTCCTTGAGCAGGACGATCAGTGACTGAATCTGCGCTTCGCTATAAGGGAACCACAGGCGCCCGGTCGGCGTGTCCTTGAAGCCCGGATTGACGATCTCGATACCGATCGAGCTGGAGTTGAGCCAGGTGCGGCCCTGCCATTGGCTTTCCCCGGCGTGCCAGGCGCGCTGGTTTTCATCCATCAGCTTGTAGATGGTACCGCCCTTGTCATCGCCGATCAGGTAGTGGCTGCTGACTTCGCCGTGGGTCAGCAGTTGCAGCGAACGCGCGAGCGACGCCGAGGTGTAATGCACGATCACGAACTGCACGCGGCTGTCGTGATTGGCCGAAGGATGGCTGGTGTCGTAACGCGGGCCGCCGGCACAACCGGCCAGAACGAGCAGCGACGCGAGGAGGGCAAAAAATTTCATGGCAGAAGACAGTACACGCAAGACAATAATGCAACAGTGTAACGTACTGCCTCGGGTCTCGACGGCCGGCGGGCTGAATTAAACAAAATGGAACAATTGCTCAGCCCAGCTCGACCCGGTTGCGTCCGCCATTTTTCGCCCGGTAAAGCGCCTGATCGGCTCTTTTGAGCACTAGATCGCTGTGTTCTCCCGTTTTGAACGACGCCAGGCCCATGGAAATGGTGATCGTCACCCGTTCGCCCTTGAAGTGAAACGGGCAGGCTTCGATTGCCGCGCGCAGGCTTTCCAGCAGCTTGGCGCCCACCGCTGGCGTGGTGGCCGGCAACAGCAGCACGAACTCCTCGCCACCAAAGCGGGCAATGAAATCCGCAGCGCGCAGGCGTTTGCGCAGCACTGTGGCGATGATCTTCAGCACCTTGTCGCCGGCCAGATGGCCATAGTTGTCATTGATGCGCTTGAAATGATCAAGGTCGAGCATCGCTAGACTCAAGGTGTTGCCGTGTTGCTGCCACTGTTTGATCTCGTGTTCCAGGCGTTCGCTCCAGGCGGCGCGGTTGGGCAGGCCGGTCAGCGGATCGATCAGGGCTTTCTGCCGCTGCTCTTCCAGGTGTTCTCGGAAGCCCAGGGCTTCCTGCTCCATGTGCGCCACACGCTCGGCCAGACCCTTGAGGCGTGCCGCCACTTCCTGCTCGCGGGCATCGCGTTGTTTCTGGTGTTGATCCATGGTGCCGAGCAGGCCTTCCAGATGGTTCTCCAGCACTTGCTTGAGGTCATCCAGATCGGCCGCTTCCTGCATGCTGGTCTGCAAACCATCGACCTGCTCGCGGATCTGCGTGTCCATCGCCCGCGCCGCCGAGCTGTTGTCGGCGTGGCCTTCGCTGGCGGCCTGCAGGTTGCTCTGGAACGCCTCGAGGCGCTCGTTGAGTTGCTGCAGATAGGCTTCGAATTCGTGCTGGCCGCTGTCGGTGATCGCCAGCATCAAGGTCGCCAGATCGTCGAGAATCGGCAGCAGTTCGTACCAGTTCAGGCCATTTTTCAACCGGTCGCGCATTGCTTCGGCCTGCGGGCGATGGCGCTCGGGCAGGGTCAGGTCGTCGAGCAGCCCGATCAGCGTGTCTTCGATGTGTTTGGCCACTGAACTGTAAGACGGCTCCGGGGAATCGGGCAGGGCGTACAGAATGTCCTGCTCGGGTTGCTCCGGATCGATGGCGGCCAAAGCCTGGGCAATCGGTTCGGGCAGGGGCAGACTATCGAGGAGCAACGGTGCCGGGATGTCGCCCGGGTGGATCAACTCGTCGGGGTTGAACGCGGCAGCAGGTGCTGGCGCCGTGATCGGGGTGGTCGGCCGTTCGGCTTCAGGTTCGGCCGCTGGTAGTGCAGGTGCAGCAACGGGTTCGCTGATCGGCTCGGCAGCAATGACCGGAGGCACGAACGCGAACACAGGTGATTCGGACTCGGGCTGCACTGCTGGCGTTTGCTTAAGCTCGGCCTCTGGTGGTTGCGCGATGGCCGCTACGGTGACGGGTGCTGCCGGAATCGGCTCGACCGCTGCGGTTGGCGCGGGTACCGGCTCAGATGCAGGTTCAGCGTTGGCCGGCGTCGGCGTCGGCGCCTGAGGCTGATCCGAAGACTCTGGCACCCCTTCACTGTCACGGCTGCCAAACAGGCGCTGCAAAAAGCCCGGGCGGTCCGGCTCGGCCGGTGTTTCCAGCTGGCTCAACGCCTTGCCCTGCAAACCGCTGAGCTCACTCAGCAGCAGCGGCATTTCCCGCGCCTGGCCGACCCGGCTGTCGAGTTGCTTGGCGAATTTCTTCAGCGGCTGGGCGACTTCCCGGGGCAGCGGCAGTGCTTGTAGCTGGGTGACCAGCGCGGTAAGCGCGGTGCTGACCTGATCGATTCGGGTTTCGCGACGTTGCTCGGAATCGAGCACGGCTTTTTCCAGGCGCGGCAGCAGGGCGGCGAGGCCGGCGTCCATGTCGTCGGTGCGCACCACGTCGCGCATCTCTTTCATGCACTGATCAACGACCTTGTCGGTGCCTTCAGCGGCCAGCGTGCTGCGCACCAGACCGCGGCGCAGCAAGTCGAGCCGGGCGGCCCAGCGACGTTCGAGCTTGTCCTGTTGTTCGATGCTTTTGAGGTACTTCTCTTTCCAGCGCTGGGCGTCGTCGCTCATTCAGGGGTTCCGCGAGGGGCAGGACTCAACGCGGGCAATGCATCGGCCGTGAGCGAACCCGGCAGACGAATCTCTACCGCGACCGGCAGGTGATCGGAAATGGGTTGGGCCAGCACTTCGACCTTTTCCAGGGTCAGGGTCGGGCTGAGCAAAATATGATCAAGGCATCGCTGTGGCCGCCAACTGGGAAAGGTGGCTTGCATCTGCGGGGCCAGCAGGCCGAGATCGCGTAACGGTGACTGTTGTAGCAGATCACTGGCATGGGTGTTCATGTCGCCCATCAATATCTGGTGCTTGTAGCCACTGATCAGGTCACGAATATAGGCCAGTTGCAGGCTGCGCACCCGTGCGCCGAGCGCCAGATGCATCATCACCACCACCAGCGCCTCCGGACCTTCACCGAAGCGCAGCAGGATCGCGCCGCGACCTTTCGGGCCGGGCAGCGGATGATCTTCGATCGCCCACGGCTTCAGGCGACTGAGCACGCCATTGCTGTGCTGGGCCAGTCGGCCGAGGTTGCGATTGAGTTGTTGATACCAGTAGGGGAAGGCGCCGAGGTGGGCCAGGTGTTCGACTTGATTGACGTAGCCTGAGCGCAGACTGCCGCCATCGGCTTCCTGCAGGGCGACCAGATCGAAGTCGCCAAGCAGGTCACCGATTTTCTGCAGATTGCCTGAGCGCCCGGTGTGCGGCAGCAGGTGCTGCCAGCTGCGGGTCAGATAATGCCGATAGCGCTCGGTGCTGATGCCGACCTGGATATTGAAACTGAGCAAGCGCAGACGATGGTCTGCGGGCAGGCCCGTGGACTCCAGGTGATGCTCGTTGACCTGCGGATCATGCAGGCCAACGCTGCGTTCGGTGCCCCAGCGGCGCATGGCGGTTACCGCGCTTAGTTGGCGGCTGCCTTGTTGGCCGCTCGCTCTTTGGCGACCAGTTGATCAGCCAGTTTCAGGGCTTGCTCGGCACCACCGGCAGAGCCGATGTCGAAGCGGTACTTGCCGTTGACGATCATGGTTGGCACGCCAGTGATTTCATACTTCTTGGCCAGCTCACGCGCTTTGACGATCTGACCTTTGATCGCGAACGAGTCAAAGGTGGCGAGGAACTTGTCCTTGTCCACGCCTTGTGTGGCGAGGAAGTCAGCCATGTCGTTCTTGTCGGTCAGCTTCTTGTGTTGTTTCTGAATTGCTTCGAAAACCGCAGCGTGAACCTTGTGCTCGACGCCCATTGCTTCCAGGGTCAGGAACATTTGGCCGTGAGCATCCCACGGGCCGCCGAACATGGCAGGAATGCGTACGAAGTTGACGTCGGACGGCAGTTTTTCAACCCAGGGATTGATCACCGGCTCGAACGCGTAGCAATGCGGGCAGCCGTACCAGAACAGCTCTACGACTTCGATCTTGCCAGGCTCTGCCACTGGCACCGGGTTGGCCAGTTCGACATAAGGGGCAGCGGGTGCTTCGGCGGCCTGGGCGGTCACGCCGAACAGGCTGGCAGCGACGAGAGCGGCGCTGATGATCAGATTACGCATGCTTTACTCCTGGACAATTTTGGTCGCCTCGCGCGACCTGTTTTCAGACAGATCCTGGCGGGCATGAGTTCTGTAGTGTAACGGCAGCAGCCACAAAAAAGGGCGGCCAAAGCCACCCTTTTTATACTTGATGCGTCGGATTAATCGAGCGTTAACGTTGCAGGAGATGTCCATCAGCGTTAACGCTCGATTCAGGGCGGTTAGTGCAGGCCCTGGATGTAGCTGGCGACTGCGGCGATGTCTTCGTCGCTCAGTTTGCGCGCGATGGTGCGCATGGTCATCGCGTCGCCGTCGTTGGCGCGACCGCCTTCTTCCTTGCGGAATTCGGTCAGTTGTTTGGCGATGTATTGAGCGTGTTGGCCACCCAGGTGCGGGAAGCCTGCGGCGGCGTTGCCGGCACCGTTCGGCGAATGGCAGCCGGTACAGGCTGGCAGGCCTTTGTCCAGGTTGCCGCCACGGAACAGGGCTTCACCACGCGCGACGATTTTTGGATCGGCAGCGCCGACGCTGCCTTTCTGGCTGGCGAAGTAGGCGGCGATGTCGGCCAGATCCTGATCGCTCAGGTTGGTCAGCAGGCCGGTCATTTCCAGAACGACGCGCTTACCCGATTTGATGTCGTGCAACTGCTTGTCGAGGTAGCGTTCACCCTGACCGGCCAGTTTCGGGAAGTTTGGCGCCATGCTGTTCCCGTCCGGGCCATGGCAGGCTCCGCAGACGGCAGCTTTCGCCTGGCCGGCGGCGGCATCACCGGCAGCATGGGCGAAGCCTGAAATTCCCACGGTCAACAGCAGACTCACGATCAATTTGTTCATCAGCTAATCCAACTACGGCTAAGGGTTAAGAGTTATGGACCGGGTTTACTCTCGCTCATCCAAAGGATGATGGCCTGGTAATCCTCGGCACTGCAGTCCATGCACAAACCACGCGGCGGCATCGCCTTGAAACCCTGGGTCACGTGTTGCACCAGCGTCTCCATACCTTTCGCCAACCTCGGCGTCCAAGCTGCCTGATCGCCTCTTGCGGGCGCCATGGGTAGTTGGCCGGAATGACAGGCACCACAAACACGGTTGTACACGGCTTCCGGTTCCTGTGTAGCCTGTGCGCCGCAAAGCGGTATCAGGACTCCGGCAGCCAGCAGCCATTTCGTCATAAAACGACCTTTTCAGGGTTGAGAGCGTTCTGCGTTCTGATGCGCAATCAAGGTCTTTGGCTCTCGTGAACTTCATCCTTCGCTGGGACAAAGCACACACAAAATCTGCGGCATTATATACTGGCGTCACTGAAACGGAAGCGACACCGCGTTCCGCGCCCAATCCCGGCGCCGCCCACATCGGAAATCCCATGCAACTCAAGAATCCCATCCTCGGCCTGTGCCAACAGTCCACGTTCATGCTCAGTGCCGCCAAAGTCGATCAATGCCCTGACGACGAAGGCTTCGAAGTGGCGTTCGCCGGTCGTTCCAACGCCGGTAAATCCAGCGCACTGAACACCCTGACTCACGCCAGTCTGGCGCGCACCTCGAAAACCCCGGGTCGCACACAGCTGTTGAACTTCTTCAAGCTAGACGATGAACGGCGTCTGGTCGACCTGCCGGGCTACGGTTATGCAAAAGTACCGATCCCGCTCAAGCAACACTGGCAGCGTCACCTCGAGGCGTACCTCGGTGGCCGGGAGAGTTTGAAGGGTTTGATTCTGATGATGGACATCCGTCATCCAATGACCGACTTCGACCTGCTGATGCTCGACTGGGCCGTTGCCGCCGGCATGCCGATGCATATTCTGCTGACCAAGGCCGACAAACTGACCTACGGCGCTGCCAAGAACACGCTGCTGAAGGTGCAGGCGGAAATCCGCAAGGGCTGGGGCGATCTGGTGACGATCCAGCTGTTCTCGGCGCCAAAACGCATGGGCCTGGAAGAGGCCTACACTGTGTTGGCAGGCTGGATGGAACTGGCCGACAAGGGCGCCGAAGCGGCGACCGAGGCAGAATAAGGGAATTTCAAAACTGTCTGTGGTGCTGCCAGGCAAGGCAAAAGTGCAACAAAAAAGCGGAGTTTAGGGGACCTAAATGAGCATTTTTTGTTGCGCTTTTAACGCAGCATGGCTGCGCCACAGGCAGTTTTGAGGCAAAAAAAGCCCCGGACTTCATATGGGGAGGGAGAAGTTCCGGGGTTCAAGTTCCGAACCGCTAGGGCGGGGTTCAGATATCTGCCAACACTTAACACAACATAGGAGCATCGAAGGGCTTCACCAGCCATTCAGTATCTCTGAGTAGTGAGTTGTCAGATTAGTTCAGATTTTTTTCAAAAAGCTTTGGAATAACCGCAAGCGCGTTTCGAAATAAGCGCTTTTCGGGCGTTTGCCGCGTCAGTGTGTCGCGGCAAACGCCCGTGCCAGAGCCTTAGTGCGCCTCATCCCAGTTGTTGCCGACGCCGACTTCCACCAGCAACGGCACGTCCAGTTTCGCCGCTTCGCTCATGTGCAGGCGGATTTCCTGACTCACCTGCTCGACCAGATCCTCGCGAACCTCCAGTACCAGTTCGTCGTGCACCTGCAAGATGACTTTGGCGTCCAGCCCGGACGATGCCAGCCAGTTATCCACCGCCACCATGGCTTTCTTGATGATGTCCGCTGCGGTGCCCTGCATCGGCGCGTTGATCGCCGTGCGTTCGGTGGCAGCGCGTTCCTGCGGCTTGTTCGAGTTGATTTCCGGCAGGTACAGACGACGACCGAAGAAGGTCTCTACATAGCCTTGGTCGGCGGCCTGCTTGCGGGTGCGCTCCATATATTCGCGCACACCCGGGTAGCGGGCGAAGTAGGTGTCGATGTAGGCCTTGGCGGTCTTGGTGTCGACGCCGATGTCCTTGCCGAGTTTCTGCGCACCCATGCCGTAGATCAGGCCGAAGTTGATCGCCTTGGCACCACGGCGCTGGTCGGAAGTCACTTCGTTCAGCTCGACCTTGAACACTTCAGCGGCGGTCGCGGTGTGCACGTCCAGATTGTTGCGGAAGGCGTTCATCAAGCCTTCGTCCTTGGACAAGTGGGCCATGATCCGCAGTTCGATCTGCGAATAGTCCGCCGCCAGCAGTTTGTAGCCTTTGGGCGCGACGAACGCCTGACGGATCCGTCGGCCTTCAACGGTACGCACCGGAATGTTCTGCAGGTTCGGATCGCTGGAGGACAAGCGCCCGGTCGATGCCACGGCTTGGTGGTACGAGGTGTGGATACGCCCGGTGCGCGGGTTGATCTGTTCCGGCAGGCGGTCGGTGTAGGTGCTTTTCAGCTTGCTCATGGAACGGTGTTCCATCAGCACTTTTGGCAAGCGGTGATCGTCCTCAGCGAGTTTTGCCAGCACTTCTTCGGCGGTGGACGGCTGGCCCTTGGCGGTCTTCTTCAGCACCGGCAGGCCGAGTTTCTCGTAGAGGATCACGCCCAGTTGCTTCGGCGAGCCGAGGTTGAATTCTTCACCGGCAATTTCGAAGGCTTCACGCTCCAGCGCGACCATCTTGTTGCCCAGCTCGATGCTCTGGATGCCGAGCAGTTCGGCATCGACGAACGCGCCCTGACGCTCGATGCGCGCCAGCACCGGCACCAGCGGGATTTCGATGTCGGTCAGCACGCTGGCCAGACTCGGGATTGCGCTGAGTTTTTCAAACAGGGTCTGGTGCAGACGCAGCGTAATGTCGGCGTCTTCTGCGGCGTACGGGCCGGCCTGCTCCAGGGCGATCTGGTCGAAGGTCAGCTGCTTGGCGCCTTTGCCGGCGATGTCCTGGAAGCTCACAGTGGTGTGATCCAGGTATTTCTGCGCGAGGCTGTCCATGTCGTGGCGGGTGGCGGTGGAATTGAGCACGTAGGACTCAAGCATGGTGTCGAAAGCGATGCCGCGCACGGTGATGCCTTCGTTCTGATCACCGCCGATGGCGCAGTTGGCCAGAATGTTCATGTCGAACTTGGCGTGCTGGCCGACCTTGAGCTTGCTCGGATCTTCCAGAATCGGCTTCAGCGCGCGCAGCACGGTGTCGCGATCCAGTTGCTCGGGCACGCCGATGTAGGAGTGGGTCAGCGGAATGTACGCCGCTTCGTTGGCCTGCACCGCGAACGAAAGGCCGACCAGTTGCGCCTGTTGCGCGTCGATGCCGGTGGTTTCGGTGTCGAAGGCGAACAGCTTGGCGTTGTTCAGTTTCTCCAGCCAGACATCGAAACGCGCCTGATCAAGGATGGTTTCATACGCTGCTTCGGTTGGAGCGGCAGGGGCTTCTTCTGCGGGGGCGCTGAACAGATCGCCAGCCGGCGCAGGTTCGGCGGCAGCGCTCAGTTCCTGGCGCTTGGCGTCACGATCGAGGTCGTTCAGCCAGCTCTTGAATTCCAGCAAGGTGTACAGCTCGTAGAGCTTGGCCGGGTCTTCCGCGCCCATTTGCAGGTCATCGAGGCCGATGTCCAGCGGCACGTCGACCTTGATGGTCGCCAGTTGATAGGAGAGAAATGCCATCTCCTTGTGCTCTTCGAGCTTGGCCGGCAGGGTCTTGGCCCCACGAATCGGCAGGGTCGGCACGATGTCGAGATTCGCGTACAGCTCGGTCAGGCCGCCGTTGACGCCGACCAGCAGGCCGGAGGCGGTCTTTGGACCGATGCCGGGAACGCCTGGAATGTTGTCGGAAGAATCGCCCATCAGCGCCAGATAATCGATGATCTGCTCGGGAGCGACGCCGAATTTCTCCTTCACGCCCTCCACGTCCATCGAGCTACCGGACATGGTGTTGACCAAGGTAATGTGGCCGTCGACCAGTTGCGCCATGTCCTTGTCGCCGGTGGAGATGATCACCGGGCGATCCGCCGCCGCGCTGCTGCGGGCGAGGGTGCCGATCACGTCGTCGGCCTCGACGCCTTCCACGCACAGCAGCGGAAAGCCGAGAGCGATCACGCTCTGGTGCAGCGGTTCGATCTGCACCCGCATGTCGTCGGGCATGCTTGGGCGGTTGGCCTTGTATTCGGCGTACATCTCATCGCGAAATGTCCCGCCCTTGGCGTCGAAGACCACGGCGAACGGGCTGTCCGGGTACTGCTTGCGCAGACTCTTGAGCATGTTCAGCACACCTTTGACCGCGCCGGTCGGCAGGCCTTTGGAGGTGGTCAGCGGTGGCAGTGCGTGGAAAGCGCGGTACAGGTAAGACGAACCGTCCACCAGGACGAGGGGGGCTTGGCTCATGAGCAGAATCAACCTTTTCGGCGGGCCCGGCGCTAGAATAGCGGGACCGTTGACGACAAAGGGACAAGGTTATCATGCGTACGTTAAATCGCTTGCTGCTGGTCGGTTTGATTGCGGCCTCACCATTGGCCGCGATGGCGGCGGATGATGCGCCGTCAAAGGAGCCGGAAGTTACCATTAACACGCACACCGAAGGCGACAAGGTCATTCAGGAATACAGCCGCAGTGGCTTTGTATATGCGATCAAGGTCACGCCGAAGGGCGGCAAACCGTATTTCCTGGTGCGCGCCGATGGTTCGGACGTGAACTACATCCGTTCCGACCAGCCGGATATGCTGATTCCGTCGTGGGAAATCTTTACCTGGAAGTAAGATTCCCGACTTTTAATCGGCGCCGCTTGATCGCGGCGCCCGAACTGAGCAGTTTTTAACCATGTCTGTGTTCACCCCCCTGGCTCGGCCCGAGCTGGAAACCTTTCTCGCCCCTTATGGGCTCGGCCGTCTGCTTGATTTCCAGGGGATCGCCGCCGGCAGCGAAAACACCAATTTCTTTATCAGCCTGGAACAGGGCGAGTTCGTCCTGACCCTGGTCGAACGCGGCCCGGTGCAGGAGATGCCGTTCTTCATCGACCTGCTCGACGTGCTGCACGAGGCTGATCTGCCGGTGCCCTACGCGCTGCGCACCACCGACGGCGTGGCTCTGCGTGAGCTCAAGGGTAAACCGGCCTTGCTCCAGCCGCGGTTGTCCGGCAAGCACATCAAAGTCGCCAACGCCCAGCATTGCGCGCAGGTCGGCGAGTTGCAGGCGCATCTGCACCTGGCGACCCAGGGCGAGCGCATGATCAAGCGCAAGACCGATCGCGGCCTGGACTGGATGCAGGAGGAGGGCACGGAGTTTCTTTCGCATCTGGCGGACGAGCCGCGTGCGCTGCTGCACAAGGCACTGGAGGAGATTACTGCGCAGAAAGACAGAATTCTCGCGCTGCCACGGGCCAACATTCATGCGGATCTGTTCCGCGATAACGCGATGTTCGAAGGCACGCACCTGACCGGGTTGATCGACTTCTACAACGCCTGCTCGGGGCCGATGCTCTATGATGTTGCGATTGCCTTGAATGACTGGTGTTCGGACGAGGACGGCTTGATTGACGGGCCGCGTGCCCGCGCATTCCTCGGTGCCTATGCGGCGCTGCGTCCGTTCACTGCCGCTGAAGCTGAACTCTGGCCGACCATGCTGCGCGTGGCCTGTGTACGGTTCTGGCTGTCGCGGTTGATCGCCGCCGAGCAGTTTGCCGGGCAGGACGTGCTGATTCACGATCCGCAGGAGTTCGAGCAGCGCTTGGCGCAGCGGCAGCAGGTGCATACACCGCTGCCTTTCGCCCTCTAAGATCAAAAGATCGCAGCCTTCGGCCGCTCCTACAGGGGATCACCCTGTAGGAGCGGCCGAAGGCTGGGATCTTTTTCTTTGGGGGGTTACAACGATTCCAGGCACCTGGCCAGATCGTTGCCCAACTTCTCCAGCACCTGCTCATACCCCTGAGCTGTCGCCGGCGTATATCCGCCCAGCGCATCCAGTTCCGCCAGCTTCACCGGCAGGCCCGCCACCAGGGTTTCCGCCAGGCGCGGACGCAGCGGCGGTTCGCTGAACACACAGGTCTTGCCCACTTCCTGCAGACGCTTGCGCATCGCTGCGACGTGTTGCGCGCCTGGCTGCACCTCGGCGGCCACGCTGAATACGCCAGTGTGCTTCAGACCGTAAGCGTCCTCGAAGTAGTCGAAGGCCTCGTGGAACACGAAGTAGGGTTTGCCTTCAACGCTGGCCAGACGTTTTTTAAGTCGAGCGTCCAGCGCATCAAGACGTTCGTCGAAGGCCTTGGCGTTGCTCTGATAGCGCTCAGCGTTGACTGGGTCGGCAATGCTGAGGTCGGCGGCCATTTTGTCGGCAATAACCCGCGCGTTCACCGGCGATAGCCACAAATGCGCGTCCAGCGTGCCCGGGCGATGATCGTGATCGTGCTCGTCGGCGTCTTCGGCGTGGGAGTGGCTGTCTTCGGCAAAGCGGCGCAACTTCATGCCCGGCAGGTCCTGCACGGCGACGCTCGGCAGCGTACGACCGTTCAGCACGCGCGGCAGGAAACCTTCCATGTCCGGGCCGATCCAGTACAGCAGATCCACCGATTGCACCTTCCGTACGTCGGACGGGCGCAGGGCGTAATTGTGCGGCGAGGCACCCGGTGGCAGCAGCACTTCCGGAATGGCGATCCCGTCCTGCACCGCCGCGGCAATCAACTGCAGCGGTTTGATGCTGGTGAGAACCCTGACCTCGGCCTGAGCCGAACCGATCAGCAGAAAACTGGCGATAAACGCCACAAAAACAGAAAAAAGTCGGGACACGATGACCACTCAAGGAGGCGAGAACGGGTAACATAATAACGTCTCTATCAAAACGCGTCGCCGCCCATGCCTATTACACCGATTGCCAGCCGTCCCCACGACCACTCTCATTGCGTGCACAGCGCACTGACCGAGGCCGATACCTTGTGCGCCCAGAAAGGCCTGCGCCTGACTGCGTTGCGCCGGCGGGTGCTGGAGCTGGTGTGGCAGAGCCACAAGCCGCTGGGCGCCTACGACATTCTGGCGGTGCTCAGCGAGCAGGACGGCCGCCGCGCCGCGCCGCCGACCGTGTACCGCGCGCTGGATTTCCTCCTGGAAAATGGCCTGGTGCACCGCATTTCTTCGCTCAACGCCTTTGTCGGTTGCGTGCATCCGGAACATGCGCATCAGGGCCAGTTCCTGATCTGCCGCGACTGCCACGCCGCCATTGAGCTGGAACAGAAAGCTATCAGCGACGCGATCATCAATAGCGCTAGGGATGTCGGTTTCATCGTCGAAGCGCAGACCGTCGAAGTGGTCGGCCTGTGCTCCGGTTGCCAGGGGGCTTGATGAGCAACCCGTTGATCCGTCTTGAGCAGGTTGCCGTCACGTTTGCCGGGCAGACCGTGCTGGACAACATCGAGCTGAGTGTCGAACCGGGGCAGATCGTCACCCTGATCGGCCCCAACGGCGCCGGCAAGACCACACTGGTGCGCGCCGTGCTTGGCCTGCTGAAGCCTGACAGCGGCAGTGTCTGGCGCAAGCCGAAACTGCGCGTCGGCTACATGCCGCAAAAACTTCACGTCGACCCGACCTTGCCGCTGTCGGTGCTGCGCTTCCTTCGTCTGGTGCCGGGTGTTGATCGCCCGCGTGCGCTGGCTGCGCTGAAGGAAGTCGGCGCCGAGCACGTTATCGACAGCCCGGTGCAGACCGTTTCCGGCGGCGAAATGCAGCGCGTGCTGCTGGCCCGGGCGCTGTTGCGCGAGCCGGAATTGTTGGTGCTCGACGAGCCGGTGCAGGGCGTGGATGTCGCCGGCCAGGCCGAGCTGTACAGCCTGATCACCCGCCTGCGCGACCGGCATGGTTGCGGGGTGCTGATGGTCTCGCACGATTTGCATCTGGTGATGAGCACCACCGATCAGGTGGTCTGCCTCAACCGACACGTCTGCTGTTCCGGGCATCCGGAGCAGGTCAGCGGCGATCCGGCGTTCGTCGAGCTGTTCGGCAAGAACGCACCGAGCCTGGCGATCTATCACCACCATCACGACCACGCCCACGACCTGCACGGTTCGGTGGTCAAGGCGCCCGCTGCGGGCCACACCCACGTTCACGGAGACCACTGCAAGCATGGCTGATTTTCTGTTGTATGCCCTGCTTGCAGGTCTGGCGCTGGCGCTGGTTGCCGGGCCGTTGGGTTCGTTCGTGGTCTGGCGGCGCATGGCCTATTTCGGCGACACCCTGTCCCACGCCGCGCTGCTTGGCGTGGCCCTGGGCTTTCTGCTGGATGTCAGTCCAACGGTCGCGGTGACCGTCGGCTGCCTGTTGCTGGCGGTGCTGCTGGTGACCTTGCAACAGCGTCAGCCGCTGGCCTCCGACACGCTGTTGGGAATTCTCGCACCGAGCACGCTCTCTCTCGGGCTGGTGGTACTAAGCTTCATGCATGAAGTGCGGATCGACCTGATGGCCTATCTGTTCGGCGACCTGCTGGCGATCAGCCCGACCGATCTGGCGTGGATCCTCGGCGGCAGCGCGGCGGTGCTGGTGTTGCTGGTGACGCTGTGGCGGCCGCTGCTGGCGATCACCGTGCATGAGGAATTGGCCAAGGTCGAAGGCCTGCCGGTGGCGGGCCTGCGCATGGCGCTGATGCTGTTGATTGCGGTGGTGATCGCGGTGGCGATGAAAATCGTCGGTGTGTTGCTGATTACTTCGCTGCTGATCATTCCGGCGGCTGCGGCACAACGTCACGCCCGCTCGCCGGAGCAGATGGCCGTGGGCGCGAGCCTGCTGGGCATGCTCGCCGTGTGTGGCGGGCTGGCGTTGTCATGGTTCAAGGACACCCCGGCGGGGCCGTCGATCGTTGTGACGGCGGCCGCACTGTTTCTGCTGAGTTTTGTTCTGCCCCGTCGAGGGGTGTAGACTTGCTCGCTTTTTGCGCAATTAGAGAGTCGCAGGAATGAAGCCGTTCGCCTCCCGTTATCTGCTCCTTGTCGCATTTTCCGTGCTGCTGGGCGCCTGCCAAAGCACGCCGCCGGTGGCCGAAGCCCCCGACGCGCGGGCCACGGCCATCGCACAGCTGGAGCAAAGCCTGGCCAGCAGCGAACTGGCCACCGCCGAAGACCAACTGGCCGCCTTGCAGGCACAAACCCCCAACGATCAGTCCCTGGAGCAATACCAGCGCCAGTTGGCTGAGGCCTACCTGCGCCGCAGCCAGATCGTATTGCAAAAGGGTGATGTGAACGCCGCAGCCACTGCGCTGAGCCGTGCCCGTGCCCTGATGCCGAAAGCCCCGGCGCTGACCGGTGGCGTCAATGGTGCCATCACCGAAGCGCGCAAAGCCGAGCTGGAGAAAGCCGAAGCGGCGCTGCTGGCGGCCGAAGCCAAGCCGAAAGCCAAGCTCATCGATCCGACTGCCGAAAGCACCACGGTGGCGCTGAACATTAACGATAGCCGCAAGCTTCGCCGGCAACTCGACGCGATCGCCGCCGATGTGGTGAATTATGAGTGTGCCGTGAGCATTCAGGCGCCGCGCACCCAGGATTACCCTTGGCTGGCGACTCTGCTGAGCAAGCGGGTGAAGAAACTGAATCCGGATTTCGAGTTGCGCATCGAGAAGCAGATTCTGCGCACGGTGCCGGCGCAGATGGTCTTGAGCCCGCGTAAACCTTAAAAGCTTCGCGAGCAAGCCCGCTCCCACAGGTAAAGCGTGAACCCTGTGGGAGCGAGCCTGCTCGCGAAAGCGTCCTCTCAGCCAGCCAAGAACTTAAGCTGGAATGGCCTTGGCCTTAGGCTCCCGCGCCCAGACCCGATGCTGCCCGATCGCCGCGAAGAACGGCTTGGTCAACCCCGGCACATCCTTGCCCTGCAGCAGTCCCGCATCTGCTTCCAGCTTCAGCAGATCCTGCAACTGCTTGGCCTCGCCGTGCAGCGCAATCGCCTTGAGGTGCTTGTAGGCTTCCAGCAGGTAATGCAGCGCCACGCCGTCGCCACTCAACGCCTTGATCGACGCCGCACCACCCGGCACGAACACCGCATCGAAGATCACTGAAGGCATACCTTCCATGGATGCGTCCACCGGCAGGGCTTTGCCGTCGGCAGTCTTCACCGGTGCCGAAGTCGGGCCGAGCAGCTTGGCGTGCGCACCTTCTGCTTCCAAGGCCTTTTTCATCGCATCGATCGCTGCACCATCGACGCCGTTAGCGGCAAGAATCGCCACTTTGCGGGTTTTGATGTCCTCTGGCAGCAGATTCGCCTGACTCAGCGCTGGTGAATGATCGAACGAAGTCTTGCGCACCTCGACCGTGCCTTTGCTCGGCGCCGGCAACCCGAGGTTGGCCGCCACGCGCTTGGCCAATTCCAGGTCGATGTTGGCGAGAATCTCATTCACCTGCCGTGCACGGATAAACTCGCGTTCGACCTTACCCAGCTCGAAGCTGTAGGCGGCAATGATGTGCTCCTTCTCGTGCTCACTCATGCTGTTGAAGAACAGCCGCGCTTGCGAGAAGTGGTCGCTGAACGACTCGCTGCGCTGACGGATCTTGTTCGCATCGATGCGTTCCGGGTAACTCTCGAAGCCGCCGTCCTGCGCGGCTGGCGGAGTTTCTTTCGGCCAGCCGCCGTCGATCGAGTTCGGCTCGTAGGACGCGCGCCCCTTGTCGATTACTGTGCGGTGCTGCGCGTCGCGCTGGCCGTTGTGGAACGGTGCCACCGGGCGGTTGATCGGCAGCTCATGAAAGTTCGGCCCACCCAGTCGGCTGATTTGCGTGTCGGTGTAGGAAAACAGCCGACCTTGCAGCAGCGGGTCATTGGAGAAGTCGATGCCGGGCACGATGTGGCCGGGGCAGAATGCGACCTGCTCGGTCTCGGCGAAGAAGTTGTCCGGGTTACGGTTGAGGGTCATCTTGCCCAGCGGGGTGATCGGCACGATTTCTTCGGGGATCAGCTTGGTCGGGTCGAGGATGTCGAAATCGAAGTCGTGTTCGTTTTCCTCCTCGATGATCTGCACACCCAACTCCCATTCCGGGTAGTCGCCCATCTCGATGGCTTCCCAGAGATCGCGACGGTGGTAATCGGTGTCTTTACCGGCGAGCTTCTGCGCCTCGTCCCACACCAACGAACAGGTGCCGGCAGTCGGGCGCCAGTGGAATTTGACGAAGCGTGATTTGCCCTCGGCGTTGACCAGGCGGAAGGTGTGCACGCCAAAGCCCTGCATGCTGCGCAGGCTTTTCGGGATTGCCCGGTCGGACATCGCCCAGATCACCATGTGCGCCGACTCCGGCACCAGCGAGACGAAGTCCCAGAAGGTGTCGTGGGCCGAGCCGCCGGTAGGGATCTCATTGTGTGGCTCGGGTTTCACCGCGTGGACGAAGTCGGGAAACTTGATCGCGTCCTGGATGAAGAACACCGGCATGTTGTTGCCGACCAGATCGAAGTTGCCTTCGTCGGTGAAGAACTTCACGGCAAAACCGCGCACGTCACGCACGGTATCGCCGGAACCGCGCGGCCCCTGCACCGTGGAAAAACGCACGAACACCGGGGTCTTTTTCCCCGGATCCTGCAGGAAGCCGGCCTTGGTCAGTGTCGAATGGTTCTCGTAGGCCTGAAAGAAACCATGCGCGCCAGTACCGCGCGCATGGACGATGCGCTCCGGAATGCGTTCGTGGTCAAAGTGCGTGATCTTTTCACGCATGATGAAGTCTTCCAGCAACGACGGCCCGCGCGGGCCGGCCTTGAGGGTGTTCTGGTTATCGGCGACCTTCACTCCCTGATTGGTGCGCAGGGCCTGGCCGGTCGCGTCGGAGCGAAACTTCTCCAGACTGTCGAGTTTGGCGTTGGTGTTGGCGCGATCCTTGGTATCGGTTCCGGCCAGTTGGCTTTTGTCGGTCGTAGGTTTCTTGCTGCTCATCAGACGTAAACTCCTCGGTTGACCCCGTTTCAACGGGGACTCTTGAGCGTTTCCGGGCACGGTTACCCAGGGTTTCAAGTCGCTTAACTAGTGACCAATGAGCAGGAATGGGCGTTCCTTTTTTATGACCTTTGATCTTGTTATTGCCAAATCGAAGGTTAATTGCGAAATAAATGCTAAGAACCTCTATACGGACAGGCTAAAATGCGCGCCCGGCTAACCGCTGATCCTTTTCTAACGCGCCCCACAAGGTTCGCTACGTGATCGAGTTTCAAAACGTCCACAAAACTTACCGCGTCGCCGGTAAGGACATCCCCGCCCTGCACCCGACCAGTCTTTCGATTGAAAACGGTCAGGTCTTCGGCCTGATTGGCCATTCCGGTGCGGGAAAAAGTACCCTGCTGCGTCTGATCAATCGCCTGGAAGACTCCAGCGGCGGCAAGATCATCGTCGACGGCGAAGAAGTCACCGCGCTGGACGCCAACGGCCTGCGCCGCTTCCGTCAGCAAGTCGGGATGATCTTCCAGCACTTCAACCTGCTCGCCTCCAAGACCGTGGCCGACAACGTCGCGCTGCCCCTGACCCTGGCGGGCGAGCTGTCGAGCAGCGAGATCAATCAGCGTGTCGCTGAGTTGCTGGCACGGGTCGGTCTGTCCGATCACGCCAAGAAGTACCCGGCACAATTGTCCGGCGGCCAGAAACAGCGCGTCGGCATCGCCCGCGCCCTGGCGACCAAGCCGAAGATTCTGCTGTGCGACGAGGCCACCAGCGCCCTCGACCCGCAGACCACCGCGTCGGTTCTGCAACTGCTGGCCGAGATCAATCGTGAACTGAAGCTGACCATCGTCCTGATCACCCACGAGATGGACGTGATCCGTCGCGTTTGCGATCAGGTCGCGGTGATGGACGCCGGGGTGATCGTCGAGCAAGGTTCGGTGGCCGATGTGTTCCTGCATCCGCAGCACCCGACCACCAAGCGTTTCGTTCAGGAAAGCGAGCAGATCGACGAAAGCGAACAGCGCGATGACTTCGCTCACGTGCCGGGTCGCATCGTGCGTCTGACCTTCCAGGGCGAAGCGACCTACGCGCCGTTGCTCGGTACCGTGGCCCGGGAAACCGGGGTCGACTACAGCATCCTCGCCGGCCGCATCGACCGCATCAAAGACATTCCTTACGGGCAATTGACCCTCGCCGTCACCGGTGGCGACATGGAAGCGGCCTTCGCCCGCTTCACCGCCGCTGACGTTCATATGGAGGTGCTGCGTTAATGGAAATGCTCAAGGCTTTCTTCGAAAACATCGATTGGCTGGAAATCTGGCTGGCCACTGGCGACACCATGCTGATGCTCGGTGGTTCGCTGCTGTTCACCGTATTGCTCGGCCTGCCGCTGGGCGTGCTGCTGTTTCTCTGCAGTCCGCGTCAGTTGCTGGAAAACCGTGGCCTCTACGCCTTCATGTCGTTGGCGGTGAACATCCTGCGTTCGCTGCCGTTCATCATTCTGCTGATCGTGATGATTCCGTTCACCGTGCTGATCACCGGCACTTCGCTGGGCGTGGCCGGTGCGATTCCGCCGTTGGTGGTGGGTGCGACGCCGTTCTTCGCGCGTCTGGTGGAAACCGCGCTGCGTGAAGTCGATCGCGGCATCATCGAAGCCACCCAGTCGATGGGCGCGACCACCCGGCAGATCATCATGAACGCCTTGCTGCCGGAAGCCCGTCCGGGCATCTTCGCAGCGATTACGGTGACCGCGATTACCCTGGTGTCCTACACGGCGATGGCCGGTGTGGTCGGCGCCGGTGGTCTGGGTGACCTGGCGATCCGTTTCGGCTACCAGCGTTTCCAGACTGACGTGATGATCGTCACCGTGGTATTGCTGCTGATTCTGGTACAAGTGCTGCAAATGGTGGGCGACCGACTGGTCGTGCATTTCTCGCGCAAATAACCGGTTTTTGTAATCAAGAAATGAGCCGGCCATTCGCTGGCAGGCGCCAGACGGGCGCCTCATAAGGAGTTAGCTGAATGAAAAAACTGATCGCTGCTTTCGCTGCCGTAGCCGCTTTTTCGGCCCACGCTGAAACCCTGACTGTCGCCGCCACCCCGGTGCCGCACGCGGAAATCCTCGAATTCGTGAAGCCGGCCCTGGCCAAAGAAGGCGTGGATCTGAAGGTCAAGGTCTTCACCGACTACATTCAGCCGAACGTGCAGGTGGCTGAAAAGCGCCTGGACGCCAACTTCTTCCAGCACCAGCCGTACCTCGATGAGTTCAACAAGGCCAAGGGCACCAGCCTGGTGGCGGTGAACGGCGTGCATCTGGAGCCACTGGGCGCCTACTCGAACAAGATCAAGGATCTGAAGGACCTGCCAAGCGGCGCCAACGTGGTGATTCCGAACGACGCCACCAACGGCGGCCGTGCGCTGTTGCTGCTGGCCAAGGCTGGCCTGATTACCCTGAAGGATCCGACCAACATTCTGTCGACCCCGAAAGACATCGCGCAGAACCCGAAAGACCTGAAAATCCGTGAACTGGAAGCCGCGACCATCCCGCGCGTGCTGACCCAGGTCGATCTGGCGCTGATCAACACCAACTACGCGCTGGAAGCCAAGCTCGATCCGTCCAAGGATGCGCTGGTGATCGAAGGCAACGACTCGCCGTACGTGAACATCCTGGTGTCCCGTGCGGACAACAAGGACAGCGACGCGATGCAGAAACTGGCGGCTGCGCTGCACAGCCCGGAAGTGAAGAAATTCATCACCGAGAAGTACAAAGGCGCCGTATTGCCGGCGTTCTGATTCAGGACGAGACAGGCGCAATAAAAAAGGCGATCCCTCGGGATCGCCTTTTTTATGGGGCAAATTCCCCTGTAGGAGCTGTCGAGTGAAACGAGGCTGCGATCTTTTGATCTTGCTGTTGAAGATCAAGAGCAAAAGATCGCAGCCTTCGGCAGCTCCTACACAGGAATGTCTCGCCCTGATTACTTGCGGTTGAGCATGACCGGCAGCTGCGCGACAAGTTTGGCGTTGTTCAGCGGCGCTCGGATGAAGCCGCGTTGCGTGCCGTCCGGGCCGATCACGGCGAGGTTGCCACTGTGGTCGACGGTGTAGTTCGGTTTGCTGGTATCGGCTGGAATGAACGGGATGCTCACGGCATTCGCCACCTTCTGCAGCTCTTCGATCGACTTTGGCGTCAGGCCCACGAACTGTGGATCGAAGTAGCCCAGGTACTGCTTCAATTGCTGCGGGTTGTCGCGGTTCGGGTCGACGCTGACCAGTACGATCTGCAATTTATCCACCGCGTCTTTGGGCAACTCGCTCTTGATCTGGCGCAGTTGGGCGAGGGTGGTCGGGCAGATGTCCGGGCAGAAGGTGTAGCCGAAGAACAGCAGACTCCACTTGCCTTTCAACTCGTCGATGGCGACCGGTTGGCCATCCTGATTGGTCATGGTCACGCCCGGCAACGTGCGGCTCTGCGGCAGCAGGATGATGCCGGCGTCGATCAGCGCGGTGGGGTCGCCCTGGCCCTTGCCACTCAGGACTTTGTTGACGGTCAGTCCCAGGATCAGCGCGATCACGGCGACGAGGATGAAAACGGTTTTCTGGGTTCGAGTCATAGGTTCAACAGTAAGTAATGGTCTACGAGCAGGGCGATGAACAACAGGAACAAGTAATAAATAGAGTACTTGAAGGTGTTGATCGCCGCGTGCGGCCGAGTGCCACGGTACAGCACCACGGCCCATTGCAGAAACCTTGCGCCCAGCGCGAGGGCGCAGATCAGGTAGAGCACGCCGCTCATGTGGATCACATACGGCAGCAGACTCACCGCGAGCAGGGCGAAGGTGTAGAGCAGAATGTGCACCTTGGTGTAGTGCTCGCCGTGGGTCACCGGCAGCATCGGGATGTCGGCCTTGGCGTATTCCTCCTTGCGATGAATCGCCAGCGCCCAAAAGTGCGGCGGGGTCCAGGCGAAGATGATCAGCACCAGCAGCAACGGTTCGGCGCTGACGTGACCGGTGGCGGCGGTCCAGCCGAGCAGCGGTGGGGCGGCGCCGGCCAGGCCACCGATGACGATGTTCTGAGGCGTTGCACGCTTGAGGAAACCGGTGTAGATCACCGCGTAGCCGAGCAGCGAAGCGAGGGTCAGCCACGCGGTCAGCGCATTGGTGAAAGTCAGCAGCATCGCCTGCCCGAGCAGGGCCAGCACCAGCGCAAAGGTCAGCGCCGCTGCCGGTGAAACCCGGCCCTCGGCCAATGGCCGTTTGTGCGTGCGCGCCATCACCGCATCGATGCGCCGGTCCACCACATGATTGACCGCCGCCGCGCCACCGGCACACAACGCAATCCCCAGATTGCCAAACACCAGCACCGTCCACGGCACCCCGGCGCGGGTCGCGAGGAACATGCCGACCAGCGAGGTGATCAGCATCAGCACCACCACTTTCGGCTTGGTCAGCTCCAGATAGTCACGCCATAGCGCTTGCGCGGGACGTTCGCCGATCAGAAGCGCCATGGCGTTTCTCCTTTTATCGTGATGGGCGCAGCCGAATGTTTACGTGGGCTCAAACGCCAGCGCGCCAACATCGGCTGTTTGACCCGAACCAGACTGGTGCGCGCGTGGTAATTGACCAGCACCATGCTCAGCAGCAGTGCGGCGCCACCGGCGTTGTGCGCCACGGCCACCGGCAGCGGCAGATGAAACAGCACGTTGCTGATGCCGAGGGTGATCTGTGCGCCGAGGGCAATGACGACTAGCCCGGCCAAACGCGTCATGCCGACAGCCCTGAGTTGCCAGGCCAGACCGAGCAGGACGATCGTCACCAGCAGCGCGCCGATGCGGTGGGTCAGGTGAATCGCTGTGCGTGCATCGCTGTCGAGTTGGCCGCCGAGATAATTGGGGCCGATGTGCTGGGTCAGGTGAAAGCCGTTGGCGAAGTCCGCCGGTGGCAGCCATTGACCGTGGCAGGTCGGGAAGTCGATGCAGGCCACCGCCGCGTAGTTGGAACTGACCCAACCACCCAGTGCGATCTGGCCGATCACCAGCAACAGCCCCGCCGTCGCCCAATACTGCAAACGCTTGGGGACGGTCAGTGCCGGCAGCACCCCGGACAATCGCAACGTCAGCAAAAACAACAGACTCAAGGTCGCAAAACCGCCGAGCAAATGCCCGGTGACCACTTGCGGCCAGAGCTTGAGCGTCACCGTCCACATGCCGAACGCCGCTTGGGCGAACACCACCGCCAGCAGAAACAGTGGCAGTTTCAGCGGCTGGCCCGGATGACCACGATTGACCCAGGCACGCCCGGCGAGAATCGCAATCAGCAGGCCGAGAGTGCCGGCGAAGTAGCGGTGGATCATCTCGTTCCAGCCCTTGTGCGCCACCACCGGCGAGTCGGGGTAATGCAGTTCGGCATGGGCCAGTTGGGCTTCGCTTTTCGGCACGCTGATGAACCCGTAGCAGCCCGGCCAGTCCGGACAGCCGAGGCCGGCATGGGTCAGGCGGGTGTAGGCGCCGAGCAGCACGACGAGCAGTGCCAGCAGAGTGGCAAACAGCGCGAGGCGAAATCCAGGTTTGGCCATGACGATGCCCTTATCCGATGTTCGACAGTTTCAGCAGGTGGCGCAGGTCGTTGAGCAGATCCTTGCCCTTCACACTCGGCTCGTAGCGCAGCACCAGGTTGCCGTGGGGGTCGATGATCCACAGCTGCGGCGTGGCCTTGTCGCCGGTGGCCTTGCTCAACGCTGCGCTGTCCAGCGGGTAGCGTTGCAGCTGCGGGTATTCGCGGCTCAGCTTGGCTTCGTAGTCGGCGCTCAGCGGCTGTGCAGCGGCGAGGGCGTGGCTGGCGCGCCCGGCATCGCGACCGAGACCGATCTGAATCTGCCGGGCGAGGTACACCAGTTGCTGACAGTCCACTGCGCAGTCCTTCGGTGCGGTGACCAGCATCTGCCAGCGCGTTTCGTCGGCCTGGATGCCGAGGTCGGCGCGGGTCTGGCCGTTGCCGATCAGTTCGCCGTGATAGCTGCGGCCTTCCGGCACCCAGAACTGCAATTTGTACATGCCGGTGGCGAGAATCATCGGGCCGACTACGCCGAGCACAATCAGCAACAGCTGGATCCGCCCGCGACGGCGGGTGGCCGGTGTTTTTGCCTCAGACATGCTGGGTGGATTCATGGCCGTTCCCATGGGTTTTCTCCTTTGCGTTGTGCAAGCCCAAATAGACGTAGAGGCCGAGCAGGGCGGTGGCCATGGCGAACCACTGCACGGCGTATCCAAGGTGTTTTTCCGGGCCCATGGCGACGACCGGCCAGTCGGCCTCATAGCTGGCGGGGCCGGGTTCGGCACGAAGTTCGTAGGCGAAGCCGTCGCGTTCGAGGGTTTTCCACAGCTTCGCCGGCTCGACGGCGGTGATCGTTTGCGGCCAGGTGCTGCTGGCCGGGTCGGCGTGCAACTGGAAGGTCGCGCCGGGGGCGACGTAGACCCAGGCATCCAGGTTGACCGCGTCGGTGGGGGTTGCGAATTGCGGCGTCACCCGGCGATCCGGCCATGGCAGCCAGCCGCGATTGACCAGCAGCCACTGGCCGGTGGCCCGATCCTGAAACGGCTGCAGCAGTTCGATGCCGACCTTGCCGTTGCGCTGACGGTTGTCCAGCAGCAGGCTGTGGGCGCTATCGAACTGGCCGTACAGATGCACACGGCGAAAGGCCGGGTCGGCGCTGTGCAGCAATTCGCTGCTGGCCATCGGCTCGGCGGCGCGGCGCTCGGCGTAAGTGGCGAGCAGGGCGGTTTTTTCCGCGCCCCGGCCCAGTTGCCAGAAACCCAGCGACACCAGCAGCGGCAGCAGCAACGCCACCACCACCACGGTCGGTATCACGCCCGGGCGGAAGCGCTTCATGGCCGCGCCACAAAGTCAGTCGTCGCGATCGCTATACTCAACTGCATCGCCTGTCCCCCGGAGTCTTCCCATGCTCAAAGCAGCCATCGTCCTGCTGCTGATTGCCACGGTGATCAGCCTGTTCAGCGGCCTGTTTTTCCTGGTCAAGGACGACAGCAGCTCCAATCGCCTGGTGATCGCCTTGAGTGTTCGGGTGGCACTGGCCGCTGCCACCGTCGGCTTGATCGCCTGGGGCTTCTACAGCGGCCAACTGGTGTCGCACGCGCCTTGGTAATCAGTGCTCAGAGCACGTAAACGAAGACGAACAAACCGATCCACACCACATCGACGAAGTGCCAATACCAGCTCGCCGCCTCGAAACCGAACTGATGCTCGGCATCGAAATGCCCCTTCATGATGCGCATCAGCATCACGAACAGAATGATCGTGCCGATGGTCACGTGGGCACCGTGGAAACCGGTGAGCATGAAGAACGTCGCGCCGTAGATGCCCGAACCCAGGGTCAGGCCCAGTTCGTGATAGGCGTGCATGTACTCCTCGGCCTGCAAGGCGAGGAAGCCGCAGCCCAGCAGCACGGTGATCGCCAGCCAGATTTTCAGCGCACCGCGATGGCCTTTTTTCAAGGCGTGGTGGGCGATGGTGATGGTCACGCTGGAGCTGACCAGCAGGATCGTGTTGATCAGCGGCAGGCCCCACGGACTGATGACTTCCTTGGGCGGCGGGAACAGTTTCGGGTCCGGGGTGTGCAGCAGCGGCCAGGTGAACTGGAAGTTCGGCCACAGCATGTGCGCGATGCCTTTCGGGCCTTCGCCACCCAGCGCCGGCCCGGAAATGTGCCGCACGTAGAACAGCGCACCGAAGAAAGCGACGAAGAACATCACCTCGGAGAAGATGAACCAACTCATGCCCCAGCGGAACGAGCGGTCGAGCTGCGGGCTGTACAGCCCGGCACGACTTTCCTTGATCACCGCCCCGAACCAGCCGAACAGCATGTACGCCAGCAACAGCCCGCCGACGAAGAAGATGTACGGGCCGTGGGATTCCGGGCGCGCTGCCTTCAGATCGTTGAACCAGGTCGCCAGGCCGTACACGGTGATGACCATGCCGAAGGTGGCGATGATCGGCCATTTACTCTGGGCCGGGACGTAATAGTGCTCATGAGTTGCCATTTATTGTTCTCCTTATCGGGCACGCTTAACCGCCAGTGTTTGCAGCCACCGGAGGATGACGGGCGGTGATATCGAACAGCGTGTAGGAAAGCGTCAGGTGCTTCACGTCCTTGGGCATGTCGCGGTCAATGATGAAACGCATCGGCATCTCGATCTGCTGACCGGGCTGCAGCACCTGCTGGGTAAAGCAAAAGCATTCGGTCTTGTGGAAATACGCCGCCGCTTCGCTGGGTGCGATACTCGGCACGGCCTGGGCGCTCATCGGTTTGTCGGTGGGGTTGCGGGCGACGAAGATCATCTCGTTTACGCCGCCAGGATGGGTCACCAGTTCCTCACCCTTGGGGTAGAACTCCCACGGCATGTCGGCGTTGTTCATCGACAGAAACTGCACGCGCACTTGCCGCGAGTTATCCACCACCTGCTCACCCTCGTACTGCCCGGCGGTTTTGCCATTGATGCCGAAGGCCTTGCACATCACGTCGTAGATCGGCACCAGAGCAAAGCCGAAGACAAACATCGCCACCACCACGCCGAGCAGGCGGGTGACCAGTTTTTTCAGCGAGATCGAGTCAGCCATGATTTTCAGCCTCAGCCGAGATCCCCTGTGGGAGCGGGCTTGCTCGCGAATGCAGTTCATCATTCAACACATGAGTGGAATGATCTGACGCATTCGGGAGCAAGCCCCCTCCCACAAAGGCAAGGCGTTTCATTTCACTTCCGGCGGCGTAGTAAAGGTGTGATACGGCGCCGGTGACGGCACGCTCCACTCCAGACCTTCGGCGCCGTCCCACGGTTTGGCCGGGGCTGGCGGGCCGCCGCGAATGGTCTTGATCACGATGAACAGGAAGAAGATCTGCGTGGCACCGAACATGAACGCGCCGATCGAGGAAACCATGTTGAAGTCGGCGAACTGCAGGTTATAGTCCGGAATCCGTCGCGGCATCCCCGCCAATCCCACGAAGTGCATCGGGAAGAAGGTCAGGTTCATGCCGACGAACGACAGCCAGAAGTGCAGCTTGCCGAGGGTTTCGTCGTACATGTGCCCGGTCCACTTCGGCAGCCAGTAATAGGCCGAAGCGAAGATCCCGAAGATCGCCCCCGGCACCAGCACGTAGTGAAAGTGCGCGACCACGAAGTAGGTGTCCTGGTACTGGAAGTCCGCCGGGGCGATGGCCAGCATCAGCCCGGAAAAACCGCCGATGGAAAACAGGATCACAAACGCTACGGCGAACAGCATCGGCGTCTCGAAGGTCAGCGAGCCTTGCCACATGGTGCTGGCCCAGTTGAACACCTTCACCCCGGTCGGCACGGCGATGAGCATGGTCGCATACATGAAGAACAACTCGCCCACCAGTGGGATGCCGACCACGAACATGTGGTGCGCCCAGACGATGAACGACAGGAACGCGATGCTCGCCGTCGCATAGACCATCGAGGTGTAGCCGAACAGCGGCTTGCGCGAGAAGGTCGGGATGATCTGGCTGACGGCGCCGAAGGCCGGCAGGATCATGATGTACACCTCGGGGTGTCCGAAGAACCAGAACACATGCTGGAACAACACCGGGTCACCGCCACCGGCGGCACTGAAGAAGCTGGTGCCGAAGTGGATGTCCATCAGCATCATCGTCACGCATCCGGCCAGAACCGGCATCACCGCGATCAGCAGGAACGCGGTGATCAGCCAGGTCCAGACGAACAGCGGCATTTTCATCAGGGTCATGCCGGGGGCGCGCAGGTTGAGGATGGTGGCGATCACGTTGATCGCGCCCATGATCGAACTGATCCCCATCAAGTGGATAGCGAAAATGAAGTAGGTGACGCTTTCCGGCGCGTAGGTGGTGGACAGCGGGGCGTAGAACGTCCAGCCGAAGTTCGGCCCGCCACCGGCGGTGAACAGGGTCGAGACCAGCAGCAGGAACGCCGCCGGCAGCAGCCAGAAGCTGAAGTTGTTCATCCGTGGCAGGGCCATGTCCGGCGCGCCGATCATCAACGGGATCATCCAGTTGGCGAGGCCGACGAACGCCGGCATCACCGCGCCGAAGACCATCACCAGGCCGTGCATGGTGGTCATCTGGTTGAAGAACGCCGGTTCGACGATCTGCAGCCCGGGCTGGAACAGCTCGGCGCGGATCACCATGGCGAACGTGCCGCCGAGCAGGAACATGCAGAACGCGAACCACAGATACAGAGTGCCGATGTCCTTGTGGTTGGTGGTCAGCACCCAACGCATCAGGCCTTTGGCGGGGCCGTGGGCGTGGTCGGCATGACCGTGGTCATCGATTACAGCGCTCATGGCCGGTCTCCTTTACGTGAGTGGACGGGGCGGGCCGGGGCGCATTGCCCCGACCGATTCACGAAGTACGCGATAGACCGGCTCATTTGCTTTCCGCCTGTTTGAGCTCAAGCACTTCTTTTGGCGTGACCATGTCGCCCTTGTTGTTGCCCCAGGCGTTACGTTCGTAGGTCACGACCGCTGCAATATCGACTTCCGACAACTGCTTGCCGAACGCTGCCATGGCGGTGCCGGGTTTGCCGAAGTACACGCGGTGCAGGTGGTCGGCTTTGGGCCCGGTGGCAATCGGTGAGCCCTTGAGCGCCGGGAACATCGGCGGCAGGCCCTGACCTTCAGCCTGGTGACAGGCCACGCAGGTGGTGTGATAGATCTTGTCGCCGCGCTCTTTAAGCTCGTCCAGCGTCCATTCCTTGCTGGTCAGCTCCTTGAGCTGCGCGGCTTCGGCTTTGCGGTCGGCAAGCCACTTGTCGTAGTCGGCCTTCTCCTTGACGTCGACCACGATCGGCATGAAGCCGTGATCCTTGCCGCACAGTTCGGCGCACTGGCCACGGTAGAGGCCGGGCTTGTCGATGCGGGTCCAGGCTTCGTTGACGAATCCCGGGATCGCATCGCGCTTGACCGCGAAGGCCGGCACCCACCACGAGTGGATAACGTCGGCGGAGGTCACGAGGAAGCGCACCTTGGCGCCGACCGGCAGCACCAGCGGCTTGTCGACTTCGAGCAGGTAGTGCTCGCCCTTGGCTTCCTTGTTGTGGATCTGTTCGGCGGGGGTGGCCAGGTTGCTGAAGAACTCGACATCCTGACCGAGGTATTTGTAGTGCCACTTCCACTGATATCCGGTGATCTGGATATCGATATCCGGCTCACTGGTGTCGTACATGCGGATCAGGGTAGCGGTCGCCGGGACCGCCATCGCCACCAGGATCAGCAGCGGCACGACAGTCCAGAGAATCTCGACGGTGGTACTTTCGTGGAATTTTGCGGCGACCTGCCCGGTCGAGCGACGATGCACGATCATCGACCAGAACATGGCGCCGAAGACGATGATCCCGATCACCACACAGATCCAGAAAATGGTCATGTGCAGGTCGAATACTGCGTGACTGATTTCAGTCGCTCCAGGCGCCATATTCACAGTCCAGGCCGCTTGAGCCGGGCTGAAAATCGACCACAACAGGAGGCCCATCCAGACGTGTGGATGTCGCATCATTGCGGGTTCCCCTTATCGTTCTTGTTATCCCGTAGGCGCAACGCCTTCGGCAAGGGAGCGGCTGCATCAGACTACGAACTTGAATCGCCGGGCCTTGCTGCGTGGGCAGTCGGGCGTCATCAGCTAACTCCATTCAATGGCGAGTATAGACAGCCATCGGGAATTGCAATGTCGACGCGTAAATGATCTGAAACAGCCGGGGCTTGCGCTCAAGGGTGCGAATGGAGAAGGATGCAGACGAGTGGCGGCAAACTGATATAACGCAGGTGTATCAAGGATGAAATAATTATGACAAATGCGTCTTAGCATTTTTCGTAAGCCAGCTAAGTTATGTCTTCCCTATTTCATTGCCTTGTTTCCTGGAGTTTTCATGAACACCGCCGCATTGCGCGAGCAGATCCAAAAAGCCCGACAAACCGAAAACGAAACCGGACGGCTCAAGCGTCAGCTGGAAGCCAAACTGCCTCATCTGCATTCCGCCATCCAGTTGCCAGACGCCAACCGCGAAGAAGCGTTGACCAGTTTCGTCACCGCCTATATCGATGAAGTACCAGACATGCTGGACGCAGCCAATGAAGTTGCCAGGGAAGCGGGAATCGAGTCGCAGATCAAACCGGTGCTGAAAATCGCCGAGCAGTACTTCCTCCAGCCGCCGGTCGGTCTGGACAGCCTGCTGGATGAAGCCTATCTGGCGCACCGCTTTGTCGAAGAGGTCAACGACCTGTACATCAAGCACCTCGGCCAGCCACTGATCCCCTTGGACATGACGGTCGCCAATCTGATTGCTCACCAATTGCTCGGTGAGGAATTTGCCAATCAACTGGACGAAGTGGTGCATCACGCCATCGACAAGATGCTCGACGACGAGAGTTTTGCGCTGGAATCGGTAGAGGCCTACCGTGACAAACTCAGCAGTCCGGACACCGGAGCGGCGTGGAAGCGCTGGCCGTGCATGGGCCGTCGCCTCGGCGTGGGCCTGGAGCTCGACCAGCCCGCTGCCTGAGTTACACACAATCCAATGTAGGAGCTGCCGCAGGCTGCGATCTTTTGATGTTGTTTTTAACAATCAAGAGCAAAAGATCGCAGCCTGCGGCAGCTCCTACAGGGGTTGAGTTCAACCCGCAGATTTAACCGGCAGCGCCGATGCCTGTTGTTGTGCGAACCCGCCCCTCCAACCGTCGCTTCAACCCACGCGACTCGATCAACAGCTTCGACCCCTTCGCCGCATTCGCCCGGCCCCACTCCTCCAGTAACTCCAGACACGAATGGTCGATGTAGCTCAGGTTATTGAGCGGCACATGCACCGTCGTGCCCTGCGGAATGCTGCCCAGCACCTGGGTCAGCGCCGGTACCTTGAGAAAGGTCGCCGCGCCCACCAGACGCAATTCCATCTCGCCGTCCTGCGGCAGGTCGATCAGGCTGATCTTCAGGCGCGATGCCTTGAACGCCAGTTTCAACATCGTCAGACCGAAACCGATCAGCACACCGGTCAGCAGGTCGGTGAAGATGATCGCCAGTGCCGTGGCGGCGTAGGTGAACATCGGCATCCGTCCGTAACGGCCCAGGCCGCGAAAGGCTTTCAAGTCCACCAGTTTGAACCCGGTATACACCAGCACCCCCGCCAGACTCGCCACCGGAATGCTTTGCAACACGCTCGACAGCAACAACACGAACGCCAACAGCCACAGACCATGGAAGATCGTCGAATAACGGGTGGTCGCGCCGGCCTGGACGTTGGCCGAACTGCGCACGATCACCCCGGTCATCGGCAGCGCACCGACCAGACCGCAGAGCATGTTGCCGACACCTTGCGCCGACAGCTCACGGTCGAAATCCGAGCGCACGCCGTTGTGCATGCGATCCACCGCAGCAGCGGACAACAGCGTTTCGGCGCTGGCGATGAACGCCACGGCAAAAGCCGCAATCAGCAGGGTTGGATCAGTGAGGCTGAGCAAGTCCGCCGGTTTCAGCCAGTCGATGGCCTCGGCCAGATTCTCCGGCACCTCGACCCGTTTAACCTGCAACGCCAACAGCAGGCTGGCGCCCGTGGCCAGACCGACGCCGAGCAGCGCACCGGGAATGAAGCGCAGCGAATGCGGGCGAAATTTCTCCCACAGCCACATCACCGCAATGGTCGCTAAGCCGAGCAAGCCGGCCTGCCAGCCGAACGACGGCAAGGCTTGCGCCACTGCGCCGGGGAAGGCCGTGAGGTTATCCAGCCCGGACGGTTGCGGTTTGGCATCGAGCATCACATGGATTTGTGAGAGCACGATCAACACGCCGATCCCGGCGAGCATGCCGTAGACCACCGCTGGCGCCGTGACCCGAAACCAGCACCCGAGCTTCAGGCGCCCGGCCACCAGTTGCAGGAACCCGGCGAGCAGCAGAATCGGCCCGAGCATCTCGATCCCGTGCTGGCGCACCAACTCGAACACCAACACCGCCAGACCTGCCGCCGGCCCGCTGACCTGCAACGGTGAACCCGCCAGCCAACCGACCACCAGACCACCGATGATCCCGGTGATCAGGCCTTTGGCCGGTGGCAACCCGGAAGCAATCGCGATACCCATGCACAGCGGCAGCGCGACCAGAAACACAACCACCGAAGCCAGCAGCTCCCGTGGCAACACCGCTTTCAATTGAGCAGCACGCATGGTGACTCTCCCGAAGTTTTCTTCAGGCATGGCTTCGCCGAACCGCTGAAACAGCGGCCGGCATCAAACCACACAGATTTTTAGGAGGATTTAGAAGCGCGCTTTGGGCGTCGCCACCGGAATCGGATGGCTGCCGTCGAGCGGCAGGAAGCGTCCCTGATCCGCGTCGTAAGCCTTGATTTCGCTGGTTTCGATGTTGTAGACCCAGCCATGGATGAACAGTTGACCGTTCGCCATGCGTGAGGCTACCGAAGGATGGGTACGCAAGTGCTGCAGTTGGGCGATGACGTTCTCCTCGGTGAGGATCGGCATGCTTTCTTTTTCGTCGGTGCAGTTACAGTTTTCGTGCACCATGGTTTTTGCCACTTCGGCGTGGCGCAACCAGGCTTTGACCGTCGGCATTTTTTCCAGGCTGTCCGGATTGAGCACTGCGCGCATGGCACCGCAATCGGAGTGGCCGCAGATGATGATGTGTTGCACGCCCAGCGCCAGTACCGCGTATTCGATGGCAGTGGAAACGCCACCGTTCATCTGGCCGTAAGGCGGTACAACGTTGCCGACGTTACGGGTCACGAACAGATCGCCTGGCGAACTCTGGGTGATCAGCTCGGGCACGATGCGCGAGTCGGCGCAGGTGATGAACATCGCCCGCGGCGATTGCGCCGTGGCGAGTTTCTTGAAGAGTTCTTCCTGCTGCGGGAAGACCTCATGATGAAAATGCAAAAAGCCGTCAACGATCGTGCGCAGCGCTGCATCGGCGGATTCCGCCCCAGGGACGGCTTGCGCCGACGCAGCCAACGGCTGTTTATCCTTGTCACTCATGATTCATCCTCTTTGGCGGATTCGGGGAGTCGTTCCCGTGTATTCCGGTATGAAGCCAGTGGCTGTTTAAAACATCCGGGCCATCCCGACCCGTCAGTCACTCGATGAACAAGGTAGCCGCCGAAACTTAACTCAAACTGAATCAAGCGCTCTAGAACGTGTGTTCCAGGTCACAAAAAACGTGACTGAGGTATTTCGACGGAAGGACTCCAACCCGGCAACCATAGGCAATTGTCGCTAAATCAACGACATCTGGCGACCCGGCGGACAGAAGGCCGTGCAGTCCAGGTTATAGCCCTCACGGTGGTTTAAACCGAGACGTTTAATGGCTTTGGCGAAACGTTGCGCGAGCAGGTCGGCGAACGGCCCCTCGCCGCGCATCCGCGCACCGAACCGGCTGTCGTAGAGCTCACCGCCTCGGCTCTGGCGGATCAGGCTCAGGACATGGGCCGCACGCTGCGGATAGTGCGCCTGTAACCACTCCTCGAACAACGGCGCCACTTCCAGCGGCAGGCGCAGCATCATATAGGCGGCACTTTGTGCACCGGCGGCATGTGCCTCGGTCAGCAGGCTTTCGATTTCGCTGTCGTTGATCATAGGGATCATCGGCGAACACAGCACCCCCACCGGAATGCCTGCTTCGCGCATCACCCGGATCGCCCGCAGCCGTGCTTTCGGTGCAGCGGCACGGGGTTCGAGGATGCGTTTGAGTTCATCGTCCAGCGTGGTCAGGCTGATCATCACCGCCACCAGCCGTTGCTGCGCCAGCTCGGTGAGCAGGTCGAGGTCGCGCAGAATCAGCGAACCTTTGGTGACAATGGTTACCGGGTGCCGGTAGCGCAGCAGCACTTCAAGAGTCTGCCGGGTGATCCTGTGCTCGCGCTCGATGGGCTGATACGGATCGGTGTTGGAGCCAAGATTGATCGGCGCGCATTGGTAACCGCGTTTGCTCAACTGTTCCTCAAGCACCTGGGCGGCGTTGGTCTTGGCGATCAGCCGAGTTTCGAAATCCAGCCCCGGCGACATGTCCCAATAGGCGTGGCTCGGTCGCGCATAGCAATAGATGCAGCCGTGCTCGCAACCGCGATAGGGATTGATCGAGCGGTCGAAGGGCAGGTCCGGCGAGGTGTTGCGGGTAATGATGGTTTTCGCGGTTTCGATCATCACCTCGGTGTTCTGCGTTTCGGGCACTTCCTGATACCAGCCGTCGTCCTCGGCCACCGAACGGTTCGGCGCAAAGCGGTTGTGCGGGTTGGTCGCGGTGCCGCGACCCCGTGGTGGCAATGGAGTAGACATGAAAACGCCCCGATACTGTGTGCATATACAGTATCGGGGCGTTGCTCATCTGGCTAGTGCCGTCGGGCGACTGGTCAGTTGTGTTGCGTGACCTGACCGAGGTCATCGCCGGAGGTGTGCTTCATATCCTCCTTACGCAACTCGGCGACGTCAGCGGCTTTCACCGGCGCCCCTTTGTTGCCCCAACTGCCACGGATGAAACTCACCACATCCGCCACTTCCTGATCCGACAACCGCCAGGCGAATCCCGGCATGGTGAAGGTCGACGGTGCAGTGTGTGTCGCCGGCAGGGTGCCGCCCTTGAGCACGATGTGAATCAGCGAGGTAGGGTCTTCCGATTGCAGCACCGGATTGCCCGCCAGCGCTGGGAACACCCGGGTGTAGCCATGGCCGTCGGTACGGTGGCAGGCCGCGCAGTTGTCGATGTACACCGCTGCGCCACGCTGGCTGTCGTCGCCGTTCCACAGGGCTTTGGCCGCTTTCTCATCGTACTGGTGCGGCTGATCGTTCGGATCAGTTGCGGGCAGCGACTTGAGGTAGCGGGCGATCGCGGTCAGGTCGGCGTCGGTCATGTATTGCATGCTGTGGGTGACCACATCGCTCATGCCGCCGAACACTGCACTGCGGTCGCTGCGACCGGTCTTGAGGAATTGCACCAGCTGCTCTTCGCTCCAGCTGCCCAGGCCATCCTTGTGATCACCGCGCAGACTTTTCGCGATCCAGCCTTCCAGCGGCGCACTGCCGGCGAGGAAGTTGTTGCCGTCCGCCGCGCTCAGGGATTTTTCCTGCATGGTCAGCGCCCGTGGCGTATGGCAGGCGCCGCAATGGCCGAGGCCTTCGACCAGATAGGCGCCACGATCGATCACCGGATCATCCGAGGTGGCCTTGTAGTCCTCGACCTTCGGCGCAAACAGCCAGCGCCAGCCCATCAACGGCCAGCGCATGCTCAGCGGCCATGGAATGTCGCTGGCCTTGTTCTCCTGCGCCACTGGTTCGACGCCGTGCATGAAGTAGGCGTACAGCGCCTGCATGTCGGTTTCGCTGACACGGGCGTAGGACGGATACGGCATCGCCGGGTACAACGTACTACCGTTTTTGGCGACGCCGTGGCGCACCGCTTTGTCGAAATCCTCGAAGCTGTAATCACCGATGCCGTTTTTGTCCGGGGTGATGTTGGTTGAGTAGATCGTGCCGATCGGCGTTTCCATCGGCAGGCCGCCGGCGAACGGTTTGCCGCCCTTGGCGGTGTGGCAGGCCACGCAGTCACCCGCGCGGGCGAGGTATTCGCCTTGTTTGATCAACGCCTGATCAACGTCGGCGGCGTGTACAGCCGTGCTGCCGAGCAGCGCCAAGATGGCGATAACAAGATTTTTCATGGTCATCGCTCCTTATGCCTGAACCAGCGGGCCGGGGTTTTTCAGGTATTGCTCACGAATCGCCTTGGCCGACCAGTAGGTCAACGCCGCCACCAGCCCGGTCGGGTTGTAACCCAAGCCTTGCGGGAACGCCGACGCACCTGGCACGAACACGTTGTGCACGTCCCAGCTCTGCAGATAACGGTTCAGGGCACTCTTCTTCGGATCGGTGCCCATGATTGCGCCACCGTTGAGGTGGGTGGTCTGGTAGGCCGCGGTGTTGAAATGATCCCCGACCTGCTTGCCGATCACCGCGATGGCTTTCGGGCCCATGGCTTGAGCGACCTTGCCCATTTTCTCGACCATGAAGCGGTTCATTTTGATGTCGTTTTCCTGCCAGTCGAAGGTCATGCGCAGCAGCGGCAAGCCGTAGGCATCGCGGTACACCGGATCCAGATCGAGGTAGTTGCCACGGTAGGACTGATGCGCGCCGTGGGCATCCATCGACACCTGGTGGGTGTAGTAATCGGCGGTCGCGCGTTTCCACTGGCTGCCCCAGGCCGGAGTGCCGGGCGGGTTCGAAGTGCCGGCAATCGGGCGGCTGCCCGCCTGGTTGACCCACATTGGCGAGCCACCGACGAAGCCGTGCGGGCCGTGGTCAAAGTTGTCGGCGTTGAAATCGTCCAGCGCCACGCCGTTACCGCCGGCACCGATGAAGTTGTTGGTGTGGGTGTCCTTGTCGAAGAACGCCTTGATGGTCGCCATGTTCTGGTAGGCGAAGTTACGCCCGACCACGCCTTCGCCGCTGATCGGGTCGTACGGTTTGCCGATGCCCGAGAGCAGCATCAGGCGCACGTTGTGCAGCTGGAAGGCGCCGAGGATCACCAGATCCGCCGGCTGCTCGATCTCGCGGCCCTGGCCGTCGATGTACGTCACGCCGGTGGCCTTGGACTTGGTGCTGTCGAGGTTGACCCGCAGCACATGCGAGTTGGGCCGCAGCTCGAAATTCGGCAGGGGCTTGAGCGCCGGCAGAATGTTCACGTTCGGAGAGGCCTTGGAGTACATGTAGCAAACGTAACCGCTGCAGAACCCGCAGAAGTTGCACGGGCCCATCTGTGCGCCGTAGGGATTGGTGTACGGGCCTGAGGTATTCGCGGAGGGCAGGTTGTAGGGTTTGTAACCGACCTCTGTCGCCGCTTTGCCGAACAGTTGTGCGGAAACGGTGTTCTTCTGCGCTTCCAGCGGGAACGGATTGGAGCGATCCGGTGCGTAAGGGTTACCGCCCTTGCCCTGACCGACCAGTTGGCCTTTCACGGTCCAGGCCTGGCCGGAGGTGCCGAAGACCTTCTCGGCGAAATCGAAGAACGGCTCCAGCTCTTCATAGCTGACGCCGAAGTCCTGGATGGTCATGTCCTTGGGGATGAAGCTTTTGCCGTAGCGCTCTTCGTAGTGGCTGCGCATACGCAGTTCGATCGGATCGACGCGAAAGTGCACGCCCGACCAGTGCAAACCGGCGCCGCCGACGCCATTGCCCGGCAGAAACGCACCCAACTGGCGATTCGGCAGGGCGATGTCGTTGACGCTGTGGCGGATGGTGACGGTTTCTTTCGAGATGTCCTGAAAGAGTTTTTTCCGCACGCTGTAGGTGAGTTCGTCGATCACCTGTGGATAGTTGCCGTCGGGGTAGGTGTCCTGCATCGGCCCGCGCTCCAGCGCCAGCACGTTGAGCCCGGCCTCGGTCAGCTCCTTGGCCATGATCGCGCCAGTCCAGCCGAAACCGACGATCACTGCGTCGACCTTCTTCATTACGGTTGCCATGCTCAAGCCCTCTCGCCGCGAATCGAAACTGCCGGGAAGGGGTATTGCTCGTTGCGTTCCACCCAATCCATGAAATCGGCGCGGGCGCCGGGGAAGCCGATCATGGTCCAGCCGACCATGCCTTTGTTGCCGCCGTGGATCGGGTCGCAGAAGAACCCTTCCTTGGTGTTTTGCAGCAGCAGACTGAAGAAAATCTTCGCTGGAACCGCATCGAACTGTGGTTTGCCGGCTTCGAGCTGCTTGAGCAAATCTTCTCGGGTAGCGCTGTCTTGCTCAGCAAATGTTTTACCGTTGAGGGATTTTGCCCACTGATCCGTGGCAGCGATGCCCAGGCGATAGATCTCTTTTGGCACCAGTTTGCTCTGCCAGCCCATCTCCGGCGCGGCGTCGGCGTTGAACGGACCTTGCATGTACCACAGGGCACCGGCGGCGTACGGGGTGTTCATCTGGCGGTCGATGTATTCCGGCACGCCGGCTTCCAGAGCCCCCGGGCCTTGCTCGTCATTGGGGATGAGGTGCGCCACGGCGGCGTTGATGAAGGCCCATTCCTCGGCGGTGAAATAGCTCGGCTGATAAGCGCTGGCGTCAGCTTTGGCCGGTGTTGCTGCGGGCGCCGCCGGGGCCGCTTCAGGCGCAGCTTGCAATACGCTGCTGCCCAGACCGCTACCGGCGAGGGTGACCACGGGAATCAGGGTCAGGGATTTGCGCAAGAACTCACGCCGCGGGTTGTCTCGATCTACGTCAGACATGGGGGTGCACCTCATCAGGCATTGATGGTTGTCCGCCGTTTCTGCGAACGGCGTGAGCATTTTTTCGTCGCGGCGTGGCCCGGTGGTTGACCGGGAAAAGGGGGACGCCTGCAACATCGTGTGACAAATGGTAGCAGGCTATGCATCGGGTTGAACCGATTCAGCGGAAAAAGCTGCGGTTTTTTTACCTGAGTGCTCAATGAAATCGCACGGATTCACGATTCTTTGACAAGTGCCTCACGGGGCTTTGACCGTCAGACGTGGAAGCTGCGAGGCCTTTCATTGATGAATTCCGATACGGTCAGCCCAGCATGTCTCGAGTGCGCCTTTTCCCTGCTTTGTGTTTGTCGCTTGTTGCCCTGTTGCACTTGATGCCGGCCCAGGCTGACGCCGCTGCAACATCGCGTCCCCCTGAATGGGCGCAACCGGTTGAAGTGCAGTACAACTTGTTCCAGATGTCGCCAACCCTCTACCGCAGCGCCTTGCCGGATGGCGGCGCAGTGCCGTTGCTGAAGAACCTGAAAGTGGCGACGGTGATCAACTTCCTGCCGGAAGCTGACAGCAGCTGGCTGTCGGAGCCGGGCATCAATCAAGTGCAACTGCCTTATCGCACCAACCACGTCGATGACGCCGATGTGCTCAAGACGCTGCGCGCGATTCAGGCTGCCGAAGCCAATGGCCCGGTGCTGATGCACTGCAAACACGGTTCCGACCGCACCGGCCTGATGGCGGCGATGTACCGAATCGTGGTGCAGGGCTGGAGCAAGGAAGACGCGCTGAACGAAATGACGCAGGGCGGTTTTGGTGAAAGCGGCCATTTCAAGGATGGCGTGCGTTATGTGATGCAAGCCGATGTCGACAAGCTGCGCACCGCGCTGGCCAACGGCGACTGCAGCACCAGTGCGTTTGCCACCTGCTCGATGAAGAGCTGGTTCCAGTCGGTCAACCTCAAGTAAGCCGCACCCTCCACGGCATTGCACCGTGGAGGGTTATTTGCCGGCTCAGTCTTCGGACTTTTTCTTCAGCTTCGGATTCGGAAAGAACTGCACGGCCTGGACAGTCTTGTCCGGCGCCGGCTTGAGCGCGCTGGTATTGACCCGCGTGCCCAGTTCCTTCGGAACCGACAGACCTTGCTCGTTCAATGTATCCGAGTAACCGCAGGCCACGCACTCGCGGTGCGGCACGCTGTCCTCGTTCCACATCATCAGTTTGTCCGGCTCGCTGCACGCCGGGCAGACAGCCCCGGCGATAAAGCGCTTCTTGGTAATCACAGGTGCCTCACTCATGCTGCTGCGTCCTCACTCAGGCCGCTATGGCGCAAGAGTGCGTCAATCGATGGCTCACGGCCACGGAAGTCGACGAACAGCACCATCGGTGCCTGGGAGCCGCCACGCGCGAGAATCGCTTCGCGGAAGGCGCGACCGGTTTCGGCGTTGAGCACGCCGTCTTCTTCGAACTTGGAGAAGGCATCGGCTGACAGCACTTCCGCCCACTTGTAGCTGTAGTAACCCGCGGCGTAACCGCCGGCGAAGATGTGCGCGAAGCTGTTGGGGAAGCGGTTGTACGCCGGTGGACGCATCACCGACACCTCGTCGCGCACGCCTTCCAGCACTTGCGCCACGCTGCGGCCGTCACCGTGAGTGGCGTGCAGTTCGAAGTCGAACAGCGAGAATTCCAGCTGACGGACCATCATCAGCCCGGACTGGAAGTTTTTCGCCGCGAGCATTTTCTCCAGCAGGTCCTGTGGCAGCGGCTCGCCGGTTTCGTAGTGACCGGAGATCAGCGCCAGGCCTTCCGGCTCCCAGCACCAGTTCTCCATGAACTGGCTCGGCAGCTCGACCGCATCCCACGCCACGCCGTTGATCCCGGAAACACCGGCGTGATCAACGCGGGTCAGCAGGTGATGCAGGCCGTGACCGAATTCGTGGAACAGGGTGGTCACTTCATCGTGGGTCAGCAGCGCAGGCTTGCCGCTGTCTGCCGGGGTGAAGTTGCACACCAGGTTGGCCACCGGGCTTTGCAGCACGCCGTCAGCGGTACGGCGGCGGTCGCGGGCGCCGTCCATCCACGCACCGCCACGCTTGTTGGCGCGGGCGTAGAGATCGAAGAAAAAGCGGCCGACGTGCTGGCCGTTTTCCTTGATTTCGAACAGGCGCACGTCCGGGTGCCAGGTGTCGAAGCCTTTCAGTTCGGCGATTTCGATGCCGTACAGACGCTGGACGATAGCGAACAGACCGCCGAGGACTTTATCGATCGGGAAGTACGCACGCAGGGTTTCCTGAGCGACGCTGTAGCGTTGCTCGCGGAGTTTTTCCCCGTAGAAACCGCTGTCCCAGCTTTGCAGATCAGCGCAGCCCTGTTCGGCGGCGTAAGCGCGCAGCTGCTGCAGATCCTGCGCAGCGAACGGCTTGCTGCGTTTGGCCAGGTCGCGCAGGAAGCTCAGCACCTGATCGCTGGACTCGGCCATTTTCGTGGCCAGGCTCAGCTCGGAGAAACTGGCGAAGCCCAAGAGTTTTGCCAGTTCCTGACGCAGGTCGAGGATCTCTTCCATGACCGGGCCGTTGTCGTTCAGCCCGGCGTTCGGGCCTTGGTCCGACGCACGGGTGCAGTAGGCGGCATAGACTTCTTCACGCAGCGCGCGATCCTGGGCGTAGGTCATCACCGCGTAGTAGCTCGGGAATTCCAGGGTGATCAGCCAGCCATCGAGACCTTTGGCCTGCGCGGCGGCAGCCATTTGCGCCTTGGCCGAATCAGTCAGGCCGGCGAGGGCAGCCTCTTCAGTGACGTGCTTGGTCCAGGCTTGTGTGGCGTCGAGCAGTTGGTTGGAGAAGCGGCTGCCCAGCTCGGACAGTTTGCTCTGCACTTCGGCGTAGCGCTTCTGTTCGGCTTCCGGCAGGTCGATACCCGACAGACGGAAATCACGCAGGGCGTGTTCCAGAATGGTTTTTTGCGCCACGTCGAAACCAGCGGCTTCCGGGCTGTTGGCCAGCGCTTCATAGGCCTGGAACAGCTCGCGGTTCTGGCCCATCTCGGTGGAGTAGGCGCTCAGGGCCGGCAGGCACGACTCGTAGGCTTCGCGGAGTTCGGCGCTGTTGCACACGGCATTGAGGTGGCTGACCGGGCTCCAGGCAGCGCCGAGGCGATCGTTGAGTTCGTCCATCGCCAGTACCAGGCCGGCCCAGGTCGGGTTTTGAACCTGGGTCTTGAGAATTTCGGCGATGGCGGCGCGGTTGTCGGCCAGGATGGTTTCGATGGCTGGCAGCACGTGTTCGGCACGGATCGTGGAGAACGGCGGCAGGTCGTAGGACTGCAGAAGAGGGTTGTTCACGCTCACGGTTGGCACCTTGGCTGGAAGAAACATGCGCCCATCTTAATTACAATCGACACTCACCGCAGCTATCGGCGACAGAGAGAGAACTTATCGTGTCCGTTCGCAAGTACCAGAATCACACCCCGCAGCTCGGTCAAGGCGCGTTTGTCGACGCCTCGGCGGTGGTGATCGGCGACGTCGAAATCGGCGAAGACAGCTCCGTGTGGCCGCTGACCGTAATCCGTGGCGACATGCACCGCATCCGCATCGGTGCGCGCACCAGCGTGCAGGACGGTTGCGTGCTGCACATCACTCACGCCGGGCCGTTCAACCCGGACGGTTTTCCGTTGCTGATCGGCGATGACGTGACCATCGCCCACAAGGTCATGCTGCATGGCTGCAGCGTCGGCAGTCGCGTGCTGATCGGCATGGGCAGCATCGTCATGGACGGTGCGGTGGTCGAGGACGACGTGATCATCGGCGCCGGCAGCCTGGTACCGCCGGGCAAGCGCCTGGAAAGCGGTTTCCTGTACGTGGGCAGCCCGGTGAAACAAGTCCGCTCGTTGACCGACAAGGAGCGCGCCTTCTTCACCTACAGCGCAGCGAACTACGTGAAGCTCAAGGACCTGCATCTGGCCGAAGGCTACGACCAGCTCTGAATCGACCTACACCTGCTCAGGATTTCTCATGCATTACCAGACCGTACTGTTCGACCTCGATGGCACCCTGACCGACCCGCGTGAGGGCATCACCCGTTCCATCCAGTTCGCTTTGAGCAAACTCGGCATCGACGAGCCGGACCTGAGCAAACTCGAACACTTCATCGGCCCGCCGCTGTTGCAGGCGTTCATGCAGTTCTATGGCTTCGACGAGGCCAAGGCCTGGGAGGCGGTGAATTTCTATCGTGAGCGCTTCAAGGTCACCGGCCTGTACGAGAACCGTGTGTTCGACGGCGTCACGCCGTTGCTGGAAACCTTGAGCGGCCAGGGGCGGCAGCTGTACATCGCGACCTCCAAACCTTGGGAATTTGCCCGGGAAATCGCCCGGCATTTCGACTTCGCCAAACATTTCAAAGTGATCTACGGCAGTGAGCTGGATGGCACGCGAACCAACAAGGTCGAGCTGATTGCGCACCTGATTGCAGAAGAAGGGCTGGATCCGGCCACTACGCTGATGATCGGCGATCGCAAACATGACCTGATCGGCGCGCGCAGCAACGGCGTGGACGCGGCGGCGGTGGGCTATGGGTTTGGCAGTTTTGAAGAGTTGAGTGCCGAAGCGCCGGCTTATCATTTTGAGACTTTGGCTGAGTTGCATCAGGCGTTTTTGCGGCGCTGATGAGTCGGCCATCGCTGGCAAGCCAGCTCCCACAGGTGAGCAGTGTGCGCACGTTCACCCGAATCCATGTGGGAGCTGGCTTGCCAGCGATGAGGCCGGATCAGCCGACATCAATTCAAGATCCGGCCAAAGCTTTCAAAGCCGCCTTGCGTTTCTCGAGAGCTAAACCGCCCAGCTTCTCGACCTCAGCATAAAACCGCAGCCAATCCCCCCCAACCTGTCTGAACAGTGCCGCAAACGCCGGCACCCACTGGTCATACAGCCCGAACGGCAGCAACCGCGCATTGTTCAGCGGCATGTTGACCCAGGCGTCGTAACGCTTGTCCCCGGCCCACTGGCGGTCGCGCATCAATCGATATTCGCGACGAAACTGCTCGAACGTCGCCGCTTTGCGTTCGCGCATCTGCTCGGCCGGCAGCGGCTGTGCGTAGAGTTTTTCCAGGCGTGAGCGCGCTTCCAGCACCAGCTCAATGAACTGATCGCGCTGCTTGAGCCTGGCATCGGTGTCCGGCGGCAATCCACGAAACGCCCGCCACTGGCGGGTGCCTTCCTGTTCGACAAACGTGGCAAAGGACTCGTTGAACTCGGTGTCGTCCTTCACATAGAAGCGCTGATGCGCCAGTTCATGAAAAATCAGCGTGGCCAGGCGCTCATCGCCCCAGCCCATCATCGAATTGAGGATCGGGTCATTGAACCAGCCGAGGGTTGAATAGGCCTCGACGCCGCCAATCGCCACATCCATGCCTTGCAGGCGCTGGAGCGCCGCTTCGCCGCGCGCGGCGCTCTGGGTGTAGTAGCCGCGATAGGCCACGCAACCGGCGATCGGGAAGCAGTGGTTCTGCGGGGTCAGGGAAAACTCCGGGGTGGCGAACACGTTCCACACCACGTACGGCCGGCCAATATCGGCGTACAGCCGATAGCTCTGGTTGTCCGGCAGGTGCAGCTGTTCGCTGGCGAAGGCGCGGGCCTTTTGCGACTGGATCAGGTGCGTGCGCAGCTTAGCGTCGCGGCTCGGGTCGGCAATCACCTTGGCCACCGGCTCACGTGCCCGCAGCAGCTGCAACTGACCACCGGCCAGTTGGCTGTAATAGCTGATGCTGGAACAACCGTTGAGCAACAAAAGCATCACCCCCGGAAACAAAATCCGAAAAACGCGATCAAGTAACCCATGGCTTGGAAGCGGCCTGCTCAAAATAAAAATCCTTTGGAAAGTCTGCCCGCAAGACTATCCCGCCATTTGGAGCTTCGCTATGCGCATGTTGTTGCTGACAGGAGGCCTGCTGACGCTGGCCGGTTGTGCCGGATTCGGAATGCCCGATCCTGACCCCTCGCAAGCCTGGATCGATCTCGATGCCCGGCAACAGGACTCGGCGTTGCAAGCGCTGAAAGTCGATGACAAGGCAACTGTCGACAAACGTTATTTCGAAGTGCAGCCCGGCAGCCACGAACTGAAGGTGCGTTATCAGTTTCCGGTCGAAGCCACCAACATCGGCCCCGACGCCGAGCCTCTGTGGCGCGACTGCCAGTTGAAGCTGACATTCAAGGAATTCAACGCCGGACAGCGTTATCAATTGCAAGCCGGCAGCATCGGTTTCCGGCCATGGGCGAAGCTCTATGACGAGCAGCGCAACGTGGTCGGCCAAGGCTCGCCGGCAGGCTGTCAACGCACCTGATCGGCGCTATGCTGGAGGTCTGAATCCCTGGACATCCATCATGCGCAAATTGGTGTTGTTAGTCGCGGTCGGCGTTGTCGCGGGCTGCCAGACCCCGTTGCCGCCGGTCGACCCACAGATGGCCTGGGTTGATTTCTCGACCCCGACCCCCGGCGGAAAACTGCTCATGGCCGAGCGCCTGGATAATCAACGTCTGAGCGACGGGCGTTTCTTCCAGGTCACCCCCGGCAGCCATGAGCTGCGGGTGCGGTTTGACTTCGAGGTGTTTGGCGGCGGCGGCAGTCTGATGACCGGCCCGGTCGAGCGTCTGTGCTATCTGTACGTCCGCTATGACCATTTCGAGGCGGGGCAGCGTTATCTGCTGGAGGGGCGTTCGCTAGGGTTCACACCGAGCGCCCGCCTGTACAACGCCAAGCGTGAGATCGTTGCCGAGGATCACGACATGGACTGCCTCAGCTGAGACGGATCAGTTGTCGTTCTTCTGGTAAATGATCGCTTTGCTGCCGTTTTCACAGGTGCCGACGACCATGGCCACGTCGTGCTTGTCGGCCTCTTCCTTGCTGACGATTTCCAGCGTGTAGGTGGGCACGGCGTTCGCCTGGATCTTAACTTCGATTTCTTTTCTGAGTTCTTCACAGTCTTTCGGTGCGGCAAGAACCGTTGTGGCCAATGCACTGCAGAGGATCGCCAAGCCAATACGTTTCATATCCTGAAGCTCCATGGGGCAGCGCGCACGGGCGTGCGCTGAAGCTGCTGTCACTTATTCGACCATATTTTTGCAGGGCGGGTTCTGACTTCGCTCACATCTTCGGTAACTGCAGTGATTTGTGGATTACATTTGCGAGCAGGCTCGCTCCCACATTGGAATTCACTTCAAATGTGGGAGCGAGCCTGCTCGCGAATGGGTCAGTCAGCGCCGATTCAGCTGACCAGCGAAGCCTCAAGGGTAATCTTCGCATTCAACACCTTGGACACCGGGCACCCTTCCTTGGCCTTGTTGCTCAGTTCTTCAAACTGCGCCTGAGTAGCGCCCGGGATTTTCGCCTTGAGGATCAACTTGATCGCGGTGATGGCAAAGCCACCCTCGACCTGATCCAGCGTGACCTCTGCCTGAGTGTCGATGCTCTCGGCCTTCAGGCCCGCATCACCGAGGATCATCGAAAACGCCATGGAAAAACAGCCGGCATGCGCGGCGCCGATCAGTTCTTCCGGGTTGGTGCCCTTACCGCCCTCGAAGCGTGCCTTGAAGCCGTAGGGGGCTTCTGTGAGGACACCGGTTTCAGTGGAGATCGAGCCGATGCCGGTTTTCAGATCGCCTGCCCAATGCGCGGATGCTTTCTTCACGATAGCCATGTCTGCCTCCTCAAGATCTGGCGCGGAACGCCGCGCCGTCGTGGTTTTTACTTGCAAGGCTTCTGAGGATAGACGTCGGGACAAAGTTCAGCCCGGCTGAATCGTTGACTTTTTTAGTAGGAAATTTCATCGCGGCTATTGAAACTCGGGTATATGCCCTCATTGCATAAAACACGCTTATGGATTGGGCAGGTTTTCGTTCGCAAGAAAAACCTGCCTCCTCATTCGGAGACGCAGGTTTATGAAGCAACTGTCCGACGTAAAGTTTTCCACCCTCGATCTGGTGCCGGTGCGCGAGAACGGTAGCCCGGCGCAATCGCTGCGCAACTCGCTGGATCTGGCACAACATGTCGAGAAACTCGGCTATACCCGCTTCTGGGTGGCCGAACACCACAACATGGACGGTATCGCCAGTTCTGCCACCTCGGTGTTGCTGGGATACCTGGCCGGCGGTACCTCGACGATTCGTGTCGGCTCCGGCGGGGTGATGCTGCCCAATCACGCGCCGCTGGTGATCGCCGAACAGTTCGGCACTCTTGAAAGCCTGTACCCGGGACGCATCGACCTGGGGCTGGGGCGCGCGCCGGGTTCCGACCAGATGACCGCCCGCGCCCTGCGCCGCGAACGCTCCGGCAGTGCTGATGATTTCCCGGAAGACGTTGCCGAGCTGGCCCGCTTCCTCGGCCCGCGCACCCCGGATCAACGGGTGATCGCCATGCCCGGCACCGGCACCAACGTGCCGATCTGGTTACTCGGTTCCAGCCTGTTCAGCGCGCAGCTGGCCGGTGAGCGCGGGTTGCCCTACGCCTTCGCCTCGCACTTCGCCCCGCGCTTCATGCATGAGGCGATTCGCGTCTACCGCAACCACTTCAAGCCGTCGGCAGTGCTCGACAAGCCGTATGTGATGCTCGGGGTGCCGTTGGTGGCAGCCGATACCGATGAGCAGGCCGACTATCTGGCGACCTCGGTGTACCAGCGAATTCTCGCGCTGATGCGTGGGCAGAGTCTGGTGCAACGTCCACCGGTGAAAACCATGGACGGCCTATGGCTGCCCCATGAGCGTGAGGCGGTGGGGGATTTCCTCGGTCTGGCGATGGTCGGCAGCCCACAGAAAATCCGCGCCAAGCTTGAGGTGCTGGTCGAGCAGACGCATGCCGATGAGCTGATCTTCACCTGCGACCTGTATGAGCACGCCGATCGCCTGCATTCCTACGAACTGCTGGCGCAGGTCATGAAGGGATAAACGCCGCGCCCTGTAGGAACTGTCGAGTGAAACGAGGCTGCGATCTTTTGATCTGATTTTTTAAAGCCAGGATCAACAGATCGCAGCGTGCCGCAGCTCCTGCGATGGAAAATCATCGCCCAAAAAAAAGCCGACGCCTTCGCGTCGGCTTTTGCATTTCAATCGCGATCACCCGCGTTTGTAGACGATTTCCTTGGTGCCGCCTTCACAGGTGCCCACAACTTTTCCGCCATTGGCTCCCTTGTCGACAACCTCCAGCGAATACCCGGAAACGCCCTTGGCATCCAGCTTCGCCGCGATCTCGCTTTTCAACTCTTCACAAGGCTTGCCAGCAGCAAACGCGCCACCCGCAAGGCTCAACAAACCTACTGCCAATATGAACTTCTTCATCGGTCGCACTCCCTGGTCGGATTAAAAGAGGCGGGCACCGGCTGTGCCGATGCACTCACCTTGTAGCGCTTTGCCATTCCTATGGCACTCGGCCAGCGCGCAAGTTCAGAAGCGTAGCCCAAACTCAGCTGCTGGCAATCCGGAAGCCGACTTTGAGTGTTACCTGGAAATGCGCAGCCTTGCCGTCCTTGATGTGGCCACGGGTCTCGACCACTTCAAACCATTCCAGATGTTTGATGCTCTTGTTGGCTTCGGCCAACGCGTTGTTGATGGCGTCTTCGATGCTGCTGGTGGACGAGCCGACCAGCTCGACTTTCTTGTACGTATGATGGTCACTCATGGCGATCTCCTGGATGTGTGGAATTGAGACTAGCAGTCAATCTGCACTGTTGATTTCGGCGGCTCAATGCAAGCGAAGTTCAGATTTTCTGCACTTTCTCAAACCGCTGAAGTCCCAACCAACACACGCCACTCATCACCAATGCAGGAGAGCCACCATGGCCAACACCTCTTTACGTAAAGCCTCGTTGCAAAGCATGGAAGCCGAGATCGAGAGTCTGCTCAAATCGTTGGAAAGCCTGAAGGACGACGCGTCCGACGAGTCGCGCAAGACCCTCAAGGCGCTCAAGAGCAACGCTGAAAGCGCGCTGAAACATTCGCGCAGCCTGCTCAGCGATGCCTATGAAGAAGTTAAAGTGAAAACCCGCGAGACCGGCATCGCCACCCGCGATTACGCTCAGGAACACCCTTGGACCACCGCCGGTGTGGCGGTCGGTGCAATCGGTCTGCTCGCCGCTTATTTGCTGTTCAAGCGCGGCGAGTGATCCGTCTGGCGCAGCTCATTCTTGAGCCATTGCGCCAGTTGCCGAGCGCGCCCGTCTGCGGCGCGCTTGGGTAACCACAACGCCAGTTGCGCCGGGGTTTCGCAAAAACCCCACGGTGCAACCAGGCGACCGGCCTTCAAGTCCTCGGCCACCAGCGGCTCCGGCGCGATTGCAACGCCAAGTCCGGCCACTGCGGCTTCCAGCAGATAATACAAATGCTCAAAACCTTGCCCCAACTTCAACGCCTTGGCGTCGAGTTGATTTTGCTGTGCCCAACTCGGCCAGGCTTGCGGGCGCGATGTGGTGTGCAGCAGCGGCTCGCTGAGCAAGGCTGACGCCGGCGCCGCTTGCAGGCGTTGGTAGCCACTGAACAGCGGGCTCATCACCGGGCCGATGCGTTCTGCGGCCAGTTCGTAGACCTGCATGTCTGCCGGCCATGGCGGCTCGGCGAACAACAGCAAGGCATCGAGTCCGGGGCGTCTGGGGTCGAGATCACCTTCACCGGCGGACAGATGCAGTCGCAAATCCGGCAAGTCTGCGTTGAGCCGCCCGAGGCGTGGGATGAACCAGCGCGCCAACAGACTGCCGGAGCAGCCGAGCACGAATGGCGCGTCAGCGGTGCTTTGCGTCAGCTCGGCACACACACTGCGCAAGCGATCGAAGGCCTCACCGCTGGCATCTCGCAAACGAACACCGGAATCTGTGAGTTTCAAGCCGCGACCATCCTTGACGAACAGGCTCACGCCCAGATGCTCTTCGAGCACTTTGAGCTGACGGCTGACTGCACCATGAGTGACGTGCAGCTGTTCGGCCGCCTGGCTGACGCTGTTCAGCCGGGCGGTGGCTTCGAACGCGCGCAAGGCGTTCAGCGGGGGAAGGTCGTGGCTCATGGTATCTGTGAGTTTTCCTGACAGGTTGTGGCGATCTTATCGGTTTTCAGCCTGGAAGGTCAGGGGTAGAGTGGACGCCATTGTCTTCTCACCCGAATTCACCTGGAGCACATCATGACCCAGACTTCGAACACCTCCAACCTGCGCAGCGGCCCTGACGATAACGGCCTGTTCGGCGCGTTCGGCGGCCGCTACGTGGCGGAAACCCTGATGCCGTTGATCCTCGATCTGGCCCGTGAATACGAAGCAGCCAAGGAAGATCCGGCGTTCAAGGAAGAGCTGGCCTACTTCCAGCGTGACTATGTCGGTCGTCCGAGCCCGCTGTACTTCGCCGAGCGTCTGACCGAGTTCTGCGGCGGCGCGAAGATCTACCTCAAGCGCGAAGAGCTGAACCACACCGGCGCGCACAAGATCAACAACTGCATCGGTCAGATCCTGCTGGCGCGGCGCATGGGCAAGAAACGCATCATCGCCGAGACCGGTGCCGGCATGCACGGCGTGGCGACCGCTACTGTGGCCGCACGTTTCGGTCTGGATTGCGTGATCTACATGGGCACCACGGACATCGAACGTCAGCAGGCCAACGTATTCCGCATGAAGCTGCTGGGCGCCGAAGTGATCCCGGTGGTCGCCGGCACCGGCACCCTGAAAGACGCGATGAACGAAGCGCTGCGTGACTGGGTAACCAATGTCGACAGCACCTTCTACCTGATCGGCACCGTGGCCGGCCCACACCCGTATCCAGCCATGGTGCGCGACTTCCAGGCGGTGATCGGCAAGGAGACCCGCGAGCAGTTGCAAGCTCAGGAAGGTCGTCTGCCGGACAGCCTGGTGGCGTGCATCGGCGGCGGTTCCAACGCCATGGGCCTATTTCACCCGTTCCTCGATGATCAAAGCGTCGAAATCATCGGGGTTGAAGCGGCCGGTTACGGCATCGAAACCGGCAAGCACGCGGCCAGCCTCAATGGCGGTGTACCGGGTGTGCTGCACGGTAACCGCACCTTCCTGCTGCAGGACGACGATGGCCAGATCATCGACGCCCACTCGATTTCCGCCGGACTCGACTACCCGGGCATCGGCCCTGAGCACGCCTGGTTGCATGACATCGGCCGCGTCCAGTACACCTCGGTGACTGACGACGAAGCCCTCGCCGCGTTCCACCAGTGCTGCCGCCTCGAAGGCATCATCCCGGCACTGGAAAGCGCGCATGCGCTGGCTGAAGTGTTCAAACGCGCACCGAAACTGCCGAAGGATCACCTGATGGTGGTCAACCTCTCCGGCCGTGGCGACAAAGACATGCAGACCGTCATGCACCATATGGAACAGTCGAAGCAGGAGAAACACTGATGAGCCGCCTGCAAACCCGTTTTGCCGACCTCAAGCAACAGAATCGCGCCGCGCTGGTGACCTTCGTCACCGCCGGTGATCCGGACTACGACACTTCGCTGGCGATCCTCAAAGGTCTGCCGGGCGCTGGCGCCGATGTGATCGAGTTGGGTATGCCGTTCACCGATCCGATGGCCGATGGTCCGGCGATTCAACTGGCGAATATCCGTGCCTTGGGCGCCAAGCAGAATCTGGCGAAAACCCTGCAAATGGTTCGCGAGTTCCGTGAAGGCAACAGCGACACACCGCTGGTGCTGATGGGCTATTTCAACCCGATCCACATGTATGGCGTTGGGCGTTTCATCGCTGATGCCAAGGAAGCGGGCGTCGACGGTCTGATCGTGGTCGACATGCCGCCAGAGCACAATAATGAACTGTGCGACCCGGCACAGGCTGCGGGTCTGGACTTCATCCGCCTGACCACCCCGACCACTGACGATGCGCGTCTGCCGAAAGTGCTCAATGGCAGCTCGGGCTTCGTTTACTACGTGTCGGTGGCCGGTGTGACCGGTGCCGGTGCCGCGACTCTGGAGCATGTCGAAGAAGCGGTGACTCGTCTGCGTCGACACACTGAACTGCCGATCAGCATCGGTTTCGGTATCCGGACTCCGGAGCAGGCGGCGTCCATCGCTCGTTTGGCGGACGGGGTGGTGGTGGGTTCGGCACTGATCGATCACATCGCCAATGCGACCACGCCGGCCCAGGCTGTCGATGGTGTGCTGGGTCTGTGCAAGGCGCTGTCCGAAGGCGTGCGTCAGGCCCGCGTCAACTGAAGGTAAAGTTCCTGATACAGAGGAATTAGCGCCTCACACCACGGCCTAATTGAGCAAGACCGAGGGATTCAGAACCACGTTCTGAATCCCTTTTTGCTGTTGGTGCAGTGAGGAAGACTTGATGAAAATGCCGAAACGTCTGATTGCCGGACTGGGTGTGCTGATGCTCAGCGCGACGCCGCTGCTGGCCAGCGCCGATCCACGCGATGATCATGACCACGGCGGCCCGCAGCAGGGCCACTACGACAACCGTGGTGACGATCACCGTGGCCCGCAGATCGACCACCGAGGTGGCCCGCCGCGCGACTTCGGCCCGGTACGCCAGACCATTCGCGACAATCACGGCTACTTCGTGCGCGGCGCACCGCCGCCACCGGGCATCCATCTGGAACGCGGCCGGCCGTTGCCCCACGGCTATTACGGCGAGCGACTCGACGGTCGGGCGCTGAGCCGTCTGCCGGTGTATCCGGGTTATGAGTGGCGCCGCGCCGGGGGCGATATCGTGCTGATCGCAGTGGGTACCGGAATCGTTTACGAAATTCTGGATGGTGTTTTGTACTGATTTACAGGCAATAAAAAGATCGCAGCCTGCGGGAGCTCCTACATTTATCTCTGTAGGAACTGCCGCAGGCTGCGATCTTTTTGCTTTTAAGGCAACTCCAGTCCGCCAGATGCCTTGTGCAGTTTGCGCAGATGCTCGCCGATCTGCTTCACGTTAGCTTCGCTGGCGGCAATTTCGGCCGCGCGCTTGGGTTCCAGCAACTTGCGCACTTCCTTGTCCAGATCGCCGCTCAGCGCCAGCAGTTGTTTCTGGCGTTGGGCGCTTTCGTCCTGCAGGCGCTTGAACTCGCTCGGTTGCGGCAGCCCGTAGCCGCGGCTGTCGAGCAGCTCCGCCGGACGACTGAGGAAGCCGCTGTTGGCGAGAATTTCCTGCAGGGTGGCGTTGGCCTTGTCCATGCCGCCGTTTTCCAGCTCCCGGGCGCCGAGGTAGCGCTGCTTGACCTCGTCCTGGGCCAGCAACAACTGGCGGCGATAACTCGCCTGTTCCAGCAGGAGCAATGCGGCGCTGGTACGCAGGTCTGCACGTTCGAACCACTGGCGACGTTCTTCGGCGGAAAGTGAGAGCCAATCTTCGACGCTGGTCTGTTTGATCGGCAACTGCTTCTTCAACACATCGAACATTGCCTGATAGCGATCGCGAAACGAGTCGAAGCGATAGCCCAGACGCAACGCTTCCTTGGGATTGTCGAGCACGTTGGTGTCGGCCAGCCCCCGACCTTTCATCACCTCCAGCAAGCCGTTAGGCATGATGCTGTCGAGGCCGACAAGTTGCTTGTTGTTGCTGCCGCTGCGCAGCAGTTTCAGGCCTTCCACCGCGCAGTTGTTCGACAGGAAGAAGTAGTTGCCGTCATAGCTCCAGTGCATCTCGGCAGCGTGTTCGACCACGCCTTCGATCTCACTGCGCGACAGGTTCAGCGGCACGGAGGCAAGGCTGCGCAGCTCGGTCTTGGTGTACTCGTCGATCACTTGGGCCAGTGGCAGCACGAACAACCGCGACGGGTACTTGCCGACCAGTCCGTCCCAGCTCGACAGCTGCACGTCACCGACAAACGCGCGGTAGGACAGCACCAGATGCTGGTCGAGGTCGAGCCGGCAATCCGGGCCCCGTGGTCGACCCGGCGCGCAGATCACCAGCCGCAGCATGCTGTGGCCCCAGCGGCTGACCCAGTTCTGGTTGGCTTCAGCCAGCAGATAATCGACGGCATACACCCGCTCCGGGTCGACCTGGCCCAAGGGCTGTTTGGCGAAGTCGTTGCCGGCGTTGAGAAAGGCGAAGGTATTGCTGCAGGTGTCCTTGGCCGGTGGTGCCCAGCCGAAGCGCTCCTTGTAATAGCGATAGAGCGTCGGACGGCGGCAGGCATAGCTCGGGTCGAGGAGGAAATACTCCATGTTGACCGCGACAAACTCTTTCGGACTGGAGATTTCGTACAGGTCCGGACTGCGAGCGACCTGACGGTTGTGCTGTTCACGCTCGCCGCGGCGGCCTACGTACTGTTGCCAACCGGCGAGATCAAGCAGACGTGGATCATCGCTGAGGGTAAAGCGTCGTTCAGTCTGGCCACGGCACTCATCGGGAATGCCGACCAGGCCGGCGCTGTTGCTGCGGCGAGTGCAGCGCTGAATCAGCGTGCGCTCGGCGGCGGGCCACAGGCGCGCGCGATCATAAATGTGGGTGAGCTCATGCAGCACCGTTGCCAGCAGTTCCTGGCGCACAGTGCCATGGGGGCGATTGGTTTTCTCTGTGGCCGCGCTGCCGTCGGTGAGGCCGGCGAGCAGTTTGCGATTCAGGTCGAGTTCGGCGACCAGGGTCGCCTGGCCGTACGCATTGCCGGGCATGTCGTCGGACCAGCCGACGTCTATGCGCCGATCCAGCTGTTCGACGAAACTGGGCGGCAGTTTCTGCATGGCTTCATCGAGCAGCGTTTGACTGGCCTGTTGCTGGGCGGGGCTCAGGCCGTCGGTCTTGAGCCGCAGTTGCAGGCTGGCGTGGGCGCTGTTGCCTAGCAGCAACAACGCCCCGGCCAGTAGCCAGGCGCCGAGTGACTTCACAGGGCGAGGATGGCTTCGGCGAGCACCTGATCACTGGCGTCGCGGGCTTCGGGTACACGCGTGCGCAAGGTATTGAGGGCGGCCTCCAGGTGCGCACCACGGATATCGCCATTGGTGGCGACGAAGCTGGCCGCATCGTCGTGGGCTTCGCGGATGATTTTCGAATCGCGAATCGACGTGGTGGTATCGGAGGTGAAATCGATGGTGCGCTGGGAGGCACGAACGATGATGTTACTGGTGGCTACCAGGGTGTGTGCCTGGGCCACGTCGGCCAACAAAAACAGGCCAAGGGCGGCAGCAATCAGCGGGCTACGCATGGAACGACTCCGGAGGGCAATGTTAACGAGGGATCATGATAACTATTGGACGAGAATTGCCTGTGCCAGTTCAAGGTCGCTGACATGAAGTTTTGGTCGGGATTTGCGCAAGTAATGCAGGGCGGATTCGAGCTGCGCGCCGCGCAATTGACCGTCACTGGCAACAAACGCCGCCGCGTCATCGTGAGCGGCGATGATCAGTTTACGGTCGAACGGTGCGGAAGACACCATTCCGGTCGCCCAAACGCTGACCACGGTGTTTTGTGTGGAGACATCAAAGGCATCGACCGAGGTCGCCCAGCAGGCGCTGATCAACACAGAAGGGAAAAGCAGTCTGAATAAACGCATGAGACTCGGTAACGGTTAACGAGCTTCAAGGCTAGCGCAAATGCCCGGGCCAGAGCCAGCGGCGAAACATCGGGACACGACTGGCGTGCCCCGTGCGGCATCGTCGGATCAGATCGCGAGGATGGCTTGCGCCAGTTGGAAGTCGGTCGCGTTCAGTTGCGGTGCCTGATGACGGATCAGGTCCAGAGCACTTTCCAGTTTCACGCCACGGATCTGGCCTTCACTGGCGACGAAGCTGGCAGCGTCGTCACGGGCGGCGATCACGACTTTGTTGTCACGCAGCGAAGAGCTGACATCGGAGGTGGCGTCCGAGGAGGACTTAAGCGCGCCAACCACGGCGTCGGTGGTCACGATGAAGCTGGAGGCACTGGCGTTGGCAGCCACGGCCAGCAAGGCGGCAGCGCTGAGCAGGCGAAGACGGGACATTGTGGATCTCCTGAAGGTAAACCGTATTGAGAGGTGGCTTGTGTCTGATGAGTCAGACGCGGGTTACAGAAGATTCGCCACGTTCTGGCGTGGATATTAGGCCTGCGCGCGAGGTTCGGACAGTGGGCAGAATGCTAGCGCCAGAAGGGTTTCTCCAGTTCTCTGAGCCGATCGGCATGGCTGAGGCCCAGATCCGCGAGGTCGCGCTGGTCCAGTTGAGCCAGCAGGCGCCGCGTCCTGGCGCGCTCCAGTCCTTGCCACAGGGGTCGAAACAGGCGCCGCAGCGGGTGCGAGTGAGCGCGGGGTAGAGTCGAAGCGGTCGACACATCCTGTAAGCCTTTCATGGCGTTTTCCTTAAACCGAGGAGGATTAAGGACATGCTGCGCCCGATGCAGTTTAGCGAGCAGATACACTCATGAAATTGTACTGGTTCAGATGTTGATTATTGAGAACTGTACCTGTGCTTTGAATATTCTGCTGTACGGGCATTCTCGAACCCTGAAACGACAAGACCCGTCGCGGTTTCCCGCGACGGGTCTTGTGTGTTCAATTCGGGTTGCTGGCGGTGGGTCTGACGACCAGAGCCAGCGACGCTACTTAGCGCCAGAACGGCTTGCTCAGCTCTTCGTAGCGTTGTGCTTCGCTGATACCGGCGTCAGCCAGGAGACGCGAATCCAGACGAGCCAGTTGGTGGCGGCTGGAGATGCGGCGCTGCCACAACATCAGGTTGGCGATAACGCGCAGAGGCAGGGAAGCCTGGTTTTTTGCAGCTTTGTCTTCGAAGAACAGTTCGGAACTGAGTGTACGTTCCATGGTTGACATCCTTCCGCTTGTGGCGGGATCAGGTAGTGGTTTAACTGGTGCCCATGATCCTCTCGTTTGCCTAGTCTCTCTAGATACAGTTCAACTGTATTGTGAGTGACCAGTTAACTGTTTATAGGGGGTGTACGGGTCGAAATTGAGCAAACTGTACCTGTCAGCACTAATGTGGTGCGTTTTTGCTCAATTCGAGGAAGGAGGTAGGCAAAATCTGTAGGAAACAACCGGTACAGCAGTACAGTTTTTGCCAGATGTGGCGGGTTAAAAAATCCGCTGACACAAACTGTGTTTGCATCAGCGGTTTGAATGTGTGATTACACCGCGAGCATGCGTCCGGTTTCTTCCAGGTTGATGTGCCAGCTCAGGGCTTCTCGCAGGATGTGTGGGGTATGGCCGCCGATGGCGCACGCTGCGGTGAAGTAGTCGTTCAGCGCCTGGCGATAGTCCGGGTGCACACAGTTGTCGATGATCACCCGGGCGCGTTCGCGTGGGGCCAGACCGCGCAGGTCGGCCAGACCGATTTCGGTCACCAGGATGTCGACGTCATGCTCGGTGTGGTCAACGTGGCTGACCATCGGCACCACGCTGGAAATAGCGCCGCCCTTGGCGATCGATTTGGTTACGAACACCGCCAGGTGCGCGTTGCGCGCGAAATCGCCCGAGCCACCAATGCCGTTCATCATCCGTGTTCCGCAGACATGGGTGGAGTTGACGTTGCCGTAGATGTCGAACTCCAGCGCAGTGTTGATGCCAATGATGCCCAGGCGACGCACCACTTCCGGGTGGTTGGAGATCTCCTGCGGACGCAGCACCAGTTTGTCCTTGTACTTCTCCAGGTTGCCGAACACGTCGCTGTTGCGCCGCTCCGACAACGTGATCGAGCTGCCCGAAGCGAAGCTCAGCTTGCCGGCGTCGATCAGGTCGAAGGTCGAGTCCTGCAGCACTTCGGAGTACATGGTCAGGTCTTCGAACGGCGAATCGATCAGACCGCACATCACCGCGTTGGCGATGTTGCCGATCCCGGCCTGCAACGGGCCGAGCCTGTTGGTCATGCGCCCGGCGTCGACTTCCTGCTTGAAGAAGGTGATCAGGTGCTCGGCGATGGCATTGGTGTCGACATCCGGGGTCGACACCGTGGACGGCGAATCCGCCTGCTGGGTGATGACGATGGCGACAATCTTTTCCGGCGGGATCGGGATCGCGGTGCTGCCGATGCGATCGTCGACTTTCACCAGCGGGATCGGCGTGCGCGTCGGGCGATAGGTCGGGATATAGATGTCATGCAGGCCTTCGAGGTTGGCGTTGTGCGCCAGGTTGATCTCGACGATCACCTGCTTGGCGAAAATCGCGAAGCTTGCCGAGTTGCCCACCGAGGTGGTCGGCACGATGTGGCCCTGCTCGGTGATGGCCACGGCTTCGATCACCGCGATGTCCGGCAGCTTCAATTGCTGATTGCGCAACTGTTCAACGGTTTCCGACAGGTGCTGGTCGATGAACATCACTTCGCCGGCGTTGATCGCCTTGCGCAAGGTGCTGTCGACCTGGAACGGCATGCGCCGCGACAGCACGCCGGCTTCGGTCAGTTGCTTGTCGAGGTCGTTGCCCAGGCTCGCGCCGGTCATCAGGCTGATCTTCAGCGGCGTGACCTTGGCTCGCTCGGCCAGTGCGTGAGGGACAGCTTTGGCTTCGCCCGCGCGGGTGAAGCCGCTCATGCCGACGGTCATGCCGTCTTCAATCAGCGCGGCGGCGTCGGCGGCGCTCATCACTTTATCCAACAACGAAGGCAGGCGAATACGGTCACGGTACATGGATTATTTTCTCGGGAAGCGAGTAGCAGGATGCGCAGTCTAGTGAATTTCGCGGGCGCCTGTCCCGCTACCAAGGTCGCAAACGAGGCGTCTATTTAGCGGTTTTGAAGTAAAACACCGTTACCGGATCTGCAACAACGCGGCAAATTGTCCGACGGTTTGCGCAAACAAAAACGCCCCGACAAGTCGGGGCGTCCGGTGCAGCTGCGGAGGATTACTCGACCGCTTTGACCATGTCTTCGATGACTTTCTTCGCGTCGCCGAACACCATCATGGTCTTGTCCAGGTAAAACAGTTCGTTGTCCAGACCGGCATAACCGCTGGCCATCGAGCGCTTGTTGACGATGATGGTCTTGGCCTTGAACGCTTCGAGAATCGGCATACCGGCAATCGGCGATTTCGGATCGTTCTTGGCGGCCGGGTTGACCACGTCGTTGGCGCCGAGCACCAGCACCACGTCGGCCTGGCCGAACTCGGAGTTGATGTCTTCCATCTCGAACACCTGGTCGTAAGGCACTTCGGCCTCGGCGAGCAGGACGTTCATGTGCCCCGGCATACGACCGGCCACCGGGTGAATCGCGTACTTCACGGTCACGCCACGGTGGGTCAGCTTCTCGGTCAGCTCTTTCAAGGCGTGCTGCGCGCGGGCCACTGCCAGACCGTAACCCGGGACGATGATCACGGTGTCGGCGTTGGTCAGCAGGAAGGTTGCGTCGTCGGCCGAACCGGATTTCACCGGACGGGCTTCTTTCGCACCGGCAGGTCCTGCGTCGGCCGTGTTGCCGAAACCGCCAAGCAGTACATTAAAGAAGGAACGGTTCATCGCCTTGCACATGATGTACGAGAGGATCGCACCGCTCGAACCCACCAGAGAGCCGGCAATGATCAGCATCGAGTTGTTCAGCGAGAAGCCGATACCTGCTGCCGCCCAACCCGAATAGCTGTTGAGCATCGACACCACCACCGGCATGTCGGCGCCGCCAATCGGGATGATGATCAGCACGCCCATCACGAACGCCAGAGCCAGCATCAGCGCGAACGCTGCGAGGTTGCCGGTGAGCATGAAGGTCACGCCCAGCACCAGTGTCGCCAGACCGAGTACCGCGTTCAGCTTGTGCTGACCGGCGAACTGTACCGGCGCACCCTGGAACAGGCGGAACTTGTACTTGCCCGACAGCTTGCCGAACGCGATCACCGAGCCGGAGAAGGTGATTGCACCAATCGCCGCGCCGAGGAACAGCTCCAGACGGTTGCCCGCCGGGATCGAATCGCCCAGATGCTTGACGATGCCCAGCGATTGCGGCTCAACCACCGCAGCAATGGCGATGAACACCGCCGCCAGACCGATCATGCTGTGCATGAACGCGACCAGCTCTGGCATCTTGGTCATTTCGACGCGCTTGGCCATGATCGAACCGGCGGTGCCGCCGATCAGCAGGCCGACGATCACGTAACCGATACCGGCAGTCGCCAGTTCCGCACCGAGCTTATAGATGAGGCCGATGGTGGTGAGGATGGCCAGCGCCATGCCGAGCATGCCGAACAGGTTGCCGCGCCGCGACGTGGTCGGGTGCGACAGGCCTTTAAGGGCCTGGATAAAGCAGATCGACGCGATCAGGTAGAGCGTCGTGACGAGATTCATGCTCATTACTTCGGCGCCTCTTCTTTTGCTTTCGGGGCTTTCTTCTTGAACATCTCAAGCATGCGGCGGGTGACCAGGAAGCCACCAAACACGTTGACCGCAGCCAGTGCCACGGCGAGGGTGCCCATGGTCTTGCCCAGCGGCGTGACGGTCAGCGCAGCAGCGAGCATGGCGCCGACGATCACGATTGCCGAAATGGCATTGGTCACCGCCATCAACGGCGTGTGCAGCGCGGGTGTAACGTTCCAGACCACGTGGTAACCGACATAAATCGCCAGCACGAAGATGATCAGGTTGTAGATACCGGGGGAGATAAGCTCTTCCATCGTCTGAATCCCTGCTTAGGCGTTTTTGCGGATGACTTGGCCGTCGCGGCACATCAGGCACGCGGCGACGATGTCGTCTTCGAGGTTGACGTCGAACTGGCCTTCTTTGGTGAACACCAGCTTGAGGAAGTCCAGCAGGTTGCGGGCGTACAGCGCCGAAGCATCTGCGGCGACTTCACCGGCGAGGTTGGTCGGGCCGACGATGGTCACGCCGTTCTCGACCACGACCTGATCGGCCACGGTCAGCGGGCAGTTGCCGCCCTGCGCAGCCGCGAGGTCGATGACCACCGAGCCCGGCTTCATCTGCGCCACGGTGTCTGCGCTCAACAGTGTCGGCGCCTTGCGGCCCGGGATCAGTGCGGTGGTGATGACGATGTCGGCCTGCTTGGCGCGTTCGTGCACAGCCTGGGCCTGACGTTGCATCCAGCTCGCCGGCATCGGGCGAGCGTAACCGCCGACACCGACCGCGCATTCACGCTCTTCGTCAGTCTCGTAAGGCACATCGACGAACTTGGCGCCGAGGGATTCGATCTGTTCCTTCACCGCCGGACGCACGTCAGACGCTTCGATCACCGCACCCAGACGTTTCGCCGTGGCAATCGCCTGCAACCCGGCCACGCCGGCACCCAGAATCAGCACGCGCGCCGCTTTCACGGTGCCCGCAGCGGTCATCAGCATCGGCATGAAGCGCGGATAGTAGTGCGCGGCCAGCAACACAGCCTTGTAGCCGGCAATGTTTGCCTGCGACGACAGCACATCGAGACTCTGCGCCCGAGAGGTGCGCGGCGCCGCTTCGAGGGCGAACGCGGTGATCCCGCACTCGGCCATTTTGGCGATGGTTTCGTTATTGAAGGGGTTGAGCATGCCCACCAGCACCGTGCCGCGCTTGATCAGCGCCAGTTCGGCGTCGCTGGGGGCGACCACTTTGAGAATCAGCTCGGCGCCGAACGCGTCGTTGGCACTGCCAATGGTTGCGCCCGCCGCTTCATAGGCACTGTCGACAACACTGGCTTTAACGCCGGCGCCGGTTTGCACAGTGACCTTATGGCCTTGGCTGATCAGCTTTTTAATGGTTTCCGGGGTTGCAGCAACCCGTGTTTCACCGGTCTGGGTTTCGAGAGGAACACCAATGTGCACGTCAAATCTCCTGCGTGATCTTATTGAGTAAACCCAGGCACTGCGGATGGTGCGACTGGGGCGGCCGATCAGCACGATCCCGCCAAATCAGGGCGGGGCGCGGCATTTTGCAGGCGAACTTTATGCCCTTCAAGGGATTATGACGGGTGACGGAAAATTAACTACAAGTCATCCCGTGACCGAATGTCGCAGATGGCCAGTTGAATCCCTTGCAGGCCGTGCCTTGCAAGGATTCTGGCTGAATTTGAAAATATTTCTCATCGGTGGCGTGAATAGGCCGTAATGAGTCGTGGATGGAGGCTCAAAGCCACGTCTTCAGGCGCTTGTGGGACGTCTGTACGACTTTCGGATACAGTCTGTGATTTTGCGACAAATACTTATATCTGTAGGGCTTTGATTTTCCTGACTACCGGGTTAGCAATCGCTGTAAGCCTTTATCCTTCTAGGCTGTAGCTGTTTGCCTGATTGACCAGCCAATCGCGAAAAGCCTTGAGTGATGCCGATTCGACCTTTCGCTCCGGAATCATCAGGTAATACGCCTTGATGCTGGAGAGCGCATTCGGGTTGGCGATCACCAGGCGTTTCTCGGCCAGTTCACGTTGAATCAGGAACGGTGGAATGAGCGCGATACCCATGTCGTGCATGGCCGCCTGAGCCAGCATGGAGAATAGCTCGTAGCGCGGACCTGTCATGTCGCGTGGGATGTTCAGGTGCTGTGAGTTGAACCATTGGCGCCAGGCGTAGGGGCGAGTGGTTTGCTGCAACAGAGGTAGCTCGGCGATCTCGTCAGGAGTCAGATGTGTCCTGCTGCCGAGTAGTGTGGGGCTGCACACCGGCATCGGATTTTCGCCCATCAGCCTGTGGGATTCGGTACCCGACCAATCGGCGTCGCCGAAGTAGATCGCTGCGTCGAAATCGGTGTCGGCAAACAGGAACGGACGAGTGCGGTTGGTCAGGTTGACGGTGACCTCGGGGTGCTTGAGCTGGAAGTCCTTGAGCCGTGGCAGCAGCCATTGCGTGCCGAAGGTGGGCACCACCGCCAGTTCGATCACGTTGGCGCCCTGCTGGCCCATGACCGAGAGCGTGTCGCGCTCCACGGCGTCCAGTTGCGTCGCCACCCGACGGCTGTAGGAAAGGCCCGCTTCCGTCAGCTTCACTCCACGTCGCGAGCGTCGGAACAATTCCACACCGAGGAACTCCTCAAGGCTGGCGATCTGTCGGCAAATGGCGCCCTGGGTGAGGGAAAGTTCTTCGGCAGCCTTGGTAAAGCTTTCGTGGCGAGCGGCGGCTTCGAAGCTGATCAGGGCGGTGGTGCTGGGGATCTTCCTGCGCATGTACGTCAACCTCACTAATGCGCCGCATAAAAGGCAGTCAGCGACGTTTCGGAGTGAGAAATTAGCACAACAGGATGCGAAATCCTCGTTTGCCGCGCTGGCCAACCGGGCCTAGGATCAATGCCACGTTAATTCACCGATTTGCGAGGACACACTCATGGGCGGTAAAGCTAGCTTCAACTGGATCGATCCCCTGCTGCTGGATCAGCAGCTCACCGAAGAAGAGCGCATGATCCGCGACACCGCCGCCCAGTTCGCTCAGCAGAGTCTGGCGCCACGTGTTCTTGAGGCTTTCCGCCATGAGAAAACCGACCCGGCGATCTTTCGCGAAATGGGCGAAGTCGGTCTGCTCGGCGCGACCATCCCTGAGCAATACGGGGGTAGCGGCCTGAACTACGTCAGCTACGGGCTGATAGCTCGCGAAGTCGAGCGTGTCGACTCCGGCTATCGCTCGATGATGAGCGTGCAGTCGTCGCTGGTGATGGTGCCGATCAACGAATTCGGTACAGAAGCCCAGAAACAGAAGTATCTGCCGAAACTGGCCTCCGGTGAATGGATCGGCTGCTTCGGTCTGACCGAGCCAAACCACGGCTCCGACCCGGGCGCGATGATCACCCGTGCGCGCAAAGTCGACGGCGGCTACAGCCTGACCGGCGCCAAGATGTGGATCACCAACAGCCCGATCGCCGATGTGTTCGTGGTCTGGGCCAAGGACGATGCCGGCGACATCCGTGGCTTCGTGCTGGAGAAAGGCTGGAAGGGCCTGAGCGCTCCGGCGATTCACGGCAAGGTCGGTCTGCGCGCCTCGATCACCGGCGAAATCGTCATGGACAACGTGTTTGTCCCGGAAGAGAACATCTTTCCGGACGTGCGCGGTCTGAAAGGCCCGTTCACCTGCCTGAACTCCGCACGCTACGGCATCTCCTGGGGAGCCTTGGGCGCTGCCGAGTTCTGCTGGCACACCGCTCGCCAGTACACCCTTGATCGTCAGCAGTTCGGGCGTCCATTGGCTGCCACCCAGCTTATTCAGAAGAAGTTGGCCGACATGCAGACCGAGATCACCCTGGCCCTGCAAGGCTGCCTGCGTCTGGGCCGCATGAAGGATGAAGGCACTGCGGCAGTCGAAATCACTTCGATCATGAAGCGCAACTCCTGTGGCAAGTCACTGGATATCGCTCGCATGGCTCGTGACATGTTGGGCGGCAACGGTATTTCCGACGAGTTCGGCGTGGCCCGTCACCTGGTCAATCTGGAAGTGGTGAATACTTATGAAGGTACTCACGACGTTCACGCGCTGATCCTCGGTCGTGCGCAAACCGGTCTGCAGGCGTTCTATTAATAGGAGAGCGACCATGGGCGCGCTGTCGCATCTGCGGGTACTGGATTTATCACGCGTGCTGGCCGGGCCTTGGGCCGGGCAGATTCTCGCCGATCTTGGCGCCGAGGTGATCAAGGTCGAGCGCCCGGGCAATGGCGATGACACGCGCGCCTGGGGGCCACCCTTCCTTAAAGACGCCTATGGTGAGAGCACCAGCGAGGCGGCCTATTACCTGTCGGCCAACCGCAACAAGCAATCGGTGACGATCGACTTCACCCGGCCTGAAGGGCAGAACCTGGTACGGGAGCTGGCGGCGAAGTCGGACATCCTGATCGAGAACTTCAAGGTCGGTGGGTTGGCCGCTTATGGACTGGACTATGAGTCGCTCAAAGCGATCAACCCGGATCTGATCTATTGCTCGATCACCGGCTTTGGTCAAACCGGGCCGTATGCCAAGCGTGCCGGATATGACTTCATGATCCAGGGGCTGGGCGGGCTGATGAGCCTGACCGGTCGCCCTGAAGGTGATGAAGGCGCCGGGCCGGTGAAGGTGGGAGTGGCGCTGACGGACATTCTTACGGGGCTATATTCGACCGTGGCGATTTTGGCGGCGCTGGCTCATCGTGATCACGACGGTGGCGGGCAGCACATCGATATGGCTTTGCTGGATGTACAGGTCGCATGCCTGGCGAACCAGGCAATGAACTACCTGACTACCGGCAATGCGCCGAAACGTCTGGGTAATGCACACCCGAACATCGTGCCCTATCAGGACTTCCCGACGGCCGACGGTGATTTCATTCTTACCGTTGGCAATGACGGCCAGTTCCGCAAGTTTGCTGAGGTGGCGGGCCAGCCGCAGTGGGCGGACGATCCGCGATTCGCGACTAACAAGCTGCGGGTGGCTAACCGCGCGGTGTTGATTCCTCTGATCCGCCAGGCGACGGTATTCAAGACCGCCGCCGAATGGGTGGCGCAGTTGGAGCAGGCGGGCGTGCCGTGTGGGCCGATCAACGATCTGTCCCAGGTGTTTGAGGATCCGCAGGTGAAGGCGCGGGGGTTGGCGATAGAGCTGCCGCATGCACTGGCGGGGATGGTGCCGCAGGTGGCGAGTCCGATCCGGTTATCGCAGACGCCGGTCGAGTACCGCCGTGCACCTCCTTTGTTGGGCGAGCATACGCTGGAGGTTTTGCAGCGGGTGCTGGGTCTGGGCGCAGGTGCGGTGGATGCGCTCAAGGCTGATGGGGTGCTTTGAGTATCGCTTCTATATAGAAGGAATCGTTTCCCTCCTTCTATATAGAGGATTTTGTATGTTTTTTAACCGATCTGTAAGTTGTTGAAAGAAAAGTGAAAAAAGCGGTTGACGGCAGATTCTGGAAGTCTATAATTCGCCCCACTTCCGGCGCAGTCGAAACGGAAAACTCCTTGAGATTCAATGAGTTAAGCAGTTTTCGACAGCGACTTGCTTCAGTTCATCGAAGCCTGGAA